>NZ_JBYFCJ010000042.1:0-48037 GCF_057652235.1 Arsenicibacter sp. R0_47 | reverse complement strand
GAAAAGCAGTATTATCAAGCTAATTTCAATCACAACTCTCAATCACAAGTGTCCGGCTAAACCGACCCACCTCAGCAAACCATATTTTTGATGTAAAGTGTTTGCATAGTAGAGTTTTCGTTTAACCATCAGAAGTGACGAACGGTCTTGTAGGCTTGTTAAAGTTACCACAAAAAAACATGAGTCATCCCGAATTTTAGGGTCTGACTAAACAAGCGAAAACCTCCTGAACTTTGTGGTCGCCAAACTACAAAACAGGAGGTTTTCTAATGAATACTGCTGCAAAACAAACCAATTCTGAACAAGAATGGCCACAATCCGTGGGCCTTTTTTATCAACAGCGCTTAACCCAGTTTACCCACAGTATCCTGGAGGAGTTAACCACTTTGATAGATGTGCGGTTAGTGCGCACCTTTAGCCAACTTCTGATTACCTTACTGCGCTTTCGGCATCGAAATCAGGGACTGCTATTGAGCGAACTAGGCGAACATCTGCTCTCTGCCCGTCAAGCTCCAGCAGGCACTAAACGAATCTCTAACCTACTCAGAAGTCCTCATTGGAGTCATACCCTGATCCAGACAAGCATTCGTGCCAAAGCCCAGACGTTTTATGAGCAACTTCATCAGCAAGGCCAACGCGTATTGGTGCTCTGGGATGAAAGTGTGATGGAGAAACCAGAGACACTGGCCAGTGAAGATCTGGGGGCTGTTCGCAGTAGTAAAGCCCGCCGACTCAAACGTATTCGACCCGGCTATTTCAATCCACCTGACGGCAAACCGGTTTGTGTGCCCGGTCTGGAATGGGTAGGTATTTTATTGGCAGGGGCCAGCGGAGCCCCCTGCCTGTATGAGTTTGCGTGGTGGACTAGACGGGGTGAACATGCTCGTCAAGGGGCAGATGTGCTCAGTGATATCTTGACGGAACTAACCCATCGTTTTGGTCAGACTGTCTTCCATATCTTTGATCGGGGCTATGCCTCCCAAGCTTGATTAGGAAAGCTATTGACGGCCAATCTGAAAGGTCTGATTCGATGGCAAACCCAATACCGCTTACTCAATCAGGCGGGAGAATTGATAAAGACGTGGGAAATAACCCGTGGCAAACGCTCCGTTGATCATCGGTTAGTCTATGATGCCGTCCACAAGTGTACTCGAAAAACAGGTATTATCTATCAGCCAGTAAGGCATCCCGCTTATCCAGATGTGCCTCTGTATTTGATTGTATCTCGCCCTGGCAAGGGTCGTACCCCTTGGTATTTGCTGACCAACGAAGCCATTAACTCGGTGGAGTCGGCTTGGCAACTGGTCTTTGCCTATGCCCGTCGTTGGCAGATTGAGACCTCCTTCCGCTATACCAAATCGGAGTTGGCCTTAGAATCTCCTCGCTTATGGTTCTGGGAAAACCGCCTTAAGTTAATGATGATCGTGGCTTTGTTATACGCCTTTTTACTCTCCTTACTACGGGCTGAACTTAGTCACTGGCAGCAACTACTCTTACGATTGGGTTGCCACCGAACGGCAAAGCGGTGCCGAGAAGCCTCAGCACCGCTTTATCGGATCCGAATTGCCTTCACCCACTTATGGACTCAAAATTCGGGATGACTCATGTTTCTCCGAGTTACAGTCATTACAACTTAATGCCGACGGTCACGTAAAAATTACGTGCGTCGGCGGGCAGAATACCCGGCCCCGGATACCCCCCAGCCCGCCGGGTAAAGTAGCGTTCATCCGTTAAGTTATTAACCCCTGCTTTAAACAGATATCGCTTCCTCCGAAGCGAGGTCGATACGTCTATTACCTGATACGCCGGAATTGGCCCCGTTTGGGCATTGGCAGTGGCGTTTTCAGTATTATTGGCATCGCTGTACGCTTTGCCCACCCGGTTTAGCAGGGCTGTGAGCGTAAAGGTGCGGTAGGTATAGTTCAAGCCAAAACGGCCAATAAATTGCGGGGCGTTCTCCACAAATTTACGCTGTAGGTTCCCTTCTACGAGTTGACCGTTCGTGACGGTTGCCGTAGGCAAATCCAGGTAGCGGGCATCCGTAAAACCCAGTGAGGTAAACAAACTTATGTACCCCACTTTTGAGCGGCCCGCCAATGCTACTATCGGATCAATTTCGACATAGGCTTCTACGCCCTTACTTACGCTCCGACCCAAATTCGTCCGGAATTGGTAGGGGCGGTTGGCTTCATTCAGGCGGGTCAGGGTGCCAATGCGATTGGCGTAGTTCAAATAATAAACGCCCAGGTCGTAGGTCAGGAATTTACGGTACGCGCCCCGCAAACCGGCATCAATCGTGTAGCCCCGCGCATCCCGCAGATTCGGATCAATCACAAAATCGGTCAGGGCAGCGGGTGTCAGGTCGCCGAACAGCACCGGACGATACGCCTGCGAATAGTTTCCGTAGAACGTAGCAAAATGGGCCAGTTTGTACTCCGTTCCCACACCCAGCAGGGCAAATGATCGGCTGCGTTGTTGGCTGATCTGGTTTTCGGTTTCGTTGGCTGCAAAACTGTAACGTCCTGATACGCTGTTATCAAGTAGTTCAACCCGGATGCCCGGTGTCAGCGTCCAGCGGTCGGTCAACCGGAACAGGTTTTCGGCAAACGCGGCTACGTTCGTCGTCCGCAGGTTGAGCGCACGGGGAAAGGCGGCATCCACCAGTCTCAGGTTGAAGTCCGAGCCGACATCGCCTTTACCCTGCTGTCGGCGGTCGGTGTAGCCGTTAAAATATTTCACCCCCGCCGAGAGAACGTGTCGCCGACCAAGCGCGTTATACTGACTAATCAGCCGCAGCTCGCTTCCCCAGTTCTGATACGTATCGCGGTCGATAGTCCGGTTTGCCAACTGACCGCCCGCAGTGGGTACGTCGGGATTGGTGATGGCATTGACAAAGCCGATCTGATTCCGCTCGCTAAACAGGCCATGTACTTTCAGGTTCAGCTGGGTACGCTCATTTATGGTGTAATCAACCGTAACAGAGGGAACCGTCCAGGGTACGTTGAACCAGTTGCGTGCCCGTGAACTCTGCCGGGCATTCTGGGCGAACTGGCCGTCGGTCAGGCCGCCCGGCTGCTGATTGACGCTGGAAGCCCGCGAAATTTCGGCCCCGATCTTAAGCCGGTTCGTGACTAAATAACTGATCGAGACAAAGCCGTTGAAGATGTTGTAGCGGCTATTTTCACGCCAGCCATCAGCCCGGCGGTAGTCTACGTACCCAAAATACTGCCACCGCCCCGACGTGCCGCCCAACGAGTTATAGGTAGAAAATAACCCGTAGCTGCCTACCGACTGCTGCGATTCGATGGCTATCGGTTTGTCGGTTGCCGGACCTTTCAAAACGTAATTGAGCAAACCGCCGAATTGCGGGCCGTATTGCAGCGAGGCTCCACCCCGAACCAGTTCAATCCGCTCGACGGCCTGCATGGGTGGGTTGTAATACGCTTCGGGATACCCGAAGGGGTCCGAACTGATCTGCACTCCATTCTGCCGGGTGTCAAACTCCCAGGAGCGGTTGGGACTCAGCCCCCGCACGGCCACCCCCACCTGCATACCCGACCCTTCGCTTTCCCAGACCATCACGCCCGGCGTTTTGCTGAATACCTGCCGACTGTTGTTGGTAATCAGGTTAGCATCCAGCGCACCCAGGTTAATGACTTCTGTTTTCTTACCGGCAAAAATGGCATTGTGGCCCACTTCGGGCAAAACTTCCCGCTCACGTAATCCTCTGGCGGCAATGACTTTGACCTCCTGAAGTTCCTGTATGCTTTCCTGAATGGTGATCGTCAGGCTGGTGATTTGCTCATCGGTAACGTTGACGGTCTGCTCGTTGGTTTGCAGGCCCACGCCCGATACGACCAGCACATACTGCCCCCGAACAAGGTTTGTGAACTGGTAGAAGCCTTTCTGATTGGTACTTACCTGGCGAATGGTTCCTTTGAGTGCTACGGTAACCCCCTCAGCGCGTTGACCATTAGGGTCCAGCACAAAGCCCTGGAGCACACCCGATGGTTTACCGTCGTCGGCTCTCGCTGCCATTCCAGTAAAAAGAAAAATTGACAGGATTAGGGCACGTATAAGAAGTTGCATAGTTTTATTTAGACTGATTCAAAACTATGCAAAGGTATATGCCATTCTGCAACAAACAAACTTCTTTAGAAATATTCTAAACAACTCTCGGCTTATTGACTTTCTTTAAGCAGCCAGTTAATCTTCGTCATACGGTGCAAGGGATCGTAAACCGATAAATCGCCACCGTTGCTGAACTGAGCATCAAGTCGGTCGTGATAGGCATGATTTTCCGGAAAAGCCCGTTTCAGGGTTTCAACCGTAAGCTCCTGGAGCGGAGCACCTGCGTCTTTGCTAAAAAATAGTTTTGTATATCCGGGCTGTTTGGCTATGGGTGGCCGTACCAGTTTGTAAATCAATATAGGTTCGCCCGGATTGAGGATGGGGTAGTGGTCGTTCTCAGACACAAACCGGTAGCTCTGCCCGGCACAATCGCGAAATCCATACAGGCTATCTTTAGCGTATTGATACGACTGCCTCTGATGAATGATCGTCACATAAGGCTTTCCGATGAACTCGTGCAGCCGTAGTTTATGTTTTTGCGCCCGGCAGTCAACGGCCAGCATTAATTCATTCCGTCTGAAATCTTCAGCCGAACGAAATAAACCGCCCGGCATACTGGCATTCGATTGAGCCTGTGTCAAATCAGGCGAACTTAAATACAGGAGCGATATAAGTAAAACATTACGCATGGCTACGACCGTAGATTGGTTACGTAGCAAATGTATGGGAAGAATTAGGACCTTAAGGTGATCCTACTCACGTATAAGGCTGATTGTGATTAGTTGTTGATTAACCGACGGGGTCTGCCGCATCTTTGCCCTCTTCAACGTGTAGCGTAAAGACCGTTGTGAGGACTGAGAGGTGATGGGAAAATTGAACCCTTGCCTGATAAGTGCCTGCTTCCGGGAACGTAAACAGTTTGGCTAATCCCATGGCACTAGCTTCCAGCAGAAGTATAAAAGGTTTAGCAAGATATTCGGACGTGATAGTAACCTGTGCGTCTACTATATCCGCCAGTTCTGCCGTATCCGCTTCGTTGTTTTGTTGAATGTTGACCTGCATAAACACAGGCCGACCTGTTTGCCACCGGCCGTGGTGCAGACTAAGTTTTACTACGTAGCCTTCGACAACGTTAATTAGCGAATACATATGGCAAATTCTTCCTCCCAGCAAACCCGCAAAGCTCAATGCTTCATTTTACTGTGGTCAGGCTTATTTTTCATCCCGGCCTGAAAGCAGTGGAGGGCGCAAGCACTACCTTTCAGGCTGTCGTGAACATTGCCTACTACGTTCCCCTTGGCATCAATCAGGTCGCAAGTATCGTCCGGCCTGTCTTTTAGAGTAAATACGAGTCCGCCGGTTTCGTTGTAAAAGCTCATGCCATCTTTCGCCATGCGACCCAACAGTTTGCCGTTTGCATCAACCATTGTTCCGTCAGCCTTCAGAAAGGCAATCTTTTTTCCTTTGGCATCCTGAATGATGCCTTCCTTTGATACTGTGCCTACCGTAATGCCATTTTGTTGAATTTGACCAGAACTGGTCAAAATATGGCCTTTATAATCCTTGACGGGCTGCTGCGCCTGAGCAAGAAACGGCGTTAGCAACAAGAGGGTGAGGGCGACGAATCTCATCATTTTTGTGTATATTTTTTTTTGTAGCAAATTAGGAAAAAAAGCATAGATGGCAAATATTATTTTTTAGATGTGGTAAAGTTATGATTATATATTTTAATATTAATACTATGTAAAATAATATTCTGTAAAACGAAAGTTTTCAGATGGTGTTAAGACCATCTGAATAATGAGGATTTCAAAATGCATCCAACATACGTATATACAGGTTAACCGTCTTGTTTGAATTGATAGCCAGATCGGTACGCAGGTAAACCTGCTTTTATCGATTCAGTAGCACACGCATTCCTACCCCGCCAGCGTAACGAGTAGTCGCAAGGGAAAAATCGGTAACGTGTTCGGCCACACCACCCAACGCAGCAAAAGCGGCTGCTAGCAGAAAACGGTTCAGGGTACGCCGGTACTCGGCCTGGGCCGACCAAAGCTGCCGGTCAAGATACCGGCCCTGCACAAAGCCGCGTAACATAGTTGGCCCTCCCAGTTTGGGCAACTCCCGCAGCGGAATAGTTCCCGTTGTGAACTGCCCAACGGCTTGCAGACCAACCATATTTTTCGCATTCAGCGGTACGTACCGGCGCAAATCAACAGACTGTTCAGTGTAATCGAACTGACTACCGAATTTGTGGCTATACATCTGAAAGGCCCACTCAGCGTACCAGCCCCGCGTCGGGCTGAACGGGTTATCCCGGTAATCAGCCAATAGGGTTGGCCCCAGGGCCGACACCACACTGCCCTGACTGCCCGGCAACGATTCGTGCAGGGGCTGGCCCTGACTCAACTGCACGTTTTGCGTGTTAGAATAATAGTAGCTGAGGCCCGCGAAAAAACGCCCTTTTACTCGTCGCCAGAACCGATGTTGCACGTACCAACGTTGATAACTTAACACGTAGAACTCGCGCTCATTCAGGGTTTGATTGCCTACGCCCCAATAATCTTCCGAAAAATCAACGTAGCCGCCCCGCCCCCGCATTACGTACCGTTCAGCCGCGCCATAGGTATTCCATACACCCTCTGCGGCCAGTTGCCGACGGGTGCTGTAAAGAACATGAACGAAGGCGTATGAATCGCGGGTACGTCGATTGAGCGAGTCGAGCCGTTGCCAGTACCGGCTGTGAAAGCGGGGTTTATCAGCTCGCCCCGTCCCTGCGTTGTAAAAGTAATCGAGAGTGATGCCGCCTTTCACGCCAATTTCCGGCCCCGACTGTAATACGGGTAGCGGCACAAAGCGCAACGGGCGGCTCGTCAGCGAATCAGGATGCAGTTTGCGCCAGAACGAAGAACGTGGCTGTGCCTGCACGGAAGACAGCACGACTTGCCCAAACAGAATCAGCAGGCCAAACAGGCGGGGCCAACACGCAGAGACTGGAAGCAAGCAAACCGGTTGCATATGGGTGTTGATTGACAAGTTAGTACGGAAAACACTCAATCTTCAAGCCCTGAAATCAGCTAATTCACTGACAAAGCACTGATGCCAAACGTTCGCTTCATAAAAGGACGCTCGACAACGTAGTAAAAACCAAACACCAACAATTGATTAAGAGCCGCGAAGAGGAGGCCATAAAATGAGTGGTAGTACAAGGCAATTCCGTACACCTGAAGCTGTCCGACTCCATACATAGGATTGGCTAAATACCGGTAAGGGCCTCTGACGACAAAACCGCCAACGGCGCGGCCCAGAAACATATACTTCCAGTAATACACCGGCAGGCCCACCACCAACGCAGACCAAATCTTCACAGCCGTACCGGTGAAAATCAACACTATCGCCAGAATCGTAATTATGGAGTCCATTGACTGAAATGCAGGGAGTGTACTCGCCGTTTGCTGGCTGATATGCGTTAATGCCAGGCCATTATGAAAAAAAGCAAATGCAAACAGGCCCTCAAATGCTCTGAACGCTTTTTCTTCGCCTTTCGCCCCAATCCAGTTAAGGCGAAGTCCATGCTGCGGCAAAACACTACTTATCAAACCGAGATAGAGCAGCATCGACAGCATAACGTATGCTACGCAAAACCAGAGGTCAGTTAGGTCAGGAAGCCCATACCAGGCCCAGCCTAACGATACACCCATAACCAACGCACGACGCCAACTCAATCGGTCCAGGATGAAACCGGAGATACCAAGTGTTACGTAAAGAAGATTACCCGGTGAGTACAACCCCGCCCTTGTCTGCTCTACCTGCCAGCAACAACTAAATTGACCGGCAGAACGGTTGGCGTTGTTTATTGATTCGTTCATAATCCGGTGGTTTTATATGTTTATTGGCAATCTTTTACATGGGATACCTTCACACGTAAAAAGCAGGAGACCACCCGTAAACGGTTAGCTGAACTGACTCCAGGCCGCCAGCAATAGCATACCGGCGATTACGGCGTAAAGCAGCCAGTTCAGGTACGTTCGCCAGCTTGGTGTTGGCTGCTTATCACCTGTTTTACAGCATTCTTTCATTGCACTACTGGGATATGACTACCGGTTAACATGGTTCCGGGCTTGAATAAGCCGCGCATTGACAACAGCCGCAACTCCAAATAAGAATAAGACCAGATAGGTAATCAGGCTGAAGCCCTGAACGTAGTCAGACAAACGACCTCCCAACAGATCGCTGGTCATCAGCCCAACGGCGATGCTTACGACGGTCATTACTTTTCTCAGCCTGAACAGGCTTAGTTCGGTCAGGTACTGATACAATCCTGCTACAACGGGAAGGAGCGTAACATGATGGCCTTCCCACGACACGCCGGCCACAAGAAGTATTGTCAGGTACGTTAGGAGCAGTACCGGAAGGGCCGCCTGCCGACGGGTTTTCCAGGCGAAATAGTACGTGATGCCCACCAGGGCAAGGCGAACAATCAGACTGATTTTATTCACTAGGGCCAACTGCCATTCCGCGATGTGATACCGAATGCCGTTAATGTCGGGATGGGCCGTCAACAGTTTCGATAACGTAGCGGAAATGCCAAATGCAATCCAGTCGGTATATACCCGTCCTTCGAGTAAGAATGGCCGGAACACAACATACCAGTAATCGAGATAATCCTGAATGCCCTGCGCAACGCCCCGTTGCAGAAAGACAAGCAACGCAAAAAGCAGGCTGTAGCCACCGACCTTCCATAAGGTAGAAACAGGACGACGAATCAGCAGAACGACGACCAGCAAAATCGGCATCACTTTAACCCACATAGCCAGTGTGAGCAGCAGCAGGCCCAGGTTTTCCCGTCCGCGCACGTAACTATATAGCCCACCAACGCTCAGCAGGGCTACCCCCTCGTTGACGTTCACCCAAATAATGTTATGCCAATAGTATCGGATTGTGGCGATGACGGCGATGAGCAGGGCGGTTCGCGTAAAGCGGTTGGGGGAAAAATGTACCAACAACAGGTACGTTAGTCCGATTAGGCCCAGCCAAGCGGCAAAATTGAAAAAAGTAAATAGCCCAGTGGCAACCGGAAAAGGGAAAATAGCCAGTAGCTGAAACAGCCACGCTGCAACGGGCGGATAGATGTATTCCTGAGCACCCGGTATTGGCTCGTATAAAGGGGTGTCGGCCATGAATTTCAGGCCAGCCGCCCAGAAAATATACGGATCACCGTGTTCATCCTGCGTGTAGGCTTCGCGAATGGAAAAAACTATAGCCAGTATAAAGAAAGCCAGCAGAACGTACCAGAATCGGCGGGCAAGGGTAGAAAGAGATTGCATTCGTTACGGTAGTTGGTGGTGGACAGGGTACTTACGTACCCAGCATTTTTTTCAGGCACTGCTCTATCTCCGGGATAGACACCGTTATATCGTCTTCGAGGCCCCGCGTCCAATTTCCGGGATGAGCTTCTCCCTGAAAATAAGCCGCATACCGCATACTAAGTACGTTGGCTAAATAGCGAAAAAAGTCGGGGTAATAGGTGGGTGCGAAAAGCTCCAGCAGTTGCGTTCCTGGCTGGCACCAGATCAGGTTGCTGAACGACGCGCCATGTGGCCCTACAATGAAATCAGCATCCCGATAAATGGCCGCCTGTTCCGTAACAGAACGGGGTACATCGTCAATAATCTGAAATTCATACTGGTTGAGTAGCTGAATTAGCGCGGCTTCGTTTGTGATTCGGCGTCGGCAGTTCCGGCTGATATAGATGCGCTTTCTGCGCGTGTCGGGGGCCGGAAGCTGCGGTAGTATATACGTTCGGAGCGCGTTTATATCCGCCAGATTCGGGTAGAACCAGTGGCCGGCATTAGCTACGATACACTCCCTGAATTGTACGCTGGTTTTGCGCGTATCAATAAGTTGATGTGCTTCAACACCCAGTAAAGCCATGAAATCACGCTCGTAGGCAGTTCCAAATTGGGGGTACGCTACGGTTGCATTACGAAATACCGCTTCGGGCAGCACGCCCTTGATGCGGGCCAGTTTTGCCGCTACCAAAAACACAAAATCATAATACCCACCCCAAATAATACCGTCCAGATAGTGGCTCCAGGGAGCGATCACGGTCTGTACGGTTATCGACTGCCGACGTTGCCGATGGAGTACGTTTTGGTAAAAATCGTCGGTATTGATGTCCGTACAAGGTATGTTTCGCTCGGTCAGCACACTGCCGTAGGGGCGCAGTTCGGCCCCTGCCGCAGGGGTCTTGTACCGCCAGACCGAAACGGGTTCAGTTTCGGTCTGAGTCTGGGGGTAATAGACTTTGGAGGGATCAATCAGGTCAACGACCTCCTCCATGCATAGCGCATTGGCCGGGTAGGTTACTAAGCTATAGGGTCGGAGGAAAGCTTCGGTCTGCTCTTTATCCAGAAACTGGTAACCCGCCAGACGATACCCTACCCGGACTCCTTTCCTCAGCACAAGCCTACTTAGTTGAATGAATTGCTGACGGACACGTTTTACGCGCTTCGTCCAGGAGGTATGCACCGCCACGGGTTTCACCGGGAGCAAGTCAGTAGGCATAGTGATGGAGTACAAATGGGGTTAAATTGGGAGTTCATGATAGTTCCCGATTAGGGGATAACTTCCTTTGTCTCGCCACAGGTCAACATTTGATCGCCGAAGTATGGGTTGCGAATGGGCTTTTTGTCGCTAAGCCAATAACTGCCTTTGTTATTCAGGGCCATTGGGCAGAACTGACGATACACGGGTTTATCGGTCACGCCAAACGCTTTGATACTCCGGTACAATCCTTCTTCAAACTGAGCATAAGCCGTTCGTTGCTTTTCCAGGTCAGTAGTCATGTTAAGGGCTTTTAAGGCAGCATTCATGGTGTTCAGGTAGGTCATCCAGTCGGTATGAGCTGCACCCGAAAGCAACATCATATCCACACCCGCTAAGGCTTTTCCGACCCCTCCCGCCAGCGTTTTGGCCTGTTCCGAATTCGCGCCGATCAAGGCTTCGGTCAACTTCAGCGAAGTTTCATAGACAATTGTCAACTGCTTTATAAAGGTGTGCGGGGCTTTATGGCTTTTGGGAATAGTGGCAGCATTGGCTACGGACCGGGCCGCTGGTGCGGTGGGGTTGCTTTCCAGAGTGGGGGTCGATTTCACACCTTCTTCAACTTCGGCAGTAATGGGGTTAATACCCTTTTTAAGAATCAGTTCGCTGTACAGCAGATAGGCCCCCGACATTGCTACCTGTTCATCACCATTTAGCCCGTTGGTAATGGACACCTGCTGATCCGTTTCGGTACCGGTCTGTACCCGGCGGGGCTGAAAAACCGACCCATCGGGCTGTCCCTGACCCGTCTGCACGAACACGACCGCTCCCTGTCCGGCCCGCACCACGGCATCGGCCGGCAGCGTCAGCCCGCGCTGTACGCCGTGCCGAAGCAACACCCGTGCCTGCTGGCCGGGCTGGAACCGCCCCCCTGGATTGGGCATTACCGCCCGCATCACCAGTACCTGACTACCGGCCCGGTATTCGGGGTTAATAAACGTCACCCGCGCATTCATCGTCGGACTGGTTTCATAGCCCACCACCTGTACGGGCACCCGGTCGCCAACCTTCACAAACCGGGCTTCACCCGCATACAACTCGGCTTCGACCCAAAGCTGGCCCAGGTTAGCCAAACGATACAGCAACGCCCCTTCACCCACGTACTGCCCCTCACTGGCGGCAATCTCCGTAACGGTGCCACCTGCCGGTGCCACAAATGGAATACGCGGTTGCACGTTCCGGGTTTTGGCTAACCCGGTAATCTGTTCAGCGGTCATGCCATACAGCCGAAGTTTCTGTTCGGCAGCCCGCCGGAAGTCTTCATAGCGCGGCTCGTTCAGTTCTTCGGCCTGCCGAAGGGCTAACAGGTATTCCTGCTGCTGAGTAAGCAGGGGTTCGCTGTATATTTCATATAATACCTGCCCTTTGCGGATGGGCTGACCCGTCTCTTTCACGTAGAGCCGCTCGATTCGGCCCACTACCCGGCTGCTGATGACATCCGTTTGCTGCTGATCGGCGGCAAGCCGGGCGTTCAGTACGGTACTGTTGCCAATATTGCCCGATGCTACCGGCTGAACCATCACGTTGGCAAGCTGCATCTGGCTTTCGCTGAGCATAATCTCGGTGGCTATTTCGCCGGTCTTCGCCACGGGCACCAAATCCATGCCACAAATGGGGCAGGAGCCGGGCTTGTCCTGCACAATTTGCGGGTGCATGGGGCAGGTGTACGTAATTTTTTCCGCCCCGTCCGGCCCGTGATTATGGCCACTATGGTCGTCGCTGGCGGCTACCGCTGCGGAATCGGCCTGGTCATTGTCGGTCTTTTCGCCCGACTGGCAGGCGGCATTCAGCACCAGCATCAGCAGGAAAGACCAGCGCAGCCCGGCTGATCGCAGCCCGGCCCAACCATATTTCTTTTGTTTCAGCATGGCTATTTTGTGGTGGCTACGTTAACAAAACTTTCGCTGTCGATTAAAAATTGGGCATTGCGGGCAACGACCTGCTCACCCGTCAGCCCGCTGGTGATGGCAACATACCCACCTGTTTGCTGACCGATCTGCACCCGCACGGGCCGGAAGGTATTAGCCGCATCTTCTTGTTGCACAAAGGCGACCTGCTCGTTGCCTAAGTCGAGTATGGCCGTAGCGGGTAGCCAAAGCCCCGGCCCGCCCGACCGCCGAAGCGTAGCGCGGGCCAGTTGGCCCACCCGCACCGAATTACTCCCCGGCAGATACGCCCGCACGGTAACGAACTGCCCGTTTCCTTCAATAAAAGGCACTACAAAACTGACCCGTGCCCGGCGCGGAGCCTCGCCCGTCTGGTCGAAGGCAATGGTCAGCTCGTCGCCGGGTTTGATGCCAGCCGCATCGCGGGCGTAGAGCCGGAACTCGGCCCACAGGCGGCTGGGGTTTACGACCCGGAACAAGGTTTGCCCGGTCTGGACGTACTGCCCCTCGCGTAGCAGCAACGAGCCAACAACGCCCTCGCTCCCCGGCGCGGGGGTTGGCGTTGCAAACGTGATTTCATCCGTACCCGGAGAGCTTCCCCCGTCTGACATACCGCCCCCCATACCTTCTCCACCCCCCATGCCGCTACCGGCTCCGGCACTACCCATGCCGCCAGCAGCAGGCAAAGGCGGTGTACCCGCCGATTCTTCGATGACATACCCATCATAAGGGCTGTACACAGCCAAGGCATAACTGGGTTTACGAGTACGGGTCAGCTCATCAATCTGCCCGTCGGTTACGCCAAGCAATCGAAGCTTTTGTTTGGCTGCGGCAATCAGGGGAGCGTTGTCCGCATCCGCATCGAGTAAATAGAGCAGTTCACGTTGCGCCGTGACGATGTCGGGGCTGTAGAGTTCCAGTAGTTTCTGGCCCTTGCGAATGGGCTGATAATTAACGCGCACGTATAGCTTTTCGACACGTCCGCCGAACCGGGCTGGAATCGTGTAAAGTCGCCGGGTGTCGTAGGTTATGATGCCGTTAGCCTGTACGGATACCGCTGCCGTGCGTTGTTCGGGCTGCACGGTTGCAATATTGGCCACCACCACCGAGTTAGTGGGTTGTAACAGGGCTTTGAGGTCGGCATTGATCGCCAGACTGTCGCCACCGGCCGTTACTTTTTTCACCAAATCCATGCCACAAATGGGACACGAACCGGGTTTGCCCTGCACAATCTGCGGGTGCATGGGGCAGGTGTAAGCTTCCTCGGCGGTCTCGTGGGTATGACCGCTATGAACCCCTGTATTTGGGTTGGCCGGTGCCGTTGCTTCTTTGTTGTCGTTGTCTGCCTGGCAGCCTGCCAACAGAGTCAGGACAAGCCCGACGAGGGAGGCCATCAGCCCCAGCCTGTTCTTATTTCTCCAGTTCTCGCTCATAACTTACAATCATGCGGTAATACTCCTGTAGGCGCGTCAGATAATCCATCTGGGTCATGTTCAGTGTTTCCCAAGCATCAATCACCACGAACAGATCGCCTTTGTTCTGCTCGTAGGCAATTAGCTGGGTATCGTAGTTCTTGCGAATTGTTGGAATCACCCGCCGTTCATAATTCTCCAACTGCGTTCGCATCGTCCGAATGTCGGTGAGCATCTGGGCCACCATACCCTGCGTTTCAATAAGCATTCCTTCGCGTTCGTAGCGCATGGCCGCGATGTCCTGTTCCATGCCTTTGATTTCGGCCTTATACATCCGTGAGGCCCAGGGAAGAACGGGTATCGAGATCATCCCCATTATTGTCATCTGGGTTGGCATCATACTCTTCGTGCCAGCCAGGGGCTGCATATGGTCGAAGCGAACCCGGAAATCGGGCCGGGCCTGCGCCCGCTGCGCTTCAATACCCGCCCGCATACTCAGAATTTGTTTATCCATGCGCAGAATATCTGACCGGATCTGACTGATTTCCTCCGTCGATGGCACAACCGGCTGCGGTTCGGTGGGGCAGTAGGTGGTGTCAATCCCGAACGCTTCCGTTTGGGGGCGGTTCATCAGCGTGTTCAGGCCAATGCGTTTGCGTTGGATCTCCGACTCGGTCATTGTCACCATGTTGTCAAGCTCATACAGTCGGCCTTCCGCTTTGTAAATATTGCCCAGACTGCCCTGCTGATACGGGTAACGAATGTCAGCCAGCTTTTTCATTGTTTGCAGAATCTGCCGGTTCTCGGCCAGCACCGACCGCCGTTTTTCCAGCACCAGCCAGTCGAAGTAAAGCCCTTTGGCATCGGAGCGGAGCCGGTTGAGCGTGATGCCGCGACCAGCTTCTTCCACAGCCGCTTTCGACCGCTGAAATACTTGCTTCGCCCGTTGTTTGACGGGGTTGGGAATATCCTGTTCAATGGCAATCATACCATACCCCATATCCCGCTGATCCATGACCATTTGCATTGGATAGGGGGCCATGAAAACCCCGCCACCTACCATTGGAGCCATCCAACTCCGAGACCCTTCAGCATAGGCACGGGCGGCTGCCGCCCGGCTGCTGTAGGGTTTAAGCAGTGGGTTGTCTCGGTCGATACGAACCAACACACTGTCTAAAGCCAGCACCAGGCCGGATGGAGCAGCGGCCGAAGGCCGCACGTACTGGTCAGTCCCCGTCAGCGACTGCACGGCTGACGGGACTGGCTGGGGCCGCGTCTGGCCCAAACCAACCTGCGTTACCAGCAACGCGGCAAGCAGACTGTTAGTGAGAAGCTTCCAGCACATCCAGTTTACCAAATTTTTTAAGTTCATATTCTTTCGTCAGTAAGAAAATCAGCGGAGTCACCAGCAGAATGTGCGTCGAGGAAGTGAGTACCCCTCCAATCATGGGCAGCACGATGGGCAACATTACATCGCTCCCCACCCCCGATGCCCACAGCACCGGCACTAAGCCAAACAGGGCCACCGATACGGTCATGATTTTAGGTCGGAGCCGTTTGGCCGCGCCGTTGATAACGTATTCGCGCAACTCGTCGCGGCTGATGGTGTCGCGGGAATTACCCCGTTTTGCGACAAGTTGCTTCATGGCATCGTTGAGGTAGATCACCATCACCACGCCCGTTTCGACCGCAATACCGAATAGGGCGATAAAGCCAACCGCCACGGCCACTGACAGGTTTACCCCGTAGAAATAGACCATGTACGCCCCGCCGATCAGCGCGAAGGGAATCGTAATCAAACTCAGAAACGCTTCCCGCGCCGAACCAAAAGCGAGGTAGAGCGAGAGAAAAATGATCACCAGCACCACGGGGGCAATAATCATCAGCGTTTGCTTACCCCGAATCAGGTTTTCGTACTGCCCGCTCCATTCCAGAAAATAACCATTGGGCAGTTTCAATTCTTTGCTTACTTTATTGATGGCTTCCTGCACCGTTCCTCCCAGGTCGCGGTCGCGGACGTTGAACATCACCGCCCCCCTGAGCAGCGCATTGTCGGAGGTAATCATCGGGGGACCATCTTCAAACTTCACCGTGGCCACCGCCGAGAGCGGGATGGTACCGAACGAGGCCGTAGCAATCGGAATTCGCCGGATGCGCTCAACGCTGTTGCGATAGTCCTGCGCCAGCCGCACATTAATCGAGAACCGCCGACGACCTTCAATGGTCTGCCCGATGGGAGAACCGCCAATGGCCGATTCAACCACGCCGTTCACATTTTCCACGCTCAGTCCGTAGCGACCCAAGGCTTCCCGGTTTGCATCAATGGTCAGGTATTTGCCGCCCGTGACGGGTTCGACGTAGAGGTCTTTTACACCCGAAACACCTTCCAAAGCCGCCTTGACCTTCTCAGATACGGCGTAGATGCTGTCGAGCGACTGTCCGTGTACCTTGATGCCCACGTCGGTACGGATGCCTGTAGAGAGCATATTGATTCGGTTAATGATGGGCTGCGTCCAGCCGTTGACCACGCCCGGAATCTGAAGTTTGGCATCCAGCTCGTTGATGAGGTCTTTCTTGGTGATGCCTTCCCGCCACTCGGACTTGGGTTTGAGCATGATAATGGTCTCGATCATGCTGATGGGTGAGTTATCCGTAGCTGTCGATGCTCGCCCCGCTTTCCCCAACACCTTATCGACTTCCGGCACCGACTTAATCAACTTATCCTGCACCTGCAAAATCCGTTTAGCTTCGGCGTTCGATACGTCGGGTAGCGTAACCGGCATGAACAGAATGCTTTGTTCGTCCAACGGCGGCATAAACTCCGAACCCAGACTCATCAGCATTGGTATACTAATAGCCAGGGCTAACAGGTTGATACCAATCGTCGTCTTACGCCAGCGCATCACCCACCGGATGATGGGTTCATACACCCGTTCTAAGAAGCGATTAATCGGGTTAGCGTGGTCATCCTTGAAGCGGCCCTTCATGAACAGCGATAGCATCACCGGGGCCAGCGTCACCACTAATAGCGCATCAACCAGCAGGATAAACGTTTTGGTCCAGGCCAGGGGGTGAAACAACTTTCCTTCCTGCCCGGTCAGCAGAAACACCGGCAGAAACGACGTAATGATGATAATGGTCGAATAGAACACCCCCCGCGACACCTGAATGCTCGACCGCTCGATGATCGCCAGCCGTTCCTCGTCGGGGATTTCAACGTAGTTTTTAGGCCCGAATCCGAACCTTTTCTTTATCTTTTCCCACATGGTCTTTGAATCAGTTTTGATGCACTCGCTGAAACGAGCAGAACAGAAAGTTCTGATTCGTATCGAAGGGCGTAATGTGGTCCTCAGTAATGCACCGAAGTTTGCGGAAACCGCGAGCCAGCTCGTCAGTGAGGGTCTGTTCACTGTAGCGTCGAATGGGCAAACCGCTGCATTTTTCCGGGCCTGTTTCGGAGAATGTGCCAATAGTGACGTAGCCATTAGGAGACACACCAACACGGGCCGTGGTCATATACCGATTAATTTGTTCGGCGGTAGTCAGGAAGTGAAATGCCGCCCGATCATGCCAAAAGTTGAAGGGTTGAATCGGCGCGTAAGTTGTGATGTCACTCACAATCCATTCTACCCGATCCCCCCGTTCGCCCAACCGTTGTTTAGCCCGGTTGAGGGCTACTTCGCTGATGTCAAGGACGCTGATGTCTTCGTAGCCTTCATCCAGCAGAAAATCAACGAGCTTGCTGTCGCCCCCGCCGATGTCGATAATACGGGCCGACTTAGGCAACTGTGCCTGCCGAATGAAATCCAGCGACGTGACTGGTATTTCCTGGGTCCAGCTAACCTCGACAGCTTGCTTAGTTTGGTAGATGGTCTCCCAATGCTTTTTAGGTGCGTTCATTTCCATAGATCTCGGTTGGTTGAGGGGTAGCGGGGCGGTGCTTTTGTCCGTTCAGTTTGCCCTGATCGGTATTGTCAGGCTGGGTCGTTGGCGGTTGCTGATTGCGCTCTGCCATTAATTCAGCCTGCCGGGTGGCTAAGTTCTTATAGGCGTTTTCGGCCATAATGATGCCGTTATCGACGATCACCCCGATAGCCAGCGCGATGCCTGTCAGGGACATGATATTGGAGGAGATATCGAAGGCGTTGAGCAGAATAAAGCTCGTGGCGATGGTGATCGGAATCTGAATAATGATGCTGATGGCCGACCGCCAGTGCAGCAGGAACAGAATCACTACCAGCGACACGACAATCATTTCTTCAATCAGCGTGTGCTGAATCGATGCAACTGATTCCTGAATCAGCCCGCTACGGTCATAGACGATGTTGAACGTTACGCCTTCGGGTAGTCCCTTAGCTACCTCTTCCATTTTCTTCTTGACGTCGCCAATCACCTCGTCGGCGTTCTCGCCGTAGCGCATCACCACGATGCCGCCCACGGCCTCACCCTGCCCGTTCAGGTCGAAGATGCCCAGCCGGGTTTCGCCCGTCATCTGCACCGTCGCTACGTCGGCTACGCGCACGGGAACGCTGCTGATCGTCTTGAGCGGGATATTCTGAATCTGCTCGACCGATTGCAGATAGCCCGTCGTCTTGATAATGTAACCTATACCGCTGAGTTCAAACTTGCGGCCCCCGGCTTCGTTGTTGTTGGCCCGGATAGCCCCGATGACCTGCGGTACCGACAGACCGTAGTAAGTCAGCTTGTTGGGGTCAAGCGTCACCTGGTACTGCTTCTGAAAGCCACCAAACGACGCGATTTCGGCCACGCCCGGCACGTTCTGTAACCCAAATTTGACGTACCAGTCCTGTACGGCCCGCTGCTCACCGAGATCCATAGCGGGCGCATTGAGCGTGTACCAGAGAATATGCCCCACGCCCGTACCGTCGGGGCCAAGCGTCGGCGAAACGCCCCCCGGCAGCAGCCGGGCCGCATAGTTGAGCCGTTCCAATACCCGCTCTCTGGCCCAATACACCTCCGTGTCGTCGTTGAAAATGACATAAACGAAGCTCATGCCGAACATGGACGTACCACGCACATATTTCACCTGTGGCAGTCCCTGAAGGTTCGTCACTAACGGGTAGGTAATCTGATCTTCGATGAGCTGCGGAGAGCGGCCCATCCATTCGGTAAAGACGATGACCTGATTCTCCGACAGGTCGGGAATCGCGTCAATCTTGCTCGTTCTGACGGAGTACACGCCCCAGCCGAACAGCCCGGCTGCAATCAGCAGGACGATGAATCGGTTGCGTATGGAGAATTTAATTAAGCCCTCAATCATTGGGGTAGAATGGTTAAGCGGTAAGCAAACAGTATATAACAGAATAACTCAGTAACTGGCGAAATGGCCCAATAAAGCCACGCACAGTCAATGGGTTACCAAGAAAATCGATAAATTCAGATAAGCAGAGTACGCAGACGCAGAAACACATCGCGCTCGAAGGGAGGGAAATCGTAGCTGTGCGACGGGCGCATACCTGCATCATGGCTGGCTGCCAGCAGAGAGCGGAGCCACTGATGATAGACCAGTACCAGCGAAGGTTGATCATTGAGAACGTCCTGGGCGGGGGCCACCGATACCCGAACCGAAACATCAGCCGGGTTCACCGTTGACGAGCAGGCTTCGGAAGCACAGGACGCGGCAGATTCCGACCTATTTTCGGCGTTGGTCGAATGACCAGCCGAGCAGCAACAGGTGCAGGGAACGGCGGATTGGGTAGGACAGGCACGGCCAGTAACAGGCCGGAAGCCACCGAGTACCAGCATTAGCCAGAGTCCCCAACTTACCAAGCCTATGTTTTTAAGTGTCCGCACCAATGACTGTTTAATGTGAAAACTAATTTAGCACAAAAATAGTGCAAAATCGAACGGGCTGAGTTATAAGATTAAGGCCCGTTTATTATAAAATAATTGGGATTTTAACCGAAATGAATGCGTCTATCCGTTGGCTAAAGCCGGTTGGTATACAGTTTATTATCAGACACCAACCGGTTTTAACCAAAAGGTTATTAACCTAACAATTCAGCTTTGTAACCGGCCTGCTGAACCGCCTGTTGAATCTGCTCGGCTGACACTCCATCTGCCTGTATCGTCAGCACTTTATTAGGGCTGGCCGTATCGACCTGCCAATGCTGTGCACCAACCGTTTTATCTAAAAATGGGGTTACAGTAACGATACAGCTGCCACACTTGATGTTTGTTTTAAACTGAATTTCAGATTGCTTTGTCGTTTCCATTTGTTTCACGAATTATCGGGTGAACTATAGACAAAGGTCTGCTATTCATAACCCGGATGCATTACACAATTTCGGGCAGTGCTTGTAAAATCTGTCGGTCGTTAGTTCATCCCAACGGGAGCAGTAACCAACCTGTGCGGTTTCTGGCCCATTCGGGCATCCCGGAGGGCCAAAAAATGAGCGGGTGGCAAGCCCCGCTCGGCATCTAAGTGCCTGATTAGATGGGCTTCGTCCTGATAGCCAGTTTGCCGGGCTACTTCAGCTATTGTTGCGTTGGAGTACGTGAGCCGTTCAATGGCCTTGTCTAAGCGTTGTAGCACGACATACCGACCGAACGTCATCCCTTCGGTCGCCAGAAATAAATCGTTAAGCTGTTCATAGGGGCAACGGGTCTGTTCGCTGAGGTGTTTTAAGAGGCTCCGAAGCGGTAGTGACCATTGGGCCAGACTATTCACTAATACGTTTTGGGCGTGTTCGATTACCTGCTGCTCCCGCTCATCCAACAGAAAAACTCCCCAGATACCAAGCAGAGGCTCCAGCTTGAGCCACAACCCCGTCTTCTTTATTGTAATCCTCCCCGGACGAATGGCGACGACCCGAAACCCGGCTTCCGAAAGTTCGTACCGAACACGTTGTATCAACCCGCTGCTGGTCAGTCCTTTAACCAATATAGTAGTCAGGCTGCTATTTATGTCTCCTCTCTCCCTGTTCATCAAACAAAAATGGGGAAACGAACCGGCTTTTGTTCTACAAAATTTTGGCCTGTCTTTACAGTTTTTTGCGAAATGAGCTAATCCAAAAATTTTACAAGTCTACCGTTGAACAACCGCGTCAGAGTAAGGTTCAAAACAGGTAGAAATAACATATTTCTTTTAACGAATTTGCCATGAAAAAGACAATCATTGCCTTTACGTTCTCGCTGCTGTTGGTTGGCGGAGGGTTCGCTCAAACCCAGAAACCCGCAAAAGCGGCCAAAAAACAGGCTAAGGCGACCAAAAAAATGGACCATAGTACCATGAAGATGAATGAAAAATCTGGCTCGATGCAGGGTATGGACCACAGTAAAATGGATCACAGTAAAATGAAGATGAAGAAAGATTCCTGAACCCACACAACGCGGCCCGGTCAAGTAGTTGACCGGGCCGCGTCCGTAACTGATCATTTCGACCGTCTATATCCAGTCCAGCGGGTTGCGGTCGGGTGCGTTCAGGTCGCGGTACGTAGAGGGGGTCAGGCCGGTTACCTGTTTGAATTGATTGGACAGATAGGATAAGCTGCTATAGCCTAACTGCGTGGCAATTTCACTAATTGACAACTCCCGATAACTCAACAATTCTTTGGCCCGTTCGACGCGCTGCATGATCCAAAACCGCTCAATAGTGATGTGTTCGGTGGTCGAAAAAATATGGCTAAGGTGGGCGTAGTCTTTACCGAGTTGTTGGGAAAGATAATCAGACAGGGTAATATTCAACTTCGCAATCTGTCCGCTTTGAATAAGGTCGATAATCAGTGATTTAATCTGGTTAACGGTTCGGGCGTTCCGGTCGGTCAGCAGCTCAAAGCCCAATGCCGCTAATCCCTCCTCCAGCACATCCAGCTCAATCAGGGTTCCTTCCACAGCCGCCCGGCCCAGTTCGATATGGCGAACCACGTACCCCTGTCGTTCGAGTTCCTGCCGAACCGCCCGCACGCAGCGGTCGCAAACCATGTTTTTGATATGAAGTTCCTGAATGGCCATTATAGACAAATTTTTGCGCCCGGCCATCCTGAGAAATGGCCAGGCGCAATCCCTTAAATTACTTCTTTCACCGAACCGCACTTCAGCATCTTGTCGCCATAATACGGGTTGCGAACTTCTTTTTTGTCGCTCAACCAGGAGGCTCCTTTACCGTTGGCAGCCATCGGGCAGAACTGCACGTAAGACTTGGCGGGTTTGGTGGCTTTGGCCAGCGAAATCATGCTGGTCGAGAGCATCTCGAACTGCGCCCGCTGATCGTCCACATCGGTTGATTTACCGATGGCAGCAGCGTGAGTTTTGGCCATCGCTAAGGCTTTCTTATCGGTGGCTGAGAGTTTAGCAGCCTCGACCTTGCTCAGGGCTGCGGTCAGCGAGGTTGCCTGCGCTTTGGCTTTGGCCGCATCAGTAGCAACAAGTGCGTCTTTTACGCCGTAGTAGGCGGTCAGTGCGGGGGCAGTGTCCTGCGCCGAGGCAGCCGCCGAAAAAAGGGAGAGACTCAAAGCCGCCACAGCGAACCGCAAGGCGGAGAAACGACTGGTTTTCATCCGTATTAAAAAATTAAGTGAAACAAAATGGTAAACTAAAATTGATTTAGGTGACTTTTTTTTGATGTTAACTAACCCGGAAGTTGAGCATCATGCCGTCGTCCTCGTGTTCGAGATTATGGCAGTGGAAGACGAATGTGCCGGGCTTCGTAAACTGAGCGATAATGCGAACCCGCTCACCAGGCATAACCAGAACGGTATCCTTCCAGCCCTTTTCGGTGGCATTCAACGCATTTCGTCCACCTACCCGGTTCAACACCTGGAAAAACGTTCCGTGCAGGTGCATGGGGTGGGGTTCGTCGCCCTTGCTGTTATCGAACTCCCAGATTTCCGTATCGCCGAGTTTAACCGACTCGTCAATCCGGCTGCTCAGGTACGTTTTTCCGCCAATGGTATGCATACCGCGCATCGCCATGCCGTTCATGCCTTCCATAGAAATCCCAATGTCGAACAGGCGGGTTTTGGTCGCTGAAGCCGTTGAAAGGGGCAAAACCGTTCCGAGGGTCGCGGGCATCTGAAACGGGTCGGTTTCGGCTTTATTGACCGTAAACTTGAGGATATTGAATGCCTGCCCGCCCTGCGAGGTGGCCCCGGTAAAGGAGTTACTTTTCAGAAACACGTCGGTTCCTACGGCGACTTTGCCAAAATCAACCAGCAGATCGGCGCGTTCGCCCGGTGATAACAACAGAGCCGTGACCTGTTCGGGGGCAGTCAACAGACCACCATCGGAGCCAATAATCCAGAAGGGGGCGTTGTTGCTCAGAGCCAGGTTATAGATTCGCCCGTTGGAGCCATTGACCACCCGTAGCCGGTACATGCGGGTCGATACCGTCTGTACGGCACCAGCAACACCATTGACGATGATAGTTTCGCCCATGTAGCCAATCATCACATCGTCTATACTGGGATTATAAGTAGGCGCACCGTTGCCGTCTAAGCGTTTGTCCTGGATCACCATAGGCAGTTCGTAACTGCCCGATGGCAGGTTTAGGGCGCGCTCGGCGGGGGTCTCGACGATAATCATGCCGGCAAGCCCCAGATTTGCCTGTTTGCCGGTTTTTTCATGGGGGTGGGGGTGATACCACGCCATGTTGGCAGCCTGATTCAGCCGAAACGTATAGGTGAACGCCCCCCCCGCTTGTACTAACTGAGTCGGATGGCCGTCCATCTCGGCAGGCACCAGCAGCCCGTGCCAGTGGATATTCGATTCTTCGTCTAAGTTGTTGGTGAAGCGTAACGAAACATCGGAGCCATTCTGTACCCGAATCGTTGGCCCGAGCATACCGCCCCGATACCCCAGCACTCGGGCATTTTTACCAGGCAGAATGGCATCAATGACCGATTTGGCCGTTAACTGACCGGTGTTCGTAATCGTTTCAGGAAACCGAAGGGGTGTCGTGAATGGAATTTCGGTTACCGACGGCCCCATGTTTTCCATGCCCGGAGTCATGTTCACGGCCGACATATCGTGGGTATTGCAACCCGTCAGCAGCGATGAGCCGGTAACAGACGCAACGGCTCCCAAACCAAGTGTCTTTAAAAAGTCCTGTCGATTCATGACGGAAGTGTAATTGGTTTAGGGCGATTAACTTTCTTTCGTCGGAGTTGGGGCGAGGAAACAAAATAGAGCGCGAACCCTGACGTGATGGTTAACAGGCCCAGAATAGAGAAAGCCCGCAGTAAGCCGTTGTTGATGTCGTCGCGGCCTTCGTAGTCCATCGTGTGCAGCATCCACAACAGGTCGAATATTCGCCAGGGATCGGTGCGAACGCTCTGCACGGTGCCCAACTGAGCCGCCACATATACCGTCGCGTGCGCCGGTTGCCGAAACGTTATGGCGTAGGCAGGCAGGGGTTTTTCGCGGTATTCGTGGTGGCCGTTGGTACTTGTCAGATACTCGACTCGCTCGACGGTAGATGGCCCCGCGAAGCGTTGTCTGGCTAACGCAGTAGCCTCCGCCTGCGTCAGTTCACCCCGGAGTTGTCCCGTCGCTGCGTCAGCTAACTGCACCTGCGCCATCGCGTGACCATTGCCATGTTGCATTCGGTAGTTTAGCTGGTAGATAGGCTGGTTCAGCACCTCAATAAGGGCTATGTTCAGGATAGAATCGACACCTTTTTGCTGCAAAGACCGAAGTGGAACCGACGGGGAAACCAGCGACATCGAAGCCGACAATCCGACAGCCGGGCGTTTGAGGTGGTCACCGTGGATGTCGTCCAGATTCGACCAGCTAAAATACAGCCCGCCCACCGTCCAGAGCAGAAACTGGATGCCAATGAACACCCCCAGGTAGCGGTGCGTTTTGCGAATGCGTAAATGCCAGGTTCGATTCATTCTCACTTACTTAGCTTCCTCTGGATGTTTGTGTTCGTGTCGATTTCCATCAGCAGCCCCTTCTTCATGCTGTTCGAGGTATGCCCCGCGCGGCCCAATACCGTACTGGTACGTCAATGCTCCGCCCTGATGCCCGGCCAGCCCTACGGCAATACCGGCCCCGACGAGGGCAATTGCCGTAACGCCCTCCAGCCACTTCAGCGGTCGCCAGAGCGTTACGCCTTTCAGCAGCGTACCGGCCAGCCCCAGCCAGAGGGTGTAATCGGCATAGGTTTCGTGGGTTTCTAAGGCTACCTGAGCAGCCTCGCTCAACCCATCCGTATGCGGATGCACAAACGTACCAGCCACGTATGCCCCCGCCGTTCCACCAAGGGCAACCAGGAAGGTCAACCAGTTCAGCGGACTGGATGGTCTGATCAGGGCAACCAGTTGCAGCAGCGCGGCCAGCAACAGCAGGATGATGGGCGCATGAACAACCATCGGGTGATAGGTTGGGTAGTCCGCTAAGGGGGCAGGCATGGGGGCCATTGCCTGCACCTCGTCCATGTGCATACTATCGGTAGCCATACCCGCGTGAGTCATCGGCCGGGCCGAGGTCATGGCCGAATCGTGTCGGGCCGAGTCTATGGGAGCTTTCTTCTTTTTGTGGCCGCCATGCCCAAAACTGAATTGTACTGACCCAACTAAAAGCAGCAGTACCCAGATGATGTGTCGTTGTCTCATAATCGTAGTATGTGTTAGCTAATCAGCCCGTATAAAAGGGACCTTATTATCCAGATTTATTGCTTATGTGTGTGCCCAGCCTGAAAGCAATGCAACGCACAAGCCGAGCCTTTGTAGCTGTCGTGTACGTTACCGATCTTTTTACCGTTCGCATCAACGATGTCGCAAGTCTCATCGGCGTTGTCCTTAATGGTGAACATCAGGTCGCCGTTGGCATCCATGTATGTTTTGCCATCTTTCCCCATGCGACCCATTTTTTTACCCGTTTTGGCATCTACTAAGTTGCCTTGCCCATCCACGAAAGCGATTTTCTGGCCCTTAGCATCCATAATCATCCGGTCTTTGGAAACCGTGCCAACCGTAGCGCCGGTGCCGTCTTTAACCTGCCCACTGGCATTGATGCTCATGGGATTTTTGTAGTTGGCTGACTGGGCCAGCAACAGCGAAGGCGTGCCCAACAGCAGGGCGAACAGGGCAAAAAACAGGGATTTGGTTTTCATCGTATTGTCGTTTGATTAATGTAGGTTGGTTTGACTGCATAGTACAAGGCCATTGTTCCAAAAAGGGTGTTGACTTGTCCGGTCTGAGTAATCTGCCGAAAACCACCATCGTAGAGCATATTTGGTATAAGCCCGCGTCCATTTGCCCTGGTTGTATCAAAACCGTCAAAGAGTTGAAGCCCGTAGAACAGCAGCCGCATGGCATCGTTGGCGGGTTCCCCCCAATCCGCTAAGGCAAGTGCGCCACCCGGTATCAGCACCCGCCACATCTCCCGGATTGACTGTTTTTTGTCTGTATCCGACAAGTGATGGAGCAATAAACTACAGGTCACAATGTCCATGCTTCCATCGGGATAAGGGAGGGCCGTCGAAAGTCCCTGTTCCAGTGTCACGGGCCACCCGGCGTGGGCGTGTTTTTGCCTGGCTATTGCCAAAACCGTCTCGTCACCATCAAGACCAAAAACGCTGGCATCAGGAAAGAGCCGATGCAACAGCAGAGCTTGTGTCCCCGTACCGCAACCGACATCCAGTACGTAATGCGGCTTTTGATCCCGTATTGGGTCAAGCAACAGCATTCGGAAAAGGTCTTCCCGCATAGTCAGGGCCATGATTTGGTCGTAAAACCGGGTCAGGCTGTTCCAACGCAGGGCTGGTTTGTAAGTCGGAGACAGCGTTTTCATAAAGTCACAGTTTCTTCTCCCACCCGGCAATCAATTGATTGTTCAGCGTGACGAACTCGGTAAACTTCTTTTCGGCGGCTAATTCCGACGATTTGCGGGCTACAGCAATGGCCGTTTTATAATCGCCTGTTTGTGCCAGCAACTTAGCCTGGAGGTGCAGGTAGTTGAAGGCCGGTTTGAGGGTGGCGGCTTTAGTGGCCCAGGCCAAAGCCTGTTTCGGGTCTTTACCCGCGTCGAAATAATACAGGGCCGACTGGTAAAATACGCCCGGCTCCTCGTCGGTAGCCGAGGCTGTGCGCTTCAAAATTTCGGTCGTAATCCGGTCGTCGGCATTGCTCACGAGCGGGAAATGAACTGACGTATTGGCCCAGGTCAGGTACAGGTTGGCCTGATTTTTCACGACATCCTGCACCTCGATGGTGAACGATTCGTAGAACCGCGCCGACGAATCAGGTTTGACGGCAAACCGCAGCACATCGTTTTTTGCGTCGTAGCCCGTCGTGCCGTGCCCTTCGGTGTAGGAATTCAGGATCACCGTCCACTCAGTGCGGGTGGGAATGGTGAAGAGCGAATACTTCCCGGCGGGCAGCGGTTTTCCGGCTACAGTCATCGGGTCGGAGATGGTCAGGATGGTGGCATCCGACGCGCCGGTGCGCCACAACTCGCCGTAGGGAACCAGCTTGCCGAAGATGACCCGGCCCTTCACCGCCGGGCGGGAGTAGTTGATCGTCAGGTCGGTAAAGCCGATTTTCTGCATCACCGTAGCCGATGGCGATGGTTCGGGCATACTCAGTTGGGCCAACGCGGGCCGGGCCATTAAGCCAGCCAGCAGGGCAATGGCCAGCATTGATTTTGTTAAGGAATTGGTCATGTGAATTGGTTAGATTAATACTTAAGCACGATGCCGTTGGGCTTCTTGCCAACTGAAATGTCTTTGATTTTAGTGCGCTTGGCTACGTCCAGAACAGACACCGTTGCGGCTCCCTGATTGGTGATATAGGCCGTGGCTCCGTCTTTGGTGAAAACAATAGCGTGGGCATCCAGGCCCGTCATAACCTCGTCCATCTTCATCCAGGCTCCATTCATTCGCTCGAAAATGACCACTTTATTGCCCGTTCCGGCCTGACTGACCCAGAGTTCGTTCCGGGTGGGATGATAAGCGGCATAACCCGGTGTAAAGCCCAGTTTCACGGTTTCGACCACCGATAGCGTGTTTACGTCAATGACGCTGATGCTTTGGCCTTTTTCATTATCCACGTACATTCGGCCATCCGCGCCCGGCCAGGCACCAACCGGGTCTTCACCAACGGCAATGGTCTTCGCCACCGACTTGTCAGAAACTTTAATGACAGACACTGAATTGCTCATGCCGTTAGCAACAAACGCATATTGCCCATTGGACGACATCGTTACCTCGGCGGGTTCCATACCGACCGTAATGGTATTTTTCAGAGCCATTGTACTGGCGTTATAAACCAGTACCTTGCCCGTCATATCCATTTGGGAAGTCCAGATTTCAGTTCCATCGGCGGAGAAAACGGCGTTATGGTTCATCACAGGAGTTTGCTGGTTTTGGGCTGTTTGGCCCGTTACCGGGTTGACCACCAGTACGCGGCCATTCATTCCGGTTGTTCCCCCCGTATGCCCGGCACTGAGGTCCATGCCCGGCACACCGATGCCCAGTTTGCTGCCATCGGGCGAAAGGTAAATATGGTGCGGCCACATAATCATGTTGCTCATGTTCATGCCGGTCATAGAAGCGTCCCCAAACGAAATAGTTTCTTTCACCTGTTGCCCGGTTAAGTCAATAACCGACAGGCTGTTTCCCTCAGCATTGACCACGTAGGCGGCTGGGTAGTTGATGTTCAGCATTGGCTGAGTTGCGTTCATGTTGTCCATGTTCATGCAACCTGCCAGGGGGATAAGCGGCAGTAATGCCACCAGTTTAGTGTACTTAGTCATTGTTTTAGTAGGTTTGTTGAATTTTATAGAAATACCGGACAACCTTACGTCGGATGTATATCCGAACAGAAATAAGACGATGCCAGGGGGAGAGACTACATGCCAAAAGCCGCAGACCAAGACGCACTGATGCGTCTGCCAGCGGTAATGGCACGAACGAATCGGCTCAGATAAGCCAACTACAGAGAGAGGTTAATCGGAAACGCCCGGATCGGATTAACGGATCGTCGGGCTGTTGGGGAGCAGAGGAAGGCTCACTAATCGGTAATAACACGGATAGGAACCGCGCTAACTGGGCAAAAGAGGGAAGATCACTGATAATCGGGTTCACCTCGATAGCGTGAACAGCGTTCGATTGTTCGGTTTTTAAGTGTTCATACCGAGCGACTTCCTTACAACAGGGTGTTCTGTGAATTGTCCGGGTTGATTTGTCCTGCGGACAGGCGGCTTCCTCTGAACAGGCTTTTAAACACGCCTTGGGCATTAGGTGGCTCTCGACCTTCTTGCCACTCATTAGGCACCAGTGGTCCACCACGACGAAACCACTGCTGGCAAACAGCACGGACCCCGCCAGCCACAAACACAGCAGACGAGTAAACCAGGACCGATGGACAACAGGGTTTTTCACGCTGCAAACATAGGGGTTATTCTGAATAGGTAGTGTTGTAAGATTTTCAGAGTGTCTTATAAAACTTTTCGTTTGTCTGTCAAGGTCAGCTGTTTACTCCTATTATCCTATCGAGTGGTCTGGGAAGAAAAACCTTACTTCATACAACCTGTTAATCACGTAGAAACAAAACCTCAAATTTATTTTAAGTATGACAACTGCCTTAGCCCCTCAACAGTATCAGGATTGCATCGAAGCCTGTCAGGCCTGCGCTGTCAGCTGCGATGCCTGCGTCGAAGCCTGCCTTTCAGAACAGGACGTAATGATGATGGTGGACTGCATCCGGCTCGACCGTGACTGTGCTAAAATCTGCTATACCGCCATCTCGTTTATGGCCAGTGGTAGCGCACACGCGGCCGATGTGTGTCAGCTTTGCGCCCACATCTGCGAAGCCTGCGCCACCGAGTGCGAAAAACATGCGGCTCACATGGACCACTGTCGGCAGTGCGCCGAAGCCTGCCGTCGGTGTGCCGAAGCCTGCCGCAAGATGGCACAGGGGGCGCATAGTATAGCCGCTTAATCAGTTTCCCTTTCTGTCAAAAAGCCCGTAATAGATCGTATTATGGGCTTTTTGATTCAGAGATGTACTATTTTCATCATCACTTGTCCGTCGGCTTCCCAAACGCATATGGCTACCTGATCGGTCAGCGCGACGCTCGGTAGCTGGCCTTTGCCAAGGTTGATCGGATCATTTCCATTACGCTTTAGCCAAACTATACCCCCTTCATCCCAAACTACAGCAGTATCTGACGGGCCGGTTGCAGCCGTTATATTTCGACCTGTACCAATGGCTTGTTCGGCTTGACCCGGTTGGCAGGTAAACAAGGTATTTTCTCGTCGCCAGACAGTTAGTGGCTGACCTGATGGCGACAACGTCACCGCACCGCCATCCATTGGACATGCGTTTAGTTGCCAAGTTCCAGAACCAAGTTTTTGCGCCGGAGCAAAGGTCGCTCCGCCATCAGCCGAGTGGGCCAGGTACAAATCACGGGAGCCATTAAGCCAGTTTCGGAACTGGATATACACTTCATCTCCTATGGCGGCTATCGAGACTTTGCAGCATTCACAAACAGTTCCACTGGGTGAACGATACACTACCCGGTTTGCCGACCAAGTGAGCCCTCCATCGCGGGAAGTGGCCATTACAATTTTGTTCCGTTTGTCCTCCCGCAAATCGAGCCAGGTTGCATGAAATACCTCCGGCGACGCACTGGCTATCGACTGGAATCCTTCTTTGGCTACTTCCGGTACATCATTGATTTGCACGGTAGGAAACCACTTACCCGTTTGCCGGTCAAGCGAGTAGGCGAACAGATTACCCGCTCGATTGACAGCGGTGATGACAACGTATTTTTCAGTTACTGCTATCTGTGGCCCTCGTTTGGCCCCAGCGACTAATTGTGATAACGTCGCTACTGCAACCGGTGGGCTGAATTGATAGGATTGTTTGTCTGCGACGGCGTAGTAGATAGTTGAGTCCTGACCATAGACCAAATGCACTATTCCGTTTTCTTCGGATGTAACGACGGGAAGATGTCCCTTTGCAAAACATAAATCACTCTTAATAGCCTGACTGAAAACGCCAGAAAAACACAGTAGTAACAGAGCTGATAGTAGGTAGCGCATAAGTTTTGTCAGATACTTTGTTAATAAGCAGTCATTGCGGATATTTTAATAACATACTGATCAGGATTCCATTTTTGACTACCTGTTGCACAAACGTTTAGCATAACTTTGTAGCTGTGAAATGGTTGACAGTCATATTGTCCGTTTATCTCCTCGGTCTATCTCTCTGGCCCTGTGCAGATGAACCGCTGCTACCCGTTGGGCAGTCGGAGATAGCTATGATCCTGTCGGCTTCGACCACGGAGTCGGACGCGTCGCATCATCACGAGCATGATGCCTGTACCCCATTTTGTACCTGCGCCTGTTGTGCGGCTACCATTACGGTTGTTCCCCAATTCCACTACGTACCCACTCATTCGGTCGAAATCATACCGATTGCCGTAGCTGCTTTCAGCTCCGCTTCGGATCATCCGTTCGATCCGATAACGGCCATCTGGCAACCCCCTCAACTTCGGGTCTGAACACCCTCGCCGTTTGCGATGGACAGCTTTGCTATGCCCCAAAATGGCGTAGTTATGCGGTTTGCGCGCGTTCGGCATCTTCTTAGTACTCATTTGTTCAGACACGATCATGCTGGATCGCATCATTCGATTTTCTATTCAGAATAAGCTTATTATCGGGCTGTTCACCCTGGCACTCATCGTGTGGGGTGGCTATTCGCTGACCCGATTGCCCATTGATGCCTTACCCGACATCACCAATAATCAGGTGCAGGTCATCACCCAAAGCCCGGCGCTGTCGGCTCCCGACGTAGAACGGCTTATCAGCTTTCCCATTGAGCAAACAATGGCTACCCTGCCCGATCTGGTTGAGGTACGTTCTATTTCCCGCTTCGGCTTATCCGTCGTCACCATCGTTTTTCCCGATGCCGTGGACGTATTAACAGCCCGTCAACAAGTCTTTGAACGACTCCAACAAGCCCGCTCTCAGATACCGACCAACGCGGGTAACCCCGAATTGGCTCCTGTTACGACGGGTCTCGGCGAAATATACCAATACGTTATCCGGGCTAAACCCGGCTACGAAAAACGCTATCCGGCAATGGAACTACGCTCGATTCAGGATTGGATCGTTCGGCGGCAACTATTGGGAACCAAGGGCGTTGCCGACGTAAGTAGTTTCGGAGGACTGTTGAAACAGTACGAAGTAGCCGTTGATCCACAGCGGCTGAGGGCCGCAGGCGTAACGATGGACGAGTTGTTCACGGCCCTCGAACGCAACAACCAGAACGCGGGTGGGGCCTATATCGACCGCCGACCCAACGCCTACTTTATTCGCTCGGAAGGGCTGATCGGTACGCTACAGGACATCGGTAAAATCGTGGTGCGCCGAACAGATGAGGGCGTACCCGTGCTGATCCGCGACGTGGCCCAGGTGCAGCTTGGCTCGGCCATTCGCTACGGGGCCATGACGCGGAATGGAGGTTCCCGCAACGACGAAGGCGAAGTCGTCGGGGCCATTGTGATGATGCTCAAAGGAGCCAACTCGTCGGAGGTAATCGGCAACGTGAAAGAGCGTATTGAGCAGATTAAGAAATCCCTGCCCGAAGGCATCGAGATTCACGCCTTCTTAGACCGCACCCGACTGGTTAACCGCGCCATCGGTACCGTCGAACGCAACCTGATCGAAGGGGCCCTAATCGTCGTGTTCGTTCTGGTGCTGATGCTGGGCAACTGGCGGGCGGGGTTGGTTGTCGCGTCTGTCATTCCCTTATCTATGCTCTTTGCCGTTATTCTGATGAACCTCTTTGGCGTGTCGGGCAACCTGATGAGTTTGGGAGCCATCGACTTTGGGCTGATCGTGGACGGGGCCGTAATCATCGTCGAGGCCACCTTGCATCACATAGCCCTGAAAAAATTTCGGCATTCGCTCAGTCAGGACGAGATGGATGAGGAAGTCTATGAATCGGCCAGTCGTATCCGCTCGTCGGCAGCCTTCGGTGAAATTATCATTCTGATCGTGTATTTGCCCATTCTGGCCTTAGTCGGTATCGAAGGTAAAATGTTTCGCCCGATGGCGCAGACTGTCGCTTTTGCCATCGCCGGGGCCTTTATTCTGTCCCTGACCTATGTGCCGATGGTGTCTGCCCTGCTCTTAAGCAAAAAGCCCGTGCGCGGAGGTACGCGAACCATTTCCGACCGGATTATGGCCTTTTTTCATCGACTCTATGATCCGGCTATTCGGTGGACGCTAAACCGCAAAGGTATCGTCGTCGGGTTGTCGGTCGCCTTGTTCGCTGTTTCCTTGTTTGTCTTTAGTCGGTTAGGTGGCGAGTTTATCCCGCAATTAGACGAAGGCGATTTTGCGGTAGAAACCCGCGTAATGACCGGATCTTCGCTGGCCCAGACTATTGAGGCTTCTCAGCAGGCTGGCGCATTGCTTAAAAAAGAATTTCCGGAGGTCATCGAAGTAGTCGGCAAAATCGGTGCCGGCGAAATTCCTACCGATCCAATGCCCATCGAAGCGGCTGATATGATGGTGATTCTGAAAGACCGTAAAGAATGGACTTCAGCAACAAGCCGCGAAGAGTTAGCAGAGAAGATGCAGTCAACCTTAGAACAGATTCCGGGCGTGAGTTTCGGGTTTCTACAACCGATTCAGATGCGCTTTAGTGAACTGATGACGGGCGTGAAGCAGGACGTAGCGGTGAAGCTCTACGGCGAGGATTTGGGTATTCTGGCTGACTATGCCGCCCGAATTGGGCGGGTGGCGGGTACCGTACCGGGCGCAACTGACCTCTACGTCGAGCAGGTATCAGGTTTGTCGCAGATTGTGGTCAAATTTGACCGCGATGCCCTGGCCCGCTTCGGTTTGAGCATCGAAGAAGCGAACCGTTATTTACAGGCGGCCTTCGCTGGAGCCTCGGCAGGATTGGTGTACGAAGGTGAACGACGCTATGATTTGGTAGTCCGTTTGCAACAGCAAAGCCGCCAACGGCTCGAAGACGTACAGAATCTGTTAGTCTCTACTGTCAATGGTCAAGCAGTGCCGTTAGGTCAGATTGCGGAGGTTTCGTTTCAGAACAGTGTCAATCAGATTCAGCGCGAGAACGCCCAACGGCGCATCACGGTGGCGTTTAACGTGCGCGAACGCGACGTAGAAAGTGTTGTACGCGAGTTGCAGCAGAAATTAGACAGCCAGGTGAAGTTACCCCCCGGTTACTACCTGACCTACGGTGGGCAGTTCCAGAATTTAGAGGAAGCCAAAGACCGCCTAACTATCGCCGTACCGGTTGCCTTGGGGCTGATTTTTCTCCTGTTGTTCTTTACGTTCGGCTCAGTTCGGCAGAGCCTGTTGATCTTCTCCGCCATTCCGCTTTCGGCCATTGGGGGTGTATTTGCGCTCTGGCTCCGGGGGATGCCGTTTAGTATTTCGGCGGGAGTAGGCTTCATTGCCCTGTTTGGTGTTGCGGTGTTGAACGGTATCGTGCTAATTGGCGAGTTCAACCACCTTAAAGCGGAGGGCTTAACTGATTTGAGGAAGATCATTTTGCAAGGCACGGCTACCCGGCTTCGCCCTGTCATGATGACCGCGCTGGTAGCCTCATTAGGCTTTTTACCGATGGCTTTAGCCACTACCGCCGGAGCCGAAGTGCAACGGCCATTGGCTACAGTGGTCATCGGTGGGCTGGTATCGGCTACGCTGCTAACACTGTTGGTACTGCCCTGTCTGTACTGGTGGGAACAAACTCGTTTCGGGGCAAAGAAATCTGTTGTCACGGCCAGGCCCGTCGAAAAGTTAGCTGGTTGGTTGCTAATTACCGGTTTGTCGGCTGGCGCAGGTACTATCGCGCAGGCGCAAACGCCGACAACCGGCCCGCTGACGCTCGATGCTGCCCTGAACCAAGCATTGACCAACAACGGGTCGAGCCGGGTAAGCAGTCTGAACATTGCCATCCAACAGTCGGGTCGGCGCACGGCCCGCGAGATTGGCCGTACCGACGTATCGTTGGTGAGCGGTCAGTATAATTCTCTCCAGTGGGACAACAATCTCACCATCTCTCAGAGCATCCCGAATGGCAAGCTGATTCGGGAGTTGGAACGGCTTGCCGATGCCAATATCCGGGGAGGTGAATTACAGGCCAGATTGACCCAAACGGAGTTGCGGACGCGGGTGAAAGGGACATACTTAGAATTGACGTACCTGACCGAACGGCTAAAACTATTGGCCCGGCAGGATAGCTTGTTGTTGGCCTTTCGGCGGGCCACCGAAGTGCGGCAGCGCACCGGCGAAGGCACCGCGCTCGAAGTGGCCACCGCCGACAACCTGATCGGCGAGGTACGTAACCAATTAGCCCTGACCGAAGCCGACCGGCAGATTGCCCTGATGGGCCTGCAAACGCTGCTTAACACGACAAGTCCGTTAACACTCCCGACTAACCCGCTGGCTCGTCGTCCATTACCGCTACTGGCGGATTCGGCCTTAGCGCAGAATCCGACGTTGGCCCTGCTTCGGCAGCAGACATCAATTGCTGAAGGGCAGATCGCTGTCGAACAGGCCCGTTTACGGCCCGATTATTCGGTGGGCTATTTCAATCAGTCGCTGATCGGTACGCAGAACATCGACGGGCAAGACCGGTATTTTGGTGGGGGAAAGCGATTCCAGGGAGTGCAGTTGGGCGTGTCGATTCCGCTGTTCCAGAAAGCCCAACGCGCCCGCATCGAATCGGCCCGGTTGGGGCAGCAGTTAGCTGAAGCATCACTGGCCTTCAACCAACGGAATCTGCAAGGCAATTTGGCCGCAGCCGTGCAGGAAGTGCGTAAGCAGCAAGCCAGTCTGAGCTATTATGAGCAGACCGGCTTGCCCGTCGCCCGCCGATTGGCTGAGGGAGCCGAAAAAGCATTTCGGGCCGGTGAAGCGGGTTATCTGGAATACAGCCAGGCACTGACACGGGCCTATCAGACCCAGACGGGCTATTTGGACACGATCAATCAATACAATCAGGCGGTCGTTGCCCTGGAGCAACTATTAGGATTGCCGTAACCTCACTGAATCAATGGTTTATAAATCAAAAATAGTTTCTGTGGCTCTATTGGTCGGCTTGTTGCCGTTGGCCAACGCCTGTAAGAACGATATGCCAGCCCAAACGGGTGAGAAAATCGAGCAAGGCGACCCGGAAGCTCATCATGAAGAAGGTCCGGCTGATGTCGTTGAATTAACCGACGATCAGCTACGCATTGCCGCCGTTCAATTAGGCAGCGTCGAATACCGCAACCTCGGCCAGATTCTACAGGTTAATGGTCGGTTGGCCGTACCTGCCCAAAGCCAAGTGAACATCACCGCCCTGCAAGGTGGTTTCGTGCGGGCCATTCCACTGCTGCCCGGTCAGCCGGTGCGAAAGGGGCAGGTATTGGCCCGCATCGAAAATCCTGACCTCATCGGTGTGCAACAGGAGTACGCCGAAACGCACAGCCGCCTGACGTACTTAGAAGCGGAGTTTGCCCGGCAACAGGAACTAAGCCGGGAGAACGTCAGTGCATTGAAGGTGTTGCAGCAAACAACCGCCGATTTGAAGGCGACCCGCGCCCGTGTGACAGGACTCGCGCAACGGATTCGGTTAGTTGGCCTATCTCCCCAGGCAGCATTGGATGGTAAATTCAGTGCCACCTATGTCATTACGGCACCCGTGGCCGGTGTGGTCACGGACATCCCCGCTACGTCGGGGCAGTTCGTGCAGCCCGCCGACGTGATCGCCAGGCTCACCAGCAGCCAGGGTTTATACGCGGAACTAACGGTATTCGAGAAGGATTTGCCCCAGTTGCGGGAAGGTCAGCGGGTAAGCATTCTGTTGAATAACGAGGCAGGACGGGAACGGTTGGGCCGCATTAGCTACATCAACCGGGCTATCGACGCGGATCGTTCGGTGCGGGTCGTTGCCCGGCTCGACAAACCTGACGCTCGGTTAACCCCGAATACGTTTCTGAAAGCGGGCTTAGACGTAGGCAATAGCCGGGTAACGGCCCTGCCCGAAGGGGCTATCGTATCCGCCGAAGGTAAGGATTACATCTTTGTGCAGACCGACGAACGAGCACCGGAACATCATGACGGTCCAGCGACCCGGCACCAAGAGGGCGAAGCCGAAGATTCAAAAGAGGAAGAACACAGCCACAAAGCAGGCGAAAAAGAACAGCATGGTACGGCCTTCAAGCAAATACCCGTGCGTCGGGGTGTGACTGAAGGCGGCTATTCGCAGGTGACGTTGCCGGAAAGTCTTGACGTAACGAAAACACGGGTTGTAGTGAAAGGAGCCTACGCGCTGTTGTCGCAGCTCAAAGCGGCCAGTGGGGAAGAGGAAGGACACGCACATTAAACAGGATAAATGATGGATTCAGTTTTGTTCACCTCAGAAAATAATCGGCTCCAACTGCATAACCGCGATGGCGTTTCGTCGGTACGAGTCGATAGGCTCATGTCAGAAACAGATAAGCCATTTGACAATTATCCGGGGTTAGCTTTGGCGGTTAGCGATGAGGCCAATTTGGCATTGTGGAGCGAGGAGCTGTCGCCCTACATCAACCCGAATAACCGCTGCGAGACCATCATTGGAAAGACGTTTGCCGTTTGGGAAAGCCTGATGATTGGTGTCGGTCCTGTTGGGGCAATAACTCAGCCGTTCCCCTTGGACTTTTGCATTCGGTTGTACTATACCGTCAATCCACCGGATACCGAACCAGCTTAAAACGAATCAGGTAATGACCCCACTTTTCGACCAGATTATTCGCTATGCACTGCTACCGACGATTGCGCTGGCGGGCGGTGGATTGTTGGCGTTGGTAATACGGTTTGGGGTTCAGGCCCGCTCGGCCATCCTGCATTTTGCCGCTGGAGTCGTTTTTTCGGTCGTTGCAGTCGAAATCTTGCCCGATGTCGTTCGGCTACATGATCCGGGGTTGACCGTGCTGGGCTTCAGTATGGGTATCGGGCTGATGCTGTTGATTCGGCGGTTCACGGAAGCCGGGCCAGATAAGGATGAATCAGGCCCGGTTCAATCAGCAAAGATACCCCATTTACCCCTTTCGTTGTTACTGGCTATTGGGGTGGATTTATTCATTGACGGGCTGCTGCTCGGCATTGGATTCGCAGCCGGAGCCAAAGAAGGTGTATTGCTGGCGTTTGCCTTGGCAATTGAGGTACTGTCGCTGGGACTGGCTACTGCTACTTCGTTGACGGACGACGGAATTGCCCGTTCTCGGATTATCGGGTTGCTAATAAGTATGTCGGTGCTGTTCTTTCTCAGCACTGTGATTGGCGCAACGCTCCTACACAACCTGCCAGAAACAGGTCTGGACATGGTGTTGTCGTTTGGGTTAGCCGCGCTGCTGTTTTTGGTAACGGAAGAACTGTTAGTGGAAGCACACGAGGGGCCGGAAAAGCCGTGGCTAACCGCTACGTTCTTTGCAGGCTTTTTGTTGTTTCTAATACTTGGCATGGTCAGTTAGCTGACTGTTGAATGAACGTGGATCATGAACGCAATACTATACGGTAGTCTGACCCTGAGCCTGCTCCATGCGCTGATACCCAGCCATTGGCTCCCTTTCGTCACTATCGGGCAAACCGAACGCTGGAGTTTGAGGCAGACGCTGACGGTCACGGCCATCGCGGGGCTGGCTCATACGATCAGCACTACATTGTTGGGCATACTGGTTAGTCTCGCGGGTTGGCAGTTGGCTGAAAATTACCACGATCTGTCGGAGCGGGCGATACCCCTTTTGTTACTGGCATTAGGGCTGTGGTATCTGATGCAACATCTGCGCCATCGTCATGTGCATGTCCACATTGATGCAGGGACTGTGCGTAAGGCACGCTCATTTTCGGCCCTTCTTCTATCGTTGGGGCTGGCTATGTTTCTATCGCCCTGTCTGGAAATCGAAGCGTACTTCCTCAGCGCGGGCGCGAAGGGGTGGGGGGCGGTAGTACTCGTTGCCCTGATCTACAACGTCATCACCCTGTCGGGAATGCTGTTGATGGTAACGCTCGGACGACGGGGTTTGCAACGAGTCAACCCACACTGGTTCGAGCATAACGAAAATCTGATTACCGGCCTGACGCTCGTCGGCCTGGCAGTACTGAATCTTTTTATTGAATTCTAAGATACTATGGCAGACGATCATAACCACGAAGAGGACGATCACACCCACGACGACGTGGACGTAATCGAAGCGGGTACGACCCCGGCAGCAACAGCGGCTGAAAAAAAAGATCCCCAGCAAACTTGGCGCACCTACGCCCCTGCCGTCATTAGCTTACTATTATTGCTGGGCGGTATTGCCTTTGACTCCTACAAAGTCGCCTGGTTCAAAGACCCAATACGGCTTATCTGGTACGTGGTGGCATATTTGCCGGTTGGGTGGCCGGTACTGCGTCGGGCGTGGAGTAGCATTCGCCGGGGCGATGTGTTCACGGAATTTTTCCTAATGGGCGTGGCCACCCTCGGCGCGTTCGCCATTCGGGAATATCCCGAAGGCGTGGCTGTCATGCTCTTCTACACCATCGGTGAGTTGTTTCAGGATGCGGCCGTGCTGCGGGCGCGTCGGTCGATCAAAGCCTTGTTGGACGTGCGGCCTGACGAAGTAACGGTGATGCGAAATGGTCAGCCCCAGACGGTGCAGGCGGCTACGGTTGCGGTGGGTGATGTTGTGCAAATCAAGCCGGGCGAAAAAGTCGGATTAGATGGCACGATGCGTTCAGAGACTGGAACGTTCGATACGGCGGCTCTGACGGGCGAGAGCGTTCCGCGCACCATCGAGAAAGGGGAAGCGGTGTTGGCGGGTATGATAAATCGACAGTCACTGGTAGAGATGGACGTAACGACTCTCTATCAGGATTCCAAACTATCGCGCATTCTGAAATTGGTGCAACAGGCAACGGGGCGCAAGGCGCAGACTCAGGAGTTCATTGCCCGGTTCGCCAAGATTTACACGCCGATCATTTGTTTGCTGGCCGTCCTGATTACGGTCGTGCCGTACTTCTTCGTGGCCGACTACCGCTTTGCTGACTGGCTGTACCGGGGATTAGTGTTCCTGGTGATTGGTTGCCCCTGTGCGCTGGTTATCTCTATTCCGTTGGGTTATTTCGGTGGTATCGGGGCAGGATCGCGGCAGGGTATTCTGTTCAAAGGCTCGGTCTTCTTAGACCTGATGACTCAACTCAAAACAGTTGTCATGGACAAGACCGGTACACTAACCAAAGGGGTTTTTAAGGTGCAGGAAGTCAAGCCCATTGGCATCGACGGGACGGAGTTGGCCCGGCTAACAGCCGCGCTCGAAAGCAAATCGACCCACCCGGTAGCTACGGCAGTGATTGAATACGCCCGTGTGAACGGCAAGGGAAAGGGCTACGAAACCGTTTCGGTGGAAAGTGTTGAGGAGATTGCCGGGCATGGTCTTAAAGGCCGGGTAGAAGGGAAAGAAATGCTGGCGGGCAATGCCAAGCTGCTTCGCAAGTTTAACGTGTCGTTCGATGAAGCTCTGACTCAGATTTCCTACACGATTGTTATGACGGCCATCGACGGGAAATTTGCGGGGTACTTTACCATCGCCGACGAGGTGAAACCTGACGCAGCCGATGCTGTTAAGCGACTCCAGAAAGAAGGCATCCGTACCGTCATGCTGTCGGGCGATAAGTCGGCCGTTGTCGAGATCGTGGCCAAACAGGTCGGCATTGATGAGTGGCATGGCGATTTGTTGCCCGAAGACAAAGTCGCGCAGGTAGAACGGCTCAAAGCGGATTTGGCTGACAACCCTAAAGCGAAGCTGGCCTTCGTCGGCGACGGAGTCAACGACGCGCCGGTCGTGGCATTGGCCGACGTAGGTATGGCAATGGGCGGCTTAGGCTCGGATGCTACTATCGAAACCGCCGATGTTATCATTCAGAACGATGAACCCTCGAAGATTGCAATGGCGGTAGAAATTGGCCGGGCCACGCGCCGGATTGTCTGGCAGAACATCACTCTGTCATTAGTGGTCAAAGCTATTGTGCTCGTGTTAGGGGCTGGTGGCCTGGCTACGATGTGGGAAGCGGTCTTCGCCGACGTAGGCGTGGCGTTGCTGGCGATTCTGAACGCCGTTCGGGTGCAGAATTTGAAATTCGACTGATAAAAAATTGTTCACTGACAAAAACATGAAACTGTACTTTTTTACCGGTCTAACATGGTTAGTCTCACTGGCTTGCTGGGCGCAGGCAAAACCAACAAAAGCAATGGAAGTCGAATTGAAGCAGAAAATCGCGCTGGCCTGCAAACTTACTGACCGCGAACAGATTAAGCGAATGAATCAGTTGCACCAAACGCTGTTCATGAAAGTAACCCGAACCGTTGAACATCCAAACAGCTATGAATTGATCTTTGACCAGTCAGACGATGCAACGCTTGCGGACCTGGCTGAATTTATCAAGTTCGAGCGGCAGTGCTGCCCCTGGCTGGTCTTCCACCTGACATTTCAACCCGAACAAGGTCCCATATCGTTGGAAATGGGTAATTCGGCGGAAACCAAGCAAATGGTATATCTGGTCATGGAGCTTGATAAACTTCGCCCACCGGCTTCCCGATGAGTAAACAGTTCCGCTGGAAACATCCGATACGGCTCAACTTTCAACTAATAAACAATTCATAACATGACACGTATACTTTCTTTATCTCTATTACTCCTGTTTCCCCTGCTAACGCAGGCCCATAGCTACTGGCTCGAACTCAAAGGTTCCGGCAAAGTTGGCGAGCCGATGATGGTGCAATGCTATTTCGGCGAACTCGAAAACGGCCTGCGCGAAAAAGGCTCTGCCCTGAACGGCATCAAATTGTTCACGGCATCGGTGCTGTTGCCCGACGGTACTACAGAGCCGCTTAGTCTATCTTTTGCCGAGAACTGCTATCAGGCGCAGTTTACGCCCAACCAGGCGGGAACATACCAGGTGCTTTTGGTCAACGATACCCGTGCCGTTCAGGATTGGACGAAGCATAATCTTGGCATCGTTCGTCCCCGTGAATACCTGCGGGCCATCTGTCAGGTCGGTGGCGGAACGCTGTCGGCCAAACCTGTTTTTTATCTGGATGCAACCCCGCAAAGTAAGCCAGCAGCGGGTAAGGCAGCGACTGTTCTGATTACAATGGTGCCGCCTACGCCAACGCCCCGGTCAAACTGATAATGCCCAATGGTAAGCAGAGCAAGCTAACCGCCGATGCCAACGGAATCTTGACGCTGACCCCGACCGGAGCGGGGCAGTACGTCGTGGACGTGGACTTCATGGATAAAACGCCGGGTAAGTACCAGGAAAAAGAGTACCAGGCGATTCGTAACAAGATGGCTCTAACGTTGACATTGCTTTAGATGCCTCAGATGCTAACTTTTACTAACTCTTTCATCGGACGACAGTTAAGTTAGGAAACAAAACCTTAACGACGATGCACCAACATAAAGATGCTGCTAATGACAAGTGCATCGCAAGTTGTCATTTTCCGAAGGCGTGTGTACACGCATCCGTTCTCAGGATGACCAGCTCGTCCAAACCCTGATTGATTGCGCCCGCGCTTGTGAGTACTGCGCGACGGCCTGCCTACAAGAAGCCGAGGTGCAGATGATGACCCGTTGCATTGCCCTCGACCGCGATTGCTCCGACATCTGCTTTCAGGGTGCCCGATTACTGGAGCGAAATGCTGAAATTGGGCATCAGTTCTTGGTCATCTGCGAAGAGATGTGCCGGATGTGCGCGGATGAATGTGGTAAACATGAGCATGACCACTGCCGCGAATGCGCCGAGGCTTGCCGTAAATGTGCCGATGCCTGCCATCAGCACCACGAAAAAATCACTCAGACGTAGATCAATGTGCAGCCAGGGTAACACCCTGTTTTGAATCAGCGTAGATTGTGCCTGCCGACAACACCCGCTAACAGTCGGTCATTCTGTAGTTTAGGTAAAATTGCACTCTCGCTGACAGGGGCACGGTGAATCTCATCACCGTAGTGGTTGTAGAGGACGAAGGTGCTTTGTGTGGCTCTTGGTATGATCAGGTAGAGGACGAAGACTTCCTGTCGTTCGTAGCGGGCCTGATGCATTTTCCAGCCACCACGAGCCGCGTAAGAACGAACGTCGGCGATCAAGTCACTGAGCCAGCGTAATTGCTCGACCGGACGTTCGCACCAGTGTGAAGATGGTCGAACCCGCAATTGCTGACAAGTCACCAGGCACAAGGCTATTGAGCCAACTGTAGCAACTAATAAACGTTTGGAATAAAGGCCAGCCATTAGAAATAGCCGTTATAATTAGACAGTCATCAGTATATTAAGTGTATATATCAAGTTGCGGGAGGCCAATATAGGGTGTCATCGCGCAGTCATAGATCGTCCTGGATGTTCCGCTAAAAGCCGGTCGTTGATTAGGGTGGATACCCAAATCGAGTCGGCTCCCTCACCCCGTCCGATCAGTTCGCCGTAGTGGTTGTAAAGCAGAAACCCCCGGCTCCGGCCACAGTAGCGGCATAGATGCAGGACAAATACTTCCTGACCCTGATATTGGGCTTGATGTACTTCCCAACCGTAGTGATAGGTAGGCCACGATTGGGCGTTTTGAATCATTTGATTCAGCCATCGTAGCTTACGAACGGGCTGTTCGCACCAATGCTGATTAATCGGCGGGAGGCCACCCCGACGAGGTTGAATCGCCAGCAGGCCCAGGCTGAGAAGTAGTAGGAGTTTCACGCAGGTAATGTTTAGGAATAGTCATAGGGTTACTCAGGTTAGAACTTGATCACGATCATGGCCGCTGCGAAAGCCCCGAAGGTCGTGTAGGCAGCGGCCCGGTGATAGGGCTTCAACTCGTAGTTATGCTGGATCTGTTTCGCCAGAATATTTGTGGCAATCATTCCTGTCAGGTGAACGATGGCTAAATACTTGTGTAATTTGATGGAGTTAAGCCCTCGTTGCCGTTTCCCTAAAATCGGGGGTGGGGCCGTTAACGATAGCAGTGCGGTGGTAGCGTAGCTAATGTTGACCGCCGTGCCAACGGCTTCGTGCGCGTTCCGCAGCCGCGTATAACGGGCACCCTCAGCATTATAGAGGTTAGCTCCCAAAATACCTTGAGCGATAAAGCCAGCCAGCGTCACAAAGCCCAATACCTGATGGCTTACCAGCATCGTGCGTCGTACTTTCAATTCTCTCTGCCGACTTTCAGTATTTAGCGGAGCCAGGCCCGTCAGCCTTAACAAGCCCTTTTCACCCCAAAAAGCCCGTTGAGTAAATACCATCCGTTCCGGTAGCAGTGGTTGAGTGGTGGACGAACTGTCGAATAATTCCGTCAGCAAACTATCAGCGGCCGTAGGTGCCACTACCCGCGTTGTATCCTGCGCGTACAGTGGCCCGGCCAGCAGGAGGTACAATGCCCCCCAAAGCAATATTTTCATACCAGAAAGTGGCTTACCAGACTAAATCGGTGAGCCTGACAGGGTTTAGAAATAAGTCGAAAAGCCAAACTGGAAGCCAGCGGTGCGGGCGGGTATATATTCCGGCAATCGAAGGCCACGCATTTCGGCAATATCAGGCCACTGTGGATAAGTGCAAAAGGAACGATACAAAGGTACAGGCTATACTGATTTTTCTTTCCGCGCGGCGGCCGCCCTTTTGTTTGTTTTCGCTGAGACTCACCCTTCAACTCAATGCGGTGAGCTTGATGTAACAACCGGTCCAGGAAGGCATCGGCGATCGTTGGTTCTGCCAGATAGTCATACCACTGGGCAACAGGTAGTTGGGAGGTTATGATCGTTGAGTGACGACCATATCGGTCCTCCATGATCTGTAACAGAGCCAGTTTAGCCTCCATGTCCAGCGGGGCCAGTCCCCAGTCATCCAGGATTAGCACGTGTAGCCGCTCCAGACGGGCCAGCTCCTTAACAAACGAACCGTCGGCACGGGCCAGATGCAGTGCCTGAATCAGTTTCGGCAAGGCGAAGTAGCCTACTCTGAACCCTTTCAGACAGGCCTGATAGCCGAAAGCGGTCGCTAGATAACTCTTACCACAGCCCGTTGCACCGGTTAACAACAGATTCTCGCCCCTCTGTACGAATGACAGATCAGCCAGCCTCAGGATCAGGCTTTTATCCAGCTGTCGTTCCGGTGTGTAACGGATTTCTTCGAGCGAGGCCTGGTAGCGGAAACGGGCCTGCTGTACAGCCAGTTGTGTGCGCCGGTGATGGCGATATTCCCACTCTGCGTCCAGCAGGCGTGCCAGCAGTTGTTCCTGCGGAGGCCATTGATGGACCGGTAACCCGGTCAGCGTTTGCCATAGAGTCGCCATTCCGGTGAGTTTGAGCGCATTCAAGCGGTCGAGTGTTGCCTGATTATTCACTTTTGATCGTTGGTTTTAGTATTAACTTATTGATATGCAGCCGCTCCCCGTATGTTCTCGTGAGCCGGTATAGTCGTTGTCGTGGCTTGTGGCAGGGGGAGCCGGTCAAGTTCACTATCCAGGATGCCGCGGATGATTTTGTAGGATACACTCCCATAGTACAGTGCCCGTTCACAGGCTTTTTCCAGCCGGTCAGGTTCCGCTTTTTTCACCAGCGACAGAATACCCGCACAGGAGCGGTAGACTTGTTGGGGATAGGCATTGACAGGAGCATCCAGCCGTTTGAGTACTTGTTCAATGGCGCTCCTCATCCATGGACCGGTTTCCTGTGCCTGCTGGCGGAAAAAGTCGGCTGACCACTCGCGGACCCACTGTTGCTGAGCAGGCAAATGGGCGGGCAAGGTCGAATACCCGTGAGCCAGACGGCAGCGTGCATGAAACGCAATCCGCTCATGCTGATGGTATATCTCAACAGTATGATGGGTATATACCAGCTTAACCTGCTGGCCAACAACCCGGTAAGGTACACTATAGTAGTGCTTGTCGGGTTGTAGCAGTACATGGCAGTTGAACTGAACTTTCGCCAGACGATACTCCTTCAGTTCGTACCCCTCAGTTGGCAGCGGTCGTAACTGAGCCGCTTCCACGGTCTCGAACCGCTGTCGCCGGCTGTAGGTTTTGCCCTGAAACAGGTGTTGATTATGCGCTTCAACCAGGAGCATAATCTGCTGGTTAAGCTCCTGGAGGCTGTGAAACGACCTATCCTGAAGTACGGTGTACACCCGCTGATAGAGGATATTCACTGCCCCTTCTACTAAAGCCTTGTCACGGGGCTTACGGCTGCGGGCCGGGTAGATGCATGTGCCGTAGTGCGCTGCAAAATCCTGAATCGTCTCATTCAGCTCAGGCTCGTAGCGGTTGGCAGTTTGTACCGCAGCCTTCAGATTATCAGGGACGATAGCAGCTGGCACTCCACCCATAAACGCCAGGGCATTGCCCAGTCCCGCCAGAAAGTCTGCTTTCCGCTGACTGTTCATGGCCATGGCATACGTCAGCTGGCTGCACCCTAATATAGCTACGAAAAACTCATAGGTAACCGGCTGTTCAGTGGTTGTATCCATCACTGTCAGCTTTTTACCGGCAAAGTCAACGAAGAGTTTGTCGCCGGCTTTATGTTCGACGTGCATTACTGTTCGTTGAGTCTGACGCCACTGTTTATAGCGCAGACAAAACTGGGTATACTGAAGCCCCTCGGGATTATGCTGCTTGTAAAGCGACCAAAGCTGAAACCGGGTTACTCCGGGCTTACTGAGCTGAATATCAAAGTCGGTGAAACGCTCATACAGATCACCGATACGATCAGCTTTTGGTGCCAGCGGCTGAGTGAATAACCGGTGGAGCTGGTCATCCTGCCAGCTGAGAGCCTGCTCCAGCGAGTCAAAATGGCTCTCAATAGTCGCCAGATATTGATCAACTGTTGAACGGGCTAAGGCTAATGTGGCCGCAATGGCCCGCTTGCTGTAGCCTTGCTGACGGAGTTGGAGAATACGTCGGATCTGATACATGGGTAAGCGTTGGTTAGCCATAGTTGCTCTGCGGGTCAGGGAAAATCTGACTCACAGCCAAACTACGGGCCTTCTTACACTTATCCACAGCTGGCCTGATATAGCCGTAATGCATGGCTTGTCATCGCCGTATTAACTGGCCTGCTTTAGGCCGGAATACTCAATAAACAGGATAGCTGGGTTACCGTTATTATTATGCAGGTCATTCCGGAGTTTCAGCGCTTAACTTTTATCATCAGTGGCTTAGTTGGTGTATGGTGCGCCCCAAAATTAGGACCACTTGCTAAGTTGGATAACGGGCTAACTTTAGACCCGTATGAAAGGCAAAACCAAACGCAAATTCACCGCCGACTTCAAGCTCAAGGTGGTCCTCGAAGTCCTCAAAGAAAAGGATACGCTGGCTGTCATTAGCAAGCGGCATGAGTTGCATCCTAACCAGATCAGCGACTGGAAGAAGCAGTTTCTGGAAGCGGCCCCCAGCCTGTTTGAGCCCCCCCCTAAGCCGGCTGTTGCTTCCACCGAACCCGACGCAGCCCTGCTTTATGAGCAGATTGGACGGCTACAAATGGAGTTGACCTTCTTTAAAAAAAACAGGGCCGCCTGGCGGTTGCCGCTATGAGCCTGAATCAACGTCGTGCCTTGGTTGATCCAGCCGCCGAAGCGAGCCTTCGGCAACAATGCCGGTGGATGGGTTTGCACCGATCAACCTACTACTACCAGCCTGCCAAGGCTTCGGCTGAAGACCTTTTGCTGATGCGGTTACTGGATGAGCAATACTTGCTGACTCCCCAATACGGTTATCGGAAGATGCAGCGGGTGTTGGCTCAGGCTGGTTATCAGGTCAACCATAAAAGGGTGCGTAGACTAATGCAAGTGATTGGTATAGAGGCTCTTTATGCCAAACCTAACACCTCAAAGCCCGGTGCAGGCCATCGAATTTACCCCTATCTGCTCCGGGGGTTGGTGATTGACCGGGTGCATCAGGTCTGGGCCACTGACATCAGTGCGCCATGAAGACGCAGTTTTTTTTTGAAGACTGCGTTGGCTGATTTTTGACCGGCAGTTGTAATACTGTCCTCCCCAACCAGGGAAGTTGGGGTGAAGGGGGCTGCAAAGCTCGCTGGGTGCTGCCAAGCGGGTGTCATAAGCAGAGCA
>NZ_JBYFCJ010000041.1:0-49086 GCF_057652235.1 Arsenicibacter sp. R0_47 | reverse complement strand
AGTTTATGACACCGGTCGAATACCGACAGGCGGCTTAAACTCCAGTCAAAACTGGCTCATATAACGGGGTAAGGACAAATTGCCAGCTTACGCATGTGCTGATACGCTTCATCTACTGATTTATACGTAGTGTTTTTTTTTGTTGTTTTACCGTTTACGATGCTTTCTGTTATCAGTTTTGCACGACCTGAATAATGTGTGGATAATTGCCAGCTCAACTGAAGTAATTGTGACAATGACAGATCTTCAAGTTTATACTTGTATTGATAGTTTGTAAATAAAATAATTTCTGAATCACCCAATGGGTCATGGTTTTTTTCGATACGTAGCGAAGAAAAATGGTCTACTTCTTCTTCATAATCAACAAAAGGAAATATATAGCTTCTTGCTTTACCAGCTTGCAGTAAATTGCGTAATCGCCGGTAAATGGCCGTTTGAAAGGGTTGTATGAGCGCGATAAACTCGTTGTGAATTGTTGCGAACGGTTGGGTAAGGCGGTTAGTCATCTAATACAAATCGTTTAAGTGTACAATTGAATTCTTGAACAAAGTAGGTGAGAACCGGAAAGAATACCTGAACATTATTGGATTGTTCGCCGAAAATTCGCCCAATCGCCGAAATAGTTTACTTAAAAGAAAGGGCTTTCTGTACAAATAACAGAAAGCCCTTTCTTGTGAGTTGAATGTCAAGATGTTACCTAGTTTTCCTTGTAGCGTTCCAGTTCTGATGCTGAGACTGCTGATTTGCGATTCACTGCTTTCAACTTCTGATTACCGAATTTATAGGAAAGGGTTACATATAAAACCCGTGTTTCATTTATATGATGATAGTCGATATTTGTTCCAATATATGAGCCATAATTGGAAACCCTTATACTATGGAATACGTCGTTAAACGCAAATTTAATAGAGCCGTTGCCATTCCAGAGTGAGCGGCCGGCACCAATGTTGACATATCCCAGTGGCCTGTAGTACATATATCCCAGGGCAGTTTTAGTCCTGCCGACTAGAGACATGTCAATATTCCAGTTATTGACTGTCAGCGAATGCATCCATTGCATAATGAAAGTAGGCTGACTAATTACTGTTGTCGTCCGGAAAGAAGATTCGAATTCAGCATAGCTACCCGTTGTTGTCAATGTTGACCTCCACTGCTTATTGAAAACCACAGGTAAGCTCAGCGTTGCCTGGAACCTGCGTTCATGATCAAAGTTGAGGTAACTGTTAATCAGTTGTCCTATTGAATCGGCTCTGTAAATAACCTCAAAGAACCTGTTATTTGCCTTTTGATAAATTACGGTCAGTGAAATTCGTTTGGGGGTTGTAAACCCAGCCTGAACTGACTGGAAGAACTGGGGCTTTAAGGCAGGATTTCCGGCAATGATGGTAAATGGGTCAACATAGACGTATGCCGGGTTTAAGTAGTTGAAGTTGGGCCGGCTGATTTTGCGACTGGCCGAGAGAGAGTAAGTGAATTTTTTTGGGGAATTATATTGAACTGTCAGAGAAGGAAAGCCATTCCAGTATTTATATCCGGAAATTGTTTTGCCGGCTGATAAGCCGGTTACATTTGAATGCTCGGCGCGAAACCCTCCCTGTAGCAGCCATGAGCCTTTCCGGTACACACCGTTCAGGTAAAGACTACTGATACGTTCGTCGTAATTAAACGAGGCCGCAAGTTGTGGCAGTAAAGTGAGAAAACGGCTTGTATAAGAATTTACAAGTGGCTCTGTATTTATTTGTACACTACTAAGTTTACCTCCCATTTCGATGGATAAAACATCCTTTAGCTTTTTGCTGTAATCAAGTTTAAGGCTACCGATTTGTACATCATAAGGAAAGTATGTAGATAACGTATTGTTGAATTTCTCACTTCGAATGGAAAAGTCGGCCATCGTTTCATTTTTTTCTACATAACGGCTTAAATCAGCATCAATAGATAAGGATGCTTTTTGTGAAGGCAACTCCTTACGCAGTCCAACTCCTCCACTGATATTCTTCAGAGTACTGTTCATCCGGTTTGTTGCGGTAACCTGATCCGTACTATTTCCAATTTTGTAATCTGTCACTGAATTAGGCAGGTATTGCTCACGTTGAAGGCTGCCGTTCAGTGTGCCTCCCAGGGTAAGTGTTGGCGTTATCTGATAATCAATGCCATTCTTAATGCTTACGGTTCCATTACTGCGTGTTCTGTAATTATCAATGTTAGTATATTGATTTTCGCCTAAGTCCTGTTTCAGTATATAGGAATAATAGGTTTTGTTATAAGACGGGGCAATCATGGTGTAGCCACTATACTTTTTGTCTCTGTATGCAAGATTCAAAGATGTATTCAGTTTCGCATACTTACCGTATCCAGGGGATATTGATAAATCACCATTCAAACCCTCCTGCGGACTTTTTTTCAGATATACCATAATCACAACTCCTCCCTGAGCATCGTATTTAGCTGAGGGATTGGTATTTATCTCCAATCTTGATATGCTGCCTGCGGGCAGGGATTCAAGGTAACGAATTACCTGGTCCGAGGTCAATAAAACCTGACGATTATTTACATAGATTATAAAGCTTGTTTTGCCATCTATGGAAACGGATCTTGAAGCCGGATCAAATAGTACTCGGGGAGTTTTACTAAGTATATCAATCACAGATCCGGATGACAATAGCGGACTATTTTCAACATTAACGTTGATTAAGGAGGGAGATAGCTCGATGACTTCTCTACGTGCCCTAACATTCACCGCAGACAAGGTGTGTGCTTCCTTTAGCTGTATTTGAAAGGGAGACTTAAATGTTGCTGATGATACTTCAGCATCCTGAAAACCAGCGGATTCTATTTTTATTGTGAATGTTTTTAACGGCTTTACCAAAGTAATTTTAAATGCTCCTTCCTGATTTGTAAGATCCATTTTAACCAGTGAATCCCTGGTTGAAAATAACAGTATTCTTGCTTTGTTTATCCCGTTTCCATTACTACTTGTAACTATGCCTGCTACTTCATTTACTTGAGAGTAGCCAAGATAAGAGTAAAATAGAAATAGGATTATTGATAGAATTCTAGCAACTGATACGGTCAATCTCATGTGTGTTTTGCTTAAATGGTTGATTATTTATGTGTTGTAAATGCAAATAAACATTTTCTTTAACAGTTAATTTATGATATTTGCTCAAAAACTAAAAAAAATATGGGGTTTTCCACAAAGTTTAATCAATTGATCAATTGGTTCACTAACTGGCCCAGATGGGTATGGCATGTACTCTTCTGGGTCTCTCTGTTTATAATGATCCGCAATCAGTTTGATAGGGTTTGGCTACTGACACCTAATGGCAATAATACTGGTAAGTGGTTGATGATCAGTTGCCATATGCTTGCAACTATGTCTTCTTTCTATTGGCTTGGATACTATGTGAAACCTAAATACTTTGATAAAAAAAAGTACGGCAAGGTGGCTATGTTACTGATAGTATATTGGTTTGTGTTATCTGCCCAAACACATATCCTTTTTTATATTTTAGACACATATTATCCTCCTTCTAACCCATATATAAGCAAACGTTTAATCAATTTTAACAAGTATGGTGTAATCGGTTACTATTTTGTACCTGAAGTTTCCTGGTTTATCTGGGCACACCTGTTCAATTATGTTATGACACCGATTCTGATCAAATGGAGTCGGGATGTGCATCGTAAAAGTGAGGTTATCCTCTCCATGACTAAAGAGAAAGCGATTATGGAGCTGACATTTTTACGCTCTCAGATCAATCCACATTTTTTGTTCAATACATTTAACAGCGTATATGCATCAATGGACAGGGATATACCCTTGGCTAAATCAATTTTTGAGGATTTAACGGAGATGCTTCGGTATGCTCTTTATGAAACTAATGCTGAGTATGTATCTCTCAAAAAAGAAGCGCTGTTTATTGAGGATTATTTGAGTCTGGAAAATATCCGTTATCAGGGTGAACCTCTGATGGAATTGTCCATTGATGATATAAGGCCTGATATTGGGGTCCCTCCTATGATCTTGATTACATTCATTGAAAATGCTATTAAACACGGACTTAACCCCCTGTTAGGATCAGGGTTTATTAAACTTCAGCTAATGGTGGTAGATAACAGAGTCATTTTTGAACTGAGAAATTCAAAAATGAAGGATTATAAACCTGCCAAGGTTGGTGGCATAGGATTAACCAATATTCGGAAGCGGCTTATGTTACTTTTTGACAAAGACTACGTACTGAATCTTGAGGATCAGGGGAGCCAGTATTTCGTTCGTCTTGAAATGCCTGTCGTTATGATTACGGCAGCAGATTCCAGTATTAAGAAAGCGGATGATCATTCCTTAATTAACGCGTAACCATACTATGCAAGTTACTAAATGCTTAATTGTAGAAGATGAACCGCTGGCACAGCAGGTTCTGAAAGAATATATATCTTCTTTTCCGGAGTTATCGCTGATAGGTTGTGCGTTTACTGCCTTTGAGGCAATGACAATGATAAATGCATTTAAGCCGGATCTCCTTTTTCTGGATATTAACCTGCCCCAAATATCTGGTTTTGACCTGCTTGAATCCATTAAAAAGCACAAAATAAGGGTAGTTATAACCAGTGCAGATGAAAGTTATGCGCTTAGGGCTTTTGATTATGCCGTCGTTGATTTCCTGAAAAAACCAATTCAGATGAGTCGGTTTATGATAACGATCTCCCGTCTTCAGGAGCTTTTTGTTCCCAGCGTTGATAATTTTAGCGTGCCGGGACTGAACCTTTCACCTGATTTAAAAGAGTTGCATATTCTTGAACGTAATGTCGAGAAGACAATTAATGTGTTTGACATTTTTTACATTAAGGCAGAGGGGGATTATGTCGTCCTGGTCACCGGAGAATCCAAGCACCTGATCAGTTCGTCTATGAATGAATGTGAAAAGTCAATGCCAGCACCTCCTTTTTTCAGACTTCACCGTTCTTATATGGTTAATTGTCTGCATATTGTTGAGTTTTCCGATGTTTGGGTTAAAATGAAAGGTGGTCAATCAATTACGATTACGCCCAAATATGCTCATAACCGGGCATCTCTTAACGAGTTTACAAACGTCGGGTATTGACAATTAATTTTTCACTAGATAAAACTTTTAATTTATTGTCTTGCTTTTCTGTCTTTCAAAGTTTTATATTTGGTCGTTCAACATTTTTAATGATCAATGAATTAGCAATTTGTTTATCATTAATCAGTATTGAATACTTATAGTACATAAATCAAGTTTAACAGACCTTTACAGAGGGTCAACTCCATCATTACATTGGTTTATTATGAAAGCAAAAAACAAGGTTGTCGAAAAGAATCCATTTGCATTCAGCTCACAAATGGTTATGCCTCGTCAGAAAAACAACTCCGTTAAAACTAAGTTTTGGGGGGGAGAGACGAACGGAACCGGAACCGGTACGGAACTCACAATAAATACAATTCCAACGGTAGGGTCATATTAATCGTACTTTTTGTTTTTATTGTGCTATGAAGTACTTTAGAAAATGTAAACCAAAATCCTGAAGTATGAAAAAATCACCGCTCACCAAAGTTCGGACTCGTGTTGTTTTCAGCCGTATGAATAGTAAATCCCGACGAGGACCTGGACAAACTGGCTCATTAACTACAATTGAGACTACAGTTACCATTTAGGTTTAATTCAAAGCGTATTAAATTATCCTTAAGCCCTTGAAAAACAAGGGCTTCTTTTATTTATATGAATTCAGCAACAGAAACGCCGTTTATTTATTTCAGATTACCTGCCTATCCCTTATCGTCTCTAACAGACTGGTTACAAAAAGATATTTCGCTTTATGATGCCCTAAACTGCATTGAGCATGATGTATCAGCTGATTTTATTACAAAAGCATTATATCTGTCCTCCCCTTCTGTTAATTCTCATTATGAGCAATGGCTTCAATCTGGTAAACAGGCTATATTTAATGAGGCTATTGAAAACACCTTATGGAAATATCTTAGCCGTATGTGCAGCCGGTCCACACCTTTTGGGTTAATGGCAGGGTCTGTATTAGGTAATGTAGCCCATTCAGCTAAGTTATCAATAGATATTACGAATCGCTCTCTTGCACTACGGATTGATCTTCTTGCTTATGTATATCTGTATAAAATACTGTTAACAGAACAGCCATTCCGAACCGCAATTCGATACAGGTTCAATAACTCATATTATCTGCTGGGGTTTGAAGGGAGGTATTCTGAATTTGTGGAATTCAGATCTCAGCGGGTAAATTACGTTAACATGTTTGAACTGACTGAAGCCATTGATTTTGTTATTCAACATTCCCGTGATTACATTTCTTATAAAGAGCTTGTCAGTTTATTGGATCAAGCCTTTCAAACCGGTGAAAGTGATAGTTCTGCCAGTGGTTTTGTTGATGATTTGATAGAGAAGAAACTGTTAATAAGTGAACTTGAACCTGGTGTTTGTGGTACTTACTATGGTGAAAAACTAATTTCCTCTTTAGCAGACATATCGTATTATGAAAAACTGACCTCAGCCCTCAGTCAGTTGACACAGGATCTGCTAAGCCAGCAAACCATTTCAGCCATTAAATCAGCTGATTCTCAATTGGCTGCGTTTTTCAAGGGTGCTCATAATGAGGAGGTGTTTTTTTTAAATGAGCATTCATCCAGTCTGGTACAATGCAATACGTATTTTAATGATAAATCATTGACCTTATCAACGGGATTGGTAGGTAAAGTGATTGAACAGCTTGGTGAGCTTTCTTTTTTGGCGATTAACCCTTCATCTGGTCTTGATCATTTCAGGAAAAGATTTTCTGAGCGGTATCAAGGACAGGAAGTTAGTTTACTTGAAGTACTAGATAATGAAATCGGAATCGGTTTGGGTGCCGACGGTGATCATCCTTTATATGGCTGGATGGCTGATCTCTTTGCTGCTGAATCACTGCCTGATCCCTATGTGCCTGATGGTTTGGATGAGCTTAGACTTTCTGTTTATGAGCGCTGTTTAGCTGATAGTTTATATGAATGTGATTTAGATTCCTTTAGTGTGGCTCTGCGGCTTAAGGAAACTGTACCCGCTACTGTTATAGACCGTTTTTGTAAAGGGAATTATGCAGTAATGGGTACATTTATTAAGCAGGAAAAACATCTACAGAAAAGTTCAGGGGCAGAATTTGACCTACATTTACGGAGTTGTAACGGACCTTCCTTTGCGAATTTACTTGGTCGTTTTTGTCTTGACTCTTCAGTTCTGGAGACCGAGGTAATAACGCTTATTGAGAAAGATGCTGCACGATACCCGGATGTTATATTCGCTGAAATTGAATTTCTGGCCGGTGCCCGTATCGGGAATGTTTTGACCAGGCCTGCTTTACGTGAATATGGTATATCGTATGTCACCCCTTCAGGAGCCAAAGAAATCCCCATCAATGAGTTGTTTATAAAAATTGTTAACGGGAGAATTCAAATGCGTGTTAAAGGTGATAACCGGTTAATCGTCCCTCGTTTAACTACTGCTCACAATTATAAGGGAGGTGATTCTGTTTACCAGTTTTTAGCGATGCTACAATTTGAGTATGAGGGATTTGGACTTAGATGGCACTGGGGATTGTTACAGAATCGCTCTTATTTACCACGGATAAGGTACAAAAATATTATTCTATCCCCTGCAAGCTGGAGTCTGAATAGTGAAACACCCATAGCAGATCAGTTGCACGCACTTGAAAGCCGTTGGAAACTCCCGAGATACATCTGCATTGCTGAGCATGATAATGAATTAATGATTGACAGGTTTTCGGCAGTCGGAATTAATCTCCTAAAAAATGAAATTAAACGGAATGGTACATGCAGGGTTTCCGAATGGTTGCAAACCCCTGATACGACGGTACTTTCTTCGGAATCTAATCAAAAGCTGGCTCATGAAGTTATTATTCCTGTACTTGGCCCCCCTGTGAATTACCCGGTTCTGATGGTGCCTGAAGAATACCATGAACCCGTTTATTTCGGTCCTGAAAGTGAATGGTTATATATTAAGCTCTACACCGGACCATATACCTGTGATATTCTCATTAATAATTTTCTGCCTGAGTTAATCGAGCAGGTGACTATTGCCGGTGTTGATCATTGGTTTTTTATCAGATATAGTGATCCCGATTACCATTTACGTTTGCGCCTGCATTTTGATCCACGGTTAAGATCTGCTGTCCTTGATATACTTTTCAAAACAGTTAGTGCCTGGCAACAAGTCGGGATAGTACTGCGATACTGTCTGGATACTTATCAACGCGAGATAGATCGTTATGGCAGAAGGTCTATGCACCTATGTGAACAACTTTTTCACATTGACAGTCAGTACTGTATGGAGTTACTCCCTTTCGCAGACTCTGATCAGGACAGACTAATTCTGGCTGTTCGTAGTTGTATTGACTATTTTAATTGTTTTGGATTTTCCTTAGATGATCAAATCACATTTAGCCGGCAACACCAGGAATCTTTTCTTACCGAACAACATGAATCAACTAAAATTTATACGTTGCGCAAACGACTTAATGATCAATACCGGAAGTTACTTCCATTATTAAAAGATAAATGGCATTCTCCTGATTGGGATAACTTAATGCTACAACGATTTAATCAGATCCGGCCTGTTGCTGCTCAAATTGTTTCCGTTTATGCCTCTGGTCCTGACCGGTTCTTGCTAAATCAGATACTTAGCTCTATTATTCACATGTCAGTAAACCGAATCTTTAGGCAAAGCAATAGAAAGTACGAGACTGTTGTTTACCATTTCGTCTGCCGTTTTCTGGAAACGCAAAGAGCCAGGTTAAAATAGAGACCTTTGTTATTAGTCTACAAATAAAGTAAACATACTAGGAGTAGTATGATAAATCATTTTGTCAAGTTAAATAAAACGGCCGTGGAATGGCTCATGAATCTATCCCATGTCCGTTTTATTGTTCATGCAGCCTTAGTTTGGTTGCGGTAAGGTAGTTTTCCATAAAGTGAGTTAGCTTGATTATCGAAATGCGTTCCGGTTCAAACACGAACGTTTTAACTATTTCAATTCGGGTATCTTGCTTCTCCATTATCAGGCATATCCGTAAATCCTGTCCATAAAAAAACTGTTCACCGTATTGCAAATTCATGTCCCCGGGAAAATCTACCAGGTATGGAATTTTAGACAGAGGCATATACTTGAATCCATTCATCACTTCATGACAAATAACGTTCAACCGTTCTATCGGTAAAATCTGGAGCAGGTCCTTGAGGGAGACTGGCAGCAACCCCTTCGGCAGGTCGATAGCCAGATTGTGGGAGGTACGTTTGTCCGGTTTGGGTGCCTGTGACCCATTGGTTGTATGAGTGTCCATTGGTTTTCGATCCGTTACTGAATGAATGAAAGCTGGCTGCCAGCTGCTACCCGTGCCGGTGATTTTCGGGCGGGGGGCGGTGGTGCGGGTAAGTTTGGGGTTTCGTACTTCGACCAGTCCAGCGTGGCCGCTCTTTCCCTGAGGGTTGCTCCGGCCTGGGCGATCCCGTCGGTCTCGGCCATTTCAAAATTGGCATAGGTGGTATCCCGCACAAAGCGGCCTGTGAGAAAATCACTAACCCGCCACTGGCAACCCAGGCGGACCCCCGTGGGTGTGAGGTGAACAATGCGATGGATGACTAGTAGGCGCCCTGACTGTAGGTGAATCGACTGGAATTCAATCGGGAATGCCCCCTTCGAGGTCTGGACCTTAAAGGTGTCAATGCGGCTGATGCCCCAGCTTTTTTGCATGAATGCCTGGATAGCCCCTGAAATTTGTACTAAGAACATAGACTGAAACGTAGGTTAGGTGTGGAAGTCAAACAACACTCTGGAATCGGTCAGGCTGGCCTTATAGATCGTATAAGCACTCTGGGCCTGCTTGTCGTTTCGGAATTGGTTGTTGTAGAAGGCAATTTGCTGGACGTTCATCCTGTCATGCCCCAGTATCCCCGCCATGAACAGTACCAGGTTAGGCCGGTCGTGTACAGTAAATGGAGACGGGAACTGGTTCAGGGCGATGTCTTTAATCTGGAAGGACACAAATACCTCCGCACCCGGGTTCTTACAAGCCTTGGGCAGGGCATCTGATTCCAGAATGGCCTTATAGGCATTGTGAAAAAATACCAGGGCCTGTTCCTGGCTGAAATACGTATAGATACGTTCTGCGGGAAAGAAAGAAATGCTCTCGTTCATTGGATTCTGTGCGTTAATACCGGCTTTTCACGCAATGACCGTGCGTAAACCGGTAGGCTTCTAATTCGGCCACTGTCCAGGTTCCGTACTTGACCAGCGCCTTTTGTAAATAGTCTTCGAGTGTCAATTTGGGACCTTTCACCCCAAAATTGACCGCCCGATGGGCGTTCTTCAACAGTTTGGCTGCTTCCCTTTCCACCCATGTAGCGAATACTGCTGGCCGGGTCCGGTAGAGGTAAACGACTTCTGCTTCGTTTTGGAAGGGGCAGAACATACAATTGGATGGCACCGGCACGGGTCGCTCGTAACCGGCGATCATGGCCTGACATTTCGCACGGTCCCAACCTAGATCTATCAGCGGATAGCGGTGGGTCACCGTCTGGCGTCTCCATTTGGGAACCGCTGAGGCTTTTCGCGCAACTATCGGGGCCGCAATCAGCGACAACTGATCCCCGGCCTGAAGCCCTGTCATCCCAATGCCCCCGGCTTCCTGCTCCTCCTGCCCTACCCCGCTCTCGTCCCCGCATCCCAATACCAGCTCATCCTCCGGAGCCGCTACCCGGCTTTCCTCGCCCTGAGCAAAGCCGATCCACGTTTCGAGTTTGCCGAACTGATAGAAATACTGGTAGAAAACCCGATACCCGTTGGCCGTATACCCGTAGGCGATTCGCAGAAATTGTTCCAGAAATCGGTAAGCGGGTTTTATCTTGAGGTTGTCGGTACAGGACTTGTGGCCGGCCACGTACATCAGGTTATCATTGCGCTCCATCTGGTGTAGCAGGTTTTGCCACGGAAGGGAGTGATAGCCCAAATCGGAGGTGATCAGCAGAAACGGAATGCCCACGCTGTCACACCAGTTGGCAAATCCGGCCACCGCTTCGTAGGTTTCATCAAATTCATTCCCGGTATCACTCATGATAAAGAGCAGATTCCTCTCGCCAATGTATTGCCTGCGGAACGCCTGATCGTAAAACGAATGATACGCTAATGCGATGGAGTCCTGCCCTCCCCCGATAAACTGAACCAGGAGTGGCTTTTGCGGATCGAACGCAATATTAATCAATCTTTTTATATGTTGTTCCTGGATGGCTTCCAGTGATGCGTCAACAAGCCTCATAAGGTTAGCGGGTGGTCTGATTACGCCTGACCTGGCTCTTTAAATGTTGATGGACAACTTATTCTGATTTGATGTCCCTCCTTACAATACCTTAAATTACCCCCTTTCAGCCAATAAACCAATCATTCATAATCCTGCGCCCGTCTTTTATCTCCCTCTTGATTTGTTTCGCGATACGTTCAGTGGGATTGCAGCCCGTTGGATCGTTCTGTTTATTCCAATAAAGCCCGATAAACCAGGTACGCCATCACCCAGCCTATGGCAAACCTTACCAGATAGAGGGCAACGGGTTTGAGCTGGTTCAGTATATAGGAACCCACCGGGGTAATCACCAGCTCGACTTCGGCCAAGGCCGGAAGCCGTTCGCCTGCATTTTCGGCTATGATCGACAGCTTGAGTGCCGGTTGGGTATGATAGGGTATCTGAAACCGGGTTTTCCCGGCCAGGGGTAGCGTTTGCCCGGTGTTAAGAAAGGTGATTTTGGTGGCTCCTTCAAATGACCAGCTTACCGTAATGACCTGCCCCGTGTAACACTCCCGGGCTTCCGCACTGATCCAGCCGTCAATTTCTGGTAATGGGGCTTGGGAAGCCGATGATTGGGTCAATAGCTTGTCGAGTTGGTTATACGCGCTGGTAATCAGGGCAAAGTGGTCCTTGTCGGGGGTAGCTCCTTCCCTATTAGAGTCCGGGTGATACCGGGCTGCTAAGTCCCTATACCGTTTTTTGAGTGTTTGGGGCGTGGCGTTTTCATCCAATCCAAACAAGTCGAGCAGTTCGTTACGGTTGAGATCATTCATCTTTGTTGCAGGTTTGTTATGTTGAAAAGGAGGCAAACAGCTCAATACAGGCTTTGACTACTTCGGCGCTGAACCGGTTGCCCCGGTCCACGGTGATCGTGGTTTCCAGATCAATCCAGTACTCCCCGCATTTGACCGTCGTTTCGATTCTGCCCAACTGGGCCAGCATACTGCGGGGTGTTAAGCCTCCCATGAAGCCACCCCGGTTTTTACCGATGGGAATGCGGTATGGAAGTGTCGTATGTAGCTCTCCGATGGGATAGATAACGGCGACATTAGCAACTCTGGATACCAGAAATGGAATGAGTGTCGATTGGGGGTATAGGTCAGCAAGTATGAATTCCTTTTTAGCTTTGCGCCGAAAGGCTTTCAGGCACCTTTCGTTGTAACTATCCGGTATTTCGTCCGTATTTACCTGAATACGGTTAAACAGGTTCCAGAACTCACCCAGGTAATCTTCCGGCTGGCTGAATCCAGTTAAGAACTCATGTGCCAATTGCCCCCCAAGATCGGCCGGGAGGGCTACGGGCTTTGGTTGTTTAACCATCCCGGATTTGAGAACGTGCAGACAGTGTACAGACGGATAACGGGGAGTATCCGCCTTCGTTTTGGAGAAGATCATGTCCTTTAAATAAACTGATGCTGCTGGCTCAGGGCTACGAGTTCGCGGGGGTCTATGGACCCTTTGGCCCGACAGAAGTTCAGGGTTGGCAGCATACGAATCGGTTGCTTTTGCGTAATGTTTCCGGGAGCTGAGTATTCACTTGATTCCCCCCCCTCCCTGGATCTGGATCGGCAATGACTGTACGTTATATCTCCTGGTGCTTTGGCCGTCGAAGGACGTATCCTATCGGATAGTAGTTTATTCGTCATGTAATTAAAAAACAAATATTTAATAGCTGATAAAGTACCTGCTGAGGCCCTAAATTGGGGTATTCCGTGCTCATTAGGTCTGTTTATTTAATAACAAGTTCCGATAAACTTTCACTAAATAACAGCCTAATTTATTTTCTCCTGCCGGACCCTTTGTTCCGGTAGCTGCTTCCCTTTCTCACTTCTCCCCCATGCTTCCCTGCTGATTTTTTCCGTTTCGGGCTTCATTGTGCGTTTTTTGTGTGCCTCTATGTCTATAGTATGAGTAGGACAAAGCGTTTTTAATCACCCTCGTTTTTCGGTGTTTTTTAATTAAGAAAACTCAGTAAAGTACAATTTCTTTGAACATAGATCTGCGTGACTGTGTTGGGGCCTATTGGTCAGTCTATCGTTTGTTAATCCATTCTTTCTCGCCCTACTCTGTTGCTTGAATGCCATAATTACACCAATGCGTTATTGCTATAATTACACGGATGCTTTACTTATGTAGTTACCGGTTTGCATTACTTATGTAGTTACGCGGGTGCTTTAATGATGCTTTTAAATCCTTGCTGTAATGCCATAAATACGCGGACGCTTTAACTATATAGTTGCATGTTCCCTTTAAATACATACATACGGCATTTATGCGCTCAGCGTATATATATATTCCTTTTATTTAAAGGTATGCATTATTTAAAGCCTTTAACGCTCTTACGTGTCGCATGTAAATACGCTTCTTATATAACACCCATATTTAATGTTAATACAGTAATGCTTTAAATGTTGTTCTTATATAAAGTAGTAAAACCATTAAATACATAAGGGCGGTAAATCTGCGTTTGCAATAAATACCGTTCATACATCTATACATTAAACCAATAATTGCATCAAATATATATGAAGCATAAAATACATAAAGCCATTATATATGCTAATGCTGTAATGCAATACGAGGCGTATTTATATGACACCGGTATTTGTTGTAAACCACGTAAACGCCGTAAATACAGGCGAAATGTATAGTTTGTAAATACAGGGCATATATATGAGCGGTATTTGCGTTATTTGTATGAAATAAAGGGCAGCTATATTGCTATCAACTGAAAAAAGGCTTATATTTGTGATAGTCAATTGGTTCTGTCTCAGATGGGTCCAATCAGCCAGTCGCAACAGCGATGAAACTTGATAAGACATATCGTAAAAATTCAAACCCAAACACAATGATTATTAGTGTTACAAGCCTGAAGGGTGGTGTTGGCAAGTCAACTATTGCCATGAACCTTGCCGTCTGTTTCCAGCAAGCCGGATTCAGAGTATGTCTGGTCGATTCGGACAACAACCTGAGTATGATGGCCTGGCATCAGATACGGAAAACCAATCATCTGAGCGATCCGTCCCTGCCCAAGGCGATTCCGGCTATCCAGTTGCCCGATAAGCGCCAGATTGATTCCCTGTTAACTTCCCTGACGGAAGCGTTTGATGTGGTTATTATTGACGGTACACCCCATATCGACGTTGTGCAGCAATTGGTCATTGTTTCTTCTCAACTCGTTGTCATTCCCCATACACCGGGAACAACGGACATCTGGGCGATGGAACGGTTTCTGGAAGTTTACGAGGATCTGGAAATCCAGGCTAAACGGACGATTCCCAATCTGTTCGTGCTCAACAAGTACAATGATCGCACCCTGCATGATCGGGATAACAAGCAGTATCTGATCGATAAAGGCGTTGCTCTGGCACAAACGGCTATTCACGACCGACCCGCAGCCTACAAAGATATTGTTGCCTGGGGGAAAGGCGTTCTGGAAGGCGACAATCAGAAGGCCAAGGAGGAGTTTTCACAATTCTTTCTTGAAGTTTGTCACAAATTGGCCGATCTGGGTCTGATCCGCAAACAAGAACAGAGTAGATCAACTAATCCGGAACCTGCTGCTAACGAAGTGGTTGGCTGATTGGCCAGATGTCAAAACCAATATCTCAGAATCGTCCGGACCTGACTTAAACAGGACCTCTCCCCAAAACATTGAAAACTATGACACCGACTACACAGGAAGAGCCAATAGCTTCAGCAACAACGAATCGCAAAAGTCGAAAATCAGAACGTCCTTCGCTGGCAAGTGCTGCCCCATTTGCCCCCCCAATCCGAAAAAATATTCCAGACGACGACGACGACGATCTGAGTAAATACTTACCCGATACGGGCAATAAACCAGTGGAAGAGAGCGGTGAACCCGTTTCAGCCAAGGCCCAGAGTGAGGAGTATGCGGTTCTTCCAGGTCAGATGGAGGTGACCCGGGAGGCAAAGGCGGGAGCCGTAAAAAACCTTTCGGGAGCGGCCAAAGCGGTAAGGCAATCCAATTCGGCCAATAAAGATGCCAAGCGAACGTCGTTAGACTGGCCGGAAGGATTAGGGGAAAAAATTAAGATAATCTGCGCTTTTCGAGGCCAGCCCAGCATGAAAGACTATTTGATCTCGCTGGTCCTGGCCGACATTGAGACGCTTCCCCCGGCCATGAAATCCGTGCTCGATCTCATGGATGAACAGGTAAAGAAAGACCGGAAAGAAAAGAAAATCCGGAGATAGTAAAGTTATTGGAAAAGTACAAAAAAGCCCGTCGCAAAACGGGCTTTTATTTTTGGCTGTAGAAAACGGACTGATGAAGGATACAGAAAAAGAAAAGACCCATCCGTTGGCTCCACTTCAGTCGTAATCCCCGGCGGTAACCGGATTTGGCTCGGCCCGGATACCACTGGGCACCATCTCGGTCGGCATGTATAAATTCGACTGGGTTCGGGTCGCGCCCACGTAGAGGACATTGATTTCTTCCAGCAGAGCCAGCCGACGGGCCTGGGTGAGTTCAGAGGGCGGGGTCTTGTGAACCTTCCGCAAGAGGTCCTCCCTAACAAAGTCTTCACAAAGCTCCACCTCGCCGTACTCCATACCCTTGCTGCGGTGAACGGTAGAGAAAATGATTTCGGCTTCTTCTTTGGTATGGACCTGCGCTTCTTTGATGGCTTTGAGCAATCCCGGCAGATCCTGCCCGTAGGTGACGACCGTATCGGCCATGATCTTCAGCTCCCGGTCTCCGGTTGTCTCAATATAGCGGAGCAATTCGGTAAAGTCATACATGGAACTGATCAGGGGATCACGGATCGGGTAGTCATTTTCCAGATACAGGTTCAATACATCAAGCATGGAAGTGCCCGAATCGCTGAAGAGGTAGGATTCCATCCGGCCTTCAAAATAGAGTTTGCGAATTTGTTGGGTGCGAATCAGGTAATAAATGGCTGCATCGAGAAGGGAAAGATTGGACCGGGCGAGAATGGCAAAGGTTGGAGAGGGCGTTTTACCCCCGATTCCTTCGATTTCCGGTCCGTTCTCGTCTAATCCGAGGTAAGACTTGTATAAGAGAATGCGCTTGGCTACGGCGGCAATATCCGGCCCAAACCGAAAGCTTTGCGATAGATGGAGGGTGGGGAAATCGACGGCCTCCATTGAATTGATGGCCTGCCTCCAGCCGTAAATCTGCTGGTGGGTATCGCCCACCATAATCTTATGGCCGCTCTGGCTTAGAAAAATGTCGAGCATAACGGTCGAGGCATCCTGAGCCTCATCGAATAGCAAATGCGTGTACCGGCTCAGGTCGGGACCGGATAGCTGATAGGCTTTCAGGTAGGCATCGTGGGTGACGGGCAATTGGCCGCTGATCATCTGGCCCCAGTAGGCCCAGGCTTTCTGATAGAGTAAGGGAATGCGCTGACTCAGGAATATGCGGGCTTTGGCATCAACCCCGGCGAGATAGTCAATATCGTCCAGGTCGGTCGCTGCCGAATTGCAGTAGATCGTTACCAGCCGGTCGATGTGCCGGGCCAGAATGAGCGTGTCGGTGGAGCGGGGACTGGCCAGACCTAATTCCTGGGCGATTTGGCCGGGTTTACGGGCATATTGCTGCACCGACCATTGGTTGACCCGTACCAGCTCCTGAAAGGCCAGCGAATGCGCCGTTTCGACCCGTACATTGCTGACACCCATTTGCCGGAATTGCGCCCGGGCCGCTTCCTTGACGGTTTTATTAAAGGCCAGATACAGAAACCGGGCCTTCGGTCTGGCCAGTACGTACTGGCGTAAGGTGGTGCTTTTTCCCGAACCGGCGACGGCGTTGATCCGCAAGTTGCCTTCGGTAGCGATGATCTGGTGCTGCTGATCGGTCAGTTGCATCGGTTTTTGGGTGGGTTGTCAGGCTACATAAAAAAAACGCTTTATTTGACTAAATTAGCGCAAAGTATCCGGTAATTCAAATGCGCTCAGAAAAGCCGGAGGATGGTCTTTTTTGTCCCTGTTGATTCTATGATTCTAAACGGAATGTTGTTATTTTTTTTCTGGCGGGTTTGGTCTACCTGGTATGGCTCTTTCGCAGCCCTACGGTAAAACGCTCACACGTTTATCGGATTGGCCGTTCCCATGCTGTTCTGGAGAAACTGAATGAAATCGGAGCCGATAATCCGGTTCGGATTATCGGGTATCTGCGAACCGTTGACGCGCTGGTGTTTGAGGAGTTGCTGCTGACGGCTCTGGAGAAGCGGGGATTCACGATTGGCCGCAACCAGCGCTATACCGGCGATGGGGGGATGGATGGGCGGTTCTGGGATCGCTACGGCCATGAATATATTATTCAGGCCAAACGGTACAAAGGGTTTATCTCGCGCAGGCATGTGGGGTCTTTTGCGACTTTGATCGAATCGCGTCCGGAGGTTAAGGGAGGTTTATTCATCCATACCGGACGCCCCCCCCCGGAACTGATCCGGACGATGCGTTCCAGTGGCGTAACCATCATTTCAGGGGAGAAACTGATTGATCTGTTGCTAAGGGATACTGAGGTTATGGTTTATCCGCTATTGGGCCGAATAAGCTGATGAAACCCCACGCAAACTAATGGAGTACCAACAAAAAAGGAACCGGGTCAGTGGTTCCTTTTTTGTTGCGGTTTAGGCACTCTTTTTGTTCAGATGACCCGCCGGGGGCGTCTCAATGAACATGGTTTTGCCTAATTGTTTGAGGGATTGTAAACCGTTGCGGAAGCGGGTTCGGGCCGCTTTATTCCCTTTTTCCATTGCCTGGTAGTTAATTTTGAGATCATTTACTAATGAATCCAGTTCCGAGAGACGTTCTTTTGCGGTTAACATGCCATGTATGAATTTTGGTTAGAAAACAGATCAATGGGTCATCTCCGCTGTTTGCTGGCAATCTGGGCCTTCAGGGTTTGCACCGACTGATGGTAGGCAATGATCCAGGTGCCGGACCCATGCTGGGCGGGGTGGATTAATAGGGTGATGTCGAGGTTCTTCATGTGGACAATCTCCAGATGAATCCCTTCGGGATCGCCGGGTCTGGCCGAAATAAACCGACCCTTCTTAGCCAGTGTCTTCGCGTCCAGATTCAATACATACTGCACACCGCCCATCAGGATGCGCCAACGCGTCTCGGCTGGATCATAATAGACCTGATCGGTTAATTGTCCGGCATCATAGTCTTTCACCAGAAAACTTTCCGTTAAATCAGCGATCCAGACGGGTTCTTCCCATGCCGTAATGCGGACCAACTGAATCCGCTGGTTTGGACTGAGCGCATTCTCGGGTAGTTTTTTTCGGGCCAAAAGAATGGTTGGCCAGAAGGTTGATTCGCCTTTCAGTTCTTTTTTGGTGATCCACTGCCCGTTGGCTGACTTTTGTTGCAGTCGCACGTAGAGGCAGGGTGGGGGAGGGGGAGCCGTTGGCGTTTCGGTTGGCGTTTCGGTCGCCGGTTGCTCGGCAGTATCGGCCTGGTTCATGTCCATCTTCGATCCGTAGCTTTATGGGGTAGCAAATGTATAACTATTGGCAATATAAAACAATCGTTTTATATGCTGACTTTTTCTACCCTTGCCGCCCTTTGGTTTCCGGGGCAGAATGAAAAAAAAGCTCCAGGGTAATGCCATAGTGGAGTAGAGCTGCTTCGACTTCTTTGTAACCCCGGGGAGAAATTGTGAGGAGACTTGTCCAGTACGTGGGGGGGGGAGGTTGAATAGTAAATCCCTGACTGTTAGGTACTGATGATGGTTTCCGTCGATACCTGTCCATTCACGGTAATCGCTCAGGAGGGTGGTGCGGGTAACTACGCGCAGGCCAATATCTTTGACCAGTAGCGTACTACTACAGATTTCACACAGTTTTTTTCGCCGGTTAAGTTCTGCTTCTATACCCTGCTGCATGTTTATTAACTGGCTTGTCGGAGTTTTCGTGAATGATTTTACGTGATGAGTTGGCTCCATTCCGGCACACTATAAATAAGTTGTTTATTATGAAGCACTAAGGAATAAAAAAAGCCGGGAAAGTCCGGCTTTTTCGCGCAAATGATCGTTTTTGATAAATAGGTCCATTGGGTATGATATACTCTCGCCCATCGTTATTTCTTTCCGTTCTCTTGCTGATCGTTCGGATTCTGCTCATCAGGCTTTTCCTGAGCATTCTGCGCTTCCCGGGCCAGTTTGGCGGTTTCAAATTCTTTCTCAAACTCGGAAGAATGGTAAACCTTTTCCACTTCGTCATAGGCAGGTTTGAACACGGCACTTCCCCCTTGAATCACCGCTTTGTCCCGCAGGTAATTGTATTTGAGGAAATTGATCCGGTAGATCTTGTTCGTTTCGCGCGTGTCTATATAAAGCCAGGCGAAAAGGACGGTAAGCAAAAAGAACAGACCGGCAATGGCCACGCTGATACCCCAGGTTTTTTTGCTGATAAAGGCGGGTAAGTTTGCGTACTCGTTCGTTTGTTTGGCAATCAGCTTTGTATGAGTTTCAACAAGTCCTTCCAGGTGGCCCAGGTTATCCTGAATCGCTTTCAGGTGTTGAGGAGGAATCGGCGGCTGACCGAAGGAACCAGCCCCTTTTTCGAGTAGCTGGCTAATTCCCTGTAGTTGATGGCCCAGATTATCCAGGGCCTTTGCCTGGCCCCCGCTATCGCCCTCTCCGGTTTTAGCGCGGATGTCGGACAGATTTTGCTGAAGTCTGCCCAGACCTTCCTGTACGAGCTTGAACCGATCCCCCAAACCATCCTGAATTTGCCTGAATCCGTCGCTCATCGACTGATTCAGCCGGGCCAACTGTTCCTCATAATTCACTGGCGGAACGGTGACCGGTAGTGCAGATGGTTGGGAATGCTGGGGCGTTGGAACAGGTTGAGGAACGGGTTCATCCATTGGTAGCTCAAACGGTTCGGGGTTAGCTTTAGGGATATGCCTCGTCAGTGGTTTTGTGAAAAAGTCACTTTGACCAGGACTTGGGGCTGGATTGTGGTCTATCTTTGGGGAAGCCTCGGGAGCAGTTGTGGCGGGTGCCTGAGCTGCTGTGGGGGCTGGTTTAATGACAGGGGGGGTATAGGTTTCCTGTTGCCATTTAATGTGTTTAATGGCATCGGTCAAGCCTTTCAGTACGACGCTGACCAGCCGTTCATTGTCTTCATGGGGTAACTGCGGGTCCAGTTCAGACAGTTCCTCGATCAGATCGTCAGGGGAGAGGGATTCTACAGCGCCGGTTGCGGTTAAGAAGGCGAGAGTAAATTGTCCGGTTGCCTCCAGGAAACCCAGGCTGATGTAATCCTGGGCTTTGTAGGCAATTGGGTCCTGAAACGGATAAAAGGAATTGACTACCAGGGTCAGATCGGCGTATTCTTCCCGAATATGATCGGCGAGGTAATTCAGATAGATCTCGTCGGGTTCAGGTTTGTAGGCTTTAGCCTTGCGCTCCATTTTTTCGACAACAGGCACATTACCGAATTTGCTGGCTGCACTGGCCTGGCTCATGCGGTCTACGCCCGTAACGACCGGCTGGGGTATATCATCCTCGGCTTCCAGAAAAGCGGTATCGGTTTCACCCTCTTCCTGGTGTCCGGCAAATTCATCAATGCCATATTCTTCTGACATGACCGAGGGGGGCGGGGTATTTGACTTGTTCGATTCCATAAGGGGCTAATTGTCAATGATAGGAGAAAAGATTACGGCCCTGCTGAATAAGCCTCATCAGGGCCGGTTCGCTCATGATGAGCAGAAAAATTACGAACGCCAGCAGGACGTAACTGATTACCAAGGCAATAATGACCCATTTGGTATCGGTGAGTTTCCAGGTCGATGCTGACGATAGTGAAGAGGAGAGCTTCTTCATGATTCGACAGGTTGGTTTATGGGCTGTATCTGGCCCAGATTAATCCCGTGTTGAATCAGTCTGTCCATCAGCCAGTTCAGGCGTTTCAGGACCAGGGGCCGGCGGTCGGGGTCACGCCGGAAGCGGTCAGCTTCAAACAATAGGTGGTTCCATAATCCGCCTATTGATAAATGGAAATAATGGGGAGGTAACGATAGCTGTCTCATACGAATTTGAATTATGGATATAAAGATAAAAAATCGTTTGTTTTATATTCAAGCTTTTTTGTATTCACCCGCATAAAAGATTGCACTGTGCTTGTTGTCAACAGGCTTTTCAAGGCCCTTTAATGGGCTGTAGTGCATGTAGAAGGCGATTAAAGGGACTGGAGCGTTTTTTGGAAGAAATGCGCTTATTGGGCGTTTTTGGGGTCGTTTAAGCCTACTTTCGATAATCAATGCGTCATAAAAAAAGGATCGCTTAATGGCGATCCTTTCAAGAGGGGAGGAGAAAACGACACGCTGGCTGATCAGGTTACGATGACCTTTCGGGCGTATAGCCGGTCACGACGACTTAGCCGGGCATTGGAACGGACAGGAAACTGTTGCAGGTAAAACTCGATCTGCTTGTTTTGCATACAATGTTCCCGCTGAATTTCATCCTCATTGATAAAAATGATATTCAGGCGCGTTTCGACCGTAGCCCCAATCTTATCCCGCAGATTATGAAGCAGGTGAACGCATTTGTTTTCATACCCTTCATCCTTCCGGTATTTAATGCTGACACTGAGGTAGGCGTAACCGGTCTCGTAATTCGAAATGGCCAGTGCCCATTCTTCAGGGTTGTCCTGAATCATCTGCCACTGTTTCTGCTCCTGCCGAAGCGCGTTGATTTCTTCCTCCAGCTTTCCTTTCAGTCGGGGCGATGCTGTCCGGGCTTTCTCGCTGAGCTGTTGTAGTTCCTGCTCTACGGCAACCAGGTAGAATCCAATGGTGGCGACTTTTTCAGCCGTATCCGGCTCTTTTTGCAGGCGGTAAACGTGTTTGGTGAAAAACGACAGTTTACAGGCTGGCATCCCCCAGTTGATGAGTTTGATGCGTCCGGATTTCATCGACACAAAGGGTTCAAAGAGGGGCATCGTCCGGTGCGACAAAAAGATGACTTCACCGGGTTGCGAGCCGATAATGCTGGGCTGGACGGGTCCTGCCTGGTACTGGGGCGTGAATACCTGCCGGTTTGGATCGCGCAGATCACGCCGGCTTTGTTTATCGTTCAGATCAACAGATTTGGGCTGCACGGGGATTGTGGTTGTATCCCAGGTGCCTTCAATGTCCCAGCTTTGGCGGTCGGCGGTCAGCGGGGTCATCGTTCCCAGTAATCGGAGTAATGCGGCTTCATGTGGTCCTGGCTGATTTTGTTTGGGCAGTGGGCCGGTTACCGACTGATCGGTGAATAAATGGGTTCCGACGCCTGGCATTGGCGCTTGGGCTGGTTCAGTGCCCGATGGATCGAAGAGCGTTCCCTGGATGAACCGGAATGTGCCTTTCTCCCCATTGGACCGGGATGAGCCGCCCTGTGTTTTACCGGCGGTAGCGCTGCTGGCTTTGTCTTTCTTAGTCATGGTTTTGTGTCTGAATTTAGTTTTTTACTCTGGGGGTAAATGGCTCCGCCCCCTGTTTAGTACGTATCCACTTCTCGTTTTAGCATTTTATTCTGAGGGTAAACGCCCGCTTTGCTAACAGACTGGCCTCGAATACGTTATCCTTGATAAGTGTTGAATAAATATAGGAATAGAACGCCAGATAGCCAGCAACAAATGCAGGTTTGCACCAAAAAAATGAGGCAAAGGTATAAATTATATGTGTACTACGGATATGAAGAAAGGGTAGAGGTTTTTTATGACCGGTTGGCTTAAAAAACTGATCAGGTAAACGACAATAAATAGAATAAAAAAACAATAAAATATATCAATGAATAAATAGATTAATCTACTAAAAGGGATAAAAAACCAAAATGGATTAGCAAACTAAGATAGAGTATTTTAGTATTTATTGCTTGCAAAAAAAGCGTAAAACCTTACAATTGACCTGAAATGTTGAGGTAGATAGTTTACTGCGAAAACCACTGATTGCTGTGATGACAGGAAGCTACTGATGGTTACTGTGTGGACTGGCTGTTCGGAACTTTTTACCCCTTCATTACGGGAGTTACCCGTCTGGAAAGTGCCGCTGGGAACATAAACCAGTTCTGCAAAAGGCAAATCAAGGTATTTCCGGTTTTCGGTTGGGTTGGATTGAGCAGTAACTAAATTGGCGCAAATAATAAAAAATATAGTCCAAATCCTGGAAAGGAATCTATTCATATTAATCAATTAGAAATTGATTAAACATATCATACATGTGACTAAATAGATGCTTTCTGAAATCAACGGTAAGTTGCATTTTTCTTGATGTTTGTAATCACTTTATCCTAACAATCGAGAAAAATAGTACTTATTTTCCAATTTTTTTGAAACAAATAATAAAATATGGTTAGCTATTATGATTTTATAGTGGTTATTGGCTCTAACTATTTTCGTTTACTGGGTATAAAAGCGTATTAATCTATTCCGGACTATTGTCTGTTGAAAACAGTACGAATAGGTCTAATCCTCTGTAGGACGTGCTAAATTCAGGACAAATACGCTAAAAAAGGTGGCGCGAATGTACTAAACAGGGGGTCCGCCGTTTACTCTCAGAATAAAAACTGAAAGGTCGCTCTGTCGATGGCCGAGGTCTGGTCGGGGTTGGGAAGAAAAGATTGGTGATTGGGGGTGAACCAATCACCAATATCGAGGGTGAATGCAGTAGTAGCTTATGGCCAGCCATTTATGAGGGACGATGCCGGTAGCGGGATTGTTCGCGGGGCCGCTCCGACGATTCACTATCCACTGGGGTAGTTGCCGGTTTAGCGACCCGTTTTTCGGACACTTCGCCCAGCGGTTCCGGTGTTTTCCACTGGGTCGGGTGCCGGGTAGAGGCTAAGCTGGACACCCACGCTGCTGGCCTGGGCTGGGGTGCCTGAACGGGTTGTACGTGGGGCGGGGGCAGATTCAGTACTGACGCTGCGTACCGATGATCCCGACTGGCTGGCCCGATTTTTTTTTTCAAACGTCTGTCGGAACGTTTCATCGCCAAAAGCCGGTCGCTTATATTGAAAGATACTGAGTTCTGCCTGCCAGTTTCGTTCGCGGGTAGCCTCGTAAAAAACATGGGAAATGACAGGCTGTTCTGCGGGAATCAAAACGTCGTACCTGGTGATGCCCTGGCGGGGTTCGTCACCCCTCTGCCCGATGGCTTCCTGATCGCGCTGATAGGAGGGAATTAGTCCTGCTTTGAGCTTGATTCCGTCGAAAATGCGGTCGGCCCGGGACGCATAATCCAGGGGTTGGCTGTCCGCCAGTTGTTGCAGGGCTTTTGCTGGCAAGGGTTCTCTGGTTTCGATCACCAGTTGTCTCACACCGGCATCGCCTTCCTGCGGCTCCTCCAGATAGAGCCGCGTGTGAATATGACCCGTATGGCCCGGGTGGGCGAAAGTCAGTACGTTAAGCGCCATCCGTTCGCTATCGGGGCGATTTTCGACGGCAAGCACGATCTCTGCGCCCTTATTTTTCTCCCACAACGCTTCCAGACGGACTTTTTGCTGGGGCGTTGGGTCTTCGGGAATGGCGATATACATGCGCCGTTCAGCCGTGCCGTCTTTGTCCGGGATGGCTGCTATTTCGTGAAAGTACAGGGCCTGCTGCGGGTGATTGAAAATGACAAACCGCTGCACCCGCTGGTTTTTATAGTTCTCATCCCCAACCGAAACCTGTCGGAGGTGACCGGGTTTTTCGTTGTCTGCTGTCACAAAAATTTTGCGACCCTGAAAGGTAAACAGATAACCCTCTGTTTCGGCTGGAACCGAGCGCTGATGCTGGTCAGGAAGCGTTCTGGTCAGGGTTACAGGCGGATTGGAAGACCAGAGGGCATCCGGCGTGTCCAGCGGGGTCGTAAAGGCTTCCTGGCCACTTATCTGAGCGACAATGGTATCCTCGGTGTTCGTCTGGGGAAAGTACACAGTTTGGCCCGGTACGTTTTTGGCGACCTGAACGCGGCCCCAGAAAATGGGGTAGTTTTCTGCACTGACCGCATGTTTGGCGGCTTTAAAGCTGTAATGCTTGTTCCAGATCATGGTCCTCAGCACGGCACTGTTCCGGTTATAGTAATCGGGTAGTGGATTGACGGGCATCCGCTCGTCGGGCCGCGTGGGTTCACTCAGAAGTTGGGCCGCCCAAATATCCTGCATCCGCCGGTCGCTTTCCAACTGACGAAGCAAATCATACGTATCGCCCTGATCCTGTACGTAACGCAGGTTAATGTATCCGTTGGCCGTGAGGCCGTTTGTGGCGGCTTCCCCCCCCGGTTTGGTCTCCCGGCGGTAAACGATATAGGCCGAATCCTCGCCCGTCAGGGCCATGCCCGGATCTTCCTTGTGCAACCGGGAATAGACCCGGAAGGCAGTGGTTTCGTTGTCGAACTCGGGAAGGGACGTGTAGCCTTTGCTCACCAGCAGCATCGCTGGCGATACATAGTGATTGATGCGCTCCCGCGCCGACAGTAAATGATGCGGCTGAGGGGGAGTGAACTGAAGAAACCGCGTTCCGTCGTAGGTTTTGCCTTCCTGGTGGGTTTGCAGATAGTCCCGGAATTCCAGCTTTAAACAGTCCGTGAGCGGACTTCTCGGAAATTGCAGGATATGTTCCACCAAATCAGAAAAGCCCAGAGCAGGCACTTTACGGCCTTCCTGGTACGTTCCGGTGACGGCCCAAAGCGATTGCTGCCGGGAAAAGGCTGCGGGAAAATCATCAGTGGTAAAGCCGGGTACGTGCCGGTGCAGGCGCGTCAGGGTGTTATGGATGCGAATATCAATCTTGTCGATGTCTTCGCTCTGGTAAACGGCATCCATGTAGGAGGTGCTGCCCTCCTTGATAAACCGCTGAAACTGGCCCGTATGAGTATCGACCCAAAGCTGAAGCGTCGGTACGCTGTTCTGGATCAGATACGGGTAGAGGGCAAATTCACCGACAAGCAGGTAGCTGATTCCCCGCCTTGTCAAATCCTCCAGCACGTCGAGTTGCTGGGGCTGAATGACGATCATACTGTTATTCATAGGATTGGGGTTGAGCCGTTTGCTCGGCTTTCGCGTTCTGATCGGCTTGAAGCCATTCGTTAAAATCTTTATAATGGCCCTTGTAGGGCTGGGCCGCTACCAGTGCTTTGCCCTGTCGCCGGTTGATCTCCGATAGCAGCGAAAAAAAGAGTTCGCGCAGGTATTCCCGCCGATCCGGCAGGGTCAGCCTGGCCAGTGTCAGGACGGATGATCCGGCTATTTGTTCTTCCAGATAGGGTTCCTCCATGAAATACACGTCTTTCTGCTCGTCAAAATAGGCCGAGTGAGCGGACAGACGATCCAGCAGGCCCAGCAGAAAGTCACGGTCGAGCGTTTTCAGGGTTCCTTTTAGCGGTTGGCGGAATTCCAGTTCGAGCTGGGTTGATCCCCGGGGCGGATCGGGCTGGGCTTCATCCGGGGCCGCGTCGAGTAGTTCTTCCGGCAGGATATATCTGGCCCGGACCTTGACGGTGAACTGGTCATCGTGCTGGTCGTGACCGGGAATGAAATTGAGGTAATTGATACCGAAGCGTAGCCCATCTTCATCGTTGTCGTTTGCCAGTGAAAGAATCGCCCCGGGATGGGCTTTCAGAATCGACCGGATGTGTTCAGTTGCCAGACGACTCACCCGACCACAGGTGCCCAGATAGAGGGTGTGGTGGGTGCGTGGAAACAATATGGAATGGGACAATAAATCAATGGGGGCCTCCCCCAGCACAATTTCTTTGGCCACAATGGGTTCGAAGAGGGCTTTGTCAGCCATTAGTTTGTCCCAGAGCGCCCGTTTGAGGGTGACCCGAAATTTAGGGGTGGCCAGATAGACAAACTGCTCCGTGATGGAATAGTAAAATTCCGTCCGGGCAGGCAGGGTAATGTTGGGGAACACCAGATCCCGCAATAACCGGCCCCGGTCATTGCTGCGCCAGACGGAATTGCCCCGTATACCTTTTGGAAAAAGGTTAGCGTACCGGTTGCGAAAATTAAGCGACAAAATGGACCCTTCGTGACCCGTCATCGGAAAAGCGGTATAGTAACTGATGCGCTCTTTCTGCGTCGTCGGATCGACGGTTTTTCGCCGGGCAAAGAGGATTTTCCCCCAGAAAGAGGCTCGTTCCTGGGTGGATCGCGGTATGCCCCGCCCCTCCAGATATTTACTGTCCATGATCGTATCCAGCTCGTACACGGTCCGTAATTCCTCCTCTCGGACGCGTTGACCGTAGGTTGAATAGCCCTGCGCGTTCTCGGTTTGCTGTTGGGATGGGGTGAGCGTGTCCACTTCACGGATCAGGGCCAGAAACGCCGGGGAGCTTGCCAGTTCATCCACTTTGGGGAATACTTTTTTGGTGTCCTTTTCCATCAGATGGATAAAGGACAGGACGTTTCCTTTGGTGGGAAAACCGGAGTCGGCGGATTCGTCGTCGAAGGCGATCTTATTGAGAAACCCAAAGAGCTTATAGGGAGATGATACGGGTTGAACTACGCCTATCCGCTGTTTGATCTGGCGGTTGGCCCAGCGGTAGACCCGCCAGGAACCGCCCGGACTGGTTTTATTGTAGTCGATTTCAAGGCCGTAATGCACCAGCACGGCCTCCAGGTCGATCATCGACAGAATGCGCTGACGGTCCCGCCAGCGTTTCCCGTTGATGAGATAGGCAAAATACCCGGTGGTCGCTACGATATTGCTGACCACTTCCCGCGCCGGGTCTTCCTGAAGGTAGGTCAGGGCTATTCGTTCCGATTCTGCCTGGTCAAGGGGGATAAGGGGAAGCACATATCCGGCCTCGGCGGTCAGGCCGGTAGTGGAAAGTGGTTGAGGTTCCATATCGGTTAAAAGATTGGTTTATGCCAGTTCTGCCACGCGCAGGGCATAGATGGCCAGAAAAAGAATGCGTTCAGGAGCCGTCAATTCGCTCGTCCACCAGGCCTTATACCGGGAATCGTAGGCGGCATTGATGAGATACTGCGTCTCATTGGTATCGGGACTGACTCCTAAATGGATTGGATTGGTGACCTCTTCCATAAAGTCTGCGCCCTTCAGACCCAGCCATTTCTGGTAGACCGGATCGCCGGTTAGTGCTTCAGGCAATGAATTGAGCATGGTCGCTTCGGATTTCGTTGTGTCAAAAATATCGGATAGGTAAAATTCAAGCAATCCATAGAAAAAAACAAACGATTTATCGGAATTCTTCGGACAAACAAAAAACCCTGACAGACAGGCCAGGGTTTTTGTACGCAAAAAAGAGTTGGTAAGCAGGGGCGTTTATCGTTTGGGACCTCCGCGTTTACGCGATGGTGCGTCGCTATCCTCGGGTTTATCTGGTTTCTGCTCCTTTTTGGGCTTTTGCTCTTCCTGCGGCCCTTTTTTGACGGATTCTGCCTTATCCTGACTTTCCTTACGGGCGGTGCCTGCTTCTACCTTTTCACCCGGCTTGTGGGCTTCGGCTCCGGAATAGACGTAGTTACTTCTGAAGGCAGCGGCTTTCTCGCGTTCCTGACGGGCTGCTTCTTCGGTACGCAGCATCCGGGTTTTCAGACTTTCCAGACGCGGTGGCGGGCCGATCTGGATCGGGTTGCTGCGGTTGAGTTCCTGCCCCTGCCGGGCTTTGAGGATGTCGTTGAAGTCCTTCAGTTTTTCGCCGTTGGGGCCGTGACCCATCGGACGCTGAACGGCAAAAATCTCCTGCCCCTGCCGAACAGAGACTTCCCCAACCAGGCTGTTAAGGGCCTTGGTCAATAACCGGTTGTCGTTGGGAATATAGATTTCCGATTCCGTCCGGATACTTTCGGGTTTTACCCGATAATACCGGTATACCTCTTTGCCTGCTTCGTTTTTCTGGGCAACGGGCCGTGTTTCCCCATTGAAGGAATACTGGGTGGGTTTTCCGTGCAGACGGTTCTGCTGATCCCGGGCATAGGCTTTTGCCCATTCTTCCTTCGTACATTCAATTTTTTTGACCTCCTCGGGCAGGTGCATCGTGTGCCGGCGAATTTCCTGCACGGCTTTTTCAGGGTCCTTATCCGATTGGCGCTGGTGGGCTGTTCCCCGGCCCAGATTATCGAGCAGTTTGTCGAGAAAGGCACCATTGACACTCTGAGCTGCGTTTACCCCGTGCGCCAGGGGCGACTCCATAACCAGTATCAGACGATTGTAGCCCTGAAACTCTTTGTTGGACTCCTGTTCAAGTGAGTTATGCTCTTTGAGCGTTTTTATTTCTTTGTTCAGGCCGGTTTTGGCGGGAGCCTGATACGCGAGAAAGGGCGAAATTTTAAGGTCGGGCCGTTCAAAGGGATGCTCCAGCCGCAGGTAGTTGATGGCAAAGCGAATGCCGGCATTGTCGCCGTCCTGCGCCAGCACTACCTGTGCGTTCGGGTTCTGGTAGATCTCGTCCTGAATGGCTTTTAATTGCGGGCCACTTGGCTGGCCCGCAGTCGCAATGTATTTGCGGTTCTCAGCTTCACCATCAGCCATCATGCGTTCGGGAATGAGCTGTTTATGTGAAATGGCATCAATGGGAGATTCCATCAGCACCAGTCGATTCACTGGTACGGGCTGCAAAACGCCTTTTTCGCGTAGCTCCTGCGCCTGCTGAAGCGACATGGCCACCTCGTATGGTTTGACCAGACCGACTTCTTCATTGACACCCGATGAGAAAATAACCTGATTGCCCTGACGATATTCCCCAAAGGGTGTACCGGCGGGAATCTGCCTGAGATCGCCATAGGTCGTATCGCCCTCGGGTACGTTCACCTTCAGGTCGCGGGTAAAGGTGACGAGCTGATTGCTGCGCCAGAGACCCTCTGCCCGCACTCCTTCCGGGAATTTCTTGAATGACGTATTACGCATATCCATCGAAATGACCGTTCCGTGGCTGTTGCGAAGCGGAAAGGCCGTGTTGTCGTAGGCATAGTCCTTCCCCTCAGCGGTGGTTCCCCGGTTGGTACTCATCATGATCTGACCCCGGAATTCGGGACTCATCTGGGTTTCAGGGGACATAAAGCGGTTGGTCACATAATCTGTCGTGTCAACCGGACGCAGGGAATATTCCCGGGTAAGCGTATCCTCACGAAGGCTGGCATTGATAACGCGCTGTTCGTCGGGTAGTTTTTTGCGGTCAGGGATCGCTTTTGCCAGTTCCAGCGTGTCGGCAGCAAAAGCAATCCTGTCAATGACATCATAAACTCGTGCCGCTAGAGGCAAATCTTTACGGTCCGAATTCCGGGCTTCCCGGGTCTGAATGAATTTAAAGAAATCCCCTTTATCGCCGGTCATAATACTCAGCGGGTTATTGTCCTTAATGTCGCCGGTATCCCCGAGATTGACGAAAATCTTTTTGTCATGTCCTTCCATTGCTGCAATAGCAATGCGCTCCTGAACCCCTTCCTGGGGCCATTTATATACCCGCCAGGCTGAATCCGGAGAATTCTTTTTGTGGTCGGGCACCATGCCGTATTTCATGACCACAATTTCCAGGTCCATTTTCGGGTCACGGCCTATTGCCTCCAGGTCGCGCACGGCCTTGTTGTTGACAACGTACTGGTGAAATCCTTTGCCGGCCTGAACGGACTGGATGGTTCCGGCATGGGGGTTTTCGGTGCGGTAAAGCGCTACGGCCCGTTCCCGTTCCTGCTCGGTCAAGACCCGGTTCGGGTCCACGTTACGGCCTGACGGTGGGGTTTTAGCCCGTTCATGCGCCTGATTCTGGCTGTAAATGGGCTTGTTGAACTGAGCAGCATGTTCAGCCAGTGCCTGGGCAGTAGCAACGTTGGTGGCGTACCCCGAGGACATCATATTGTGATGCAGGTCACTGATTCCCAGAATGGCGAAATTGACCCGCTTGCCGTTTGTTTCCGAGGCCCCTGAAAGACCAATGGTTGCTTCAGCCCGGTTGCGGACTTCTTCAAACTGGTTAGGGGCAAAGCCGCTGATCGCACCATGCAGGTGAACCTTTGTGTTGAGCTGCGTATTACCCGCCCGTTTACTGTATTCGTAGAGACCTTTGGCGGTTAATCCATTCAGTTTGCCGGGATTGATGGCCTGTTTGGTGGCCGGATCGACGGTTTGAATAGCCCGGTTTACCTTTTCGATATTATCGGGCGTCGGATTGATCCAGACGCGTACTTCGGGATGCCCTACGTTGCGCGGAATGTATGTATTAGCCGCTGCCTGATGAAAGACCAGGTACTCTACCCCCTGATTATTGAACTCGGTAAAGAGGTCCGCCTGGGGTTTGTAGATATTGGTAAATTGTTGCTTAAAATGTTGTCTCATTGGATTGAATGTCTGACGTGAAACTGACTGAATGATCTGGCAGTCGGCAGATGGGTCGTACCGGGGTACGCGTTTCAGGCTTCAAAAGCATTGAGGATGTCGGGGTCGGAATACCGGATGGTATAAAAGCCCTGGACTAAGGCCATACGCTCGTCATTCTCGGCATCCTCCCACAGCCCGGGGTCATGCAGGAGACCGTAAGGCTGATACTCCTCGGTTTCATCTTCATCGTTATACCCGGCGTATTCCGGCTGGATGGCCCGGAGGATTCGTTCTTCGCCATATTTTGCCAGGAGTCGCTGAAAGGCCACGTTGTCATAGAGGTTGAGCGCGGGACGATAGATCGTCACCTCCGGATACGGCAATGCAAACGATTCCTCAACGGGTACAATATGCTCGGCTTCAAACGGAGTCTGATCATTGCCTGGCTCGTAAGAACCCGGAACATGGAGGGGCAGGACCAAGGGACCCTGCCGGGTATCATCACTAATCGGTAGCTGTGAACTGTTCATCATCATAAAAAAAAACTGCGGGGTTTCCCCCATGAATGTAGCGTTGTTAATGAACCCCACTCCTTATGATCCCATCGAGACCCGGGGTGAACGGTTCCGGCGTTTATCCTCGCGGTCGGCATCGGTCGTCCCGTTTCGGGTCTGTTGCTGCCGCTGATGCTGTTCGGCGGCAATGGCATCGGCTCCCCGGCCATTGACCATCTGTTCGTGCCGGGTGGCTTCCTGTTTGCGGTCGGTTTTGAGTTCTTCTTTTTGGTCCTCCCGGCTCTCGGTTTGGCCCTTCAGCAGGTTCCAGTTGAGTACGGCCCGGTAAGGTGTAGCGCGTCGTTCATCTTTGAGACCTTTGAGTTCGACCGCATTACCGATGAGCAGGTTTTTTACGTCAGGTTCCTGTAGTTCCACGCCCTTGTAGCGCACGGGTATCTGCGCTGGGTCGATGGGCTGATACGCGCCGGAAGCCAGATGCGGGAAGTAGGTGTACCGGGCCGGTCCGAGGGCTTTGTAGGCGGCTGTCGTCCATTGTTCGCTCTGGCGGGGCGTTAAACCCAATGATTCGGTCGCCAGCCGGTTGAGCCGTTCTTCTACCTGTCCCTTCTGGTCCGGTGTATGTTCGTCGCGAATGTCGGACAGGCTTCCTTTGAGCGCTTTCAGTTTACGCACAACCGACGTGGGCTTTTCTCCGTTGGCAACCAGCATGTTTACCGTCATATCGACGAACGGTTTCTGGTAAAGCGGATTGGCTACCCACGCCAGTGTCTTTATGTGGGTAGTCTGCGGCCCCTTCGTTTTCCCGTGGCCTGAATCATCCCCGGAATCGGATTGATGCTGACGCCGAGCCAGTCTTTCCCGCTCCAGCCGTTCGGTGACGGTCTGAAGCACGTTAGTGTGGGGAAAGACAATCTCAATGACGGGCTTTTTGTGGCCCGGCTGACGGGTTGGGTTCAGAATGACCTGATCGAAACCCTGACTTCCGGGTAGACCGTTGCGGTTTTTGGTCTGCATGTGCCACAGGACTGGTTGGCCGGTCTGCAAGTTCTGTCGGTTCTTACCGTTCTGTTCCTGATACAGATCATCAAGGCTTTCGCGGAAGATGGCCAGGAGATTACGGGTAAATACCGCCATATTTTGGGCCTCCGCTGTTTCCTGAAGATCGCCATTGGAGCCGTTGTTAAGGAGGGTGACATACTGAAAATCATCATCTTCAGCCAATGCTTTACCCATTTTCAATTGCCCCTGTAACTGCGTTTGTTCCTCCCTGATCTCTTCTAATTCCTCCTGATTGTCGAAGGTGAGACCGAAGTAGCGCTTCTGTTCGTCGGGGGAAAGCGGTTGGGTGTACCATTGGGCGTCACCTTCAGCCTGGGCACGTACCGGGGTTTGTCTGATGTCGCCTTCCGGGGAAGGGAGGGGTTCGGAGGAGAAGAGGCTTCCTTCCGACTCCTGGAGTTGATCTACCTGCATAGCGTTTTCTTTACCTTAAGTTGTTTACACCTCTGGTTTTGATTATTTCAAGAAAGTTCTATCGGTAGCTCTATTGCGTCAAATTTCATGTAAATTTGTGAATAAAGCAAACGATTTATTATTTTCTATTTTGAGACTTTCAAATTGGGATAAGTGCCCCTGGATGGGAACGAAGGGAGTTTTGCTGGGGTTTTGCCTATGGGTAGTCTATCCGTTACAGGCTCAGCATCATATATCTGATTTACAGCGAAATATAAACAATAATCTTCCACTCGTCGTACCTGAACAGGAACGTCTTGCGGTCCTTCGGGAGCAGTTGATGGGGGATATTAAGCGGATGTCACATGCAGAGGTAATGGATCGAATGTATACCCTGCTGGAGGTTGATTATGCGACCGCATTGACAGTTCCTTTAATTCCGCCCCTGGCGCGTTGGTCCAGGAACCGGATTTCTTCCCGCTATGGCTGGCGATGGCATCCGGTGAAAGGTGGTTACCGGTTTCATGCAGGGATTGATCTGGCGGGGCCTCCCCAGATTGTCCGGGCAGCGGGAGTGGGTTGGGTGCGTAAAACAGGGTACGACCCGGGTCTGGGGAATTTTGTTGAGGTCGATCACATGAATTCCTACACGACCGTGTATGGGCATCTGTCGCTGATACTGTGTCAGCCGGGACAGTTTCTGCCGTTGGATACCAACATTGGCGTACTCGGACGTACCGGTACGGTGACGGGGTATCACCTGCATTTTACGGTTAAGAAAAACGGGGTAAATATTGATCCGGCCCCGTATCTGATTCTGGGCCTGAAGTTGGTCGATGCCTATAAACGCAACCATCCGGATTTGCTGACGAATGATTCAGGCCGGTAGTAGAGGAAAGGGGTGAGGACAAAAAAACCGGGCCATAGACCCGGTTTTCTTTGATTTGATTGTTGCGAGAAATGCTGATTGAAAGACGATGCTTAATAGTAAATTTTGTCTACGAGGTCTTTGTCTACTCCTTCATCTGAAATGAGAGTATAGAAACCGTAGGCCTTTTCAATTACGCCGGCATCGAGGTAAATTTCCTGGAATATAATTCCTTTCTGGTACAGAAAGGTTGTATAAGCTTCAAAGTTCATCATACTGCCTTTACCCATGAACATTTTCTTAAAGTTATGGTAAGGAATTCCTGACATTTCAGCGACCGTCCTCAGCGTTATTTCTTTAACCTGACCCGTTTCTTTTTTCAGTATGGCATCTGCTTTGATCTTTTCTTTGAGTAATTGAAATGAATAGGTATAAGCAAGCTTCCAGTAATATTCTGAAGCCTGGGTGTCGTTCATGATGATGTTACGCCGTTCATATAACTGCTCTAACGAGAGTATGCTGCTGGCCTTGATGCGCATCACACTGGCGATTTGGGTGTCCCGCAAGAGCAGAAACCGGTAGCGTCCTTTTTCACCCTCTGAAAGGGCAGGACGGCCTTTGGTCCGGCGGGCCGGTTCTGTTTTGACCTGCGTTATTCTACGCTTTCCTGAAGAACCGGATTCTTTCGGTGTTTTTTTCTTAACGCCACTGGTGTCGGCTTTTTCCCCAAGTCTACCCGAAATTTCTGATTCTGTCTCAGTCATGATTTCTGCATGGTTTAGGCCCGGTTCTATGCCGGATGAGTGTTGTTTGTTATTACGTTCAGATTCCTGATTCATGATTGTTTTTTACTTGGGTTATTTACTTATTTTAGGTACTCTTGCTTCGGTTCTCTTTAGATGGCTTCCCTTAATCGTGATCCGTCCACTTGGTTCGGCTTTTTTCATCAATGGTGAAGCCAAAATCAGCTAATTCAGTATTTACCATAAGGATCATGTCCTGCTGGATACGCTTGACGTGCAGTCGTAGTAACTGCTCTTTAAAGTACTCCCGGAGTTTAGCGGGCAACTTCTCCGGGGGTACAGGTCCTTTGTCATCGACAGTCCAGGCAGGATCTTGCGAAAATTGCTTTTCAAGCAATGGATTCAGATCGTTGAACTTGGGAATTTTGGTTTTAACCCCGATTACGCCCGGCTCATTGCTGATGTTGGCTTTAAACTTGCGGAATTCGGCGGTTTGTCCCAGATTGTCGGCAGACTGCCCGGCAAATTCACCCGTTCGCAGACCCATAAGTTTGGACGATGGCAGGAGTTCTCCTTTCTCCTGCGCAACTGTAAAGGAGTTGTCCTGTTTGTTGAGGGTCATGCTTTCTTTCTCCTGATTGTTTTTCCCGAACAGCTTGCTGAGCTTTTCAGCGGTCCCGAAGGCGACCTGCCCGGTAAAGTAATTGCCCACTGTGTTGATGATTACCTCTGCTTCCTTATCACCATAGTCCCGTTTTAGCTGTTCAAAATCCTGAATACCGAGCCAGGTTGCGACTTTGTTTGATCGGGCTGTCGCAATTAGTTCGTCAATACCTTTCATAAAGATGGTTGGTAACTCGTCCATAAACAGGGCCGACTTCAAGCGCCCTTTCTTGTTCATGAGCTTCATCATCCGGGATGAATACAGCGACAGAGCGGCCCCGATAATATCTTTCCGTTCGGGATTGTTACCGGCACAGATGATCTTGGGGTCTTCCGGGTTGTTGAGGTCCAGACTAAAGTCATTGCCCGTCATAATCCAGTAGATGGTTGGGGAAAACAACCGGGCAATGGGAATCCGGATACTACCAATCTGACCTTCCAGCTGATCGAAGGCCTGATTATCGAGGGCCGACCGGAAGGGACCCATCAGTGCGGAAATATCGGCATAATGTCCCATCAGGCCGAACATTTCCATGTAATTGAGTTTGAAAAACTCCACCACATGGGGCAGCGTACAGACGTTACTGAGCCGCTGGGCTACGATCAGGTCTTGCTCAATTGCTTCCCGGTTTTCAGCCGTCAGATTGCTTCCGTTTTCAAGCTGGCCTGTCAGCGCTGTGGCACGAAGGCTGTATTTACGGGCAACCAACCGCAGATACCAGATAACCGCCGTGAGGAGGTTTATCGCTGATTCGTTGAAAAAATCACCCTGTTTCTTGGCGGCTTCCCTGTTTAGATTATAATAAATGGATTTAGCCGATTCGACGGCATCCATAATATCAATCATCAGCTCAGGTAAGAGCGGATTACAGCGGTGAGAATACTCGACATCATTGAAATTAATGATGCAGAACCGGGGAATAAGCGGTTCGTTGCGGTCAATGCGCCGTTTAAACTCTTCCTCAGGTAATTCCTTGCTCCAGGCAAAGGGATTTTCCTCGATGGTCTTCAGATACGCATTGTAGGCGGACTCGGCCAGATCAGGAAATTTAAAGTCATAGATATAGGCGGTGTAGCCTTTATAGATGCTTTGCCAGATGGCCGGTCCCAGGATAAAGTAGGTTTTTCCGCTACCGGGCACGCCCATTACCATGATGGCCCGAAAGGGATTGACCACATTGATGATTCCCTCGCGCCATTCTCCTCCGTAGCGGTATTGAAACCGAAAATGAACAGAGTACTCGTTTCCCTGATAAAGCTCATTCTGTGGAAACTCTTCGCGGCTGTCGTTAAAAATATCAATCTTGTTTTTGTACCAGACAATGCGGCTCATATACTGGCCGGCTTTGGTCAGGTAGAAGGTTCCCATGACCAGTAAAATCAGGTACAGACTGTCAATCAGAAAGGGTGACACCGGTACGGCTTCCTTCAGATAGAGCAGAAACGTCGAAGCCAGAAATAAGAACAGACCGATGCCACCTGCCCGGAAAATCTGGTGGCGGTCAATAGTCTGATCCAGCTTTCCTTTTGAACCCATTGAATGCAAAACAATTAACAAAAGCGCTAATGCTTTGGTCCAGAACGGATTGACAAAAAGAGCCATGCTGGCATTTACATCGAACAGAAACGGATAGATCCAGTTCTGCATCACCCAGATGTGGGTGAAAAACTCATGACAATACCAGATAATATGGATCGCCAGTAAAAATATAGCCGCGATATAGAGCAGTTCTATACCGACGGTGTAGCCTTCTTTCTCCTTGTTTGAAACCTCTCCCATAGCTTACCTATGTTTAGACATAAATAATTTCATCCGGTAACTGGAATATCAACTATGGCGTAAATCACTCAAATGTACGCCAGAATGTGATTTTTCGATTGAAAAATCCGCAAAATTTCTCCACATTAAAAAAATATATTATTTAATGGAATTTGTATTTACTACTGACATACAGTTACTTAACTCGTATCATTAAAGATTTCCATCTAAAACAGGGGTGTTTTTACACAAAAAAAATAGGTTGCGTTAACAGAATGAAGGAAGTTGGATACTGGGCCTTTAAGCCCGGGATTGGGGGCCGGATCGGGAAAATATTGCAGTAGATAATACAAAAAACCCGGAAATGTGCGATTTCCGGGTTTGGGTTATTTCCGACCGGCATCCGTCTGTGCTGTCAGGGCCATACCGGCTAAACGCCCATATAGCGTAACATGATTTCGTGTAGCTGCTCGGCGGTCAAGTTATGGGCATCGACCGGCTGGTTAAACATGGCCGACAGGTTTTCGTCGTTTAGATTGAGCATATCCAGTACCCGCTGCCAGCGAACCTGGTAACTGTTCACCCAGTGCTCCAGTTTAAAATACAGGGTAGGCTCTTTGCGGCCAGACCACCGGAATTCTTCAAAGGCTTCCAGGGCGAAGGGTTGGGCGAGTTCCTCGGCTTCCTCCTGACTCATTAATGCCACCGGGCGTTCATCCGTATTCTCGACGGCCAAAAGCCGGGGAATCGTCTGTTCATCTACGATCCGCAGAATCAGAAACCAGCGGGCTTCGTCCTGACGACCGAAAATATTGGCTTCGTTGGGAAGCAGGAACTTTATTTTGTTGAGTTCGCTCTCGGCGCTTTCAACCTCTACAGCATTGTCTTCCATTGTTTCTATCGGTAGTAATTAAAAAATTGATTATTCTATATACTATTTACCGGTTTGGCTCGCCTTATGCAATGGACCAAAAACGGGCTAAATAGGGCCATCTCTTCTACTTTTGTCAAAAATAAATCTTTCTTTTTAAATATTGACAAAAAAGGCATTAACTTGAATGCTCAAAATTGCTCATAGAAAGAACCAGGGTGGCTTTAGTAGCCTTCAACTTGATTCAAACCACTGATTTACAGGCATTTGTTTATTAATAATGATAAAAAATGTTACAAAAAAACTCATACTGAATGAACAAAATAGAAAAAGCAGTTGTTTTATTAATGAAGGCGATAAACAAACTATGTAGTTTGAAGCCTATAAGGGGAATTCGGCCCGTATACCGGATAACGACCTTTATCCATGATCGCAAACAGACATGGAACCGATACGGAATCCAGCATTCCGGCCAAAACTGAACGAATTAAGGGATTTTCCGGCAGGAGTACTTGTTCACTGCCCCAACAGCCGGATCGCCAAGTGAAGCTCGAACCGTCCCGGCTTTCCGGGAAAATTACCGGCGCACCAGATGTGAAAAAGCAAATGATTTTGTGTGATAGATTGCTATATAAATAAAATAATTGCTTTATATTTGTTGGCATGATCTACTAATAGACTATCCATGACAATGGAGTTGTCAACAGATCAGCCAAAGACGTAGACAAACGAAGTCCCGAACCGGCTCATTCTGTAGCCATTTTACGGAAAACACCCAGTTAGTAACGAGAAAACGAGCTTATAGCCTAATTTTTACGCTACCTCATGATGTCTTGGATTCCTACATCCCCCTCCAAACGGGCGGATTCGCCAGGCTTTTTACTCTCATTTGTACTTAAATCATTTGATTATAGTTCTGGCCTAATTGGGCTTTCTGTGCGCTTTTCTATTGTTTTTCCATTCACTATTGACTGTCTAAAAATGAAATCTACATTTATCGCCACCCTGTTGATTCTGTGGTGTACGCTGAGCGGAATGACCGCTTATGCCCAGTTTCAGATTACCAATCCGGTAAGCCGGATGGTCTATCAGCGCAACAACGCCAATGTTGCCAACGTCCCAATCGCCGGTTTGTGTCCGGTAAACTCCTCCAGTGTCCAGGCTCGGCTGGTCTCACGTCAGGGCGGTTCAACGACCGGCTGGCAGCCCATTTCAGAAGGCGTTTCACAGGGCTATTTCCAGGGCTATATATATAACGTACAAGGCGGCTGGTACGACCTCGAAGTACAGATTAACGGCGGCACCATTCTGCGTACTGAACGCATCGGGGTAGGGGAGGTATTTGTTACGGCTGGTCAGTCCAATTCGTGGGGTTCCAACTGGAATAAAGCCGCTTCGTATGACGACCGCGTAAACGTTGCCAGCTACCGCACGGAGAACCCAAGCTCTTTCTCGGAATACGATCTGCCGATGAATTTTCAGCAGGCTGGCCCCGGCTCTAACATGGCTCCTACTTCTCCTGTTTTCATGTGGGGTAAACTGGGTGATTTGCTTGCTCAGAAACTGGGCGTTCCGGTGATGTTCTTCGGTGCCGCTCAACCCGGCTCTTCATCGCAACAGTGGGCCGATGCCGCAAATGGTGCGGTGAATATCGGCGGTGCCCTGAATCTTGTCAACAATGGTCCTTACCACGCCCTCGGTGCCGCTATCCTGCACTACCTCCGCCGGACGGGTTGCCGGGCTGTTCTGTGGCATCAGGGTGAAAGCGACAACAACGCCAATTCGACTCAGGGCTACTTTAACAACATTATGGCGGCAATCAATAAGTCGCGCTCACAAATGCCAGGCGGGAACCTCTCGTGGGTAATTGCCAAAGTATCTTATTTCCCGGCCACACCGATGTTTGGCCGCGTAGGTCAACCGGAACGCGATCAGAATATCATTAACGCCCAGAATATGCTGGCCGGACAAAGCAATAACTGGTCAGGGCCGAATACGGACAATATGACTGGTTCTTATTACCGTCCGCACGATGGTCTTCACTTCGCCGATCAGTCACACGACAACGATCAGAACCCGGGTGCCCGTGAACTGGCTAATGCCTGGAACAACGAATTGAATGGTGGTTTCTTCGGAGGTATACAACCCTCAATCCCGTCGTCAAAAGGTCTGATCACCACTGGATACGTTCATGTAAATGGTCAGATTTCATTTGGCTTTGGTGCCTCAACTAATGTCAGTGTTCCCTTCAAAACAACGGCTCCTTCCCGCGACAATATATATAAGGTAGAAATCCTTACTGAAGGTGGTCAGATACTGGCTGATCTGGGTACTGGTTCGGGCAACAATATTAATGTTAATATTCCCAATTGGGCCAATGGTCGTTATCGTCTGCGGGTATGTTCGGTGAATCCTTACATTGCCGGTGAAAGCTCTGACCCATTCCAGGTTTATGGTTCCGGTTCAGGTACACCTGATGGTGGCCCTGTTGGGCCTACTTCTACACAGCCGACAACCCCGACCGCACCAGAAGGGCCGACAACACCAACCGGTTCATTTGCCCTGACTCAACCTGACTACAATTGTTCAACAGGTGCGTTCACCTTCAAATCAACCGGCCCTGCCGGTCAGGTACTATACTGGGCGGCAGGGATTACTGGACAAACCACGAACCCCGGTCCGTACACAGTTCGCCCCCTGTCAGACTGGGGACCAATGACACTGAATGGATCATACAATGGTCAAACAGTAACCTATAGCTTCGACTGGAAAGGATACTGCAACGGGGGAGGCTCCACAACGCCGACAACGCCGACAACGCCGACAACGCCAACCATTCCAACAACACCAACCGGTTCATTTGCCCTGACTCAACCTGACTATAATTGTTCAACAGGTGCGTTCACCTTCAAATCAACCGGCCCTGCCGGTCAGGTACTATACTGGGCGGCAGGCATTACTGGACAAACCACGAACCCCGGTCCGTACACGGTTCGCCCCCTGTCAGACTGGGGACCAATGACACTGAATGGATCATACAATGGTCAAACAGTAACCTATAGCTTCGACTGGAAAGGATACTGCAACGGGGGAGGCTCCACAACGCCGACAACGCCGACAACGCCAACCATTCCAACAACGCCAACGGGTTCATTTGCGCTGAGTCAGCCGGACTATAATTGTTCAACAGGTGCGTTCACCTTCAAATCAACCGGCCCTGCCGGTCAGGTACTATACTGGGCGGCAGGGATTACCAACCCGACTACTACTGCCGGTCCGTACACGGTTCGCCCCCTGTCAGACTGGGGACCAATGACACTGAATGGGTCATACAATGGTCAAACAGTAACCTATAGCTTCGACTGGAAAGGATACTGCAACGGGGGAGGCTCCACAACGCCGACAACGCCGACCATTCCAACAACGCCAACAGCCAATGGCAACTATGAGGGATTCCTCGATTACAGCAACTGTAATGGTGTCGGTGGTTGGATTTGGGACCAAAACAATCCGAATAGTGCTGTAACGATTGAGTTCTACAAAAATGGTGTCAGTACCGGTGTTACAACCCTGGCTTCTAACTATCGCTCTGATTTGCAGAACGCAGGGAAAGGCAATGGCGCTCATGGCTTTTCCCTGGCACTACCCCAGGCATTCCGTACCGGCAGCAATGTAACCCTGACGGCCCGGGTACAGGGTTCAACCTTTCAGCTCAGTAATACATTTACTGTCAACTGTCCACAGTTCGTCGCCCGAATTGCCATTTCCCCGGAAGCTGATGGATACGACTATGTGGTCTATCCGAACCCAACGGCAGATCAGATCACCGTCAAGTCTACAAACCAAACGGCTGAAGTACTGAACGTAGTGAACCTGAAAGGAGAAACGATCCAGGCTCATGAAAAGGTAATCTTCCCTTACACGATTGACCTGACCACCGCTCCGGCTGGTATGTACATCATTGATATTCAGAATGCGGGTACGCGCTCAACGCGTAAGGTAATCCGCAGATAAGACCTTGAAGCCCCCCGCTCACGGGTGGGGGGCTTCTTGACCGAAGCGAGTAGTAATTAATCTTCACCAACTAACCTCCGATCCAATGACGTAGAATCAGACAGCTAAAAATTAACATTAAACGTTCATTTTATCACCCTTTTGATTTGCTCTTCTTTTGGCCGTAAATGCTTGCTTATACGCGTGTTGTTGTTTCTATTATTAAACAATTGGTATGAAACATTTTTTAATATTTTTCTTACTTCTGGTTGGCGTAGTAAGCTATGCACAACCAGCACCACCGAACTTATCGGCAAGTCCTTCTCCCGGAGCAGGATCTATTTGTCCGAATAACTTCGTGTGGTTGACCGCAACGGGGTGTGATGGAGGTACTGTAGACTGGCAGGGCATTATTGGCCCAAGTCAGGGTAATAGTACATTTACACTTTCGGGCGGTCAGGATGTATTTCCGAATACATTTCAGGAAACTGTATATGCAACATGTACAGATGGTTCAGGAACTTCTGCTCCGGCAGCAGTAACATACGATGTCAGGCCTAAACCACGGGTAATGACGGTAACAGGGCCAACAACAGCCTGTAACGGTGTCCCCTTGACGGTGACCGGTTCTAATTGCCAGACCGGCTCAGGTGTAGCCAATATCATTTGGGCTGATGGTCAATCGTGTCCGGGTGTTTCATCCTGTACGATTTCGTTTACATTGTTTTCGACATTCGATGTGGGTCCTTCATGTTCAGACGGACTTTGGGGTTGTGCTTCTGATCCTGCTCCGTTCCAGATTACAGTTTCACCTGCAACACCAGACTGGCAATGGACAAACAATTACCAGTGTAACGGCAATACGGTAGAACGTCAGCGAATAGATGCAAATCCTTGTTCTGCTGCCGCCCCTGAATGGGTTACCGTAGACGCTACAGGTTGTACTCCTCCGGTAGTTACGGCTACTCCTTCCCCGATCTGTATCGGTCAGTCGGTTAATGTGTCAATTGCAAACTGTGCAGGAGGTTCAGTATCCTGGACCCCAACAGGTAGCGGACAAGCGTTTACAGATTCGCCAACTAGTGACATTACTTATACTGGAACTTGTACAAACAGCTATGGCTTAAATACCGGTTCTTCCTCTGCTTCAGTACAAGTAATAAACCTTTCGGCTCCAGCCGTATCGGCAAGTGCATCCAATATAATTTTGGGTCAGTCAGTTAATATCAGTGCTACAGGTTGCCCTGGAACGCTTAACTGGTCACCGGTTGGTAGTGGTGCCAGTTTTACGGATTCACCTACGGGAAATATTACGTATACAGCTACCTGTTCATACAATGGCTGTACGTCACCTGCGGGTAGCGTTGCCGTAACGGTCACTAACGTACCAGTCCCAACGGTTTCTGCTTCACCAGCGGCAATCTGTCAGGGCCAGTCGTCTATTCTGACGGCTTCGGGTTGCTCAGGAACGTATACATGGTCAACGGGCGAAAATGGGGCTTCGATTACGGTCAGCCCTGCTTCTTCTCAGAACTATCAGGTTACCTGTACAATCAGCGGAGTAACATCGGGTCCTGCTTCGACAGGAGTAACAGTCAATCCGATTCCCGGTTCGCCAGGTGTATCATCAAGTTTGGGAAATGCAATATGTGCAGGCCAGTCAACTGTACTGACAGCTTCCGGCTGTAATGGAACGTATACGTGGTCAACCGGCGAAACCGGTCCTTCAATTACGGTTAGCCCAGCTGCATCACAACTTTATTCCGTAAACTGTACAGAAAATGGCTGTTCAGGTCCGAATGGGACAGCCGGCATTACGGTGAATCCGTTGCCAACGGCTCCAACGATCTCAGCCAACACCGCTGGTATTTGTGCGGGTGGTAGCGTCAATCTGACGGCTGCTGGTTGCACGGGAACGGTAAACTGGTCAGATGGCGGTGTCGGTGCTACGCGGACCATTACCCCTGCGGCCAGTCTGGCAATTACAGCAACGTGTACGGATGCCTGTGGTACATCAGGTCAGTCAAATGTGATTGGTATCACGGTGAATCCGTTGCCAACGGCTCCTACGATCTCAGCTGATCAGACCAATGTCTGTGCTGGAACGACAGTGAACCTGACGGCGGCTGGTTGCACCGGTACGGTAAACTGGTCGGACGGTGGCAATGGTGCTACCCGGACGTATGTGGTGAATGCGGCTGGTACACTGACGGCAACCTGCTCGGATGCCTGCGGTACTTCAGGACCATCGAATAGTCTCGCCTTTACACTGCTTCCTGCGCCAACGGCTCCTACGATTTCAGCCGATCAAACCAATGTCTGCGCTGGAACGACAGTGAACCTGACAGCGGCAGGCTGCGCGGGTACAGTAAGCTGGTCAGATGGTGGTTCGGGTGCTACCCGGACATATGTAGTAAACTCGGCGGCAACGATTACGGCTACCTGCTCGACAGGTTGTGGCACGTCTTCTCCGTCAAACGGATTAACGTTCAGTACGCTTCCTGCGGCTACGGCTCCAACGATTTCGGCGGATCAGACTAATATCTGCGCGGGTGGGTCAATCAACCTGACCGCTGCCGGTTGTACGGGTACTATTACATGGTCAGATGGCGGTGCGGGTACTACCCGGACAATTTCGCCGGCTTCAAGCCTTGTGCTGACAGCAACCTGTACTGAAACATGTGGTACGTCTGGCCCATCGAATGGTTTGTCGATTACGGTAAACCCAATTCCAGCGGCTCCAACGGCTTCAGCTACCCAGCATCCAACGTGTGCCGTATCTACTGGTACAATCGTGGTATCGGCTCCGGCTGGTGCTGAATATTCAGTGGACGGTGTAAACTATCAGGCTTCAGGAACGTTCGCCGCTCTGGGTGCTGGTACGTATAATGTAACTGCCCGGAATGCGGCTGGTTGCGTGTCCGCTCCAACATCGGTGGTAATTAATGCACAGCCTTCTGCGCCTGCAACGCCGACAATTACGGTAAATGCTCAGCCAACCTGCGCGGTGGCGACGGGTTCTGCATCGGCTAACAGCTACGGTGCTGGCTTCGAATACAGCCTTGACGGTGGTGCTTTCCAGGCTTCGCCTGCGTTCACTGGTATTGCGGCTGGTAACCACTCTATCGCGGTTCGTGAAATCGCTACGGGTTGTACCTCAGCAAATGGCTCCTTTGTAATCAACGCTCAGCCAGCTACACCAGCGGCTCCAACGGCTTCAGCTACCCAGCATCCAACGTGTGCCGTATCTACTGGTACAATCGTGGTATCGGCTCCGGCTGGTGCTGAATATTCAGTGGACGGTGTAAACTATCAGGCTTCAGGAACGTTCGCCGCTCTGGGTGCTGGTACGTATAATGTAACTGCCCGGAATGCGGCTGGTTGCGTGTCCGCTCCAACATCGGTGGTAATTAATGCACAGCCTTCTGCGCCTGCAACGCCGACAATTACGGTAAATGCTCAGCCAACCTGCGCGGTGGCGACGGGTTCTGCATCGGCTAACAGCTACGGTGCTGGCTTCGAATACAGCCTTGACGGTGGTGCTTTCCAGGCTTCGCCTGCGTTCACTGGTATTGCGGCTGGTAACCACTCTATCGCGGTTCGTGAAATCGCTACGGGTTGTACCTCAGCAAATGGCTCCTTTGTAATCAACGCTCAGCCAGCTACGCCGGCAGCTCCTTCCGTTTCTGCTAACCCAACGACTGTGTTTGCCGGAGATCCATCGGTTCTGACGGCTACAGGTTGTGCAGGGACCTATACATGGTCTACTGGTCAGAATGGTGCTTCGATTACAGTCAATCCATTAGTACAAACGACCTATACGGTTAACTGTACAGAGAATGGCTGTCAGTCGGCGGATGCCTCTGTGACGGTATTTATTAAGGTTGCCGGTTCTCCGTTAGCGACCAATGATGCCGCAACGATGCTTCAGGGAACGGGTACAGTGATCAGTGTACTGGCCAATGACCTTTCTGACGCTGGTGTACAGGCGACAACAGCTAACGTTACGCTTCCTGTTGTGACGGTTAATCCGCTGCATGGTGCGGTAGTGGTCAATGCAGATGGTACGATTAATTATGATCCGGCAGTCGGGTATGTCGGCACCGATCAGTTTACGTATCAAATCTGTAACCCTGCTCAACCCGCTAACTGTGCTACGGCTATTGTGAGCCTGAACATTTCCGCTTCGGCAGTGATGGCAGTGAACGATAACGCGACGACCCCACAGGGTACTGCGGTAACGACTCCGGTACTGGCCAACGACAGCCCGGGCAATACCAACCCAACCATCATCGGTAATCCGGCTCATGGTTCAGTGGTGGTGAACGCTAACGGTACAGTGACTTACACGCCTAATGCTAGTTATGCTGGTCCGGATAGCTATACCTACTCGATTGCTAACCCATTGGATGCTACTAAGTCAGCAACGGCAGTAGTGACCATCACGGTTACGCCAAACGCAGTAGCGGCTAACGATGACAATGTATCGACCCCACAGGGTACGCCGGTTACGGTGCCTGTTCTGACCAACGACAGCCCGGGTACAACGATCCCGACCATTACCGGTCAGCCAACTTCAGGTACGGCAACGGTTAATCCAGATGGTACAATCACCTATACACCTGCGCCAAACACAGTAGGGCCAGTTAGCTTCACCTATTCGGTGTGCAACCCTGCCGCTCCGACTGTTTGTGACGATGCCGTTGTAACGGTACAGGTGAATGCAACGGCAGTAACGGCAGTAAACGACAACGCGACGACCCCACAGGGTACTGCGGTAACGACTCCGGTACTGGCCAACGACAGCCCGGGCACTACCAACCCAACCATCATCGGTAATCCGGCTCATGGTTCAGTGGTGGTGAACGCTAACGGTACAGTGACTTACACGCCTAATGCTAGTTATGCTGGTCCGGATAGCTATACCTACTCGATTGCTAACCCATTGGATGCTACTAAGTCAGCAACGGCAGTAGTGACCATCACGGTTACGCCAAACGCAGTAGCGGCTAACGATGACAATGTATCGACCCCACAGGGTACGCCAACGACAATCCCTGTTCTGACAAACGATACGCCGGGTACAACGATCCCGACCATTACCGGTCAGCCAACTTCAGGTACGGCAACGGTTAATCCAGATGGTACAATCACCTATACACCTGCGCCAAACACAGTAGGGCCAGTTAGCTTCACCTATTCGGTGTGCAACCCTGCCGCTCCGACTGTTTGTGACGATGCCGTTGTAACGGTACAGGTGAATGCAACGGCAGTAACGGCAGTAAACGACAACGCGACGACCCCACAGGGTACTGCGGTAACGACTCCGGTACTGGCTAACGACAGCCCGGGCACAACCAACCCAACCATCATCGGCAACCCGGCTCATGGTTCAGTGGTGGTGAACGCTAACGGCACAGTGACGTACACGCCGAATGCTGGCTACGTAGGCCCTGACAGCTATACCTACTCGATTGCCAACCCGCTTGATCCAACCAAGTCGGCTACAGCAGTGGTATCAGTGAACGTAACGCCGAACGCAGTAGCGGCTAACGATGACAACGCAAGTACGCCACAGGGTACGCCGGTTACGGTGCCTGTTCTGACCAACGATACCCCGGGTACAACTACCCCGGTTATTACAGGTCAGCCAGCTACAGGTACAGCTTCGGTGAATCCAGACGGTACAATCACCTATACACCTGCGCCAAACACAGTAGGGCCAGTTAGCTTCACCTATTCGGTGTGCAACCCTGCCGCTCCGACTGTTTGTGACGATGCCGTTGTAACGGTACAGGTGAATGCAACGGCAGTAACGGCAGTGAACGACAACGCGACGACCCCACAGGGTACTGCGGTAACGACTCCGGTACTGGCTAACGACAGCCCGGGCACAACCAACCCAACCATCATCGGCAACCCGGCTCATGGTTCAGTGGTGGTGAACGCTAACGGCACAGTGACCTATACGCCGAATGCTGGTTATGCTGGTCCGGATAGCTATACCTACTCGATTGCTAACCCATTGGATGCTACCAAGTCGGCAACGACTGTAGTGACCATCACGGTTACGCCAAACGCAGTAGCGGCTAACGACGACAACGCAAGTACGCCACAGGGTACGCCGGTTACGGTGCCTGTTCTGACCAACGACAGCCCGGGTACAACTACCCCGGTTATTACAGGTCAGCCAGCTACAGGTACAGCTTCGGTGAATCCAGACGGTACAATCACCTATACACCTGCGCCAAACACAGTAGGGCCAGTTAGCTTCACCTATTCGGTGTGCAACCCTGCCGCTCCGACTGTTTGTGACGATGCCGTTGTGACAGTGAATGTGAACTGTGTGATCTCGGCTCCTGCGGCTACGGTATCGGCTCAGCCGACCTGCGCCAACGCAACGGGTACGATCAGCATTCAGGGTGTTGCAGGTGAAACCTACAGCATCGACGGTCTGAACTACTCGGCCTCGACCAGCTTCCCGGCTCTGTCGGCAGGTGTATACAACGTAACGGCTAAGAATGCGGCTGGCTGTATCAGCGGGGCTACGATCCTGACGATCAACGCTCAGCCTGCTACGCCTTCGGCTCCTGCGGC
>NZ_JBYFCJ010000040.1:0-49789 GCF_057652235.1 Arsenicibacter sp. R0_47 | reverse complement strand
TGCTCTGCTTATGACACCCGCTTGGCAGCACCCAGCGAGCTTTGCAGCCCCCTTCACCCCAACTTCCCTGGTTGGGGCGGGCAGTATTACAACTGCCGGTCAAAAAATCAGCCAACGCAGTCTTCAAAAAAAACTGCGTCTTCATGGCGCACTAATGTCAGTGGACCAGACCTGATTAGGTTGGTTAATCACCACCCCACGCAGTAAATAGGGATAGACCTGATGGCCCTCAGCAGGCTTGGACAAATTGGGTTTTTGATATACGGCTTCCAGGCACATCAATCGCATTAATCGGTGTACACGCTTGATATTGACTGGATTATCCACCGTGCTAATCTCCTTCTGCATCCGACGCACTCCCATCTCAGGCCGGTCTGTGAACAACTTATCAATCCGTTCCATTAGGGCCAGATTCTGAGCTGACTCGCCCAAGGGCTGATAGTAATAACTTGAGCGGGGCAAGCCCAATAAGTGGCACTGCCGGGCGATACTGAGCTGTGAATTGGCTGGCTCAATAAGTCGGCGACGGTCGCCGATCAGCTCGTCCGTAATTTTTTTTTGAGATAGTCGTTTTCGACCTTGAGTTGACCGATCTGTTGAAACAAAGGGGCTTCGATTTGTTCGCGCTGTTCGGGCGAAAGTGCGGCTTTGCCCGTAGTCGTCTCGAAGAGGGAGGGTATGCCGTCGAGAGCCTGTCGTTTCCAGTCGGTGATCATCTGAGCGTGAATGCCAAACTCGCTGCTCAACTGAGCCAGAGTCTTGACTCCTTTGAGAGCTTCCAAGACCACTTTGGTCTTGAAGTGGGCATCGTGGATGCGTCGGAGGGGTGTTGCCATTGTTAGACATTTCGTAGTTGCAAGATAAGTTGTTTCAAGTTATCATTGCTGTCCAGTTTTTGGGGAACACCATAGATGAACCCCTGCCCCAATTCTGGTTTGTTACCAAACAGGGGTATCATAAATTATTAATGATAATATAGCCAAACGTACTCATTTATAGTCGTTTATGTCTTTTTTTTGTGACTCAAAAGAAGTATATTTACTTCTGTAAAAACGCCGAAATTGCGACTCGTTGAGCAACATATCATCCGACCTGGACACGATCACTACACCGAGATCGACCGCATCTGCTTTGCGGCCAAGAACCTCTATAATGCAGGGCTGTACACCATCCGGCAGGCCTTCTTTGCCGATGAGGCCCGATATATCAACTACATCCAGCTTCAAAAGCAGTTTCAAGACACCCATCAGTCTGATTACGAAGCCTTGCCCCGCAAGGTCAGCCAACAGGTTCTTCGCCTGCTTGACAAGAACTTCAAGTCGTTTTTTGAGGCCCACAAAGCCTACAAAAAAGACCCGTCCCGATTTCTGGAACGGCCCCGGATTCCCCGCTACAAAGACCCCGCCAAAGGCCGTAGTATCGCCCTTTACACCAATCAGACCTTTTCTAAGCAGGGACTAAAGGATGGCTGTCTTAAATTGTCGGGAACCTCATTGGTGATTCCGACGCGGGTGCCGCTAAGGAGCATCCAACAGGTTCGGTTGGCGGTCAAAGCGGCTTGCTACGTGGTCGAAGTGGTCTATACCGTTCCCGATACACCAGCTAAAGAAGACAACAACCGGGTAGCGGCCATCGACCCCGGTATTAACAATCTCGCCACCCTGACCACCAATACGGGCCAGGCTCCCCTGATCGTCAATGGCAGGCCATTGAAGTCGATTAACCAGTTCTACAACAAGAAACGCGCCCGCTTGCAGGCCGAGTTAACCCGACTGCCGGGAAAGACGCGCCACCAGTCTGTGCGACTGGAGCGGCTGACCCACAAGCGCAACCAGAAAGTCAGGAACTACCTCCACCATGCCAGCCGGTTCATTACGAATCAATTAGTTTCCTGGGGCATTACCACGCTCGTCGTAGGCAAAAACCCCCTCTGGAAACAAGACGTAAACATCGGCAGTAAGAACAATCAGGGGTTTGTGCAGATACCCCATGCTCAGCTTATTAAGCAGTTGAGCTACAAATGTCAACTGGAAGGAATAAACGTTATCGTTCAGGAGGAGAGTTACACGTCAAAGTGTAGCTTTCTGGATAACGAACACATCCAGAAGCACGAGCAGTACGCCGGCAAACGCATCCGGCGGGGTCTGTTCAAATCAAAAGATGGCACCCTTATCAATGCCGACGTAAACGGCAGCGCCAACATTTTACGCAAAGCATTTCCGAACGCCTTTACGGCCAACGGGACAGAGGGGATTGTAGTTTCCCCACGACGGATTACCCCCATTCGAGAGCAGCGTCCATTGCCCTCCAAGAGGCTAACCCCGCCGAAAAGAGAGAGCGTGACACATTGGTCTATATCTTAATAAACTATCATGTAGAGGCTGAAATCGTATCCGTCTATCAACAGGGCCACACCCGCTATGTCGGCACGGTCGAATCAGATTCCTCCAGGTTGGGCTATGCACCGCTTTCGAGCCTGAATACAGAGCAGCTATTAGACCTTTGCGCCGAAATGGTTAAACACGCTGCCGACAAAGAAACGCTGACACCTACCGTTCACCGGCTCCTTCAACTGTGGGAAAACCTACAAACCGATGTATTCCGGCTGATCAAGGAACAGGGGCCAACCAAACTGGTCGAAGACCCCGGCACCTACCTGACGCTCGATTCGGCCATCCGGGCGTTTGATGATCTGCCCAAAATGTGGTTCATTGACAACGTGTGTTTTCACGTTACGGGGGAAATACTCCAAACCGTTCTCGAAGGGGATACCCTTCAGTTGGATGTGCTCGATGAGAACGGAGAGAACCGACAGTTTCCCGTCGAGTTCATCACCCTCCCGGAAGCACTCGGGTTGCTGGCCGCAATGGAATCCAATGCCCAACGCTTGCCCGTTGCGGCATGAAACGAGGCAAACAGTCCGCTACGGTGGGGTTCGTGCAGGGATATGCCTGTTGCCTGGCTGCGCTGATCCGGATGGAGGGCGGGGTTACGGCCACGGTGCGGGAATTATTTAAAGCCGGCATTGGCTCGGTTGAGAACGCCGGACAGGCGGGAGTCGATGCCGCCGATCTGGAAACCCTTCAGGCCCACCAGACCAGCCTGGAAACCTGAACACTATTACGCTTCAGCAGGATGGATCACGAAACGGAAACTTTAACCAAGGGGAAAACGCGCTCCGGACGGCAAGAATCAACAGGGTATAAAAAGGTGTCCCCCTATCCATAGCCCGTAGAAAAGCTGACCTCATTTAGGTAACTTTAGGTAACCAATCCCCCCGAAAGCCCATGATTCATATTGTTATTCCGGCAGACATGAAAAAACCCCTTAAAGAGGTTTATCAGTCAACCGATTGGTTTACTTATCCCGCGTTTGGGGTGTATGGGGCCGTGACCACGCAGGGCGATACGGTGATGACGACCGCCGACGGCTTACCGTTTGTTGATCAACACGCCGGGCCACCGGAACCCGCGACGTTTCCCGCATCATCGGTTCGGGTGATTCCGTTGGAGCAATGGCAACCAATCGAACGTGACGAGGATCAACCGCATCCCGACGTTCCCTTTGATCTTTATTATAAGCATGTAGGCCGGTTTGTGGCGTGGTTACTCGGTATGCAGGAGCTTGAATTAGGGCCAGAAAAAATTGATGCCTGTCAGTTCTGTACCTATGCCCAGAACAAAGAAGCCATCGAAGCCGGGTTGGTGCCGCATCCATTGGGCGAACCCCGTACCGCCTGGAAAAAACAGATTCCCGTTCCGGAGTATGCCGAATTTATTGCCAATGGCCTTCGGGCTACCGGATGGTGTTATTAGATTGTTTGTCGGCCCCGTAACCACACGGGTCCGATCCTTATAAAAAGATAGTGCCGGTCGTTCGGTTATTTTTGTTGACAAACTACCGGAATGCCGCCCGTCCCTGACAGGCGGCATTTTTTTGGGCCGACGACGGCTGAAAAAATGGGAATCAAGGGGAATCAATAGCTGAATCAACCGGGATATAAAAGATCAATTTAAGGGTAAAAATACTGAAAATCAATAGGTTGCGCTTTTTTTAATTGAAAAATAGCGTACCTTTATACTGTCGGAAGGCAACACAGAACCAGCCCCACGACATCACAAACAAACCTCGGTAGCCGGTCCCGTCAGACCGGCACAAACAAACCATGAAAGCTTTACAATCTTTCTCGCTGTCCCTGTTCTTCATCCTGTTGGCCGGTCTTTCCTTCGCCCAGCCATCCACGCCAGCCCTTAAAAAGCCAGTCAGCAAAAGCGGCCCATCCCGCATCACCAAAACACCCGTTGCGGCCAACTATCGCCCTGCCAGCATGACAACCGGCACGACACTAGCCAAAGTGACCACCCCGGCCAGTAACACTACGGCCACCGCCAGTACTACTACCGCCACTACGACAACGACTACAGTAGCCAGCGCCCCCCCGACGCCACCAACACCCCCGACCGTAACCAGCGCGGTATCGGCCACCGGAGGAGCGTTTACCAAATCGCTCGAAAAGCTTATGAAACGAACCGCCATCACCGGCATTCTCTTTATCGGTAAAGGAATCGGCTATGGCCTTTCCTTTACCCCTGAGAAAGATTTCGACGGAATGGCCATAGGCAGAAACACGTATACCATTCTGTATCTGTCCCGTTCCAACGGCGATGGTGAAGGAAAAAGCCCGACCCTGTTTTTAGGTGCCGCCCGTCAAATCAAAATCTTACCGTTTGCCGTCGGCCTGAACACCGTTGTTGCCATGCAACCCTATTACGTGCCTAAAGTGGCCGGTAACTTTTCAGGGAGTTATTCCTCCTATTTCGAGTATGATACCAAGTACAAACTAAAGGCTGGTATCGGTGTCCATGCCTTCATTCAGGCAGCACCCAAAATAAAGGCAATCGTTTCGGCCAATACCAATACCGGCATTGGGTTTGGTGTAAGCTATTCGCTCTAACCCCCTACCCCCTTCCGAAGCCCTGCCAACGCAGGGCTTCGGAAAAAATAGATGAATCAAGGGGAAAATCAGTCAACGTATATATGGCTGCGTTCAGTAGACATTGAATCCTTGAATCAAGAGGGTCAATAAAGGTTTGTGTGGTCGTTTCTCCCATTGCCCACCCCCCGCTAAAGCGGTATCTTTAAGTAAGAAATCAATCACAAGCCGAGCATGGAAACGCCAGCAACAACCGCCCCCAGAACCGAAATGGTCCACATCATCAAAGAAATGTATCTGCTCATTAAAGGCAGAGGGATTTCGGGATTTATGATGATGGGTGCCAGACATATCGTATACGATAATGAGCGGTTCATGCTTCAATGGCAAATGGGCGAGGGGGCCAGCGTCGATACGGTTCAGTTTTTCTATGATGAAGGCTTAGACCTCTACCGGTTGCGGTTTATCAAATACGCCAATTGGGAGCGTACCCTTTTGACGGTGGATAAAACGTTTGAATGCGTCTATGTCGAGGATGTACGCGCATTGATTGAGCGGGAAACCGGTTTTTACCTTTCGTTTTAACTGCCATGTGCATTCAATCGCGCCCCGTCACTCTTTCGCCGTTCGTCTTTGCACCCACGGCCGAGGCTGCGGAAATCGCCCGGTTTCCGTTTGCCGATTTCGCCCCCCGTTCTGCCGATCAATTCATCTGCCGGAACGCCTATTTAGCGCCGATCTACGCGTTTTACTGTTCCCCGACCCAGCCTAAAAGCAGCCGCCTGGTTCCCTTTAGCGGAACGGTAGCGGACCAGACAATTCCCCCCGTTGGCACATGGATGATCGACCATGTACCGACCATCCACGGCAGAGAGATTGCCGTTTTATGCCGGTTGCCTATTGCGGCCCTTCGTTTTACCGAAGTGGACAGCAACGGCCAGTTAGACCCCACCAAACGCGCCGACGTGCCCCGGTACGCCGATTGGATCAAAGAAGGCAAACGCGCCATTCCGATTCAGGTTGTCGTCACGGCCAAAGGAGGCCTAAACGTCGTAGACGGTCATCGGCGATGCTTTGCCCATCTGCTGGCGGGTGTCGATACCATTGAGGCATGGGTCTGGCCGTCAATGCCCCACCCCGAAGGACTTCAGGAAAACGGCAATGGTCCCATTATGTCCGTTGGTCTCACCTTTGAACACTTACCCTAAATTGCAGTACTGCCATGATAGAGACGATTTTAGAACTCATTAAAACGCAAACGGGTCTTGCGCTGACCCTCTGCGATTACTTTACCGGCATTCACGCGCTCGGAGAAGCCCACTATTTTAACGTTGTGCTAAACGAGCGGGTAAGCGAGTCCACCGAATTCCAGACCCTGCAACGGTTCGCCAACACCTATTCACTGATCCGCGTGGAGCCGAACGGCCTGCACCGGGTCGCGATCTTTTTCAAACCCTGACTATTTCCGGCACCAGCCGGGAAATAGGGAATCAAGGGGAACAAGTCTGCTCGTTCTATCATAAGGATATATTCATAAAGTGTATCAAAAAAGAAATCAAAAGGGATGTAAAAGATTGATATACAGATAATTGCTATTTCTCATAAAGCCCATTAGCCGTATCTTTGACTAAGAAATCACAGAAACACAAACGGCCATGACGACCTTCACCAAGACCACCGCTACCGATTACTTAGAAACCATTCACATGGCTTCGAATGATATAAGCGCTTGTGTGGGACAGGAAATTAAGGGCGTTCTATTAGCCAATCACCTGTATATCTTATGGTGCCTGTATGATATGCTGGATACCCCCAGCGAGTACAAAGTCCGCAAAGGGGCCGAACCCCTTGTAGATAAAATGAAGGCCCAACTGGCCCATCTGTTCAAGCAGTACGACACACGCCTACAGGCTGTAGGCATTCAAAATATGGTAGCCCATATGTTACATCCGACCGCCACAGGCGTTGGTACGCCAGCCCCCAAAATGCCCCTCGGCCAGACGACCAGAACTGTACCGTTTTTTGTCAATGGTAACCCGCATCCCGTTCAGGATGCCGCCGTTTGGGGCCTGACCACCGAAGGCAAATATTACGATGTGGTGCTGAACTACGCCGATGGTTCCACCCGAACCCTCACCAGTTCGCAAGAAATAACCATCTGCTTATCCGACGACGTTTTTGGAGAGGGCTATGTTTCGATTGAATTCTATGGGGGCGCTAACTCCATAGAGGTGCCGTTTCGAAGATTGATGTCCCTTCACATGACCGAAGTGCCTCCGACCATAGCCGCATGGCTTTCAGTGGATTTCGATTAATTTAGTGTGTTCACATGGCACCGGTTCCGTTAAGCCGGTTAAAGGTATGGCGCAGCTTTCAGCCAACGAAAATGAACTCATCCGGGCCTATGTTGCCAAGCTGATGTCACCCGAACAGGAGGCCGCTTTTCTGGCTCTCGTTCGACAGAAACCCGATCTACAGACGGAGTTGGAAAAACGCCAACAGATGTACTACAAAGCGTTGTTTGCCGAAATAAACCAGCCACCAGTTACCCACGCCGGAAGACCTGCCCACCCGTTTCACCACTGGCTGAACAAGCTGAAAACCGTTGTCGCTCGGTTCATCAAGCCCCACTGATCCCGTAACAGGAGCCAATGCGTCAGCATCGGTTCCTGCGGAGAAAAGAGGAATCAAGGGGATGAAAAATAACCGCAACAGCGGACCTAATCAAGCGGGCAAATAAAGGTCGGCATACACCTGAAGGGCGTTGCCCCAGCCACGCTAAAGCCGTATCTTAGTAATAGAAAACAGCGGCATTGATGCCGCCCGATCCCCGGTCCCGGATGCCGTATCGTCCGACCTCTTATGCGAACTTCCCAGGCATCCCTGAAACGTAAAATTGCCGGAGCCGCCATCCTTGGCCTACAGGTTATTCAGGCGTATAAAATCGAGCCGATTGGCTGTCTCAATGCTCAGTACTTTCAGGGTGCTACTGCCATTGGAACAGGCTATGATGAGGTGGTCGTCGGTAGTGGCGATACACTGATTGAAGCGTATGAGCAGGCGGTAGCTCTACTGAGCGACCTCGATATTGATACCGCCTATTTGCCCTCCAAGCCCCAACACATCAACGCCGATCCGATGAGTCGGGAGCAAGCCGATGCCGGCGATTTTTCGTTTTTTGTTCGTATACTCTATACCCTCAGCACAACCAAACGGAATTGATGAATACGCTTTGCCTTTCACCCGATGCCACCACGGCCACGCTTCACCTTCTAAACGGGGAGCCGGTCACGGTAGATCTTCGTAAACCTGCCTATACGCAGGACCTTATTGGCCACGAGGATGATAAATTCTATGTCGTTGATCAGGGTGTGCGGTTTCCGCAATTCGCTTCGGTTGAACTGAATTTGTGGGAGGAAGATGGCATCTACACCGCTATAGCTTACTGCTTTAATGATGATATAGAAACACGGCACGACGTATCCCTTACCGACCGCGAAATGTACCTGACTGTTACCCACGAAGCCCTGACATTTTCCGACCATGATTGACCAGCTCAAAGACCCCGCCAATCAGTTCTATTTAGTTGCGCCAGACCTACAGGGAAAGGCCCTGATCCATAACCTGATCCTCAACACAATTCGCCTGGGCGGGTTTAACTGCCTTGTCCTGTTCGACAACCAGACCCAGAACAGCCCCGGGCACGATACCTATATTGTGGGGCTGGTAAAGCAGCTTTTCCCTGACGCTGATGCGTTTTCTTCCGCCGAGGAGGCTCTGAATGCGTTTAACGCGTTTTGCGCTCAGGAGGACTTTTCGGCCTCGTACCGGGTCGTTCGTTATGCCACCGGCTTTATCTTTACCAACGATACCACCAAAGCACTGGTGTATCTGCTGATGGTCTTCGACCGCCAATTGCAGCCGGGTGTATTCTTTCCCTACCGTGAGTTTCTGAAAATACCGCAGGATGCGCTGTTAAAGACCCTCGCCCGAAACGCCCCGTTAGCCCGACCCGTTGCGGAATCCCTTGTCCAGGATATTTCGCTTTCATGGGAGGAAATGATAACCCGGTTCCCCGATGGTTATGGCGGGTATGACTGGGCGGCATACCAACAGTGGGTAATTGCTCAGATGGACGAAGGGGCTTTTTACTATGCCCGGGAAAAGCACAATTTCTTCCCCTGGCAGGCATATAGTACCTGTGCCCTGTCGGGCCGGACAAAGCTCATTATGGATAACCTTTCCTGACGTTCGTTCCCAGCGGGTCTTAGGGCCTGCCGGGATCGGAAAAGATGGAATCAAGGGGAAACAAAAATGATCAATAACGGAAGATTCTTCCACTATGCCTGGTCAGGAAGGCACACCTATCTATGAAAACGAATAACGGAAGATTCTTCCGTTATCATCGACGGTCCCCCACTACGGTTCGGTGAAGCATGATGATGAATGGAATCAATCGGGCAATAAAAGATTGATAGTCAGGGCTTTGCTGTTGCAGGGAGAGCGAAAAGCCGCTATCTTTATACCAAGCAATCAGAAACACAACCGCTTATACGTAAACAGTATTCGTCATGAAAACGTCAAAAAACCTCCAGTATGAAGATTCAGTAAACGGCAAACAGGTATTCTTCAACCCAAAAAAAGGGCGCTTAGTGACGCTTGGCCGGGATAAGAGCAACCGCCCCCAGCGTGGTAACAAACCCTATTACGCTTAATCGCTTACCATCTGTTTAAAAACCAAATCTGTCTGAGGGGTACGTTAACCCCTCCCCTCGTATGTTTCACCTGATTCCGGCCCTCGTTTCGATCTTTGTGATCATTCGCGTCAACATGGAAGCCGCCGTAAACGGTAAATACATTCATGCCGGTATAATCACTGCAATTTTGCTCCTCCTGATCCTGTCTATCGCAATGGATTATGCAAAGGGCGAAGTAAGGAAAGCTTTACAAAAAAAGGAGAAGGAGGAGGCCAATAAGCCCGTTACGCCAGCGATTGCCCAGAACACCCCACGCAATACCCCGCGTCCCTGAAACGAATATGGAGCCACCTTCGATGGTGGCTCCAACCGCATATCCCCATTGAATCAAGGGTAAAAAAATAAAACGACCGGTTCGGCGCTCCTACGCTTAGACGGTCCCCCGCTAGACCATGAACCCAAACCACTCGATTGCCCCCACCGTCGTCGGTCCTATCCAAAAGACGCTGACAGTGATGCTACTGATAAGCGTTGCCGCCTGCTTATACCGAATCGGTTTTCTCGACAGCATGGATGGTATTATCTGTATGCTGCTGGTAGATACACTTGGCGTAATCGCCATTATGCTGCTGAAACAGAAATTAATCCGGTTGGCCCGTTTTGTGTATCAGGAATACCGGTTCTTTGTCGAGGTACGATGGTATGGAACCTCGCTGATGTTCTTGCTTCATTCGGTCTGTTTGTTGCTGATCGCCTGCGTGATCTCCCTGGACCATCCGATGTATTACCCCCTCTTCGGGGTAGCGATTGCGGCCCTCGCTCTGAGTTGCCTCCTAACTCCATCCCAGTTGCGCGGATGCCTCCGGCGTCTGTTCCGCTGGCTTTATTCCTGATCCAATGCAACACCTATCCAATCCCGCCCCTAAGACCTGTGTCGTTCTGCATCAGGGTTATTGGAATTCGGTTCTCCAGTACAAACACAACTACATAACCTATCCCGAACAGGGCTATACCCTGACAGACCTGCTTTCTGGGATTGCCTTTGAAGAACCCATCATTACTGAGTCCCCCTTTATTATTTCAAACTATCCGCAGGAATCCGTTTGGATTTTTCGGGACGGTCAATGGGTCAACCCACGCATTCAAACCTATGGCGCGTCATTCAACCTGATCCTGTCGTCTATTTTGCTTCATTCGGGTACGATTTGTAATCCGGATTCGAGGGTAAAAATAGCCCAGCTCTATACGTCCGGATAAGGCGGTGAAAAGAGAATCAAAAGGGATATAAAAGACTGTTATACAGTTAGTTAGCATTTCACATGAAACATATAAGCCGTATCTTTGACTAAGAAATCACAGAAACACGAACGGCCATGACAACGACAAAAAAAGGAACCGCCAGCAAAAAAAATAACAAAGCCACGGTACGGACCAGCAAAGCACAGAAGACCCAGAAAGCAGGCGAAAGCCCTGAAAACGCTGTTGGCCGGGCCGATCTACATACGGAGGTAACCGCCCAGATTTTGGCCGCTCTGGAAAAAGGGGTTTTGCCTTGGAACCGTTGCTACGGGATCAAAGAAGACGGAACCCGTGAGTTCCCTACCAACTATAAAACAGGGGCCGAATATACGGGGATCAATTATCTGCTGCTTTCCCTGACTGAGTTTGAACGCCCTTACTTTATGACCTTCAAACAGGCCGAGGCTTTAGGCGGACGCGTAAAAAAAGGAGCAACCGGTATCCGGCTCGTTTATGCGTCCGATCATTCCGTCAAAAAAGAAGAAGACGGAACCCTGACGTATATAGCATACAGTTATTCATTCCTTAAAAAATTCTATGTCTTTAATATCTGCGACATTGAAGGCATCGACTTTGAGTTGCCAGCCCTCAAAAAGATCGTGGATTCAGCCCCCGAGGAACTACTTAACAATGCCGATACCCTTATGAACGGGTGGAGCGATTGCCCCGAGATCGTTACCGGCCTAAAGCCCTACTATCTGACCGACGAGGATAAAATTGTCATGCCAGCCGTTGACACCTTCCTTACACGGGCCAACTACATTAAAACACGGTTCCACGAAGCCGCCCATGCGACCGGAGCCGCCAAGCGCCTGAACCGGAAAGGTATTGTCGATAAACCGAAATTCGGCACCACTTTGTATGGTTTTGAAGAATTGATTGCCGAACAGGCTGCGGCTATTCTTTGCCAGCACTGCGGTATTAACACGGATGAAAATGGTATCTTTGATAACTCTGTTCAATACCTGAATGCTTGGATTCAAACCATTCGGGCCGATAAATATGCCATCATTAAATCCGCTTCAGCCGCTACAAAAGCCGTTAACCTGATCTTAGGCCGTTCAACCGCCTATCAGGACTTTCCCGCACAGGAAACCAACGCCCAGCCCCAACAGGTAGAAGCGACAGCCATCACCGCCTAACCCATTCCCCTTTTCCGTCGCCGACGGACTAAGGGAATAAGAAGAATCAAGGGGAGAATAGGAGATTTTTTTAGGCAGCATTTTACATTAAACAATTAATAGCCCTTTTAAACTTCACCCAGACGGGTGAAGTTTAAAACCACACATGCGCTATTGCCTTGCAGGCAGGCACGGCACTGCCGGTCGCCTGCTGACGGATTTTATCTTTATACCTCCGGTGGAGGTGCAGCGGTCGCTATACTCCCTATATACGGCATAGCTTAAGTGGCCGCATACGGCCCCGCTGTTCCACAGCGTTTCTCACGGCATGGCCTGACAGGCGACTGTCGTCGGCTCCTTCCAGGAGCACCTACCGCTACCGCTTAACGGCTCTGGCCCGTTAGTGGCTGGCGCAGGCCACATAACGGCCTGTCTTGCCTGTCTATATGCACACTCCCTACCGAGTTTATACGGAACGCTGCCCCAAACCCAGTTCCAGTCATCAACCAGCATACCGAAGCATAAGTACACTTGTCCGGAACAGACCCGAAGCGGAGGAGGCGCCTTCTGGTGCCCGAGGGGATTATCAGCCAGAGTGCCAGCTATGATCCCGTATGCCGATGGGTCGCCAAATCAGACCCAAAGCGGTGTACCCCATTCATTGGGTTCCTTTCGGACGAGAGGGGACCGAAGCGAGTATCCATGTAAAGCGGATTCCCTGCCGGTTCCTGGATAGCGAGAGCGTAACCCCCAATTGGGAGTGTGCCGGAATGGTGCCTCGTTGCCGACGATCAGGGAGATTCGTAGCCAAGCCAGACTGTTGTTCATGGGAGCCGGAGCGGTGGTAGCGTAGCCTGGTCCATGACCGTTGCCGATCCAGTGATGAAAGGCTAACCCGTAGCTACAGACGATGCAGGTGGTAGTCGATACAGAAAGTCCATGAGCTGGCAGGAGGATACTGAGGGTTCATCCCCATCGGGTTGCCAGTCCGGAGCAATTTCTCCTTCGTGATTCGCGGTAGGTGAAGGGTTCCATTGGATGACCCGAACAATACGAATCAACCGGGCAATAAAAGATTGATATACAGGCATATCCTATTTTATACTTTTGTCGTTCATCGTATCTTTATACCATCAGATCGGCGGCAATAGGCCGTTCTCCTATAAGCCTGCCCGGGGCGTAATCCGGGTATCGTCATCATGGGAAAGCCCTTCACATTCGCTGGTTTAATTGCAAATGGTTACATGGTTGGATTTTCTGTAGCGGAGGGCAACAACCAACTCGTTACCCTCTTTAACTGAATAGGCCGATATAAACTGAGCCATGTGCGCCGATTTAAACAGAGCCACCCATACCGATGGAAAGTGAGCCATCTGTGGATAAGTGGATTGGTGAAGCGTGAATTTCTTTCTTTGTTCCGACAGTCATTAACCACTGTCCGGGAAAAAGATGGCCAATACTCGAATCGCTATGTTCCAAATCCGTCGACTCATCGAACTGCGTTTACAAGGGGTTTCCAAACGCAATCTGGCGCGATTGCTGGCCATGTCCCGCAATACTGTCCAGCAATATCTGACACAATTAGAAGCCCATTTCCCGGACTTAGCAAGCTTGCTTGACTGGGATGATGCTCAGTTAAACCGCTTGTTAACCACACCGGTGCCTGCCGTCAGCAGGCATCCTGAACTCATCGGCCTGTTTCCATCCTACGAACAGGAACTGGCTCGGCCGGGTGTCACCCGCCAGCAGCTCTGGCTGGAATACCGACAGCAATACCCCCAGGGCGTCCGCTATTCCCAATTCAATAATCTACTGCGTGCCTGGCAAGGCAGTCAGAAAGTGGTCATGCATTTAGAGCACAAAGCGGGAGAACAGCTATTTATCGACTTTGCGGGAGATAAACTGGAGCTGACTGACACTGCTAATGGTCAAAAACGAACGGTTGATGTGTTTGTAGCTATCTTACCTTGTTCGCAACTGACCTATGTGCAGGCAGTTGATAGTCAACGGCAGGATGATTTTATCCATGCCTTACAGAGCTGTCTTCAGACACTAGGCGGTGTACCACAGGCCATTGTGCCCGACAACCTCAAAGCGGCTGTTACCCGGGCGGATCGTTATGAACCCACCATTAATCAGACACTACAGGACTTTGCCTCTCATTATCAGACAGTAATTTTTCCGGCCAGGGCCCGTAAACCCCGGGATAAAGCCTTGGTAGAGAATGCGGTCCGGCTCATCTACCAACGCGTTTATGCTCCCCTGCGGAACCAGAACTTTTATAGTCTATCGAGTCTTAATGAGGCTATTGCTCAGTTGGTAGACCAGCACAACCGCACCCCATTGCAGGCAAAAGGATATAGCCGTCAGCAACGCTTTGAACAAGTAGAAAAGGAGCTGTTGGCAGGCTTACCCACTCAGGCCTATGAGTTACGGCATTATGCCCAGGCTAAAGTCAACCAAAACGGGCATGTGCAGTTGGTGGCTGATAAGCACTTTTACTCGGTGCCTTACCAGCTGATAGGCAAAGTGCTCAAACTGATTTATAGTCAGCAGACCGTCGAGCTTTATGGCACCGGCCACCCGGCACCACTATGAGCGGGTAGCTGTTCACCAGCGACAGCCTACCCCCGGTCAATACACGACCCTGCGAGAGCATTTACATCCCCACCATCAGTGGCTTAACCAACACTCGCCGTTGTTCTTTTGCGAACAAGCCAGCCAGATTGGCCCTTTCACACGCCAGCTGGTTGAGCAACTACTGGCTACGCACAGCTACGCCCCACAGGCTTATCGCTCATGCAGCGGTATCTTGTCGCTGGCCAAAAAGTATGGTAAAGAGCGACTGGAACGCGCCTGTCAGCGTGCCTTGCACTTTCAAGCTACCAATTATCGCTTTGTACGAACGATCCTGGAGCGGGATATGGATCGGCTGGAGCTGGATGGTCAATCCACAACCATAGCCCAAGCCGTCTCGACGCATGAAAACATCCGGGGTGCAAAAGCGTATCAATAATCTATAAATCAACTAAATATGAATAATCAAGCAACCTTAACGGCCATGCGTAAACTCAGTCTCTGGGGCATGGCCCAACACTTTGAAAGCCTGCTGCGGCTACCCCTGGATCACCACCCCACGACCGACATGGTAGTGGCTCAACTGGTGCAGGCCGAAGACGCCAGTCGTCAGCATCGTAAAACGCAGCGGGCCATCCGGGAAGCCCGCTTCCGCTATCAAGCCGCCATTGAGGAAATCCACTATCTACCGGATCGCAATCTGGATAAAAATCAGCTACTGCGACTAGCCGACCTGTCGTTCATTAATCGGGCAGAAAACCTGCTCATCACGGGTGCTACCGGTTGTGGCAAGAGCTTTTTAGCCTCGGCCTTTGGCTATCAGGCTTGCCAGATGGGCCTCCGCGTAGCTTACTTCTCCCTACCGAAGCTGTTCCAGAAGTTACACCTGGCACAGGGTGATGGATCGTATGTGAAAGAGATGACCAAACTAGAGAAACAGCAGTTGCTGATCCTGGATGATTGGGGCTTACAAAGCCTCTCATTGGCAGAACGACTAACGCTGATGCAGATCATGGAGGATCGTCATGGCCGGAGTAGTACGATCATTACCTCTCAACTACCCGTCAGTACCTGGCACGACTATCTGGCCGATGCAACATTGGCGGATGCGTTACTGGATAGGCTGGTACATCAGGCACATCGGATCGAGCTGAAAGGAGAATCCATGAGAAAACGGATGAAAGGGGAAGAAAAAAACAGACAATAACTACCTTTGTAACGCTTCACGACTACTTATCCACAGGTGGCTCACTTTCCATCGGTACACCTGGCTCACTATCATCGGTCTACACATTTAACCCCGTTTCCGGAGATATTCAGGAAGTGATTACGACCACCCAGGAAGCACAACCGTATCTGGATTAGTCAGCAGGGTTTTCCCCCGTTTATCAGGCTCACTACTGCGCCAGGTAAACGAAAAAAATGAATCAAGGGGAAACGAAAAAAGGATCAGTTTCCCGACCCTTACCTGTACTATCTTTATGCCTATTCATCACGAAGCAGTCATAAATTCCTCAATCTCCTCTCCGCTGTTTAAAAAGATGGTTTGGGCACGGTACGTCCCGGTTACTACCTCTGGGTTCTGCTTCTGGAACGTCGTTAGCAACAGATTCCTTTCTGATTCCTCCAGATCACGCTTATCCAGTTGACGTATGAATTCAACCCCAACATCCCCGTCCTCTTTATCTTCCAGGATGATCTTTACCCGCTCCATGATTTCCTCGTAGATTTCAAACGTAGCTGTACTCGTTAAGAACGCCTTCATCGCTCCATTCCGCTTAAGAGCAAGGTTCTCACCGGGTCCCAGATTCGCCGGATCAAGGTCCGGATTCGCCGATACAGAGGGCGTCACAACCACATCCTGCACAAAGAACAGGTCGAATACGGAGGTCTCCTCTGAGTCCCGCATATACGTATTCCCTAAACTATCCTCATACCGCAATCTGGACAGCGAGGCTGCGATTTCCTCCGCATTCAGTTTCTCCGCATTGCGTGGGTCGTTAACCAGGCCAGCCGCTTCGGTCTCCAGTTTCTCCGCTTCCGCTTCCGCCGCCAGTACCTGAGCCTTGGCACCGTCTGGATCTGAAGGTTCTAAAGGGGGCGGCGTTTGAGGGGTATCACCCGACCCCTCTCCACGCTGCCCTTTAGACGGACCCTTGCCTCCCTTTGGAAAGCCAGGTATCGAATAATCCACAAACAGCTCCTCGGCAACCAGACGTGACTTCATGATCTCAGGGGGGGCGATCTTGACATGGTGGGGTACGGTAGGTATGAACAACGTCCCCCCCCGAACCTTGGGTGGCTCTAACGATACCGGCTCTTCTTTCGTCGTTCGGGCCAGCATCACAAAAATGACCCCGATCAGCAGGCAAACACTCAGGATAATGTATAGACTCAGTGACATGGCGCTACTTTGTTTTCAGTTTTTCCAATAGTCGTTCTTCCACGTTCTTTTGTAGCAGATTGTCGGTTAAGTAGACTTCTAACAGATAACTGCAAATTCTAATGGTACTCACTTTGAATCGGCGCTTAAGGACTTTCATTCCAGTCTGCTGTATCCCATTAACAACCTTGTCAAGCTTTGACCATTTAGAAACCGTGAGTAATAGTTTAACATCTGCTCCGATTACTGCGGAAGCGTCAACACCGGCAGCGTTATCGGCATTGTCTTTCAATCGACCCTTTTCAATCAAACCCTCACCTAATTTTCGCTGTAGTTCTCCATCCGCGAGTAAACAGTCAAATAGTGCATGGCAGATACTCGTGATGCCAATTCTCGCCCGGTGTTTATGTATTCGAACGCCTTTGAGCATAACCTCTTTTGAAAGCGTATCTATACGACTCCACTCATCCAGGCCCAATACTACTTTTAACTTGATCTGAATTCTATCTCCATCCGAATGCACTGGTCTTGCCGAACGGACTGATCCCTGCGGGCGTATCGAATCTTTCATTCCTTCAGTCATTGTGTTTATCCCGTTAGTCATTACCCTCATGTACAAGTGTGTTAATCATCTCATTTTTCACTTCAGTACGAAATTTCTCGCTCTGTAACATTTTGTTAAACAGCGCCTGAGCTAAGGTCTGCAACCCAATCAGTTGTTTCCGCCGACTGTTTTTTCGAATTTCAAAACGGATTGACAGGCATAACGCTTCCAGCTTTTCTGCTTCCTCGGGCAACAACTGAACCTTTAGATTATAAATATACTCTCCTGATGAGGACACTGGCTCAGGGGCCTTAGACGCTTGCTTATTCTTATCTCGTTTAGATTTTGGATTGGCCGAGGGGCCTTCTGGTTTTTCAACCACGGGGGATGAGGAATCTACGTTTTCCCCTGTAGCCTTCTGATTTGAAGTTCCGATGGCCGGCGAATCGTTCGTGTCCAAATCACCAAGAAGTAATTGCCGACCCGATTCCAATTCCGGATCAACTACCCCTTCAATTGCATTCAGCGTCCGGGCCATCCCTTGTTCGAGCAGCGGCCTTCTCAATAGTTTGATTGGACTCGGCTTCCCACTGCCCCTTGCCCCTTTCTCATCGTTAGCCATTCGCTTTCTCGTCTAAAATTTCCTGAATCACCTCCACCGATTCGTTGATGAACTCCTTCACCCGTACCAGATATTCCCGCTCCTGCGTCCGGGCCTGCGTGGTCCCCGCATTCTTCAAAACCGACAAGTCCTTTTCCTCCAGCGCGGCAAAGGGCGAACTATACGTGGTATTTAGCTTCTTCGGGCCAAAACCAGTTTCCGCATCGTAAAGACGCGTGTTAAAAAACGAAACATTTACTCCCTCCAGATAGGGGGCCAGAAACCGCTCCGCTTCATCACATTTAGGACCCGAAAAAACTTTTACTTTGTTCCAGAACGCGCGGACTCGAAGCCGGTCCGGCAATTCACCTTTTCGCATCTGTTCCGCCAGAAACGCTGCGTATTCCAGGGATGATTCGAGTTCATAATTCTTTGAGCCGAACGGGATCAATAAAAGGTCAAATTTGTTCAGCAGGGAACCATACTGGCTTTCCATCTTCGCTCCCATATCAACGAAGATTACATCATAGGCCAACTTATTAAATGCCGCCCGACTAACCATTTCAGGTGTCGCACGTTCGACGGTAAATAGATCGTTTACCCCAATTCCTTTTTCCAGATTGGATTTGATCCGGTTTAGTTGATATGTTTCGATCTGACCCAACTCCCCCTTCTCATAGCTGGAAAGCGCTTCTGTATAGTCCGTCAACTCAGTCTGACGAGTGGAGAAGATTGTGTTCTGGGTCGTATCAACGTCCAGCACCAGAACCCGTAGACCGGCTTCGTAAGCGATTGCAGAGGCTAAGAGAACCGTAATTGTGGTCTTGCCGACACCACCTTTATTATTGTGTACGGCGCAAACTACCTGACTCATAGGCTTGACTTTTTGTTTATGTTAATTCAAAAGATAAAACAAATATTTTATCCTGACAACTGCAACATTTCTCTAATATATCTTCACTCAGCCTGCCTCTTCTGTTAACCTATATCCTCACTGTATATATATCTTCAAACAGTATGTATCTCCCCGGCTCCATCTCCTCCTCTATCCTGTCGCTCCTGATAGTTTGTATCCCTAAATAACCCCTATCTTCAGTTAATGTCAATCTCCTGTGACTGAGTAGCTCAACTAACTATGTATCTCAATCAGGTTGATAGCCTCTGCAATCACGTATCCCTTTAGGCGTTACCTCTGCCTATCTCTAATCATATAGCAGCCTTCTATCGGGATAGGTCAGTTATCTCCTGTTAATCGGTCTCGCCAATTAGTATATATCTCCTATTTCTTTATATCGCCCGTAATTAGGTATCTCCAATTAGTATACCTCTTCTATTGCAGTGTATCTCTTATTAGCCTATCTCTTCAGCAGTACTATAGCTCCTGACAAGACACCTCCCCTGCTATTGTGTATCTTCTTTAACCGGAAATCTTCCGATAGTACGTATCCTCTGTTAGAAGGTATCCTTAGGCACCTTAACTGTCTTATCGTCTTAGTCATATAAGTTTTAAATGGATCAACAACTAACTCATAGATAGTTAATTACAATGCAATCGTCCTTTTGATGCACTCTCTTTGGACTTCTATTCCGTTGTCCTTATTGAGTCATTTTGTGCTGGATTATTTGCAGATCGTGCCACCATGAGCTTCAAATGAATTACTGTATACATCGGATGCTCTACTCCTGTATGAGCTGTTTGGCCAACCCGATTCACTTGTTTATTTTGGACATACAGGACTCACAGCTTATTAACCATTTAGCTACCCATTACCAATACCTGATTAATTGTCTGTCGGGAATGGCCACATTATTCAAGTTGTAGTTGACTATCTCAATTATTCATTATAGATTAACAGTTCGATTTATCAAACAGGGCTAAATACGTATTTTAAGACTTTACAGCCCTCTTAAACAACTCCTTATTTTATGCAGAATTATCCTGAGGCAGCAGTTCGCTCAAAACCAAAAACTAAGGTTAGCAGGCTATCCTTTCGTATATACATTTCACTGCGCTTACGCTCCGGAAATGTATATACAAAGGCACCTGCCCTCCGGGGTACTATTCGCCTTGCTCATAGCTATTTACAATATAACATAGCATTATTATGTCAGCTAAAAAACCTACTTCAAAACAGAAGACAACTACAAAAGAAAAGCAGGACAAGAAGGTCAAAGAATCGGGCATCTTTTTCAGGGTGAGCAGTGAACAGCAGGACATGATCTCAAGACTCATGAAGCGATATGGCAAGAATAAAACGGAACTCTTTTTGTTTGCCCTAAAACGACTGAGCCAACGAAACACTGAAGCTCCGGTACTCACGAGCGAAAACGACGAAAAAATAAGGAGGGAAATTATCAATCTGCTCAACAGCTTGACAACCTCATACCGACTCTCCATCTCGGATCAACAGCGTATAGATACCCTGAAAGCCTGGTTAGCGAGACGTACTACTGATCAACAGGCCCCCACTGTTAATCCAAAAACACTCGGGCAAGTCGAGGTATCGAACGATTTCCTTGATGCAGAGGAGCTGCTCGATGAGCTAAAATTCATGGACAGACAGATCACTTCCTTACGCAAAGAAACCATACAATTAGAGCATTCAGCCTACCGCAAGAACGCTTTAGAATTAATAACTGCCATCATCCAAAGCCACGACGCGCTGGTTGACGCGCTTAAATAATTACGACCATGATCGGAAAAACAGCCAAATTCGCTACCTCCTTTAAGCCCGTTCTGGAGTACTGTTATTACGCCGTAAAAGAGAACGGGAGCCTGGATAAAACCCGGGTCCGGGGTGAGTTTTTATCATCCGCGTTTCTCTATACACCATTGATTGATGACCCAAGGGTTACTGGAGCCACAGACCCTTATTCCGATAAACCCGTGGAGGGAAAACGGCTCGACATTGATGAAATAGCCAGCCAGTACGAACAGAAAGCGGCCCTCAACTCCCGGATGCAGAAACCGTCCTGGCACCAGATTTTTTCATTCCCCATCGGAACCGAGCCAGACCCGGTGACGATGAGAAAAATTGTCAAGGAATTTGCTCAGGAGTTTGGACTCGATGACAACCAGATCATGTCCTTTATTCACCGCGACAAAGAACATACCCACCTGCATACGGTCGCCAACCGCGTTAATATGGATGGAGTAAATAATTCGAAAAAGTTTAATAACTATATAGAAGTTTCACGCTTCTGTCGGCGAATGGAGGAAAAGTACGCCTTGGCACCTGATGTCCCGATGAGGGCCGCAGTCGTTCAGGATACCTATAAAGAAGTCACCACCTCCGCAGCCGACCGCCTGAAAGTCGTCATCGACGAAGGCATCAGCAAATACAATTCCGAAAAGGAACTCATCCGCCATATCGAGAAGAAAGGCTACAAGGTCAAGGTAGGGCGCGGTATCTCCTTTGTTGACAAAAAATCAGGGGACCTCTTCAAAGGGTCTGATCTGGGTCGCGACTACTCCTATAAAAACCTCCAGATCCGTCTGAGCAAAAGTGAGCAGGAAAAGCACGAGATGTCGGCCAACATCACCGCCCAGAACGTGCTGCGCGTTCATCTGCTCGATGCGACGGCCCAGAGTAACAACCGCCAGGAATTTTTCGACTACTTACGGGAAAAGCACGGAATAGCCGTCGAAGAAAAAACCTTTGAAAAGAATGGTAAAACCTACAGCAAGGTCGATTATCGCTTCACCCATCAGGGTAAGGAAAACCTCATCCCCCAATCTGAACTGGGTAAGGATATGACGATTGAAAGGATCGAAAGCCAGTTTGGCCGGGCCATCCCTCAAAAAGACGCTCTCCGGCTGCGGTTGTTTATCGGGGACAATCTCGACTTGCATACCAGCACCCGATCCCTTCTGGAAGCGGTCGAGAAAAACACGGACTACCGACCCGTCATCGAAACCTATCAGGGGCAGCAGGGCCAATCGAAAGAACGGCTGATGTTCGTCCACAAAGCTAATCCCAAAGACCGGATCAACTCGTATGACACCCACCGGCAATACACCCTGCACGGCTTAAACACCCACTACAGCCGGATGGAAGAAAAGTCCTTTATGCAGACCGTCCGGGACGAACTGAACCTCGCCGTTCCCCAAAGCACGTCTTTCGGGGAACTGACCGACAAGCTCAGACAGAAAGGCTTGATCCTGACCGTGGAGAAACGCAGTTATGGGAAAGACAAAGTGTATGACCGTAAAAACTTTCTAACCGTTAGAACACCTGACGGCAAACAGTCCGTCGAACAGAAATACCTGGGCAAAACCTACTCTTATGATGCCCTTAAAAAACAGCTTGCCCGTAATGACGATGAGCAGCTCCGGGACCGAATCCTGATCGCCGTCAAAACCGAAGCCCCCTCGATCCGCACCCTTGGGGAACTATGGGCAAAGCTGGCCCGGCAGGGCATTACCGTCAACGAACGCTCCGAACGCAACCCTGCCGGCGTTTCCGAACGCCACCTGACCTATACCCTGACCGATAAAGCGGGCACCCCCCGGACTCTCGATTCCGCCCGGTTTGGTCCCCTCAACCGGACATCCATCCAGCGGAAGGTAGACCACCAGAACCGCAACAGCGACAAAGACGACCTGCGCCGGGCCATCGACACCGGCATCACACGTGGCTTGCAGCCCGACCAGTTGGCCCGCTTCATCAAAAGCGAAACCGACTTTGATACCCGGTCGTCCCTGCGTAAAATTGGCAATAACACCCATACCATTCTGACCTTCAGCCGGGCGGGGCAGGTCAAGCCCATTTCAAACAATCACCTGGAAGTCCAGTACGGCACCGAACAGATTCTGCATCGCTGCCGGCAGGCAAACCCCAAGGGCTACGAGGCCTATATCAAACGCATTGAGTCCAACCAACTCGAATACCCCCTACAGATCAATGACCGGGGGATCACCACAACTTCTACCATGAGTCGGGACCTGCTGGGGCTGCGTGATGTAAGCCGGTCGCTGCCCGAGTTTCTGAATGCCATCACCCGGGAGGGCCGGTATAAGTGGTCGTTTGTTGACCTCTCCGGCGGGGGGAGACCCGAGCTGCACCATGACATGAGCGGGTCCCGGCCCATTCATGGCCTGTCGTTTGGGGTGGAAGGACAAGCGCCTTTTTATTCGGGTATAAACCTGCATAAAGAGCTGACCTACCCGGCCCTGAATCTGCACTTCCGCCAACAACAGACCTTATCGGTTTCGACCGGAGGAGGTGGCGACCCCAAAGCGAAGAATACCGCAGCTGTCGGGCAGCAGAAGCCGCGCATCCTTTCCACCGCAGCCGCCGTTGCATCGGGTATGGAGGCCCAGCAGGATAAGATTCAGGCCGATCTGGATCGACAGGCAGCGCAGATCAACAAGCAGGAGCGGGATGCGAATGCGATTGAGCGTCGGGATAAATCGACGGGGATGGGTGCTGGCCAGGGGCAGAGTCAGGAGGTCAAAAAAGGCAAAAAAATAATTCGCCGGAAACGAGCTCAATTGTAAAAATTAAGCCCAATCAACAGGGTAAAAAAAAGTGTTTTGGTATATACAATTTTTGTCTCTTTTTTTCAACTAAATCGAACATTTTATTTTAGGGTAGCGTTAGTAAATTAAGAGGAAAATAAGAAGCTATGATCTTGCATGAATTAAGCTTCACCTATTCAGGTAAAACGGCGATGGAACAAGCTGGGATGAAGTTTATCCGGCTCGATAATACAGGTGATCAAACGTTGGCCATGTATCGGATACTCGATAGTGACGGTGAGGTGATTATGGATTCGGTCGCGGAAGAGTTTGATGATCCCCAAACCTGGAATGCCCGGTCGGAAGAGGAGCGCAAAGCCCTGATGATTCTGGCCCGTGACGCGCAGTATGGGTTACAGTGGGATAAATAGCCCCGTATTTCGGAGCGTTTTAATGCAAAGCTCCGGTGAATTTGGTTTTTTTAATTGATTGAATTTATTTACAGCTAAAGGATATACGAAAATGGGATTTTGGAGTTGGTTAACCGGTGAACAAAGTGTTCAGCCGACTATTTCTCCCCCGAGTCAACACGCCGGGGTTTATACGCAGCAACAGCCGCAGGCACCGGTACGGGATCGCCGGTTGAGTCCGAATGATGTTCAGATTCATCTGAGTAAGTATACCCCCGAAAATTCGTGGCCGGAAGTGAGTTTTATGGCCGCTACTCCGCAGGGTATCAAATATTCCTGCTCCGGTAGTGATCTGACCATTGTGCCGTATGACCAGATTCGGCAGATTTCCGTAAACATGAACAATGGAATGTTGATGATTGCGCTCTACGAAGAGGATGAAATGTACATCTCTGGAATCCAGAACCTGGCAGGTGTAGCCGATATGCTGGTTCGGACCCGGGAGAGTTATATCAAGTATTTACATCGGTAGGGGTATCGGCATGGGCCGATACCTTTTACCCATTACAGGTGTTCCGACAGACTGCCGGAACTGGCACCTGATCTGTTTATTGCCGTAGGGGGCGTAATCCTTAACCTGATGGGCGCTTTAGAATCAGATCGTCCAATACCCGTAACGGCTCGTCCGGGGTTCGCATTCGCAGCGTTTGTCCCCCTCCTCTCCTTGCTGTTCAATATAGGCAATATCGGAGAACCCATTTAGTGAACTGATGGGGAACAACATTGAGACCGTTGGGGTCAACCAACAGTACATTCCGTTTGAGGCTTTGGACTGACAGGCAATTTCCCGCCAGTAGCCGACCCATACCGGTTCCTACAGACCCAAGCTAATTATCCTTTTGCCCACCCAAAAGACAGGCCGGTTGATCCGCCAGGGTGACCACCCCACTATTATTACTGAACAATGAGCCAACTCTTATCAACGATTGATGACGCGTCCGATCCAACGGATTATGCGACCCGACTTTCGAAACTCAAAGCCCAGCATCAGGCTCCGGGCCAGGACGGAGATATTCTCTTTTGTTATGCTGACGGTCGGTACGGCCAGAGTTACCGATGGATTAAGGTTCTGGAATATCGGTTAGTCGAGAATACCCATGAACCCCAAAAACCCATTCTCTACATCCGGTTTCAAAAACGCGCCAACGAGTCCGATATGGACGCAGCCTACGTGTGGGAGGAACGCGTGACAGACAAATCCTATACTGAATTCATGTATGGAAATGGTCGATGGATGGTCTGGAGTCCGGCCTTCAATGCGTCCCAGATGATGGAGCAGGCCGTAGGTTTACTCGACGGTAAAGGGTTGGATGATCTTCAGAAGCAACTGGCACTGGAGGCCAGTGCTGAAAAAGCCGATCAGCAGGGGTTAGTCCTCCGCAATTCAGCCGAGCACCTGAACCAGATGCTGGAGCATACCCGGGAGCGTACCAGCCAGCTACAGGTCATTAACCAGTTCATGCAGATGGAAATGCTCAGGCGGCAGGCCGCACTTCAGGCCATTCACTCCCAGGCGAACAATTTGCTGGCGACGCTCACCCGCAAGGTAGAGCGCATCATCCGCATGATTACAACCATTGAGTTGTACATGGGTATCGAAGAAGAACTGCACCAGATTCAGGCCGGAGAACCCGCCCCGTCTGACACCCCTATCAGCTTCAGGCAGAAAGCCCTCTACATGGACGAAGAAATCGCCGTTCGGATCGGCTACAAAAACGCCCTTGATTTTGACCTGAGTACTATTGAGAAGTTTGACCAATGGTTGCTGGAGCCGGGCAATCTGGATTATATCATGGCTGAACCGCGAGGGATCATTGCGCTAAAGATTCGTCGTACTGCTAAAGACTATTCGGGTGATCCATTTATTAACGCTCTCCTCAATAAAGAAAATCTCAACAACACCTATTTCCTGATTCGCAATGGCCAGAACGTTTACCGCATATTCACCCATAAGCTGGCCTTAGAAACCCGGCTTTTCCCCTACCGGGATGAACTCGCGTCCCTGGTGGAACAAATGCAGAAGGTGCGATCTGAAACCGAAAAGGACAACATGGAAATACAAACGTTCGTCTACCGGAAGCTCGTCACCTTCCTTCAGGGCTTGCTGGATCGTACCACTGTATTTGGCCAGACTAAAGAACCAATCAATCTATTTCACCTCAACGAGCGTACCCAGGAGCTGATCCGGTTTATCTACGATGATGAACAGATTCTTTCCGATGGCAGGCCGACGTTCACCGCGTGGATGAAACAAATGAATGCCGATATTGTAGAAGGTAGCCGGGTTGTATTAACCGGGATTTATGAAGCGGGCCGCTACCAGTCGGCCCGAAATTTTCAGGACCGGCTCTTTTATTATTGTCATGAAAACAATGTTCCTCCCCTGCCCCAAGCTGGTCGGTATCAGGTAGAGAAAGCCCCCCCCGGTCACGTTTGGGATAAATTTGTGGCCAACAAGCGACCCAAGAACTATTGCGTCCGGTACAATCCGAAAAATACCGTGTATGGCAGTTGGGATGTCTACAATCCCCATGAGCGGAAAAACCGCATAGCCTGGGCCATCGACCCGGAAAAGGACCTCTTTATCCTGAACTATGATGCCGTTCGGGCGGGGGATATTGACTACTACCTGCGAAGCCGTTTACACCGTACTGAGTACCTGCACATGCTACCCGTCTTACAGCAGCTTCTGATCGAGAAACAGGAAGAAGCCCTGGAGGAAGCCCCATTCATTCAAATGGTACTCGATGAAGCCCGTCGGCAACACATTCCCGCTGATACCAAAACGGTCGAAGCAGCCATTGTCTGGTGGAAGACCAAGAACAAGTGGAAACGCGCCATCACCGTTGATGATGCCAAAGCTCTGCGAATGATTCTGACCAGGCTCCGAACTCCGCATACGAACCACGACCGGAATGGGGTAGAAACGCCCTAAATAACGTAATGGAGCGCTCAGGCCATAATATGCGGCCGTGATAGAATACCCGGTTAAACGCGTCTCTAAAGGCTGTTTACGGGCGTTTTCCGGGCTTCTGAGTCATTGGTATTATAAATGCAGTATCGGTATTGTCATTCTTAATGTGTACGATTGTCAAAGTAAATGATTTAAATGTCAAACTTAGTGGTTTAACTGATTGGGTAGATTCCCCGATCAGGACAGCGGGGAAATCAGGAGGGCAAATCCGGTGACCCCAACGCTAACAACATAAAGGGGCGACCAGATCGACCGGTCACCCCTTTCTAATTCGTCGTTTCGTTGCTTAGTTTTGCCGAAACAGGATCGGCCTGGCTTCGGACACGCACGACCCGTTATTTGTCCTTGTAATACACGACAAGCGTTGCCTGCTTCGTTCGATTGTCCCCATCTCTACAGGTAAAGGTGAATGTCGAGGCACCGCCTTTTCGCGGTCTGTACGGAACGAATTTGCCCAGCATCCGGTATTTCGTCTGCAACAGATTATTGTACACTATGGCCGAACTGATGTCGTTCTGTCGAAGCGTATCCGGCCCCATCCAGAAATCTCCATCTCCACCCGAAACTGAAAACGAGAACTTGTAAGCCGATTTGATTTGCTGGGCATCCAGTTGGCGCAGGTAAAACTCAACCTGGAGCGTGTCCGTCAGGAGAAGGGAATCCTTTCCCGGATTACGTACCAGAAAATTAAAGTCCGGATTAACGAACTGAACCTCTGCCGGAGGGGTGGCCTTCGTTACTTCCAGATCACTTTCACAGGCTGAAACAACAGCTATCAGGCCCAGTAGCCCGGCGATAAGACATATTTTTGTGCTTTTCATACCTTGCAGAATTAATGATGGAACCGGTAGCCAAGGTGAATGAAGGTGTGAAAGGGCTGCACCCGTGAGGTGGGATTCCACCGCTGCTTCACGCCCAGGACGACGTTATAGTACTCCACATCCAGACCCATGTCGCCCCCAACCTTGAATCGGGAACGAGCCGCCAGACCCGTCGAATCATACAGGAAGTACTTTCCTTTATTCACCAGTTCATACCCCGCCAATGCACTTAGGGTCGAGGTGACAAAAAACAGCCGGTTCGGGGAGCGATACCACTTGAACTGATACCCACCCGTTGCATAGAACTGCTCCAGGGGAACCTTCAGCTCCGATGATGGAGCGGCTACCAGATAGTCTTTAGTCATATACCCCAGTGTAATGGGCCAGGCATTGAGATTGCGGGTATATTTCCCAAACGTAACCTCACCGGCATACCCAATATTATTTCCGGTCAGCCCCCCCGAGAAGCGGTCCACCCGGGAGACCGTCAGTTGGGTAAAACGCTGACCTTTTAAGTGTGTCTGTGCCTGAACCGTCAGCGATCCGGCCAGCAGAATCCCGACCAGCCCCAGGAGCCGGAAGGAGTTTGGTAGTGCATATACATTCCGTTTCATACGAGAGACCTGGAGTTAGAATGATTTCGCCTTGATGAATACGTCGGCTTCGATGGGGAAACGCAGGTGGCGACTTCCCTGCTTTTCATAGATCTCAACGTCCAGCACCTTGTCAATCGTAAACGTTTTGAGCGGAATGGCGTAGCAAACCACGTACTTTGAATCCGCCTTGAATACGGTCACCTCCTCGGGGAAATACATTTGAGGAACCAGCTCGATTTCCTGTTGGGCGACGCGTTTCATCACGCTTTTATCCCGGATGTAAAACTTGGTGAAGTCGAGATTGTAGTCGATTTCAGAATCGTTCTCGATAGTAAGCTGAATGTAAAGACTGTTGCCATGAACATACAGCGCCGTCGCCCGTGCATTTACTTTCAGACTCGTCGCACCCACGTTTTTGACGAACCGTTTCTGATTGACTGTCTTTTTGGCGAAATACGAAAGCTCATCGACGTTGGGGGCATTCTGAGCCTGATAAACAAATCCGTAGGCCTGATTAATGCCCAGGTCCTGTGAGGTCTTCCGATCCATCCGCATATTGTTCAACACGTTCAGGTTGAGAACCGGCGGGTTGGGATCGTAATGCACCAGAAAGGAAAAGAAGCCGCCATCTTCCAGCAGAACAGTCATGTTCGTCTGTTCAAAAGGCTTGGCCTCACTCGATTTGGCCTGCAAAACGTTTCCGGCGGCTTCCGGAACAACGGCCAGTACGTCAGCAGACCCTGCATCAAACACCTTGATTTTGGAAGGGAAGATGATATGCGTAGTTTTGTGATCCGACAGTCCCAGCACATACGCTCCTTTGATGGCCTGTTTGTCGATAGGCAGCGTGAACGGATAGGGAATAATCTTCACAGGTGTCTTTTTTTCGACAAAGACGGTATCCGGGCGGGGCATGGGTGATCCCGTAAATTCGTACCCCCCCCGCGTCAACGATGCCGTTCCGGTAACTGCGGGTTGTTCAGCCCGTGATCTGGGTGGCTCCCAACCCTTCACTTCATACGATGACGACCTTTTCTTGTAAGCCGACGAACGCGCTATGCCGGTCCGGCGTTTGGGCTTGTCGTCATCACAATCACAATCCTTACCGGATTTCTTGCCGGCCTTAGCCGTCGATTTGGAGGTAGCCGCGAGGGTGGAGCTGCCCGGTGTAGCCGCTTTACTAGCCGAGCGACTGGCCGGTATAGACGGATTCAGGCTTTGGCCGATGGAGGGGCAAGCCAGAAACATAGAAAGACCCAAAACTATTAATGCATTAGCTGTCTTCATTTTTACAATCCTTTTGGTTGTTTAGAAAAAGGGCGGTAGACTCCACCCGGTTAATACTGAGAGGTGTCTTCAACCCGGTTGCCCCGCATCGTCGGATCACTCATATTTGAGTTTGCGCCGCCTTTCAAGAGAATCATGTAATTAGCCCGAATGAGGGCGATAGGCTGTCCCAGCTTGGCACCGGCCAGATTTCTTGCTCCCTGAAAAAGCTGATTGCCCATCTGGTAGGCCATCTGATTGGCGAACTGCTGACCCACATTTCCCGAAGAGTTGACGAAATAAGGCATCTGGGAGGCAGAGGTTCCCGTTTGGACAAGCATCTGACTTGCAGCTTGTTTTGTGTTCAGGTCAGGAACCCGGACCCCGGCAATACCATCCATATCATAGACCTGCATCGCGGCCTGGTAGAGGTAGTTGCCGATGCGAAGGTTCGAGATCGTGATCTGCACCCGCTCACCGGCAATTGAACAGACGCCACTCAACAAGCCATTAGCCGGCAATTCGACCTGATCCCCATTTAACATCAGCACTGCCCCTTCTGTCAACCGGATTTTAACGGTAGACCCGTTAGTCACTTTAATCACGTCAGCGTCCCCATGAATCACGGCGGGTATCGCCAGGTTTTTCTGGCTGGGGCCACTCCCCGTTGGGGACTGCCGTTTTCCATTCAGACCATAGAAGCCATTGCGACGACTCACATTCTGTCCCAACTGCTGGCCATTGTTTTGCCGCTGAATCACCTGAGTCAGCACAATCCCTGTATTGTCACCCGCCAGGGCCAGCCGCTGTTCCTCGGCCATTTCCTTGCTGTAGTACTGGGCGAGTTGAGCCGGTATCTGTCCTTTATAGTAGGCTTTTACGCGGTAGAACTCTTCCATCTTCAGCCCTGGCGTACCGCTCTGAGCCAGCCCCCCTGGCTGACCCTGACCAACCGGTTGCTGCGCCCCCGCTGCGACACCCCCTTGATTGGATACAGCCATCGCGTACCGGTTTGGATTTTGGTAGTACTCCTGTGCCGCTCTGGAATTGGATTCCATATTGGCCAGAATCCGCTCCTGCGTCCTGCGGTCGTAGGCCTGTTTCTCAGCCTCCCGTTGCTGGTCAAGAAGCTCCTGACGACGGGCATCCTGAAGGTTACGCACGACTGAACGCTGTTCGGCTCCCATCCGGCTAATGTCTGAATTTACCCGGCTGGAGATTTGCTGCTTTTGCTGGTAAGGGTTGGCAGCCCCCCCCCCCGCAGGCTGGGTCGAACTAACTTCCCGTAGGTCACGGTCGGAAAGCGACTCATTGGTGCCAAGCGACCATTTCCGGGGTTCCCCCGTCAGCATCAACGTGTTTTCGTCGGCGGCTTGATCCGTTGGATTCAGCGAACTGGTCGGACTGACATTGGGGCCTACATTGCCATACTTATTAACCGCATCCATCGGCTTGTTGCGGGGCGTAACCACACCCATTTCGGGTTGGGCTACCGCCAAGGAATCAGCAGGTGCAGAGGCCGAGAGAAACCCGCTCTGCACGAAATAAAACCCCCCTCCAACTAAAATAAACGCAACGACGAACAAGACTCCGAGCTGTTGCCTACCGAGTTTGAGTTTGCGTTGAGTCTTGTCGCCCACCACTCCGGGCTGTAAGGGAGTCGGGTTTAGCGATTGCTGTTGGTTGCTCCCGGACGGATTGCCGCTGGCTGGGGGTGTCGGGTTTTGATTGGCTGCCATTGGATAAGAACTGATTTAATGATTGAATTGAAGGAATGAGAAAAACCAGGAGAAATCCGAACATGACCGTCAGCAGGATAATGTTCCGGGTTCGGAATCCGACCCGGTGCTGCCACTCATTGAGGTAAGTGGCAATCCGGTGCTGATAGGCCAGGATGTGCTGAGCAAGTCTGGCTCCCTGTTCGCGTCGTACCTGCTCCAGATGATCGGTCTTTGCTTTATTGCGTTTAAAGACGCGGAAGACACTGTTCATAGGCCGGCCAATTATTGATTGGTGGAGAACACAACTTTATTGTCAACCATGTGAAAGTTGCGGATCAGAAAGCCATTCGGGCTGTTCTGCGACCGGTTGACATCTTCCAGATCACACACTGTCACCAGTTGCCGGATCGTTTGCGCGGTAGAACGGTTCTGGGTGATTTTGAAATGAGTTACCACCTTATAGGGGTAGACCTTCATGTCCAACTGAACGCTGTCCATCTGCACCTTCTGGGTAACATTCCCCTCAATCATCTGCCGGTAGTACCCTTGTTCCTGGAGGTTATCATACAACAGTTTGGCCGAACGGTCCGCCAGGAAAAACGCCTTGTGGGTATTATCCTCAATGGACTTGGGATCAGGCGAAACCGAAAAAAACAATTCGTGAAACCGCGTCACATGATACCGGGCCTCGGCCGGGCGGTTGTCAGACACATCCCCGCAGGTTGCTTCAATGGCATCCCCCCGGTTAATGAGATAGATACGCTGCGAAAACGAATCCACCATTTCAAAGCTGAAATAGATGGTGGTCAGACACAGGACCAGCGCACACGTAAATACCGCAATGATGAGTATGCGGCCGCGCTGGAAATTCTGCTCCATCTGCATGAGTTGTTTCATAGTTCGATTGGTTTTAAGTACTTTCTCTCAAAAATAAAACAATTGTTTTTATTTAGCCTTCTTCGTATCACGCAGTCGCATAAATTCTTCAAAAACCGAAGTTTTGGGGGGGATTTTATCCGATTTAACCCCTTCAATCTCATAGATTTGAATGCTTGCGCCCCCTCTTTTCCCGTTATGGAAGATGTAGGAGAAGCGGGAGACCGATTTCATCTGCTTCAGGGCATAAAACATGGTCATTCCGGTGATTAATGTACTTGGAATCAGTACATAAAAAAACAATTGTTCAAAGTCTCGGTATGTACCGAGCAAATTCGCCCGGTACTTCTCCTTAAAGCGAAGTCCTTTCATACTATTAAATGATTAATTTAATCTTCCCTGATGCCCTGTTATTTACCATCACCGTAGCGCCGTTCCCGACGGGCATAGTCGTTATCGCCCGGTTCATTAAACATACGTCCGCCGTCCAGGGCGTCTGAGGATGACAACTTATTGCGACGGCGTTCCTGCTGGTCTGCCTGCCGGCGACGACGTTCGATAATCTCGTCTGACGTATCCAGATAGGCAAAATGCTGGAGGCCCCGCGAAGCCCGGGAGGTATTAATCATCAAGTCCAATCCCATACCGGCTCCCTGCCGGGCACCCTGTTTCATGCTCTGGACAAGATCGCTCTGTCCTACATTCCGCGAGGTGTTGACAATACCCTTCCGGGCCATCCCCATCATCCCACCGAAATCTGACATGAAGCTGCTGGCCTGTTGCGGATTCTGGGGCTGACGAGCCGGAGCCGAAGGTTCGGGCTGGCTATTGACCGTATTGACAGACTGACTGACATACCCCTCAGCCGGTGCCAGACTTACCCGGGGTGGTTCCGGATTGACATGGTATTTTTTCTGAAGCTCCCGAACAACCTCCTGATGATACTCGATGGTTTCTTCCCGCGACTGAAAAGGCTGGCCACCACCGCTCACATTGGGCTGAGGCTCCAGACTGGAGAATAAACGCTCCTGATCGCCCCTGGCCATCGACGAAACCGGCATGGCATAGCCAAGCCCATTGTATCCTAAAGGCATACCCGCATTCGTAATCGGCATGGACCCCGCTGGCGGCACCGATTGACCCGCATAGGAAACCGGTCGGCTACCCGATGGAGCGGACTGTCGGGGTTGCGAGAACCGGACACGGGGACTCGGAACCCCCGTCTCCGAGGAGACATCAATAGGTCGCTGTGGAGCCATAGCTGCCCCTCCGCTACTATTCGTGGGTCCGACGATAATCGTCCGGTGAATGACTTCATTCGGCTGCTCGGACGAACCTACCGAGACAGGTTGTTGAGGCATAGCTGCGTCCTCATACCGGGTTACGTAGCTTGAGGAGTCGGGTGTATACCCTCCTCCGGCTGGCATGGAGGGCGGTGACGAATCAACGGGACCCTGACTGTCGGAATAGCCGCCCCCACCCGAACTGTCCGATGAACCACTGCCACTCTGGCCAGCGGCATTCGCAGCCTGAAGTTTCCGCAGATACTCTTCCCGGCGCTGTTGTTCACGTTCCCGGCGGTCCATCCGTTCGGCAGACGTGTCAAATCGGGAGAAATTATGGAAGGCATCATTGAAGCGGGATACCTTAACCAGTACATCCCGGCCCTTATACGCACCTTCTCTGAAACTGGCCTGCCGGAATCCTTGCAGGAATGCTCCAACAGCGGTCGATGGCTGCGATTCAGCCTGACGCTCGGGGTCAGCCCCAGCCGACCGGTTATTGGAACTGCTACCCGCTGAACCCTGGCCCGTCTCGGAACCGCTGCCTGCCGGTACAACCATGTCGATGTCATCATAGCCGCCTTCAGCCGGTGTCCCGCCACCACCAGATGGTACGGACATACTTGGCATAGCAGCAGCCTCATAGACCTCTTCGTTTCGCTCGATAGTTGGTCGGTTACCGCCTGTTGCAGCATCGGCACCAGACTGACTCTGACCCGATCCGCCCCCTAAACCGAGGGCAGACTTACCCTCTCCCGCGTTGCCGGACATACCGGTTCCTGCACCGCCAGCCGGAGCCGACGATTTTGCTTTCGATCCACCAGGAACATCTCCGGACAGTGTACCTCCGCCTTTCGAGGAAGCCCCTTTATCAGCCGTGACTTTGGCATCCGTAGTACCAGCCGGAGAATCTTTATCCTTGTCGGTTCTGGCACCCGCCAGTGCGGCTCCAGCCCCGGCGGCTCCGGCCACCAGCAGCGCGTCAGCATCTTTCGTGCTGCCTTTGTCACCACCTTTCGCCGGCTCGGCGGGAGTGCCGTCCGGATTCAGGGTTCCCGTTCCGCCAGCACCTTTAACACCCGTGGAGTCACCGGCTCCTACGCCAACACCCGGCGTTTTGGTTGTTGCCTCGGTGGAAGTTCCTTTACCCCCCTGATCAGAACCGCCCAGTTTGGCCGGTGCCCCTTCGGATCGGGTAGAGTCACCGCCAACACCACTTAATATGGCGGGGCCACCCATTGCGCCCAGCGCTTTACCCGCGCCGGCCAGCACTTTCTCTTTCTCGGCATCCGGTTTACCTTTCGGATCGACAGTAAGTCCTGGCCGGGCATTCGGTAAACCTTTCGTCGGTGTTTTGGCCGTATAAGCCGAACCACCGGACCGGCCACTAATTTGATTGGGATTAATATCGACGGATTTAGCCGCCCCTTTGGTCGTCGTTTTACCACGTCCATTCGGATCATCGGCACCTCCTTTCCCATCCAGGGTTTTTGCGGATTCTTTTCGGGAGCCGTACCATGCCCGTACACCGGAGACGCCACCGGCCAGTTTTTCAACGGTTCCAAACGCCAGCATTGTACCGCCCAGTAACGCGCCACGACCCATTGTGGCCGCTGCCCCTCGTACAGGCTGACTGCCCCGGTCCAGTAAACTCGTTGCCCCGGAAACCATTGCCCCAACCCCGCCAGCGGTAACGAACATATTCGTCAACGAAGGCACCTGGAAAAACAGGACCAGACAGCAGCACAACAAACCAATGAAAGCCACGCCCATCAGCGTCGGATCGGTATTATCCGCTCCCGTTTTCAGGCCATAGGAATCGAAGTACTGGGTGTAGGCGTAGAGGTACTTAAACGTAAAGGCAAAGGCGATTTTTCCGACGATGGACGCCACAAAGGGCATCAGCGTATAGTTGATGTATTTGGCAAACCACTCCGACATGGCCGAAGTCATGCCCGGAAAGATCGCGCAGGCAAATGCAACCGGAGCCGCCAGCCGCAGAATAATGCGGTAGCCGATTGAAATCAGCAACAGGGCGGCTTCGGCCACCTGCATCATAATCAGAAGTATGTCCTGGATCAGACTCAGGAGCCAGGCCTTTATATAATCGGCCCACTCAGCAAACTGATCACTGACAATTTCCGTGAAGGAAGCTCCCACATCGGTACTACTGCTGTACTTATTGCCCATTTCGTCCACGTACTCATCCTGTTTAGGGATGGTGCTGGCTTTCAGGGCGTTCTCCTCCGCTTTTTTGTCCCACTTTTTAGAGATCGCATTCTTCAGCAAAGCTTCCTGCGTCTCAATCCGCTTAAAAAGCGTCTGATTTCCTACCTCGGAGCCTTGCACAAGCCGGTCTCCCAGCCGGTCAATCACATTACACAGAGACGGCACCAGGGCAATGAGCATAACAATAAAGAACGGACGCAGCATCGGCAGAAAATCAATGGGTTCGCCCCGCATGATCTGTCCGACCAGCCGGGAGAAAATGTAGATCAGCGCACCGATGCCAGCGACCGCCCGTACCTGTTGGGAAATCATTCCGTAGGCCGAAGAAGCACTACCGAAAAGATTGCCCGAAGCCAGCATTTCAGCATACTGGGCTTTAATGAGCGTAATAATGTCCTGTAGCATATAGATAAATCGTTCGATTTATGTTGTTTTTTGGCAACAAAAAAAATCAGGTCCTTGCCGTTTCACGCATCCCGGATCGCATCGAGGTTAGACCTCTGCCAATCGAACCAGCCGCTCCAATGGCGGCTCCCCCAACCGCTCCGGCACCCATCGTACCCAGAGCCAGTCCGGCTTTGGCGGTGTTTTTTCCCATTGACGTAGCCGGGCTTATGGCCCGACGATTCAGTTGGGACGTAGCCCCGGCAATGAGCATCGACACACCACCGGCTGTAACAAATAAACTCGTCAGCGAGGGCACCTGGAAATAAAAAACCAGACAGATAATCAGCAGGCCGATATAGCTTAATCCCATCAGGGTAGGGTCAGAGGTTGCACTTCCGCCCCCCGCGATATAAGCGTTGATATTAGCGATATAAGCATTCAGATAATTTTCATTGATGGTGAAGCAGATGGTTGAAACCACGGAGGCAACGAATGGCATCAGACAGAAATTGATGTACTTGGCAAACCAGTCTACCAGCGCATTCGTCATGCCGGGAAAAATAGCCGCGCAGAAAACAATCGGAGCCGCCAGCCGCAAGATCAACCGGTAACAAATCGAAATTAGGTACAGACAGGCTTCGGCTACCTGCATCAGAATCAGTAAAATATCCTGAATCAGGGAGAGCAGCGCGGCCTTCAGATAATCTCCCCATTCTTCCATCTGGGAGCTGATGGTTTGCAGAAGGCGTGAATAGGCATTTTTCACAAAACTCAGTAACCCTGTATCAGACGGATTAACCGGAATGCCAACCTGGGGATTCTGACCCTTTATCTCCCATTTCCGGCGGACGGCCTGATCAAGTTTACCTTCAATTTTGGCGATTTCTGCCGTCAACTTCGTGTTCCGTGCATTATTCTTGTTATAGAACTCCATACTTATCTTATCCATGACGTTGCAGAGGCTGGGCGCGAGTGCAATCATCATTACAATAAGAAACGGACGCATATACGGGAAAAAATCAATCGGCTCCGACCGCATGATCTGACCCGCCAGCCGGGAGAAAATATAGATCAGCGCACCGATGCCGGCCACCGCCCGGATTTCTCCGACGATCACATTGAAAGCCGATTGTGTCGTACCGATGGTACTCTGATACGTGTCTTCGATAAACTTGAGTATATCTAATAAACTGGTGCTCATGACAACTGATGGAAAATGGTCAGGTAGCGCCGTAACCCTACCTGACCTTGTTCAACATTATTACCCGTTCAGTCCCTACTACTGTTGCTGCGTCGTACTATTAGGCGGAGTCGTAGCCGGGGGCGTTTCTGTGATCACCGTAATCGGTGGGATGTATACGTCCACCTTGATCGGATCAGGATTCGACGGGTTAAAGACCCCCGGCGTATACGTACCAATGTCTGGCATACCCGCATTGGGGTCACGGGTGGTCGGCGTATAGACCCCTTCCGTTCCACCCCAGCGATTGCCATCCTGACCATTCCAGTCGGTAGCGTACATCTGGTCAAGACCCCATTTCTTTTTCAACTCAGCCGCAACCGGGATCATGCGCTTACGTACATCCATTTCAACCATAAGGTTGAATTCTTCTTCGGAGGCCAACTGGCCTGTAGCAGTATTAGCGAATAGCTGCGGGTCATTTTTCTTCAGCTTGGGCATCGGCACCCAGGGCCCTACCGGAGCCATAAAGCTCATCACGGCATCCCGTTTGACCTGAATTTCGCGAAGCTGATACTCGGTCGAATATTGCTGGGATGCGTAGTTCATGTCATCCATTTTCTTCTGGGTAGCCGCCAGTGATTTCTGGTTGGCATAATTATCCATCGCTGACGAATCCGAACTGACCCGAATATCGGATGACTGCATACCGTACATATAGTAAGGAACACTTGAGGACTCATTAAAGAAACCCTCCGTCGAATTCAAGGCCTGAGCGCCAGCCGAATAAAGTTGGGCCGTTAGCTGCCGGTCTTTCACGGTAGTCGCCCGGTGAGACGAGATTTTACTCAGCGAGGCATAATACTGGCCCAGCATATTATTGAGCGACCCGATTTTCGACTGAACATTATCCATCCACACCAGCCGTTCGTGATCAGACATGCGGAACAAATTGGCTGAAGTAGCCCCCTTCATATCCGTCAGCGACTTGATCCCTTTCTGGCTGATGTCGCGCAGATCCTCCGCAATGATGGAATACTCATTAGGCGAAAAGTGCCGGTCTTTGGAAACAACCTGCGAAATTTTATTCATGTAATTCATCGTCTGCTGACACTGATTCAATATCTGCGTGACTTTGGAGACATTCTGAATTGCAGATGAAACCTTTTTAAGGCTTTCCACATCTTTCACCAGGGAACCGAAGGAGGTCTTCGATAACGCATTCAGGATCGAGGTGATACCTGAGTGAACCGAGTTAACAGCCGTATTACCGGGATCGGAAACCACGAACTGTCCATAGGAGACGGTATGCAGCCCCAGGCTGCATACCGTCAGAAGGATCATTGAAACTGGTTTTTTAAACATGATTACACTGTAGTTAATCGTGAGACATTATTTACTCAAACTGACCCGTTCTCCCCTGGCCCAGGCCCGAATGCCCATTTCTGTATCATTGCCGTAGTGCCGCGTCAGGGACCGGATTTCATCGACCTCCTGCCGGTTCGTCGTAAAGGAGCCGTACCCGATTCTGGATACCTCTACCCCGTACACCTTGCATTTGTCCTTGAGGATAATGGCGACCTCTTTGTAGGGTGGCCGTCCGTAATCCTTGGCTCCGTTGATCGACAGGATGAAATTGGTGTTGCTGTCCGAAAGAGCCATGACCCCTTTCACATCATCAAACCGTTCCTTGTACTTCGATTGGTCAAGCAGAATTTTTACGTCACAATTGTTGACCAGCGCATCTTTTACAATGGATGATTTCAACAAGTCATCCACTTCCTGGGTAACCACGACCAGTGATCCGTTATGCTTCCGGCAGGTTTTAGCGCACCACAGCAAAAAGCGGGAGAAGTTGGCCTTCGAAAGAGCCTGCCAGGCTTCCTCAATAATCAGTACCTTAATCGTACCCGATACCTGGAACAACTTGTTCACGTAGGTATTCATAATCATCAGGGTCACCACCGAATACAGGGTCGGGTTATCCTTAATGTTATCCAGCTCGAAAATCGTAAAGGGCTGGTTGATCAGGTCGAGATTCTTACGCGAGTTCAGCAGGTAGTCATACGTATTTCCCTTGTAGAATTTCCGCAGGTTCCAGAGCATCGAAGAGACATCGAAGTGTGATTTATTCCAATGCGGGTCTTTCTCAAGCACTTCACTTATGAAATACCCTTCAGCAAACTCGTACAAGGTATCCAGACACGGAAACACATAGCTCCCTTCGTCGCGACTCTCCCGCAAGTACTGGTAATACCGCTGGAACAGGGTCGATACCCCCGTCTTTTCATCGGAGGTCAGTTCATCATCCCCTTTCCAGAGCACGTTCAGAAGCGTCCGGATTGCATCCTGCTGTTCCTCCGATGGATCAAGGTTGTCAAAGTAAAACGGGTTGAACTCCAGCCGGTTGTTATTATCCACCGTTACGTATTTACCCCCCATAACCTCGCACAATCGCTTGTAGGAGTTACCAATATCCACGATGGTTACGTGAGCGCCATTCTCCCGCAGGTAGTACACCATGTTGTTCATGGTAAAGGATTTTCCCGAACCAGAGGGACCAATCACCATTACATTCCGGTTGTCGATTTGATGAGGATAGGTATCGAACAGAACATCGACCATCACCGGACGACCAAACCGATCAGTGAGCAGAATACCGTTCCGGTTATGGGACGGGTCTTTATAATGCGTCTCCATCGTCCACAGGGCCACGCTTTCTTCCAGCAGACACGTAAACAGGTTATCGGCGCCAATCTCGGCGATGTTGCCCGGTATACAGGCCCAGTACAGCGCTTCCTGTTCCAGCGCAGCATGGTACGGCTTATAACCCAGTTTGGCGATAGCCGCAGCCGTCTGTGACCGGTACTGATCCGCAACCTCCTCATTCTCATGAAAGCACATGACATTGTAATGGGACTTGGTAACAATCCGGTTACCCCCCTTCACGGCTTCCATGAATTCGTTTTTCTCATAAATCGAGATTTCATTTTCCTTGCTCCAGGCCGAAAAGGAAAGGTGGCGTTTCACCTCAGCCACCAGTCGCCGGACCACCGAGTCCGGCTCTTCAATCATGACGACCTGGTTATAGACATGGTTAAAGGGCAGATATAAACCCAGCATCGAACCGGTAGAGGCCGTTATGGACGATTTATCGGTCGAAAGCTGCTCCAGCCGAATCTGCTCAGCTACCTCAGAGGGAAAATCTTCGAGTCGGCAGATGGAGAACGTATGGCAGTATTTGCCCCCTACTTTCATTCCTCCTTCAAACTCCATATCCTTGAGAGTAGGGTCATTGAGAGTGAGATTCAGGTATTGATGAATCAAACCCAGCTCCTCACCTTCACCCACCAGGCCCGGCCCCTTGATCTGGGTACACCGTAAGCGACCACTATCATTGAGAATGGCCTGAAAACGCAGGCATAATTCCCGAAAACCATCCCAGTATTTGGGGTTTCGTACTTCGCGGGGAACCAGATTACGCCGGAAAAGCTGAGTAAGCCGTTTAAAAAGGCTGTTGTTGGCCGAGTTCCGCTTCAGGGGCGATTGAGCCGGCAGCGTCACAGTGATGAAGGTGTAATGATCCCGGTAGGGACGCTCATTAAAATGACGCTGGTTTTCCTGATTGATAAAGCTGGAGTTAAAGTACTCCGGGCCATAATCAGGAGTATACTGGGATTCAAAAAACCAGTCCTGTTTGTGAATGACATAGCCGGGCGGAAACACCTTCAATGCCCGTATATACATACTGTGCAGAGCCTCGTAATCCCCCTCATCCATCGTATAGATTTCCGGTAGCTCCAGCCGGAACACAATGGACAGGTCCGCATTTTTCGAGACCACAATGTCGTAATCCTCATCTACTGCCAGAATCGGATATACTTCGGAGATATTTGGTAATTTATTGGCCATTATTCAAAAGATATTAAGCACCACTCTTTAGCTGAAAAAAACGCAAACACAGAAACCGCCCGGGCAGGCGGTTCTGCTTATTCGATAAAAAGCTTTCGCAGGTTGGCGTGGAAGGTGAGCTGGTTAACGGGAACCTTATTGACAACACCTTTCGGTTTGAGCGATTTGAGAGAGTTTTTGACATCCCCCCACCGGCCATACTTTTCGTTCTGATTATGGAAGTAATAGACCCCACCCCCACCGATAGTCACCAGCAGAACGAGCGTGATAATAATGTGTACCCCAAATACGTACAGCATCATCGTCAGGAAAATAGCACCTACAAGGCAGGCTGCGGCATAATAAAAGTATTTACCCCGAAAGCCTTTGAATTCAATTTCATTATCAACGCCCCGGAAGTAGTGATGAAAATTTGCCATAGCATTGTTCGATTATTTGATGATTTTGACAAAGCCATACATGACTGATAAAAACACCAGACTGCCCAGCCATTTAAGGAAGAAGATAGGTATATCGTCGTCTCCGTTTTGAAATTTGCTGTAGATGCGGATCAGGCCGACAACCGCGACAATGATCCCGATAGCGAACACAACCGTGGCCGTGTCGGCTACCACAAAGCCCAGGGTGTAATCCGGACTTTCCGAATCCGACCACCCGTTATTGACGATGACCGAGCTAACCGACTGAATAACAAAGGGAACGAACAGTAAGCCAAAAAACCAGTTCAGCAGACCGCTTTCAATATCCTCCCCTCTGTTCCACCGCTGAAAAATCCGAAACCCCGCTATCAGGGCAGCAAACATGGCCAGGTATTGACACCCGATCATAACCCGGGTATACACATCGCCTACACTGGTGATCGAACCATGACCTTGTAAAAGAATTATTGGAAAACCCATATCCCAGTCGTTTTAAGTTTATTGGTAGCATGAAGACCTTTCTCCGGAAAAGCCATTACGGATTTGGACCGATTGGGTCGGGGGTAGTCGTAGTAGTCGTCGGAGTAGTTGGCCACGTAACGGATGGCAGGTTGGTCAGGCTAGCCGGCGGAGTGGGTGGAGTATAGGTAGATCCACTCATCTCATCAATATTCATATACAACCGGTAATCGACCGTGAACGCATTACTGCTCACATCGTTTTTGTAGTACACGTTCAGGAACCCGATCACCCCAATTACCCCCAACAGGGCACCGCCCCACCGGAACATATAGAGCGAAGCATCTTCGTCGCCCATCTGCATTTTATTATAGGCCCGAAACCCATAAATGATGGAAAGGACCAGAATGATCGCCCACACCACTTTGAAAACGCGGGGAACAAGCCCGATAAAGGGGCGGTAAAAACTATTGTAGATCGGGCCGTGCTGCTGAGCCAGAACCAGGGAGGGCAGGACTACAACCAGTAGAAGTACCATCCAAAAAATTCGTTGTCTTTTCATTAATACTTCAATTGAAAAACAAATGCCCCATAAATAGATATAGGCACCGGAAGGTGCCTATATGATTCCTTCCCAAATGGGAACCCATCTGTTAGGAGACCTTGAAAACCGAGGAGATAACCGCGCCAATGGCCAACAGAAAAAGTACCGAACCAAACCAGCCAACAGCGGCCTTCTGTACATCCTGATCCCCGTTCTGCCACTTGTTGTAAATTCGAAACCCCCCGATTACGCCGATAATAGCGGCAATAACCCAGATCAGACTGGTCACGGGTTTGAACCAGGTCTTTACACCCGCAGAAGCGGCATCCAATGCGGAAGTAGCCTCAGCAAAGCCTGAAGACTGAGCCATAACAGCTCCTGATACCAAAAGCAACCCAGCCACAACTACTGCACTCAACGAATAACGAAATGCTTTCATGTTAAAATCAAAGTTGAAGTTTGAATCAAATATAAATGGCTTTTTCGATTCAAAAAAAACAATTGATATATTTTTTGATTTTTGCTAAGTCTGTACTATGTTCTTCGTGTGATTTTCCTTTGTCACGAATATTTCATTATTTGTAAATAGTTGATTTTGTGGTTATTAAATTATAATATCCTGTTATCCTACTTATGTACTTAATTGTTGTCCTATTTGCCAGGAATTCTGTAATTAAAAATAAACTGTTCTGTTATTCAATACAGTCTAACCCCATAATTCATTATAAATTGTTAATAATGAGTAGTATTAGTTTATGGTTTCACATTATTTATGGGATAAATAGATAAAAATTATTGGCTGTTAAGGGTCAATTATTCAAATCGGTATTGTTTGATTGTCAACGTTCTCAGATGACCAGATTTCAAAGATTACGAACAAAGATCGAGGTTTATGAAAACAAAAAAACAGATTGTTTAATCTTTAGTCTTTTTTTGCATATTTTTAAGCTTTGATAGATGGGTTTAGTCACATTACTTCTGACCCCCTCCAGGCGGGTGTAGAAGGTAACATAGCATAGGAATGGAAGTTAATGAGGGAGGATTCGGAGATAGTATACAGACAAACGTGCGAATGCCGCTTCTGATTAAAACGGCCTTCAACCAGGTCGCACAGCAACAGCGTAAAACATTGAGGCTTCAGGCCAACGAAGCCATTCAATGTTATCTCGGATTTGAGGAATGGCCGGTATTAAACAAGACAATGCCATTATCGGATACGGAGAGAAGCTTCATCCATTACTTCACTACGCCCGGCATAACAACCCCGCTCAACTTTCGGGATGTGATCCAATTTCCACAGGGAAAGCTCGAACAGGTGAATGTGCGGATGAGTTCAGAAACGAACCGGATATTGAAAGTAGTAGCCGGGATTCAACGTAAATATCTGGAGACCGTCGTTGTCGAAGCGTTTCTGGAATACCTCGACATTATACCCCGTCAAAAACGTGATTACTCCCATTTGACCGAACTGGTTAATGGCAATAAGACTCCGCTCTAAAGACCGTTCTAAGCAGGAACGTTCGAATAAATAAGAATCAACAGGGAAAGAAAAAAGAGCCGGGTAATCCCGGCTCTTTTTTCTTGTTCAGGGGCGTTGAAAGACAATGGGCCGGGCAAGGGAGCCACAACTACCGTTAAAGCACCGAACCGTGTAGGACTGGCCGGGCTGGGCAATTAAAATAACCGATTCACCGGAAAGCCCGTTGGACCAGTTGACATTTCCGCCCGCGCAGGACGTAACCTGCAACGGAACACTACTCCCCTCGCATACACCCACCGTTGGACCGTCGGCGGTAATTACCGGAACGTCCGGAATCTGCAAATATGTAATCGAACCGACGGCAGGTTCAGAAATGCAGTCAGCTTCAACGCAAACCATCGTATAGGAGGTAATGGTATTTGAGAAGCTGCCCGAACTGATAAGGGTCTCTGAATGAAGGGTTGCTACCGTCCCACCGCAACCAAACGGGGTAAGCACCGCCGATTCACCCTGGCAGACGATCAGGTTATGCAACACCGGAGCGGAGGGGACGGGATTCACCGTGATCTGAATACTGGGGATCGCATCCGACGAGCATCCCTCGAAGAAGCAATGCGCCTGAAGCATAAAAGGCGCTGACGGCGTGAGGGTGATGGTACTGCCACTCATGCCATTAGACCAGTTGACGCTGGCTCCGCTCATACAGCCCGTAGCCGTAAGCTGCACGGAACTACCCGCGCAGATTGTAGTCCGATCTGCCGTTAGGCTCGGATTGCCGGGGAAGCGTTTGACACGTATTGCAAGGGTCGCAGCATCCGACGCGCACCCCCCTTCTATACAGGTGGCCGAATAGGTCTGATCTGTGTTGGGGCTGACGAAAATGGAGGTCCCGGCATCGCCGGTTGACCAGTTGACCATTCCCGCACAGCCTGTCGCCGTTAATTGGGTCGATCCGCCCTGACAGATCGAAGTCGAAGTGGCCGACAATACCGGAGCCGGAGGCACCGATGGTGCGGTATTGATACCCACCAGTGCGGTCCCCGTCACGCAACCACTGGCTGTTTCCCGCACATGGACCGTGTAGGAGCCAGGCAGAACGGTACTGAAAACAGGAGACGACTGGTAATTGCCGCCGGATAAAAGGCGGAAGGTGAAAGCTGATCCGTATCCGGTAACCGTAACGGAACCCGTCGAAACCTGGCAGGTTGGCTGACTTGTAACGACTCCGGCCACGGCAACGGGCGGACAGGGGACGGGGGCTGACTGACACCGGGCGGCATCACTGGCCGTTACGGGAACGCCTGTCGAAAGAAACAGTGATCCCTGCATGACATTGCCATTACTGGCAGCTATTGTTTGCGTGGCGGCTACTTTAAAGGTCTGACCTGTATTATTGTCAAACAGATACAGATTGCCGGCAGCGTCAAAAAAGACCCCGCCAAAGCCATTGGTGGAAGACACCGGCCACTGAATGGTCCCTACTGTCGTACGCGCACCCGTCACCGGGTTATAGCGGTACAAAACGGCGGACTGATTGACTGCATATAACAAACCATCGACAGGATTGATGGCCCAGTCTGAAATCGTCGTGCCGGTTGTGCTCAGATCAGGCAGCTTTTGCAGGTACGTAGGCGAATTGGGATTCAGATCAATGCGCCGAATGGTATTCCCTCCATTGGTCAGGTATAAAATACCCTGGCTATCTATATCCCCATTATCATACCCTGAAACCGGCAGAGTCGAAATTGAAATCAACTGATAGCTGTAGTCTGATCCGATTCTGACTAAATCCGTTGTGCCAGACCGATACCCATATATATATCCATCGAGGCGGTTGTAGCCAATTGCCTGAATCTGGCGGTTTGATCCCGACGGAAGGATATTATTTTTCTCCAGCACAAAAGCACCGGTCGATAAATCGAGCGAATAGAAGTCACTGGGCGAATCCTGCACAACAAAAGCCGTTGCAGGACAGGCAAACGCAGGCTGGGGCGTACATTCCACCAGGCTTACCTGCGTTTGCCCCACGAGCGAATAAACACCATTGGAAAGAGCAAACAGAAAATACACACCGGCACCCACCGAGGAAGGGGTATTGATTCGGGTGAAAGCCGTTGGGTTCGAGGAGACTGTATGCCATTCCAGGGTATTGCCATTCTGGGGCGTGATCACGCTGAGACTGGCCGTTCGCACAGGACAGGCATTCGTAATGGAACCGGGAATATTCTGGGCCTGAAGGAGTGAACAAGCCAGCAGATAAAGAACCCCCAGCCAATAGCGTATCGGTTTACGGATCGTTCTCATAGGGGAAAAGAAATTGGTTTTGTCAGTTGAAAAAGAAAGCCCCGGGGTAACCCGGGGCTTTCATACTTACGCACCGTTGGCTTACTGCCGGATCACTTTTACAGTCTTGCTCTGCGATTGTGTAGACACATTCAGCAGATACATGCCTGCTTGCTTGCCAAGCTTAATCCTATAGCGAGTATTCGAATCTGGCGACTCTACTTCCTGAATTGAGACATTATTACCTTGCAGGTCAACAACATTCAACATCATTTTCGAAGTAGCACCCGTCACCCGGATTTCAACTTCCTCACCCAGCGTTGGATTACCGAAGATGGTAACCTCCAGTGGCACTTCAACACGGGTGGCAACCCGGGCTGAACCACAGGCATCCTGTAGCTTCCATGTGTAGCTAACTACTTTTCCTGATTGCTTAGCATGTAGCACAAATGCGCTGATGGTCGGGTCATTCCTTAGAACGGCTTCGATTACATGCTTAGCGTTCGAAGTCCAGCCTGTAATACCTACAGCCATGAACTCTATCGGAGAACCGTTACCACCTTCGGACTTGAAGGTGAATTCACCTGTAGCGCAGACGTATTCAGGAGCAACCAGTTTCAAATCGGCACCAGGCATTATTGGAGCAGAAATCGTTACCGGAGCCGGAGGGGTAACTACCGGTGTCTCTGGTACAACAGGATTAACCACTACTGGAGGAGTAGACCCGTTACACATTCCCTTCCAATCCCACACGTACTGTACAATCACACCGCTCTGACGGGCATACAGTATGAAAGCATCTGCGTCGGGAGCCGGTTGCACCGTATACCATCCTGCTGATTGCGTCCAGCCCGTAATACCTACAGCCATAAACTCAACTCGGGAACCATCACCACCTTCGTACTTAAACCCGAATTGACCTGTCGCACAATTGTATGATGGAACAACCAGTCTGAAGGCACTTGATGGTGTTGCCGTAGTCGTTGACGGTGGTGTTGCCGTAGTCGTAGGCGGTGGAGTTACCGTCGTTGACGGTGGCGTAACCGGTGCAACCTGCGTACAGAAGTACTTCAGATCCCAGGTGTATTCCACTTCCTTACCATTCTGACGCGCTTTCAATACGAACGGAGCCAGGTTGGCATCGTTCCGTAAGCCAGCATCAATCACATGATTCGGGTTCTTCGTCCATCCCGTAATACCTATTGCCATGTATTCTACGTCACCTTTTGTATTACCGTCCCAACGGAAGGTAAATACACCTGTCGAGCAGTTATACAATGGATCAATCAGCCGGAAGACCCCATCGCCTGTAATGGCCGTAGTAGCCGAAGGTGGCGTGGTAGTCGTCGGTGCCGGTGTCGAAATCGTAGCCGAAGCAGGCGGAGTCTCTGGAACGAATGTCGCACAGTAGGCTTTCAAGTTGAAAGTCCGGCTGACAACCCGACCGCTTTGACGGGCCTCGATGGTTATTGTTGGTTGGTCGATCCGTAATCCGGCATCCACAAAGTGAATTGGGTCAGTAGACCAGCCGGTAACCCCGATTGCCTTAAATTCAACAGCCGTACCGTCCCCACCTGCGTACTTGAAGGTAATTGCACCCGTAGTACAGTTATAGGCAGGATCAATCAGTGAAAGCGGTTGACCCGTTGCACCCGTTGGTGAACCTGGAATCGTTACGACTACACCTGGAGGAGGTGTACCCGAAGCTGGGTTGCGGTTCCAAGGACGAGACTCGTCCGGACACTGAGCCGAAGCCGATGGCAGGTCATAGATAAAGGTTTCTTCCACCCCGCTCTGAACCCCTTTGATCACGAGAATTTTCGGATCGCGGTGTACCAGGTCATCACCCACCATAACACACTTCTCATAACCCCAGTCGCCTACCCCAATTCCGAAGAACTGCGTTGGGCTACCGTCGCCACCACACGTTTCGATACAAATCTGATCCGTGTAACAGTTCAGCGTCACTTTGGTGATCTTCAGCGGTTTACCCTGACCAGGCGCACATGGATCAGGACCGACCGTAAGAACAACCGAAGCTGAGCTGCACTTGCTGTTTTCGAGCTTATCACAAATCTGATACGTCACCACCGTTGTTCCGGAGAACCCTACTGAAGGCGTGAAGGAGAGAACACCGTTCGTAATAGACGCTGTACCGTTTGGCGAGTTCGTAATCAGCACTGGGGCTGTTACCATTGCCAGGGCCGCTGCGTTACCATCGCGATCTTTATCGTTCGCCAGTACATCGACAGTAATCACCGAGCCAAATGCGCCCGAAGCATTGTCCGTCACCGCTACTGGAGCTTTCGAAGCTACATTCACAGTAACCACTGCGTTGTCGCAATACGTAGCAGCCGATTTGTTCATAAAATCGGCACGGTCGCAGATTTCGTAGATCACAGTGATCGCACCAACAAATCCGGTTGGTGGCGTTACACTGATCGTACCGTCGGGATTAACGACAGCCGTACCTGCCGATACCTGTGTAATTACAGGAAGGGTTACCGAAGCCAGCGTAGCAGGATCGCCATTGCGGTCTTTATCGTTGGCCAGAACAGGAACTGTAACCGCCGTATTGTATGGTGCATTCACCATATCGTTAACGGCATCCGGAGCTTTGCCACCTACTGCAACAACCACCTGAGCGATGTCACAGTTACCCGCTTCAACCGCATCACAAATCTGATACGAGAACGAAGTAGTACCCTGGAAGCCAGGACGTGGCGTAAAGCTGATCGAGCCATCTGCGTTCACGACCGCAGTACCATTTGTTGATTGAGTTACAATCACCGGTATGGTTACCGTAGTCAGGGAAGCAGGCATACCCGCACGGTCTTTGTCGTTGGCCAGCACAGGGATGCTCACTACACTGTTGTAGTTGGCAACCACGGCATCATCCACCGCATCAATTGGGCAGGACGCTTTCGAGATCGTCAGGGAAGTAGCCGCCGAGATACAACCAGCACCAGACTTAGCCGTTACCGAGTAAGTACCGATAGCCAGATTCTCGAACAGCGTATTGGCTAAGTAGTTTACACCGTCAATACTGTACATCATGCCCGCAACACCCTGGATGCTGATCGAGCCGGTTGATACAGTGCAAGTTGGCTTAACTGATACAGTAGCCGCAGGAGCCGCTGGCGTACCCGGTTGAGCGTTAATCGTCAGCATGACAGGAGCCGATACGCAGCCCTGAGCATTTTTCGACGTTACGTTGTATACACCTGCCGACAGAGCCGGGAAGCTGGTCGAGGCCGAGTAGTTCACACCGTC
>NZ_JBYFCJ010000039.1:0-59649 GCF_057652235.1 Arsenicibacter sp. R0_47 | reverse complement strand
ATTTCCCTTTTGGTTACCAATGAAAGTTAGTTTTTTTACTCTACTTTTCACTGGCTCACTTTCGGGGGATCAGGACAAATTCAGTACACTAAAATAGAACATCCAATTGCACGAATTAACTGGGAGGGGGTAGACCTGACAATTATATATGGACCAAATAACCAGAACTTGTCTACTATCAAGTATAGTATAGAACCTTTATATGGTAAAGACTCTGATAAATTTTGCATCGAACCACCTAATACAACAAATCAGGCAGTAGCTTATTTAAATATTCAGCAATATGCTGATCTGGAGCATAGTCTCAACACAATTTTGTCAGCCCCAATAACGGAGTATTGCCTTAACTGACCGATGTCTTAGTGTCCTGATATGTACTGAATGCCATTCGCAAACGTAAGCACTTGATCCGGCTTTAGGTTAAAACTTAACCGTTAATTCACAACTACTTTCCGGTAACACCCTTACTGGTTCACTTTTATAGTTCATACCATTAGATACGGCACACATGATGTTTGTAATATCTATAAACATTTATTTTATGAGTATAAATCGTGTCAATCAACAATTTCTTCAGGAGGATGCCCTCACCCCAGCCATCAGAATCCTCAATGACCCAATACAATCGCAATCCATCCCTTTAGATCAATGGATACCCATTGCCGAAGAAACTCACTTAATTCAAGAATTTCGAAAACGCATAGCTGCTATACTTAACAATGCTGAACATGAGATTTACACAAAGGCACTTGCGATCTCGTGTGCCTGTGATGACGATGCTACCGTGTTCTGGACCTTGTTATATCAACATAGCCGAACAGCTTACGGAAAAGCAATTACTGTCACAGCCAGGATATACGAATATCCAATTATAGCCTCCGAAATTAAAGCGATTCTTCCCTTAAATTACTCCACATTCAACGCACAAAATTATATCGCATTAAACTAATCATCTTTAAGAATCGGAATAGGTTTCGTTTTCGTTAACAGCCTGAACGCTCTAACATTAAAGGCGAACAGGTTGAACCATCTTTAACTGTAATCCTATGATGCTTCCGGTGAATCTCCAGCTCATTTACTAATAAATTTAATAAGACCTAAACCAATAGACCATATAGAAATATGGTATGACAGGCTTTTCCACAGAAAGTCCGGGAAAAAGGAGTGAAAACAGGGAGGCATAAAAGACCAAATTACTGAATGGTCTTCCTGATGCCTCCCCGTTCGGTAAACCACATACAGAACTTTGTAGTATTCGCCAATTCCTGTATGTTTGTCGATTATCGCCACCGAATAGTAACTTAACAGTTTTTTTTTACTTTTTCCCCATAAACCTTTTTGTGAGTAAGCCAATCACACCAGAGATATTTGTCTCCTATGCCTGGGAGCCTGAAAGTGAAAAGATAATTGATCAATTTGAAACTGTCTGCCTGTCGAGGGGCTTCCGTCTGGTCCGGGATAAAACCGATATTCAGTTTAAAGGTCTGATTACCGAGTTTATGAAATCAGTCGGGCAGGGGCGATTTGTTCTCGTTGTTCTCTCTGACAAATACCTCCAGTCAGAAAACTGCATGTTCGAGCTGCTGGAGATTGCCAGGAACGGTAATTTCTACAACCGGATATTTCCCATCATCACCGAGAGTGCCAGGTTTTACAAGCCTATCGGGCGGATCAGATATATCCAGCACTGGGAAAAGGAAATAGAGGAGTTAAACGAAGCTATGGTCAGTCTGAAAAGCCAGGCTGATCTGGCCGGGATTCGGGATTCCATTGACCTCTACACCCGTATTCGCGCCACGATTGCCGATTTGACCAGTATCCTCAAGGATATGAATAGTCTGACGGTTCAACAGCATATCAAAGCCAACTTTGAAGACGTATTTACGCTGATCGAGCGGGATATAGCGGCAGAAAACGAAGGAGCCAGTCCGGCTGAAGCCATCGTGGTCGCTTCAGAAAGCGATATTGCCGAAAAAAAAAAGCAGGACCGGACGATAGCCAATCTCCTGAAAGTAACGTTCCCTCAAACGATTTACGTGGCCAAACTAACGCTCAACCGCAGCGAAATCATCGAGAAGAGCTGGGAGACTGACTTTAAACTAACCCGGAAAGCGACAGATCGTAAAGTTGCCCTACGGGCACTTTTATTTACGAATGCACCCTTCGATTCCGAATTTGAGGTGTTTAACCATCTGCTCATTTCCTTTCATGATCTTGGGAATAGAAGTAAAGCGTACTCCCGGATTTCGGAAGCGGTTGAATCGTATACCGTCGAAGAATTTCTGGATTCAAACCCGGCTGTCGAATCCGTCTTTATATCGCTGCTGAACCTATGCTTTCGACAAAAAGTAAATCGAAAAGAAATCGAATGGATCAAGAGTGAGAAGTGTTACCGTTTCAGGGTAGGCCCCATCGCCAAAGAAAAGAAAATCACCTGGAAAGGAATCAAACAGGCCACCAGAACGGTCATTTTTGAACGATTCAACAAGGAAAAAACGCAGATCGTGGCGTTCAGGCATCTGGCCTTTAAAGCCACCTTCCTACGCTTTCAAACTGGATTTTATCTGGCAATTAATCCTACCTGGAGCCTCACCCGGGATGGCTGGTCTGAGTACGTGTTTGCAGCAGATGAGATTACCGCCCTCAAACGCGTGGAGAACAATGGAGCAGTCTATAATCACTTTCGATTCCTTCAGTTCTGTTTGCTCAATTCCCTGTCCGAAACCGACACCTACGACCTGTTGACCCTGGCAGAAATTGATATTAATCAAGTGTAGACTCCCTCATTGACTCAATCATGAAATTGAAATTACTTCCAGAGCCATTATTGCAATTTGGAACGAATGAATTCATTGACCCCAAAAGTGGAATCTGGCAATACAATCCCTATGATCTGGCTAAAATCCGCCCCGAAAAAATCAAAATAGGCATCATTGGGCGAAGTGAAAGCGTGGAGTCCATTCTGGGCTGGATCGAGCGTTGCAGGACGTATATCGAGCCAAAATCGTCCAAATTAAACGAACTGTTTCCCGGGTTCTGCGGCTTCAACAAGGACATCGGTTTTATGTCCGAAATCATCTATGACGAGGGATATATCCGGAAAATCAACCATTCCGAATTTGACAAATTAATCAAGGCCGCTACCGATTCAAACCAGGTCATTAACGACCTCGTTGAATTGTACATTGACGAAATCAAATTCCTCACCAAGAACAAAAAACCGGATGTGATCCTGTGCGTAATGAGCGAGAAAATCGTGGAAATCATTACGGGAAAACCGATTGAACCGGTTGAACCAGAAGAAGATACAGAGGAAACCAGTTCGCCCGAGGAGAATGATTTCAGAAGGCAGCTCAAAGCAAGAGCCATGCTTTACAATGCCCCCATTCAGATCGTCAGGGACCGCATTGTTAATCCGGGGGGAGACATGCAGGATGCCGCCACTATCGCCTGGAACTTCTTTACCGCCCTCTATTATAAAGCATCCGGCACGCCCTGGGCGTTAATAAAAAATGAAACATCCATTGTTTGCTTTGCCGGCATCAGCTTCTACCGGAGTCGGGATAAACAAACGATTCAGACGAGCGTCACGCAAATCTTCAACGAGCATGGCAAAGGGGTCATCTTACGGGGATCGCCCATTACGCTGAAAAAAGGCGACAAAGACCCTCATTTAACCGAGGATCAGGCCTTTGAGCTGATGAATAATTCCCTCAAAGAGTACTATGATGCGCTGAAGATTTTCCCTCAGAGATTGGTCATTCATAAAAGCTCTAATTACAATGAAGCCGAGATGGAGGGCTTCCGGAATGCAGCCTATGCCAACCACATCAATGCCGTGGATCTGGTCACGATCATGCCCTCATCCATCCGGTTATACGCCAACAACAACTACCCACCCCAACGAGGCACGTTAGCGTCCTTCGACGACCAGACGCATGTCCTCTACAGTAGAGGATTCGTTCAATACTATAACACCTATCCGGGTATGTACATACCCAATCCGTTAGAGATCAGACTATTTTCCAATGACGAATCGCCCGAGAAAATTTGCCAGGAAATACTCGCCCTGACCAAAATGAACTGGAACAATACCCAGTTCGATAAAAAAAACCCGATTACAATTGAATGTTCCAGAAAGGTCGGAGAGATTTTGAAATATTTGACGGAGGAGGAAGTACCCCAGATTCGATATAGCTTTTATATGTAAGCGATACCTGACGCTTCCGGAAAAGATCATGTAAGGGGCAAATACGGATAAAAAGAAGGCGATTTCCCGTAAAGATTCCTGTGTGCCATTTGGCATATAAATCTTTTGTTTTATCTTGGAGGGCATTTTGTAATTTTACGTGTATTATCTGATATACTGTATGACCAATAAACCAACCAACGCCTTTATCGAAGCCTCCTATATCGCCCCGGGGGCCGGTTTGGGCACGTATCTCATAGGCTTATGGAACTCCTCGATGGTGCTCAACGAAAAAGGCTTTTATTTTATCGTGATCCTGTTCGGGCTTTATTCGGCTGTTCTCTTGCAGAAATGCGTCCGCGACCGTACCGAGACTATACCCGTCAGTCAGGCCTACTATTCGCTGAGCTGGGTAGCGACTATCATTCCGATCCTGCTGTTGATCGTGGGTCTGTTTAATGCCACTACGCTCTTACCCAGCGAAAAAGGATTTTATGGGATTTCCTTCCTGCTGGCTCTGTTTGGGGCCATTACCGTCCAGAAAAACACCCGGAACATCCAGGCCTCAGCCGGAGGGGGTGACGCAACCATCTGATTTTCCCCGATTCAATCATGGACGAAACACGGAAACCTGATTATTATCCGCTCATAGGCCTGCTGTTTATGATCATCATGACGATTATCGTCTGGGGCGGCATTTCCCTTCTTATCTGGGGCCCCTAAACTGACATGGCACATCAGGTATTAGCGGAAGCCATTATTGCCCTCAGCCAGGCCAAAAACTGGGATAAAGCCGTCCCGGAATGGAAGCTGTTGACCATTTTCATTTCGTCACAACCCGAAACCTGCCTGTGTGGCCACTTCCCAACCAAGGAGCTTTGTGTTCTGTACAATACGACCAACCAGAACCGGGCTACGGTTGGCAATTGCTGCGTGAAGAAGTTTATGGGTTTGCCATCCGACCGGATATTCCAGTCGCTTAAAAAGTTGAATAAAGACGCCACGAAGGCTGCCAACGAAGACACGATCCAGTTTGTCTACGAACGGGGAATCATCACCCCGAAGGACTATGAGTTTTACCTTCAGACCCACAGCAAACGGAATGATTCCCTGTCGGTACATCAACGGAAATACCGGCTTGACCTCAACCGTAAAATCCTACAGGCCATTCCGCTTTATCGGGACCCCCGTAGTCCGTTTAGCTGGGCCAAACAGGCGCTGAACGGCTACGAAGTCTCAAGGGATGGCGATAAACAGTTTTCACCCCAGGCTGCGTTTCTACCAGCAGGAACGACCGTAATCATCTATAAAAATGGCATCATCCGGCCTTATACCCTCAAGCGAAGCGCCTGCCTGGAAGAGATCAATCAGGTCGGGTTACGGGGGCACAAGACGATGTATGAGGGGTTCAAGATGCCGGTGAAAAACGACATTTCACCCCAGATGCACTGGAGCCTATACCTGTCCCTCTGGCGGGTATGGGCTGGTATGAATGAGCACTTAATGGAGGAGGCCGCGTCCTGTATACTGACCAATGCGTATGCGTTTGGGGAGATCAATTCGGCCCGGGCGCTGGCCTGTCTGTTAAATGACCGGATCGGTCGGCAGTACAACAAGTCCGCTCAGGGGGCGGATAGGGGAAAGGCAGCACTCATCGAGCAATCCCATCAACGATCTAACCAGTAAGGGGATGCAGAATCCAGAACCATCGCTCCAGTCGGTACTCAGTAGCCAAACCTATCAGGCACCCCCGCTCAACTCCGATCTCGACCGCATTGTATTGATTCGCCAGGGAATACCAGTCGAGGTAGCCGTCCAGGTCGGGGAGAAGCTGTCCCTGTCCCCCCGGACAATGGCCTGGCTTTTTGGTATCAGCCCGAAAACGTATCGACAGAAACAGCTAAAAGGGGGAGTTTTGTCGGGCGCTCATTCGGAAAAAGTCATTGGGCTGGCCGAAATCTATTGCCTGGGGATGCAGGCATTTGAAAAGCCCCATGTTCTCCACCAGTGGCTTCGTTCACCGATTGTTTCGCTGCACCAGAATCAGCCCATTGAATTACTCGATACGTATACCGGGCAGCAACTCATCATTCGTGTGCTTTGGGCCATTCTGAGTGGTACGTACCTGTAACTCACCCTGAGCATTGGCTATCCGTTTGCTGAGCCGGCTGAATCGAATCAATTGGGCGATAAAAAGCTGTCTATCAATCTCCTTTTGCTTTTTTTCGAACCAGCAAAGAGGTATTTTTAAGTACAATAAATACGCCAACCCGGAGTGGGGTTGGGTAACCTACGGACAATGACTGAGACTGAAATAACGAAAGCACTTGAACTAATCCGGCAGGCCATTGCCAACGAATCGTCCGCCCCTCAGCTTGGTGCGTTGGTGAATCCGGCAACCGACGACCGGTACGGCCTCCAGCTATACCGCTGGCTAACGCTGGGCAAGGTGAAAGGCTGGTGCCGGATATGGACCAATAACCTTCGCCCCGGAACGTACATCGGCCATATGGTTTCTGAAGAGGAGGGGGGATCAGCTATGGTTGCCCAGCTCGATCAGGTAACGATGAAGGGCAACCGGGCCACTGAGTTCACGGTTACCAGAGAATTTAATCAGGGATGGAACGAAATCACCCTTGAATTCTGGACGAAGTATTTAATGGAAGGAATGTCCGCTTTTCCCGAGTACAAATGGCGTTAAATACGTTCGCTTCCTGATTCGTTTGGATACTTGATTACCGTTTTGCTGGCAAAACGGTAATTCCAATCGTTAAACGAAAACAAGGAGCTGCCCTGTTTTTTCTTGACGGATTTTAACTCATCGATTCAAGCTCTTCGACTTGTACTTTTCGATGTCTGTGACGATTTGATAACCGCCATTTTTTACGTAGCAGTCCTTCCCGGAGATGAGCCTGGGCAGGCGTTAAATAGTCGCAACTGGAGTGGGGGCGAAGCAGGTTATAGGCATTTATGGCACCTTCAATAGCAATTAACGCCTGCTCATGATTCAAAAAGCCACGATTTTCTAAGATCTCCTCTTTTATCGTCCGATTTATCCGTACGGCTATTTGATTTTCACTCGCTTCACTCTGACTGGTCATACTGATCCCGATAGCATTTTCAAGTAGAAGACTGGTATATTGACGGGAGCAGTACTGAATACCACAATCAGAATGATGGATTAATTTTTTATCCCGCTTGATTCCTTTTTGATTCAATGCCATTTTCAAGGCACTGACAGGACCCGACAACCCTAAATTCGGCTTTGATGACCAGCCAATGATCTTTTTTGAAGACGCATCGGTGACCAGACTTAAATATGAATACCCTCTATTAACAGATATATACGTAATATCGCTGACCCATAGTAGGTTAGGGCGATCAATAACAAGGTTCCCTGTCAGATTTGTATACTTGAAGAAGTGATGATGGGAAATGGTCGTTGATACTTTACGGGTTCGTCGCGGAACCAATAACTGATGTTGCTTTAATAAATCGGTAAACTTATCTCTACCGATTTTGATCCCATGTTGATGACACCAGTCTGCGGTCATTAAATGAAGCTTTTCGGCTCCGATACGAGGTAAATCTTTACGGATCAACCGTACCTGCTCCAGAAGCAGTTCATGTTCAAATAACGATTGTTCTTCTTGTTTCTGCCCATCATACCAAGCCTGGCGGCTTTTCCCAAACAGTCCGCAGAGTTCCCGCATACTAACCAGAGGATGTTGCATGCTCAGTTGACTTACTGCCTGGGACCAGACTTTTTTCGGATCGGAATCTTAAATTCATTCTTGGCAAGATTGATCACCGTTTCTAATGCTTCATTCTGTAGCTGAAGCTTTTTGTTATGTTGCTCTAATTCAGCTAGTTTCTTTTTTAAAGCAGCAAGTTCATTCGACGTTTTGGTATTCATAAACTTCAGATTCGGTAAAGGTTTATACATCCGGTTTTTATAGCGCTGATAAGATCGGTTCCAGCGTCTTAATATGGTACGTGTAATGCCAACGGCTTCCAATACTTGACGTTCTGAGTAAGCACCCATTCGATAATACTCAATAACCTGTCGTTTAACAAATCCTGTTTTGGGTTTTTCCTTGATCCCACATAATAAGCTGTTATTCATAGTCTTATAAATTAATGCCAAGCTATTTTAGGGTAATACCATGTGTTGTATAATTTACCTTATGTTAACTAAATTTAAAAAAACATGATATTGAAAGAACTTCGGTATCTAGAATTATACACCTTCAATGAACATGAGTGAGTATGTGAGTTCAGTTCAGGGTTTTGTGTGAGCTGCGGCTGTCATCATCCCGCCGGAGATGATTGTGTTGTATATTCCGTCAAAACTGGTTCTTATTCAATTTCGGTGATGAGGTGGTATTTTACCAAGTTTGGACATAGATTTGTCTCAACTTCTACCTAATCATTTTCAACTTATTAACCATACCATTGGTGAAACCGCTCTTCACATCAGCTTGATATCCACTCAGACCCTTGGTCGCTGCCCAGCCTGTCAGCTGCCGACCAATAAGGTGCATAGCTTCTATCAACGAACCCTAACCGATTTGCCTATTTGCGGAAAAGCCGTTTCGCTCAGGATTCATCTGCGCAAGTTCTTCTGCCGAAATGACCAATGTGACCGTAAAATTTTCGCCCAAACTGCATCGGAATACTTCTTTCCCTATGCTCGCCGACTAAACCGAGCCCAGCAACCCATGCAGGCCCTCGCCTTACTAACCGGTGCTCGACCAGGTGCCCGACTTTGTGAGCTAATCGGCCAGCCAGTGAGCCACTCAACTTTGTTGCGCATCAGCCGTAGTACGCCTGTCCAGGATCAGCCTACTCCCATTCGCTTGGGCGTGGATGATTTTGCATTCAGAAAAGGACGACGCTATGGCACCATTCTAACGGTTCGCCGCAGCGATTGATCTGGATCGACACCAACCCATCGATGTCTTACCCGACCGCGAGGGCAAGACGCTGGAAGATTGGTTTCGTGATCATGGCAGCGGCCAACCGTCCGGGCGTTGAGTTGGTGACGCGCGATCGCTCGAGTGTGTATGCTAATGCCATTACTATTGCCTGCCCCAGCGCCGTGCAAGTAGCCGATCGGTGGCATTTACTAGCTAACCTTTCGGAAGCAGTGGAACGCTTTCCAGATACCCAACGAACTAACATTAACCAGTCCATGTCGGCCACGCTGCTAAAAGAAGAGAAGCCAATGATCACACAACAACTGACTGAGGATAAGCTACCACCATTTATCACTTGGGAGACTGACATATCCCAACTCATGTCAACTGCCAAATTTGATTGCACTTCCAAAGGCTATGTGACCTTCCAAAAAGTTAAACAACTCCAGGCGGAAGGACACGGTATGCGGGCAATCGCCCGGCATCTGGGTGTTGCGGCATCGGCCGTCCGACAGAAACACCGTCAGGCGCTATTGGAAGCAGGATACATTCGTTCCGCGAATGGTCATGAAGCGGTCAAACTTATATCTGTACGAGGGTTATCTTCGTCGACGATGGCTCGAGGGGCAAACCTGTGTAAAAGACCTACTGACAGAGATCAAATCCTTCGGTTATAATGGTAGTTATACGATTTTAGCCAACTTTCTATCTGCCTATCCTCGGTTGGAGATAGCCCCCGTTTTACCACCCGCCCGCAAAGGGAGCAACTTTAGTAGTCGGCGTATTAGTCGGCTCTTGAATCAGTCACCCACGGATTGGTCGACCGATGAACAGGCGTTTTTAACTCATCTGCTGAACGAACACACGTCAATTCGAGAGGTATATGAACTGAGTGATCAATTTCGGCAACTGATGAAGCAAAAATCGGCCGAGGGTCTGGCCAAGTGGTGTGAGGATACCGAAAAAGTATCTGCCTATACAGGATTTGTCCGGGGCTTGCGTCAGGACTATGCCGCTGTTGAGCAGGCTTTCGTATCGGATTGGAGTAACGGCCTCCGCGGCGCGGTCAGACGGAAGGTCAAGTGAACCGCTTGAAAATGCTCAAACGGCAGGGGTACGGTCGAGCAGGTTTTGATTTATTGCGCCGACGCGTTTTGTTCCGAAATTGCACCCATCACCGAAATTGAATCTCGATTGCCGATATATATATCCTATGCGCTTTCAATCAATAAGTTAAAGCTCTGGCCATCCATAATTCACGTTAAGGTTAGCTCTTTTGCATACAGCTTCCCTTAAATCATCGATAAAAATTTCCAGAAAAAAAAACATCAAGTAATGCCTGCCTTAATCGTTGCACCACCATGTTTGGTGACACGAGGACGAATGGTAATTTTAATGGGTTGTTGACTGATTGATTTACTACTGGCTTTGGCAGCCCAAACATAAGCTTCACCAGCTTTCAGATTGGACAGTTCCTGCGCGGTTAGCCGGGCGGTGGGTTCTAGTGACCGCTGTACGTGTTTCAGCCACTGCGGTGACCGAAACTCGTGCATGACAAGGACCGAACTCAACTCAATGATTTCATTAGGCAAGCTGGGCGGGTCTTGACTGGCAATAAGTAGGCTAACACCTTTGTGCCGCATTTCTCTTATGGCCGTCACGATATTTTGTGTTAATTGACGGTTGTTCATGTATTTATGCGCTTCGTCAAAAACAATGAACTTATTAAAAAGTTGGCCGTCTTCTTGTCTGACATTGGCGAAAATGTTGAGCATGATAACAAACAAACCGAGCGCCTCATCCTGAAGAATAAGTTCATCGCGTAAATCGACTATCAACAGCCGTCCCTGCTGAACCAGTCCGCCCAACCGGGTATGATCGTCTATGTATTCATGGGCCAGCATCAACCGTGAACGGGCCTGCTCTTTCTGGGAATCATTCAAAAGTGTTGTATTGGCAATGGTATCTTCTAGCAGACCGAGGGAAATATTTTGACGAATCATTCGCATCAGGTTGTTAATCTGCTTCATGTAAAGCGATTGGTTGTCGGAAGCACCCATTAGAAACAGCCAGTCTTTGATGCTAAGCTCTTTCGAGGAAAAAGTAAGCGGTAGTACCGTCAGGCTGGGGTATTCGCGTTGACGCTCTTCCAGCTTGGCTTTAGGTACAAGCAAGACGATATCGTCAATTCGATCGGCGGTCGCACCATACTGCGCTTTAAGTTTTTGTAACTCTGTATCCCGGCTGTTGGGTTGATTCATGGCTGTAAACTCCGGTGCGTAGTCTTGGCTGTCGCTGTAATGGAAGATAACTCCGGCCAGCGGTTGAGTTAAATCATTGATGCCCTGCATTGACTTGAGGACCATTTCGGCAATGACTCCTAATGTGTAGCTCTTACCCGCGCCCTGCACACCAAAAAGGCTTATCGTATTGGTATTACTCAAACTCATAGCAACCGTCTTTTGACTCACCGTCTGCCCTAGAATACCGTACTGCCCACCCAGCTCATCATCACCGATCAGAATGTCGAAAGACGGTGGTATAGGTCGCTCCGGCACTGAAACAACCTCGTTACTGGCAGGAATATCCGTAACCAATGGTGATATGGCTGGTGCTTGCTGCTCTTCAATTAAGGGTAGGTCGGAAACAGGTAAGGTCGGATATGGGGCGAAAGCGGCTACTAACGGTACGGTGTCCTCTTGACTAAGTAGCAGTATCGGCTCTGTACGAGTGATCGAACGTACATCTTCCTGGGTATAAGGGCGTCGCGTGCGTCGCGTAAAATGATCGGCTACGTCATCAGTGATTTTGTCGGCTCGACGGCTGTTTACATCCGATTCAGGGTTAAGCAACTCCTGAATACCCTGCTGACCAACGATGAAGAAGGCTAGGTCGTGATCGGCCTGTTTGGTCTCGAATTCCTGTCGCCCCCCAAAGTCAAACACGATCCCCTTGCGATCAAAGGTGAACACGAAGCTATTATCGGACTGGCTGAGAAATTGTTCGCCAACTATCCGTTCAAGGCTGCTCAACAGCCCGTATCGAGCGGCCCGGTGGAGGTAAAACCGGAGCATATCAGCCATCTCCTTTTGCCGAATACACCGGTCAAATCGGTCGGTATCTGTACGGAACTGTCCATTCCATACCCGGATGGTGTTGTCCATCTGCTCGGTCATGCCGTGCATCAACTCATCCAATGCTCCCTGATCTAATCCAGTAGTACGTGCTTTTACCTCCAGAACCTGTATATGAATTCGGTTCTCATGCGGTAACAGTTGAACAAGCAGTAGGTCGGCCCGACTCTTCGATTCGCTAATCAACTTATCGTTAAAAAGATACTGGTGCAGGTCAATAGGTACCAGTATCTGACTTTCCAGCACTCCTTTTTTGGCCAAAAACCGTTTAGTAAGCCCAATGCCAATCGTTTCCAACACCCGGTTCGGATTGCTGTTGAGTTGCAGAATAAGGGTGCCCGAAATAGTGCGGAGGTCTTCCAGCAGTTCAGTAGCCAGTCCCGGTGTCAGGTGAGGGGCTTGGCTAAACCGGGCCAATGGAGGGGCCACCAGATGTTCTACTTCTTCATTGGGTTTCGTAGTCAGGTACGTATTCATGCTTAGCAGCCGCTCACCTGGAATGTAGTCCAGCAAGAACGGAAGCTGATCGCCCTCCTTGGGTAGGTCGTACAGCTCAGGCCCAAGGTGATGATCGAAAGTAATGACCCAATCGCTGGCCTGATGCACCAGATTTAGCAACACCTGGTCCTGATTCGAGAGCGTTAACTGAGTGGCTGGTAATGAGGTCTCGCCCATACCAGCGCCGGCGCTGAGGTAATAACTAATCAGCCGGTTCAACGTGTCGAGGCTGTTGGCAACGTTTGCCGCCAGCGGGCCGCTCACTCGTTCGTTGGAAGGAGTGATGAACCTGGCCCACTGATAGGTTGTCGTTTCGTGACTCACGCGCACATCGACCTGTGGTTCCACAATCAGTCCATTCAAATAATACGACTGACTATTAGCGGATGGCTCACTGATAAAAGTGCGTAGCGGAAAAGGATTAATGAGAAAACTTAAGTGAGCATCATATGCGGTTGGGTTTGTCAGATAGTCATCAACCCGGTTCACACTAACTCGAAGGCGAGGGTGTAGCCGGTCGTCGGTGGTTCGGGTAAATGCTTCGGCCTCCTCTGAAATGTTGGCTTCAGGGTTCAGCAAGCGGATGATGCCGTTTCCGTGTTGAACCAGCCGGTCGGCTTTGCCACCGATAGCTCGGTAAAAGAATCGAATCTCATACCGCAAGCCACGGAACTGAGGATGTTTCTCTAATTCAACCAGAGTGCTGGCAAAGACCTGACCTTCACCTGCGTTGAACAGGTTGATATTTATCTGCTCGGTGTAGGGATGTAGCTCTATGTAGTTTTTCAGATGATGGAGCACCACCTGCTTATCGACGTCATTTTCGGTCTGTTTACGCCCTGTGATATTGAACAGCCGTTGGATGGATTGCAGCAACAACCGATTGCGCGAACTCATTGACTCCAGATCGCGCTCGACAGGTACCGAACGGAGGTACAGCCCCCACCCATAGGTCAATTCACCAATGTATTCGTGGCTATACTCGTTATCCACGCCCGCCAGTACCAATGGCTGGTTAGACGGGAACAGACCACCGAAGAAAAGAGCCTGCACCGAATCAGTCCAGTAAGCGATTCGGTTGGGTACGTCGACAGTTTGATCTTCCCATTGTTGAAACTGGTCGAGCAGTTGTAGCCACCAGCCCAGACGGAGCGGATGTAAGGGAGGTAACAAACAAGCTGGCACGGTCTCTTGCCGCAGCAACGTAGCCTGTAGTTCGATTATATCGAGGTGTTGCACGGCATAACATATATCAAACAAGGTTCGGCGGGAATTATCATCCAGTGTAGCCGCTTGCTCAACCTGCGCGTAGAGGGTTGCGATTAATTGCTGATAGGCCGCAACGTAGTCGCCTACTAGGTCTCGGTGCTTGTACAGCTCAAACGTCTCCCATATGCCGTCGTCGGTGGGTAAATCGCTTCGAATCGTCTCAAACAGCCGCACACGGGCTTCTGTGAACGAGGCAGCCAGCGGATGGTCGGTTAACGGACCCATGCTCAGCACGATGGCTCCACGCTCCAGGGCTTCCGAGCCGGTGAGCTGCACCCGGCACATACCCAGTTGCGTAGGATGCTCAAGGAGTTCGGTTTCGATTTGCCGAAGCTTAGCTGACACCTCCACCTGATACGTAAATCGCGGGTCAGCGTAACGAGCCACAAACACATTCGTTAACGTCTGTTTGTTCGACTCTAACCACTTCCAATCTGTTTCGTCGCGTGCTACCGAGGCGGGTGTTTCTTTGGCTCGTAATTGGACCAGCCGGTGGTCAAAGTAGCTCTGCAACACGCTGGCAATGCGTTCTTTTCGGTCGAGACCCGCCCGCACTTCGTCGTCTACGCCTTCCTCCTCGTCTTTGGTAAACAAAAAGCTGGGCGAGTCGCAGGTTAATTTGCCCTTATAGGGCGTTTTGTCGGGTGCGATGCCTTCCCGTTCGCATCGGGCTTGCTCAGCTTCCCACTCTTGTTGCAGACCCCGATTCTGGAAAGGATCGTCCGTATTAAGTTGTAAGTTGTTTTTGTCAAGGGCCATGACCCGAAAGAAGTAATTGTCTTCGGTATCGATGACGCTGGGGTCGAGCGTGAGTTTGCGCGTCTGGTAATCGCGATTCGATTTTGAACAGGCAAACCTGCCCATGTGATGCACAAATTCATACTCGCCAGCCCCAGCATGACGCATCAGGCTAACCTCGAAATGCGTTAGTTCAGGTTCTTTGCGCGGGGCTGGTACGGTCGTGAATTTCAGTGTAACGTCGGCTTTCTGATCGGCGGGACACAGGAGCACGTAGTCACCGTTGCTATCCTGCCTGAGTTGGCCTTTACTGCCTTTGAGGGGCATTAAGGCTAATACTTCAACTCGCACATGCCGGTGTTGCTCTAAAGGCGTAACAGTCCAATAACCAAAATTTAGCGCCGGAACCTGTTCATACACCTGTCGGCCGATGGACGAGGGCGTTCGTAATTCGGGGTGCTGGTTTAAAAATTGGGCTACTGTTTGTTGCAGCGCCGGATCACTCACGGGCAGTTGCTTCACACGGTCATAAACCGGCAGGCTGAACGTCGTTAGCGTTTGCATACACTGCTGGTTATAGACCAGTCTGTTCTTTAGTTGGTCTATGTGCTGCGTCAACCGATTGTCTGGAAGTAGATTTAGGTGGAACAATAGATTGCCTACGTTCTCGCCCGTTTGGCCCCGTTGGAGTAGGTCAATCAGGTAGGTGTTGAACTCGCCCGCCGTGTGCTGACGACCAATCTGTTCCAGCAGGGCATCATAATACGGCTTGAGCTGTGGTGTAAGTTGATCCTCCAATCGGATCATCAGCCGCACGTCTATGTCGTCGATGGGCAGTTCTTGGAACGTCGCGCTGCCGAACGAATCTTCGGCAGCTGTACGCAGTGTAGAGGGGCACAGCACCAGCAAAGGACGCTCTTCCTGGTTCCGAAGCTCGATAAGTTTTGTTGCCGTGATATAGGGAGCTTGATTACGGTCGGCATCGAGCAGGAACGTATCGAGCGTGGGGACATCTGCACAGAAGCGGCTGGCTAATTGCGTTAGAATACCGTCGGCTACGCCCGATAGCTTCATACAATGACCGGGCTGGGCTTCGCGCAGTTCTTCGATGAACGTAGCGTAAATAATATCGGTGATGAAGTCGGCGTAGGTCATGAGTTCAGGGCGTAGCGTGGACGGATTTTTTGCATGATATAAGCATCACTCAGGACGGTGTAGAAGCCAATCTGTCGCAGTTTGTCGCGGAAGGCCCGCAGGTTATTCCGAAAGGCCTGGTGAGTTTCCAGGTCGGCGTTCTGAAAGCGTGGGGTATCGATTCCACTAACCACTAACCCATAACGTTCGTGCAGCCACGTCAAAAACGTTTCCATGGAAACGGGTTCGGTGCGAAAGCCGGTTTCTGTCGGGGTCAGTACACAGAGTTGCACCAGCATTTCCAGCAGTTTCGTGCCCATCACAAACCGGCGTTTGCCACTACGCGTACGTGCCCCTACCAATAGGCCATTCTCGCTGTTTTTCAACATGAGCGTATCCAGCAGCTGTACGAGATCACTGTGCCAGAAGCCTCCCCGAGCTTTCAACATAACAGCCAGATACCGTTGAATATCATCAGTCTCGTAGGCCGTAATGTCGCGAATCATGTCCTGTTCTTCCGGTCCGTTGTCCTTATGTTCTTCAATGCTCCGCAAGGCCGAGCGCGTATCGGCCAGAAAATCGGGACTGGGGTTACGTAAGGCGGCCAGTGCCTGAGACAGGTGGGCCGAGTTGGTAGTGGTGAGGTTCTGGTTGCGCAGCGATAGGTTGATGGCAAAGGTTGCCCGGATATATTCCAGAATTGAATCGTACATAGCCTGTGCGTCGGCAGTGGCCAGTCGGGCGGCTCCGCTTTCAGGTTGGTCGGTCAGATCAACGACCAGGGAGAGTGACGTGTCAATGTCGGTTCGGCCTTCGCGCACCATCTGGGGCAGAAAGCGTACTACCTTCATGGTGTACAGGCTCAGGTGAAAGGCCGTAAGGGTTTTGATATACTCGATCAATACATGCCGGGGTACTACTTTCTGGTATTGCAGCAGGCAGTGTACGTCGTCGCAGTACCGTTTAGCATCGGATGGCAACAACGGACGGACCCGCCCAAAGATATTTTCACTGTCGTCATACGCTTTGACAGTGTTGTTCTCGATCAACCGCAAAATGCCGATACTGTCCACATCAATGCTGCGGTTGTTGGTGATGCTGTTGCCATTCCAGCCTTCGTCCAGGAAGTCAGTCAATTCCTTTTTTACGTCACTATCTTCGTTCAGAAACGAGTACACCTGCTCGGAAGTGAAATAATCGCGGGTATGGCGGGCATTCCGAAACGTGAAGCTTTGCAGATGGATAGGCCGCAACGTAGCGAAGTTCTCGGTTTCACGTCCCCGCGATACGAGGTCGGTCAGGTTGCTGCGGAGCCACCACATTACGGCATCGGGATAAGTTTTTGCCCCGCTAATACGTTGGGGGTTGGTCGTCTCGATGTCCTGTAGCTCCTGCACCAGCCGCGCTATGTCAATTTTTTCAGAAGCCCGACGCGGCCTTAGTTTCGGTTTGCTGCCTTTGTATCGCAGCAGCACGAAGAGGTTGGTCATGGTCCGGTCAATGTCGATGGTTTTAGGGTCGATAAACGTAAGCAGCTCGTTTCGGAACTCGCTCTTGTTCTTAACCGAAGGTATTTTGATTGGCATGATCAGGAAAGTTCTTCTACGTGAATGATGAGTCGGTTCTGGTCGTCGGCCTCGATGGTGACGTACTCGTTGGTGGTAGAGCCTGCGTTTAGCCGCTGCCGACCACTACCGGTTACTACTACTTTGCGGTAGGGCAGGTTACCCAACATGTTCCGAAAGACCCCATACTCCACAAAGCGGCCTTTGAGGTCGTTGAGTGAGGGGGCGTAGCCCTTCTCTATGTAGTACAGCATCTCGTAGAGGTCGAGTGAGATCGTGAGGGCAATGTGTCGGTTGGCCGGATCACGGTGTCGAAAAATGAGCCGGTCCGGTACATACTCCATGTAATCGCTCATACTGGGTCGGCGGTCTTCGACCAGCTCGAAGTCCGTGAGCGGAAATAGCCGGTACGATGCGCTAAGTGGATCGGGCCGTCCAGCTGCCTGCACAACGTACCGGGTCGCCAAGTCGGTGTTGTGGCAGTTTTCGAGCCGGGCAATGGCTATTGCAATACTTCGTATGGCCCCTTCGGTGGCTTGCTGTGCCTGCTCTCCGCTGAACAACCGGGTCAGACTAACCATTTCGCTAAAGGCTTTTACCGACCGATACGGGTTTCGCACAGCCTCACCCTCATACCGCCGTAAGGAGGCCTTTGCTGCATCGGAGTCTTTGACCTTGCCGCGTAGATCGGATGAATAGGGCTGGGTGAATCTACCCTCAAAATACTGGTGCCGGGCCAGTAGCTGCTGCGCATTTCGAATGGCTTTTTGTCGTTCATTATCCGATTGGCCCGCTAAAGGGGTTGCCTGTAATTGATTCAAGGCGTCAATGAGATTGCCTTCCCGCTGTCCGAAGTCGAGATATTTACGGGCCGCCAAGGGTGAGAAAAACAATGCCCGGTCGAGAGCAGGTACAACGCTGCGTCCTACGTCGAGCCTACGGAGCTTCTCAACCAAGCGGTCCTTGTTGCCCCTGTCTTTCAGAGGAGCGGTTAGATTATAGTAGTGCTTGCTTAGCCAGGTTATTGGCTCGGGCGACTGCGCCACCATTTGCTGTACGTCGGCGCAACTGTGATCGCGGGTGATCCAGAAGGCCAGCAAGGAGCGCATATCGCGCATGGTGATGTGCAGGTCGCGCCGGAAATGTACCGTACGGACCAAACTTTCCATGCGACTGACCACTTCGTCGCCCGCTACCGGGTCGTTCATCGACTGTGCGTTGAACCGGATGAAGCACGACTCGCGCACAGCACAATCGGCACAGCCCCGCCAATAGTCGGGCCGTACAAACGCCTGCACCTGTTTGCGGAACAGGCTGGGTTCGGTATCAGCGAGTGACCCCACCACCGCCCGCATGTTGAGGTTGATGATGAGCATCCCTGCCGGCAAGTCGGAGGTGTTTTCGTTATAGAAAAACCCTTCGACTGTATCGGCTAAGTACCCCAGTTCGGCCCGGCGGCTTTGCAGGTACTCAACCAACCGGCCTTCATTGATGCCCACCAGGCGGCCCTCGGTAGCCTGGAGTACGTCGGTGAGGCCCACAAACGGGCGGAAGAACTCATCGAGTACAGTGTTGTTGTCCTGCCCGGCTTCGTCCTGCGACCCGTCGTAGTTGCTCCGAAATAGGATGCCTCCAATTTGAAAACTCGCTCCATTCTGCGTGGGCAGGGCTGTTATGTTCGCCCGCGAGTCGGCCCGAAGTTCTTCTTCTAATCGTTGAATAAAGGCCGTTTTGCCATCACCTGCGTTACCGGTAATAATCACTAAGCGGAAAGTCCCCGCCAAAATCGCCTGCTTCAGGCGGGTGTCGAGCCGGGTTTCAATGTAGGTGTCGCGGGCAAAGGGATCCCCCCCCCGTACTGTCGAGGCCCGCGTACCGGCGTTGTTGTAGCGCGACTGACTGAACAGGCTATTCAGTGCATTGACGTAAGCTTCGGTGCTGACCGGGGCGGGGAGGGCAGGTTGGGCAGGGCGCAGCAGTTCCCCGAGGCCAACCGCTTCTAAAGCCGCCAGCATGTCGTCGGCTGATTCGAAGCGGTTGGCCGTGCGGGGTTGTACGGCCTTCAGTAGAAAAGCTGCAAATGCATCGGAGATATCATTATTGTAATGCTGCGGGTGTTCGGGTGCATTGGTAAGCGTTGGAATACCCCCTCGATAGGGGTGCTTGTGGCACACCAGTTCGTAGAGCGTAATGCCCAGCGCAAAAGTGTCGCAACTGGCATCCCAGCGGGTGCGTCGGTTGCCTTCGAGCTTATCGGGTGGGGTATAGGCATCAGTACCCACCCGGTCGGTATTGGCTTCCGTACCGGCCACGTTGAAATCAATCAGTACAAAGCGTTCCTGCCGGTGCCAGATAATGTTGTGGGGTTTAATGTCGCGGTGAATGAATCCTTTGCCGTGCAGGTACGTCAGGGCCTGGCATAGTTCTCGTCCGGCCCGGTACACGTTGGGATAGGTCAGCCGCAGAGGTGGGTTACCAAACACGTACTTCCGCAGGTTATCACCTTCCAGCAACTCCATCAGGGTATAATACCGCCCATTGGCCAGCCGCCCGTTGTAGATGAACTTCACCACGTTAGGGTGGCTCAGATCGTTCAGCACGTCGAACTCGATTACCACATTATCGAACTGAACGCTGGGAAAAAAAACCTTCATGGCGTAGTCCCGGCCTTGTATGGTGTGTTTAGCCCGCCATACTTCCGAGTAGCCCCCATGTTCGATCTTGCTGATGAGCAGGCAGTCGCCCGCACGGTCACCCTGTCGCAGGTCTTCGCTGTCGCGGTTGCTGTAGGGCGCGTTCGGCTCGGCCGTCTGTAGCAAGGTGGCCGGAGCAGCGGGAAGCGCGGCTTGCCGGGCGTTGTCGATGAACGTCAGCACCTCGTCCATGCTGCCGAAGCGGTCTTCGGGGTTATGGCGCAGGCAGCGGTCAATCAGTTCGTTCGTCCAGGTGGGTAGTTCGGGCTGCACGGTATGGGGGAGCAGCAAGGCCGGTAGCCGCCCCTGATGGTGGTCGAGGTCGCCCCAGTGGCTGAAGGGCGTCCCGTCGGCGTAATGAGGCAGGTGACCCACCAGCGTTTCGTAGGCGGTCATGCCCCAGCCATACACGTCGGTGCGGGTGTCGGCATCGTGGGGACGGCTCATCTCCCAGGGCATGTACACGCTCAGTTCCTCGTCGCGCAGCGTCGGGAACACGGTATGCCCCTGCCGGTCGGTATCGGTGAAGTACGACCTGCCGAAGTTGGCCAGAAAGGCCGTACCGTCGGCACCCACGTAGATGTTGTCGGGGCAGACGTCGCGGTGATACACCTTAGCAGCATGGGCTGTTTTCAGCCCCAGCGCCACTTGCCGCAGCAGCGCGAGCCGGTCCTGAAAGGTCTGGGTACGTCGGTGCAGCTCGCGCCGAAGGCTACTTTCTTCCAGATAATCGGTGATCTCGTAGAAAAAGCCCTGCTCGTCGTCGCTCCGAAACTCGACGTGCAGGATGTATGGGCTACCCGCTATTTTCCGCAGGGCCACGTACTGGTTCTTAATGGCCGCAAGCTGCAGCCGCCGTTTGTGCTCACTGAGATGCGCCAGCGACACGGTGTATTCGGCAATCTTGCGGAAGATATTAGTCTGAATGCCTCGTGGCTTCACCAAATAGTCGGTGCGGCTGTCGGTCTGGCTCAGGATTTCAACAATCTCATACTCGCTTTCAAACAGCCGGGGCCTCCGCTGCGCGGGTGCTTGCTGGGCGGTGAGGTAGCGGCTGATTGGCTCCTGCAACTCGCTGATTTTTCCGGCGAAGGATCTGGCTCGGTCTGGGTCCTGCAAAAATTCGGTCAGGCCTTTGTCGAGCGTGAAGGTTACGTCGGCGCTGTCGCCTTCCAACTGCATCGAGACCATACTGGGGTGCGAGAGCGTAATGCCCGACGCTACCCACGCCCGGCCCCAGGCCGTGTCTTGCTCTTTAAGTTTGCTGGCCAGCACCTTGGTTTTGTAGGCGCAGGTACGGAGCGGGTTTCCTTTGGGCCGTCCGTTCAGGTACCACTCGCGGTCGTCGCCGGTGAGGTGTCCCTGCCAGTGCTTGTTTTCGAGGTGGTAGAGCGCGTGGGGGGCTACTACGAGGCAGTCGTATTCGAGCACCTCCACGGCCCGGTTACGCGGGTTGGTGTGGGGCAGCTCTACGTTGGGCACCACTAAGTAGCTGTCGGGCAGGTTCTTTTCCAGGAAAGCCAGCAGCCGGTTTTCGCCTTCGTTGACTTCGCCTTTGTCGTAGGTTGTGCGGAGAATGATGGCCATGCGGGTTCGTTAGTTTTTGGTATGATTATCTACCTCGGCTTCAATCAGTGCCCGTAGGGTGTCTTTGTCGGGCAGTTGCACCAAGTATTTCGAGACAAACACCTCGTTGGCCAGTCCACCCGTGGCAAACTCCACCAAGCTGTCGTTCTTGTCGGCGCAGAGGATGATGCCCACGGGCGGATTGTCGCCCTCGGTCATTTCGTGCTTTTTGTAGTAGTTGAGGTACACGTTCATCTGCCCCGCGTCGGCGTGGTCGAACCGGCCCAGCTTCAGGTCAATGAGCACGTGGCTCTTCAGGATGCGGTTGTAGAAAACCAGATCAATGTGGTAATGGGTGTTATCGAAGGTGATGCGCCGTTGGCGGGCCTCGAAACAGAAACCTCGGCCTAACTCGGTCAGGAAGGTTTGTAGGTGGTTCAGAATCGCCGTTTCGAGGTCGTTTTCGGAATACTGCGCTTTCTCGTCAAGACCCAGAAATTCCAGTACGTAGGGGTTCCTGATGACCTCAGCTGGTAGGATGGTTTGCTTTTCCGCGATTTTGGCAATCACGCCTGCCTTGTCCGTTGAAAGGCCCGTGCGTTCGTAGAGCAGCGTAGTGGTAGCACGGGCGAGTTCTTTTACGCTCCAGCTGTTCTTCACGGCTTCAATTTCGTAGAACCGCCGTTTTAGCTCCGAATCAACCCGGCCCAGTTCAATGAAATGAGAGAACGTGAGCGTATTGAGCAACGTAGCAGGTGGCAGGCGCAACCGCTGGTCAGCCTTGTCGTCGGGAGTTGGCGGGGCGGCTACCAATTTTGCAGACGGTGTCTGCAAAATTGGCAACGTACCTAACTGACCAAGGACGTATTCGCCAAACCAGTGGTAGGTAAGGTAGAACTGCCGGAAGTTAAACAGGTTCCGAACAGCCATGCCCGGAATACCCTTCAACCGTTTGGCAATTTGCTCTATAACTTCCTTTCCGTAGGCCGCCCGGTCGTCGCCGTTCTGCTCGAACTCGACCAGATAAAAGCCAATGAGCCAGTTCCGCACGGTCATGGTCGTGTTGACCTGCTGAACCGCCCGCTTGCTCAGTTCGGTATGCGTCTGCTCAATGGCAGTTATCAATTGGCTAAAGTTCATTTGTTCGTGAATAGATAATTCGGAAAAGAGGTTTCCCTCACCAGCTTCCTACCAACTCCTCAACCCGCGCAATGGCCCCGGTTTCGAGCTGGTAAGCCTCACTGAATTTGGTTGAGTACGCTTCTACGTTGGCCGTAACTGACGCAAACAGGTCCTCGTAAATCGGAATTCGGAGTCGGCTGATTTGCCCATTATCAATGTGCAACTGGCCGGTACCATACGAAAAGCTTCGCAGAATGGCTTGACCCGGTGCCGTTTTCAGGAACGCGTAGATGTAGGGGTTGTGGTTGATTTCGCCAGGCACTACACGTACCAGATTGTTAGTAGCTGTTACGCCATCCAGAAACTTTGGCACAATACTGACGTACCCCATTGACGTTATACTGCCCGAATCCTGCAAGGCCAGCCAACCTTCTCGCAATACGTAGTCGGCGAGGTTGGGCATTTTACGGGATAAGTAATCGTCAAACTTAGGCGTCACCTCAAGCAGGTTGACACCACTCAGAAACGGAATGCCCTTGCTGGGGTCGCTGACGCGCATCCGTTTAAAGATACCTGGCGTAAACACCTGACTCGAAACGGATTCGACCGTTTTCAATGCGGCATTCTGACCGGCCTTATCAAAAAAGCCGTCGATGAGCGTCAGGTGGGCAGTAGCATCCAAACGCAGTCGTTCACCGAAAAACGAAGCCGACGACGCTATGTAGCTGGTAGGCATTCTAAGTTCAGGCAAACGCTTCTCCAGCGTCTGAATGGCTTCCCCCAGCAGCGCATTGGCATCCACCCGCAGCCGGGCCGCTGTTTCGATGGCCGTATGAATGGCCTGCTGCTCGGCGTCGGGCAGGATGGGAATTAGAGTTTTCTTAATTCCTGGCGCTTCAATGTAGCGTACTACCGAACCAGATGCATTCTTGTTAAATTGTCCAATTCCATACTTTGAGCTTAAAAAAGCGTATAAGTACCCGTAAGGTAGTTCGCCGTTTGGGACTATCCTACAGACATTATTAGCATAAGCGGAACCTGCTGTGAGAATGCTGGTAAGTCTCGTGTTGCCTATGCTGCCAAAGCCGGTAATGAGTATCCAGTTTTTATCAACAAGGGCGTTTATTTTTTCTGCTTGAGCTTTATTGATGTAAATATTGCTTCCCTCAGCCATGTTTGTAACGTCAGAGCTTTGGCAGTAAGGAACGGCTCGTTCGGTAGGAGAGCAAAACTGACGTTTGAAAACGGGAGGATTAAAAACATGGGCGACTTGAGAAAGGATCACTTTCTTTACTGATGCACGTTCAATCTTACGGGCGTTAAGAGCGTACCTATCCAAGAAGAATTTAGCCTCTAACCGTGGATTCTCGCTTAGAACATCACTTGGAATAATTCCTAACTTCATCATAGCTTCTCTCCTTTCCGAAAACGTTGGTATGCCTGGCCAATTTTGGGAAGGTCGTCGTCGAGGTCGCGGGTTACTTCCTGCCGCTCCTTCAGGTCGGCCTGCCCGGATTTGGGGTCGCGGAACAGGTACGTGATGGTCTTCTCGGTTTTAATTTCGGCTCCGTCTTCGTCGCGCTCATAAATGGGGGTTCCCCGGCGGTCTTTGCCTACTTTTTCGGCAATGGCCATAAACACGTCGTAGGCTTTCAGTTTGCCATCGCGTTGCAGGGCTCGTTGTTCGTCGGTTAGCTTTTGCAGAAACAGCAGCGAGGCCTGTACGCCTACCTGCGGCAAGAATGCCTCAACAGGCAGGTCCACGCTTGCCAGCACCTTGAAGCGTTTTAGAATCCAATCGCGCACGTATTCGGTGTTGGGGTTACCCAGAATACCATCGGGCAACACAATGGCCAGCCGGCCACCGGGCCTGAGAAACTGATAGCAGCGATCAATAAACAGGATCTCAGGCGGCTCCGACGCGCTTAAGCGGCCGTCCATATCCCAGCCGCCATCCAGGCGTTTCCAGACGTGCCCAAGGTCATATTTTTCGAGCACACGCGGGTCGTTGATGGGGATTTTGGCCCCAAAGGGCGGGTTCGAGAAGATGAGGTCAAACTTCTCAGTCGCGTCCTCATAGTCCGGTCCCCCGTTGGGGTCGCCTTCAGCGTCTAAGCTGTCCATCAGTCGCTCGTTGAAGCCGTTGATTTCGTCGGTATCGTCGCCGTCGGGGTATTCGAGGCTGTTAAACTGGAAGATATTGGCGTGGCCATCGCCGGCCATTACCATGTTCATGCGGGCGGCCCGTTTCAGGTCGGGGTCGAAGTCGATACCGAACAGTTTTTCGCCCGCGTATAGACGTACCCGTTCGTTGACTTCAGGCGAGTTAAAGGTGTCTTTAAGCCATTCGCCGTCGAGCGTGGGGTTTATCTCTTTGGCAATTTTTTTACGCACATGGTCGAGCACCATCACCAGGAAGCCCCCGGAGCCACAGGCGGGGTCTAACACGCGGTGGCTTGGGTCGGGGTCCATCATTTCCACCATCAGCCGCACAATGTTGCGGGGCGTGAAGAACTGCCCGCGCTCTTGCTTGAGTGTGTTTGAGACAATGGTTTCGTAAGCCATGCCCTTTACATCGACTGTTGCATCCAGGAAGGAGTACTTCGCCAGTTCGCCTGCTACATAGCTTAGGGCTTTCTGGTTTAATTGAATCTGCTCGTTACCCTCAAACACGTCCTGAAAATCGTCGCTCTCTTTCAGTTCCTCGAACAGCGATTTGATCCGTTCTGATACGGCTTTGCGCCCCTCTTCGGTATGCGGTTCGGTAGCGCCAACCCAGAATTTTCGGCGGTACGATTCGCCGTTCTGGTGGCATATATCGCGCCGTTTTTCGTCGTAGATTTTGCAGAAAATCAGGTACAGCAGTTGCCAGAAGGCGTCTTTGGTGCGGCCCTGGTTGCCGTAGATGTAGTCGTGGCAGCGTTTGAAGGTCCGAATCAGCGAGTCGTTGGCGGGTTTGCGGGCGGCCATGCGGTCTGAGCGCGTCAGGTCGTCCATGGTCTCGCCCGCGCCGGGAAAATCCGACACCTCTTCAAGTTTGGCTTCGAGGTTGGCCTTGTAGCCGGTACGGTGCCGGAACGAGTTCATGAGCCCATTAGTCCACAGCCCGAACTCGCAGTTTTCGAGCATGTTCAAGGCATCGTCGAGTAGCACCGTGCCTTTTTTGGCGTCGGCTTCTTTAGTTTTCGGATCTTGCACAAAGCATACCCGGATGATGCCCGCCTGTGTGTGTTCGGCCCCGGCCTCGAAGGCCACCAGTTCGGCCTTCCGACGGATTTTCTTACCGGCTTCGTCTTCACCGATGAAGGTGAAATCGCGTTCAAGGTCGGCCATCTCGAAACCGTATTCCTCGTTCATCTGCCGAATCAGGCTTTGCAGTGTTTGTTCCTTCTCGCTGTCTTTGACGGGTTCGCCAGTCAGTACGCAGATAATCTTAGTGTCGTCGGCAGCGGTAACGGTTTCGGCAGCGCCGGGCGAATCCACGCCGGCGTCGGTGTCAGTTACGTCTGAGTCTTGTATCGTATTGGTCTCGTTGGTCATAGCAATTCGTTCAGTTCATTTAGTTTGTCGCGTCTGCGGGCATACCGGCGCAAGCGGTCGAGGTTTAGGGCAAAGTGGTCGCGGGCGTTGTTCAGCAGCATTCCCAGCCGGGTTTGATAATCGGCGTAGAGGTCGGTATGGACCAACGCATCGACCAGCATTTTTTCCAGTGAGCTAACGGGTACGTTACTCACGGTCATCTTGGGGGCTTCGCTCACCAGCAGCCGCAATACAATGGCCCGGTCGTGGAGCCGTACAAAGCGTTCGACTTCGGTAGCATCGGGGTTCAGAAACACCGTCCGGCTAAAGCCGAGCAGCAGACCGTAGGCTGTTTCTAAGTGGGCCTTCTCTACCTCAATCAATGTTAAGGAAAGCTTGGGGGCCGACTCGGTACCGGGCAGTACACTGTTGAGCCAATTAGTTTCAGACAGGCAACAGTCGGCACCAGGCAGGTCAGCAATCAGCCGATTAATCATACGCCGGGGTGTTGAGGCCAGCACCGGCAGAAACGTGGCGGGTGGGTCGGGTACGTACAGACCGCGCCCGGCGCTATAGAGTAGTCCCCGGCTTTTAAGGTCGTGGATACGCCAGGTTAGCGTGGCGTCCGAGAGGTCGGGATATTCACCCCGCAACAGGTCAAGTAGGTCGGCCTTCGACCACTCGGGCTGAGCGCGCAACCGGACGAGCAGCGCATCGGAGAAGGGCGTAGTCAAAACGATGTCGGGGTTTAGGAGCAGGGTTTACAATAACTGTATGCAAGATGGGGACAAAATATAAATAGGTCAAATTTTCGGCAATAAATATTTTTATCATGCCGTAAGTTTGGTAGATGAAATCTGGTTACATTTGCTCAAACAAATATTGATGAATGAGTTATGGCTTCGACAGTGAACACCGCCTTTACAGAATTCTTACGTGATACCGTAAATCTTGACGCCGATCAGACCAAAGACGCCCGGAAGAGCCGTGACTGGCTTAAGGACAGAATTAACGAGCTGCCAGGTAAGTACGACACATTTCCTTTTTTAGTAAAAGAGTATCATTTCGATTACGGTTCGTTCGCCCGACGTACCAAGATTCGTCCCCTCAATGATATAGATATGTTGATCGGGCTGCACGCTAGTGGAAGTACCTATCTTGAGTACACAGATCGGATTCAGATAACAGTCAATCCGAACGCGGAACGGCTTACAAAGCTTTGTCATGATGGAACTCAACTGCTTCATTCGATAAAGGTACTTAACCAGTTTAAAGCAGGATTAGAAGGTGTTCCACAGTATAAATCGGCTGAGAAAAAGTATACGCAGCAGGCCACCGTACTCAATTTATCGTCCTACGACTGGAGCTTTGACATCGTACCGTGTTTTATGACGACCGAGGACGCTTGGGGCAAAACGTACTACTTGATTCCAGACGGAAATGGCCACTGGATAAAAACCGACCCGCGCATCGACCAGTCGTTAACCACGTCGGTCAATCAGCAGCACAACGGGAACGTGCTGAACGTACTGCGACTGATAAAGTTCTGGACAAAGCGGCCCATCACGACAACCATACCCTCGTACTTGCTGGAGACCATCATTTTCAAATACTACGAAGCCAAGACCGAAGTAGCGTCTGGCTGGCCGGATGTGGAGATACCAGACTTGCTCGACCACATTGCCTGGGCGATCCGTTGGGATGTTCAGGACCCGAAAGGCATTCAGGGAAACATTAATCGGTTGGATTACGAAACTCGAAACCGCATCAGCGCGGTGGCTACCCGGTACGCCGAATACGCACGCGAGGCCCGGCAGCACGAAAGCAATAGCGACCACAAAGCGTCAATTGCTGCGTGGCAACAGGTATTTGGTCCTTCATTCCCCAATTTCGGTTAACGACTCATGCTGCGTACTGTTAAGGAAGGGTTTGATACTTTTCTAAAGAAGATAAGTTCGCTACCCAATGAGCATAAAAAGGCGGCTTCACATAAAGACTCGGTGAAGCGGTGTTTAAAGAACAACTTCGCTTACTGCGAGCTATTTGAGACCGGTTCATTTGGTAACGGTACTGGCGTGCGCCACCATAGCGACACGGACTATTTTGCGGTACTGAAGGCGGACTACGTCCGAAAAAACTCGTCTACCGTACTGCGCGATTTACGAGAAGCATTGGAATACACCTTCCCCCGAACCTCGAATATTCGGGTAAAATGCCCGGCGGTCAGCGTTCCGTTTGGGCAGTACGAGTCCGAAACGCTCGAGATAACGCCCTGTGTGTTTGATGGATTGGTCGGCCGACACCGTGCGTTTCGAATCCCCGATGGAAATGGCGGCTGGCTGAGGTCAAGCCCCGATGCCCACAACTGTTACGTTCGTGAGCATGACAACCAGATGGGTGGTCGGCTTAAACCGCTTATTAAGCTGCTGAAAGCATGGAAATTTTATCATAACGTACCCATCCGTTCTTTCTATCTGGAATTATTTGCGGCCCGGCACTTAGCCACCAGACGACGGCTCGATCTGCCGCTCGATTTGTATAAATTGTTCATCGTGCTCTACAAGCATGAGCTCGATGAATTTGACGACCCAATGAGGGTTACGCTTGGCCTCACCGCCTGCAACACCGACACCCAACGTGAAACGACCCTGTCGCGGCTGGCCACGGCCACAGGCCGCGCTCTGAAAGCTATAGAAGCCGAGCAACGGGGCAAACAGGATCTTGCTTTTGACTATTGGAATAAACTTTTCAATTACAAATTTCCTGCATACCGATGATGAATCAGATACCCATCCGGCAAAATGAGCCGACCCAAATTGAACGTCTTGCCGCCCAACGTGAACTATATTCAGAAGCGAAACGGTGGCAGGTTTTTCAACTGTTAGCAAGTGTCATTATACCTATTGTACTTAGTGTTTGGGCTTGGGTCAACCCTAAAATAGCTGATTGGGCAGCTATTTTAGGAGGTCTCATGGCTGTCGTTGATGTAACGCTTTTCGACTATCTGATAAGTGGCTACCGCGAAAAGGCAGCCAAAATTCAGGAGTTATTCGATTGTCATGTATTAGAAATGCAATGTTCACCTCTACACAATCCAGAAGACGTAACAAATGATGAAATAGCTACTTATTATAACAAGCATAAGCGTACACCCGGAAACATCGAAAAACTGAGGAATTGGTACTCTACAGCAGTAGAGGTATTACCCATTCACCTTGCGCGATTAGTATGCCAACTCAGTAATTGTAGTTGGGACTCTGAATTGAGAAGAAGATACTCAAATTTGGCTGCTCAAGCGTTGGTTGGAGTAATGATCTTGCTATTAGCAGTTGGTCTGCTATTCAAAGAAAGCTTCAAAGACTTTCTGCTAATGGCTTTCATATTCGCCCCATTCATAACCTATTGCTTTAAACAGTTTAAAGAGCAGAGAGATGCGTCTAAACGACAGAAGGAATTGGTCGTGTGTGCCAAGTCACTTTGGACGACCGCATTTACAAAAAGCGCAAAAACACTACTCCAAGAGTCACGTCAGTTACAGAATGCTATTTATGAATGCCGTAGCAAGAACCCGACTGTGCTTGATACCTTTTATAACAAGCTGAAAGATGAGCAAGAGGCTACTATGTATCGAACGGCGGATGCATTAGTTGTAGAAGCGAAACGCCGTCTTGGAGAAAGTAGAAGTCGATCATAACACTTAAAGATATTGTATAAGTTAAGACTTGATCTGACAAATGACAATTATCGGACATTTTGCTGAGTAAACAATTTATTGTCCGATAAATCTTTTTGCCAGGCTAATTTTGCCGAGTCAATAAAGGTTTGATAAGGCGTTTTCCCGAAGCAATATTTGCCCTGATGGGTTCGCTCCCGATTGTATTCTTCCTGCCATTGGTCCAGATCTTTTTGTAAGTCCTCCAAGGTAGTGTATACTTTCTTACGGAAAGCGATAGCATAGAAATCGTCTTGTATGGTTTTATGGAAACGTTCACAAATGCCATTCTGCTGGGGTGACCGACCCGTCAGGCGGCCCGGTTTTGTCCTGGTGTGATCAATATCCTCAATAGACAGATATAATTGATATTCATGGTGTTACGGTTTGCCACAGTATTCCGTGCCCCGGTCAGTAAGCACCCGCAGGAGTTTAACGGCATGGGCCTCAAAGAAAGGTTATACACGGTCATTGAGCAGATCCGCTGCTACCAGTGCTGTTTTGCGGTCATACACTTTGGCAAAGGCCACTAGGTGTCAACGAATGTTTGCTGATAAATGCGGCCCACGCCTTTGACTGTACCCACGAAATAAGTATCCGCGCGGCGGCCGCCTGAGAGCCCAGATAACCAGGGAATTCCGTTTCAATTTCGCCCATGGCCTGCTTTTCTTCCTTGGCTTTTTCCATGGCTTTTACCTGAGCCTCTGTCAGGATCAATCCGTCCTGTGCCACCTTGGCCGTTTCGGCGTTCCGATTCCAGTGCTTTAAGTCGTTTGGCAAACAGTTCTAAGTCATGCCGTAACCAGATAGAACGTACTCCTCCCGGTGAGACAAAGAGCCCTTTTTTCTTCAGCTCGTTACTGACCCTGACCTGCCCATAAGCGGGCTGATCAACAGCTATTTGAACGACCGCATCTTCTACTTCAGTAGCGACCCGATTCTTCTCCAGCGGCTTACGACGGGTTAAATCCTGTAGAGCCGCTTCGCCCCCTGTCTCGTAAAGTTCTTTAAAGCGGTAGTAGCTGTCACGGCTATAGCCCATTACTTTGCAAGCCTGAGAGACACTACCCAGAGTTTGGGCTAACTTCAGAACACCCAGTTTGTTCTTGATAATTTTCTCCTGTGTTGTCATCTTAATCTTGACTATATTTTATGAAACAAATTTACACAATTTGTCATATTAAGTCCTGATTATTTAAACTAATATCCAACCACTCCAGATCAATTCCCCATCGACGCTATTGAGGGAATTGCCCGACCAGGGGAACCATTCAAATCACATCCCAAAATAGAATCTGTTGGGGACCCGACCGACGGCAGCCAAACGCCCAAAACGCTTAGGATTGAGCAAAATCCAGGTGGTAGTCAGACCACTGTTAACCAAACCCCAACCGACATTACGATTGAAGTTTCTGAAGTCGTTCGACCGAAAACAAAAACGAAGAAGTATCAGAAAAGCGGTCAATGTTCCTAACCTGGAAACCGGTTCTGAAACGGTGAAGGGAACCATAAATACTCACGAAAACTCTCCAATTATGCCCCCAACTCCTACCACCGATGACATATGGCCGTTTGAAGTAGACGATGTAACGAGCGATCACACAGATCGTGGGCTGAATTCATTTCGAACAGAAAACACCGGATGGGGGTGTTTTCCGAAAAGATCCACGGTGGATGGAAATAGTTTCAGCCAAAGTGGCCGAAGTGGAGGAAAAGCTAAAAGCCTAGCAAGCCTAGGCCAAAGCGAAAGCTAAAAAGGCGGATGGTTAACCCAAGGCCAAGAATGCTACACAGTGAACAACCCGTATGACGCCCGGTAAAACCGTCCACGCTGGCAAACCGCGAAAAAACAGCCCTAAATGGAAAACGGATTAAACGACCGTTTTAAATACCATTCTCAAAAGCCAGCCACAGATTCTGTAGCTGACTTTTTTCAATCCCAAATATCCGAATAAATCAGGAACCTCAACAAGTATAAACGAAGAACGCAAAAACCCGTCAGGAACGATTTGGAGACAACTCCGGAACGTCGTTGGAATAATTTGGGAATGATTCGCGAACGCCATTGATTGCCCCATGTATGCAAAAAGCCAGCAACGACTCGCGCTGCTGGCTCTATTATGATATGCTAACGATTGGTGACTATTTCTTCACAATACCTTTGGAAACCCGGTTAAAGGCCAGGTAGCCCCGGTTTTCGTTTTTATCGTTGACCAGATTCAACCGGGAGGTTGAATACAGCGTATTTGTGGCCTGTGCAATGCGGGTAATCGTGATACCAGCCGCTTTATTACGGAGCAGATATTCGTTTTTGGCAGCGTTGGTTGCAGAAGGAGCAAACGTCCCCAGATTTCCGTTCAAAGGACCAAATCCGCCATCCCCCAGTATACTGACCGCCAGGGAGTCCGTCCCTTTGGCAACCAGGGTCAGAAAATACCGCGATTTGATGACTTTTACCTGACCGTACCCCTCCGGATCGTCACACGTTTCCCAAACCCCGGAAATGTAGTTATTGGCTTCATGGGTGAAGTACTCCCCGGCCAGAAATTTCACCGGATCACCCGAATTCTCAATCTGATCTTCGGCACTCATCGGGACAGGGTTATCCTTGTCCTTCTTGCAGCCCTGTGTCAGCAGAGTGCCAACCACCAGGACGAGGTAAATACTTAGTTTTTTCATGTTTAAGAGACCTTTAGCTGAAAAGGATTAGTGAATGCAGCGATTCTACCTAATTAACGCCCTTCCAGCGGGTTTGATTAACAGATTATTACACTTTAGGATAAATGGTTTTATTCACAAACAAAAGGCGTAAAAATCGCCATGAATGTAATAGATAATTCAGAAAGGTTTATCTGATTTTTCTGAACGGTGAAGAACCTGGTTACAATGCCCTCTGAATGACCACAAATGCTTTTTTTTAATTGAAATACGGCAAATCGACATCGTTGGACTACGGGCCTGAAAAGCCCATAAACTGTTCACTTATTTTCGGCCCTTATCGACCTTTTATTCCGGTCATTAGCTCCTTTGTTTACCAGGTTGACCGACCGGCGAAACGACAAAAAAAAGACACCAGCGACGGCTGGTGTCCTGTTTGGGGCCTGATGGCTAATGACTTAATTAAACAGAGATCTTCTGATTCCGGGCAACTTTTCGCTCGTCAAACTCTTTCTCCTGCTGTCTGATCCGGGTTTCATCGACCCGCTGCGCCCGACCTTCCTTCAACCCATCGGCATCCAGATAATGTTTACGATTCCCTTCTTTCTGCGGCTCGTCCATTTTCTGGCGCTGCTGGACGGAAATTCCCAGCCCTTGCTGTTTACCCAGCTCCCGGAAAATGTTCTGGGGACCACCGTAACTGTTCATCCGGCGGTGGAGTGTATCCAAAGCGGTTTCGATAGACTTCGATCCCACCTGGGAGGTGGCCAGCGTCTCGGCCATCGACCGGCGCGTTTCGGGGGGCAGGTTTCGAATTAGTTTTTCCACCTGATCTTTATTACCCCTGGACTGAATCATCAGTCCCTCAACCAGTGCGCCTACGATGTGATTGGCCTGACGGCTCTCCGGCGTTTCCGGGGTAGGCTGGCTCTTCTTCTGGCCGACAACCTGTTGTGAGGCCGCAACCGGGTTGCCATCGACAACCGCTGGAGAGGGTGTCTGGCCACCTTCCGTGGGTACAGCCTGCATCCGGGCATCGAGTTTTTGCTGCAAGCCGGGTTCCGTTTTGAGCTGTTGCTCAAAGGCATTTCGCTCCGTTTCCGGCATCTGCCCGTTCTGATAACGGACCACCTGCCCGTTCTGATGCACTTCACGAGCGGTCTCCAGCTCCGTTTTCAGCGCAGGCGACACGGCTATTTTATCGGTGAATTGCTGCTGTTCATCAGGAGTCATCTGCCCTTTGACAAACCGCATACTTTCGGCCTGCCGGTTCTGATAGCCGACAAACTCTTCCCGAATGACCGGATCAGCCGTCACCAGCCGCCCCATCACCTGTCGTTCCATTGGATTGAGTTTGTTCAGACTCAATTCATTAAACAGGGCGTTGCGGCCTTCTGGGGCCATTTGCTGCACCCGGCTCATATACGCTGCCATGTCAAGCCAGTTAAATTCACCAGGGGCAGGCGTCATCTCACCGGGTACACGCGTAACGGCTGGCGCTGGTCCCGGCGGTGTCTGGGCCGGAGCGGGGGTATCGACTCTCTGAGCCAAACCCGGATCTGCTGAAACCTGCATGGTGGGCGAAACCTCCTGTTGCCGAGCAACATGCGGGGCCGCAGCAACGGAGGGTTGAACCTCATCGGGTGTACCCCCGGGGCGCACCTCGGTAGGCGTTGTGGAGGTTTGGGCACCCACCGGAGCCGCTCCAGCGGGTTGTGGCGACCCTGTGCGAAGGCGGGTAATCTGCTCACTAACATAGGTATAGGCCGACTTGACCTGTTCGACTACGTAATTGACGGCCCGACGAACCAGGTTCGGACGGGGCGGTTCCACCGACGCGACCGCTGCCTGCACCGGGGGCCGCTGGTCCGAAGCGACCTGCGTAGGCTGAGTCTGGCGAGGCTCTGGCTGGAGCTGCGCGGCCTGCGACGGTCTGTTTTCGACAGCGGCATGCGTGGGCGTTTCTGCCGTTCGTTCCCCAGCCGCCGGAGCGGGTTGCTGCGAAACACCCTGACTTGCCGTTTCAGCCGGTGCCTGACGGGCGACCGGACGTTCCTCCTGAAGGGGGGCATTGGTCCGGCCCTCGTTCTGCCCAACCACATTGCGGTTCTGGCCAGGCTCCCGCTGACCACCGGCATTGGATGGGTTTGGGGTAGCGACCATCGCCCGGGGCCTGCTCTGGGTAAGGGGTCGGTCTTCACCTCCCCGTATCGGCTGGCCAGTAAATGCCGAGCGTACCCGTTCGTACATGCGGGAGAAAAAACTACCAATCGAAGCCAGAATTCCCCGGCGTTCGGACTGCACCGGCCCCTCGGGTTCCACGGGCAGGGATTCCACGACCGCCCGGCGAACCGGCCCGGGTTCTGGCTGTTGTTTTCGAACGGGGGCTTCCTCGACTACGACCGGCTCCACCACCGCTTTAGGCTGGATCCGTTCTTCGCCAGCAACCGGGCGTGGTCCCGGGGAAATGGTCTCTGCCGGCGCTTCTTCAGCACGATCTGAGGAACCGGGTTTCACGGTATCGGGTGTTTGCACGGCAACCGGCACCTCAGCGACGGGAGCGGTCGGCTCTACTCCTACCGCTTCCAGCGGCTGTTGCGGAGTACTGCCCCCGGGCACTTCAGCCTTGACGGCCTCGCTGGTGTCTATCCCTGCCGGCGGATTGACTTCGCCTACTGCCGGACGCTCACCGGCTACAGGAGCCTGAGCAGCCTGCCGTTCGGCCAGGGCATGGGCCAGAGCCGGATCACGTCCGGCTTCAAATTGGAATATGCGTATTTCATCGGGATTGAGCCGGTTATCCAGAAAGGCACCCACCCGCTCCGAGCGGTAACGTTCGCCAAACTCATCGAACCGGAATTCTTCCCGGATGGGCCGCAACCCTGACTCATCTGTCAACTGCTGGTTTATGTCCTCCCGGTCGGCCTGCTTCAACTCCCCCCGACCCATTTTGTCATCGAGCAGCAGATCGACCTGATACCGCAGGCTCATCCCCAGCATGGGCGAATTGTACAGGGCAATTTCGTCGGGCGTAGGCGGATACCCCAGCGCCAGCCGGTTGCTGATAGCTTCAGCAAACAGCGAGGCCTTTCTGTCGTCGTTGCCCGTGGGGAATCCTTTCTCCCGAAGGTTATCCCGGTAAGGGTCCGGGAGTATTCCCTGATTGACAAACTGATCTTCGAGCTGTTTGTCGAAGCCCAAAACCGGATCAATCAGAAATGGATTCCGGATCGCCTTTTTGGATACTTGTTCGGGTGTCATACCGTGAATAGTTAATGTTTGCCTAAATATATAAAAAGAATGATTTATCTCGAAGCCCCTTTTCCCCAACCCTCCCCCGCGCGGAGGGGTTTACCCTCTGACGGACGCCTGTTGAACCTCCCTCACCCCAACGAACGCGTTGCCGTGCTTGTATGGAAAAACGCGCATAAACACCATTTTACCACCCAAAATAGCCCACTCATAAGCCCCTGCTTATGAGTCAGTTATATACCCTAAAACTTTGACGTTGTGGTAATACATGTTATCACAACGTCAAAGAAATTGATTTGGAATGCGTATCTTTATACCATCAAAAATGCCCGATCCGGGCATGGCAGAACCCTCCAAAATCCTGTTTTTCAAGGTTTTGCGGGTAAACTGCCCCCTTTAAGTGCATTGTTTACCCTTGAAAAAATGAAGTCGCGAGTTGTTTCCCCGACCCTTAAGCCACGCAAGAGTGCTAAACCGCAACCCCCTTCCCTCCGCCTGACAGGCCTGATCGACCACTATGCCCAGGCTCTTCCTGCCGGAAGTACCTATCGGCGGCAGGCCGGCCAGTTTCTGCGGTATTGTCTCGACAGTGAGCTGGAGGTTTCGGGAGTTACCTTCCAACGGTACAGTGAGGGAAAAAGCCAAACGCACAAATCAGCCATCCGTCATTTCTTGATCTGGTATCAGCAGCAGGGTAGCCCGGCCTTTGTAGCTGATCCCCCCCGTCGTCAGCCGGTTCCGTTCGCCCAAAAACTTCTGTCCTTTTATGGGGAGTACAAAACCCGAATTCGGGCCATCACCAAGGAAAGTTATCTGAAGGCGATCCGGGCGTATTTTCTCTACCTGGAAGACCAGAAAAAACCGGTCAACTTTTCGGCCTTACGCGCAGCCTTAGTGGAATCCTACATGGCGCACCTGGAAGCGAAAAAACGGTCGCCGTTTACCCGGAATCTATACCTTGCCGCCATTAAAAGCCTGGCCAGGTTCTGCCTCGACAAGCGCACCCGGCTGAAGATCAATGCTGATCAGGCGGAAGACTTAATGAGTGTGCTGACGGTGAAAATGCAAACCCTTAGCCGGGGACATTATAAAGATAGTCTGAGCCGGGAGCAACGAGCGGCCCTATTGGATGCGGCCAGAACACCCCGGGAGCGGGCGATCCTGTCTTTACTGGCCTATGAAGGACTACGAACGATTGAAATCTGCCGGCTGGAGGTGGGTGATCTGGACCTGACCGGCAAAGAACTGTGGACTCAGAGCAAAGGCAAAGCCGACAAAAGTTATATCGTGCTGTTTGATACCTGCATACCGGCTCTGGTGGACTATCTGCAATCCATCGACTGCTGGCCACTCGCATCCCTGTCATCAGAAAGCCGGAAGGCGTATCTGTTCCCCCGTGAATCAGACCCTTCCAAACCAATGGAGACGAGTCAGGTCCGGTACATCGTGGATACGGCCCTTCGGCGGGTGGGATTAAAACGGCGCAAGGTGTCGGCCCATAGCCTTCGCCATACCGTGGCGGAATTATTGCTGGATGAAGGCCATCCCCTTGAATTGGTCCAGAGGCATTTACGCCACCAGCACATCGACACCACGCAGGTCTATACAGGCAAGAAGAGCGATGCCATCTATAAGGATTCCTTTAAAGCACTGACAGCGAACCCAACCCCGTAGCCGTTTCCAGCGACTACGGCTCGTAATCATCTATCTCTTCGGACGGATCTTCCACCGCCAGTTCATCCAGGAACCGGCTGGGTTCCATCCGTTGAGGCTTGCCCCGGAAATCGCGATAGGCACAGCCCGTCAGAAGCAGGCGCTTGCGGGCGCGGGTCACCGCCACGTAGCAGAGCCGTCGTTCCTCTTCGATCTGGAACTGGTCAATCTGCACCTCCCCGGGCTTTATCACCTTGACGACCTCTTCATCCTCTTCCTCTTCGCCCGGACCGAACCGGGCACTGGGGAACAGCCCTTCCTCCATACCCACGACATGAACGTGACTGAATTCCAGGCCTTTGGACGCGTGGATGGTCATGAGCGTTACGGTATTCTCGTTCTCAATCTCGTCGTTGGGGTTGAGCACCAGGCTGATGTAGGCCAGGTAATCCGACAGGTACGTACCCGGGCGCGGGCTGTCCGATTCCGGCGAGTCAGATTCATCGGTTACCCCAACAAACGACCTTACACCCGCCAGAAACTCATTGAGATTGTTGACCCGTACCAGCGTACCGGCATTTTCAGCTCCCTGCCGTTTCTTGTCCTCCGCTTCGTAGAACGCCCGCAGACCGGATTCTTCCACAATTCGGGACACACATTGAAAGGCATCGAGGGTCTGGCTGTAGCCCAGGAACTTATCAATCAGCGACGTGAATCCCAGCAACCCCTCCATTGCCAACTGATTGAAGCCGGTCAGAAAATGCTGCGGATACAACAGCACATCCCGAATGGAATGCTTCCGGGTCGCGTGAAGAAGCTTACCCACCCCTTTATCGCCGACATTCCGTTTAGGCCGAAGCAAGCACCGCTTGAGCGCTTCGCGATCATCCAGGTTGTTGACAAACCGCAGGTATGCCAGTAAATCACGAATCTCCTGCCGGTCAAAAAACGAGGTGCCACCCACGATCCGGTAGGGAATATTGTACTTCCGTAGCATATACTCGATAGGCCGGGCCTGGGCTTTGGTCCGGTAAAGGATCGCAAAATCCCGCCAGTTCCAGTCTTCCATTTCTTTATGCCGGAGTATCTCGCTTGCCGCCACAGCAGCTTCCCGGCCTTCATCGTCACAGTTCAGGTATTCGATGGGCCGGTCATCACGCATGGTCGTAAACACCCGCTTGACCATCTGACGGGTGTTGTAGGCAATTAACCGGTTGGACGCATTGACAATCGGTTCGGTGGAACGGTAGTTCTGTTCGAGCTTCACAACCTTAACCGCCGTCTCGCCGAAGGAGCGGTCAAACCGAAGGATGTTTTGAATTTTTGCCCCACGGAACGCATAAATACTCTGGGCATCATCCCCAACGACGGTCAGGTTTTGGGTCCGCTCCGAAAGCCGGCGCAGGATTTCAAGCTGTAAGGTATTGGTATCCTGAAACTCATCGACGAGAATATAATCCCAGTAAGTTTCAAACTGATCCCGATCTGCCCGGTACCCGGGTTCATCCATCAGTTTGTACATCAGAAACAGCAGATCGTCAAAATCCATTGCTCCATTGTTTTTCATCTGGACCGTATAGGCCGAGTAAACCCGGTGAAATTGTTCCATCGAGTGGCGTTCATCGTGTTCATGCAGATCCTTTCGGTGCAGATACTCGTCGCTGGAAATACATTCATTTTTAAGAAACGAAATCCGGCTGGCCACATCCTTTACTTCGTAATTCAGATTCAGCCCTTTCAAAATATCCCGCAGCAGTTTTTTTGCACTATCAGGATCATACACACTGAAGCTTTTTGAAAAGCCCATTATATCGGCATTCTTCCGGATGCACCGGCTGAAGACGGAGTGGAACGTGCCCATCCAGATTGTTTTCGCCATCTCGACCCCAACCGCAGCCTCAATCCGGTCCCGCATTTCACGGGCCGCTTTATTGGTAAAGGTCAGGGCCAGTATCCGGTGGGGCGGTACACCCCGGGCAATCAACTGAGCGATCCGGTAGGTCAGCACCCGCGTTTTTCCCGAACCGGCCCCCGCAATAACCAGCAGGGGTCCCTGCCCATATTCGACGGCTTCCCGCTGTGGTGGGTTGAGGGTATCCAGATAGGGCGCATACACTACGTCGCCGAGCCTGTACCGGGCCTGCTTTAACCCATTATCGCGATCCTTCACGTACCCCGATGTCTCCTCGGTAGCCACTAGCGGAACAACCACCTCCCCCGACAGATACCGCTTATCGGTGCCCGAAGGAAGCACCGGGGAGGCAGAAGCCGTTTTGGCCAGCGGAGAAACCGGGACCGGCATCGCCCTGAATAAATCATACTGGGTAATACCGGCAGACTTTTTCCGGGTAGTAGGTTTAGCCATATCTCACAACAGATTAACTATAGAAAGAGATTTTACTATCAATAAAACACTCGTTTTTTACTTCAAAACGAGTCTAATTAAGCGATGAAAGCTGAAACATATCTGATAAAGGGCGATTTTAAGCGGCCTTATCAACTTTAATAAAACAAACTATTTAACTTTTAGTTTAGGGGGAACTATTTTATTTGGCGGCACGGCCTCCTGTAGGGCCTGTACCGGCTTGGACACCACACCCAGCCGCAGGGTTCCTCCAGTCTCAAAAACCAGTTTACCCGGCGCGGAAAAGGCGGTTGAATCAATAATATGGCCGATCCGGACGGTTTCATTCGTCAGGGGACTGTGGCCGCACGACCACACCGAGGGATCATCCCACTGGCCATTCCGGAGGGTCGCGTTGACGGGGCAGGGGGCCTTAACGCGAACTGACCACCTGAACCGGCGTTCATGGGTTGTCAGATGGAAGGTAGACCGGGACAGGGCCGTCGTATCCAGGATAGCCACTTCTACCGAACCATCCCGATACCCCAGCATGGCAGGGGTGATCCTCAGCGAATCCACCTGACGACCCACCGGAACACCATTCACCGACCAGCGGATACGCAGGGTCCGTTCCCGGGGAAGTACCAGTCCCAGCCGTAAGGTAGCTGCCTCTCCCAGATCAAGGAATTCGTTGACCGACGGAACGGTGTAGTCAACCGGACTCACCAGCGACAGAATCCGGTCTACCATCGTCTCCTGACAAACGGCGCAAAAAGACCGGCCCAGATACTCCATTTTGCAGGTTCCATTCGCCGGTTTTTTCCAGGACGCATCGCCCTGGTGATCAAAAATACCCGCTCCGGCAGTAAGCCAGTTGCGCCATTTGATCGTTGCCGGATTTGCATTCCGGGTCATATTGGCCCGCTCAGACGCATTGGCCGAACCAACCCAGTACTCATCGGCCAGCGCTCCGAAGGCGTGACCGATTTCATGAATACCGATCTCAGCCGCAAACGCATTATGACCGGCTACAATGGCGCAGGGATACCCACCGCCCCCGTAGGTGCCGGTGTTCGATAGCAGCACAACCAGATCGTATTCGGGCATATTATCAGCCAGCACCGAGTAAAGAGCCTGCGTTTTGCCCACGCACATCAGCCGGTGAATACCTGAGCAGTCCATCGAAACCCCAAAATACGTATTCAGGGATGCTGTAGCCGATCCCGGCGGCTCATCAAGAGCCGTGCCAGCGTGACTCACCCCGCTATCCACGCTGGGCACCTCAATGGCAAAGAAATTGAAATAGGCTGCATACGATCCGAACGGCTCACTGTTGAGGAATGCCTGCCGGAAGGATTGACAATCGGCAGCAAAGGCCGTCATTTCCGAAGCCTGATACCCATCGGAAAGAAAAACGATGTTGACCCGGTTGGCTACCGGACCTGACTGGCCCACCACCCGAACCGGAAAGATTTGGCCGGATGCGTGAAGCGTAGCAGCCAACAGCCAAATGAGCAGCAGGAAACGGTACGTCATAACAAGTCCAGATTTAGTAACGGCTCACTGCGGTTGTGTTGCCGCCGAACGACTGACACCCGGCGCGTCGAATCCGACAACGGCACCCGCAGGACCAGCTCTACGGGCGTCTCAGCGCTCGGCTGACCCGGTAAGCGCACTGGTTCTGCCGGTTCGGCTCGTTAGCCGACTGCCGGGGCAGATGGGGAGTCAGGGGCAGATCCACCGGCAAGTACTCCCGGGTCCCACCTGAATAGGTAATAATACAAATGATTTTTCCGGGAGGCATATGCTCCCAAAGACCCTCTTTTAGCCGCCCTTTTGCTATCTTATGCCACCTATAACCGAAAAGTGAGCTTTCGTGACGGGCGTGTGCGGGAATGCCGGTAGACCCTACCTGAAGCCCCAGGAACAGGATCGCCCCTCCAAAAGGGCTGGCCGTCTCCATCGAAGCGGAACGATGAACGGAAAGGGTAAGGGTTGGCACCCGTTGGCATCCGCTACCTCCTACTAAACAGGCCAGTATAATCAAGGGGAAGCATAACAATGACCTCATTTCTCCAATTGATTCAAAATATTTAGGCCACCATCGAGGGTAGCCTAAATATAATCCCACCATTCACTACTAAATCAGGATTTAGCTGCCGGGGCTACACAAACCAGAATAATCATTGCAACTAATTCCCTAATTCATCGGTAAAGCTATATTGCTATCATCAATAAAACAAACTATTTATTATTTTACCTGAAAACTTATAAATGAATCAAATGGGCGATAAAAGGTTATTCCTCCGGATAATACACCGACGTTTTTATCCCGGTCATTGTTCTATATACAGAGGCTTGTAACGACCAGACACCCCAAGGGGGTAGCCTTTGCCCAGTATGAATTACAGTTTGTTCCCTGAACTCGACCTGCCCCCATCCATTCCGAAGGAGGGAGCATCCAAAACCGGTCAACGCGCCACGACGGCTCCGTTGACCGCCCATGTAGCCCAACCGGCGGGATTCCGGCGACCGACCGGAGAAGTGGCCCTGATCTGGCAGGAACACAACTGGCAACCCCAGCCAGGCCTGTTCGTCCAGTTTAATACCGGCATTGGCATTGACATGATCAGTGGTCAGTACCGGTGCATTTCACGGCCCTTCGGGTGCATTCAGGCCGTCAACGAGACGACCGGGGAAGCCCTGGTGTACTTACCGGCTCACCCCCAGTGGAAATCGTATGATCACGCGTTCTGGACGGTTCCTTTCCGTGATCTTCTTCCTGTTCTGGTTGACGAGGATTTATTCAGTGAAGAAGAGTACCGAAGCCGCATGACCAGAACCTATACCGGTTCCTTTCGCTGGGGGCGAACACCAATATGACAACGTTTTATATCCAGACGCAACACGGTCGTCCTGTCGGCGACTTTGGCTATGAGCTGCTGGAAGCGCTGGCATTTCATGCCTGGAAAAATCCATACACGCTCCCGTTTGCGGCTGAACTCATCGAGGTGCAAACAGACTACGCCTGGCCCGGCCCGGAAGGGTCAGTGGTGACCCGTCCCCTGACAGAACGGATCGTCCCGATTGGCACCGTCGAATTTGTACATGGCTTTATGCAGTGGCAGGGCCTTACCCCACCGCCACCGCTCAATGTACCGCCACCGCTTCAGCAACGCGGGTACGCTGGCCGCCTGGTGCGAACGGGCGGGGCCGAAGAAGGCCGTATCGGTGAATTTTATAAGTCTGCGACCTGGGTAAAAGCACCGGTCGGCATACTGCGCCCCGGCGACAGGCTGGAGAACGACCAATATCAGTTTTCGGAACAGCTGGAGCAGATCGAGGCCGAGTTTCGCTGCTTTGTCTATAAACGCGAATTGCTGGGCATCCACCCCTACAGTGGCCAGATCGGGGTATTCCCTGACGTGTCAGCCATTAGCCGGATGATCGCAGCCTACACCGGGCAACCTGTAGCTTTTACGCTGGATGTGTGCGTCACGCCAGGGGGAACCTACGTCGTAGAGGTCCATCATTTTTACGCCTGTGGCCTGTACGGGTTCCGGCGATACGACCTGCTACCGTACCTGTTTTCCCGCTGGTACGCAGCCTTTAGTGATCAACAACATGCTAATCTTAAAACCAATTTCGAATGAGTTTACCTTACGCCCTGAATCTCGCGCCGACTTTCTTTCATCCGATCAGTCTGCCCGATTCTGACATTAAACGGTTACTGAACCGCCAGAAAGACCGCATCAGCATCCGGCTGGCCCTGATGACGAACCGGTACGAGCTGACCGATGAACAACTCGAAGAGCATTGGAACAATGCCCTGGAGCAGACCGGTCTGAAACCGAAATCCGTCCTATGGGTCTGGGAGCCGCACCGCATCTGGTTTGTCGCTGAAACGAACGAATGGCACTGTGCCTACGGGGACGGGGAGGTTCGCCGGTTCCACACCTCGAAGCTGGATATGCGAACACTCCAGACGCTCAAATTCCAGTGCGATGAACACAAACTACGCTCAGCCAACATACTACCGAAAGCGTTCAGCCGGATTTTCCTGCATGTCAGTTCCATCGGAGACCAGTGGCGTAGTGACCTTAAAGAAGAAGAAATTCTGATGGAAGAAGGAATACCTCCAGTTCTGGAAGCAACGTCCCGCAATACCTGTACGGTCTGCCAGGCAGCCCCCCCCTGTACAACGCCCTGCCAGCCCGAGCCTGACTTTGAGGAAGGGTTTAACCGTTATTGGCTTGGGCGATACCCAAAACCCGTTAACGTGCTACCTGAATTTGACTGGATGGCTGTAATTCGGTTCAGCTATATCCACATCGTGGGAAATAAACCGGTCTATCGGGACTCCGTTTACCGTGAAGAACTTCCAACTGAACCAACCCGCTAAGCCATGCATCAGGAACGGAAAATTTATATTCAGGTCGGATTCCGGGAGCCAGCTTCCAACGGCGATAGCAGGCGGGTGGAGGAAGTGTCGATGGGAATCGGCCACACGGCCCGGGTCATTATCGAAACCGAGCAAAGCCAGCCCCTCAGTCCTAAAAGCGCCAGTACGCTCTGTTTTACGGATTGTAAGGCTTCCTATCTGACGCTTCAGCCAATTGGGCAGGAAATCATCTATTGCATCGACACGGATGCCGCTGTATCGGATGAAGCGGTCTGCGAAAGCTTTTATATGGCCCTGCAAAAGGAAGGGCACCCGGTCACCGCCTACCGGCAGGTCTTTCCCGTCAGTGACCCCCAGACGGGCGGGTGGCTGACGAATCCCCAAGACCATGCCATTAATAACCGCCTAAACCAGGGACAGCCATCCGGATGCGCTCCATAAACGGCTGGTAAAGTTGCCAATAAGCAGGACAGTAACTTGGTATTGTCCTGCTTAATTCGTATATTTAATATGTTCGAGCTGAATCCGTATCGGGCAACTCCCTCTCATCGGCCATTCACCCTTTAACGAAAAACAGGCGGAATACAGCCGCGTAAAATTCTGTACTCATTATGCGCATCAAAAACACGACCTCCACCGATCAGCGGCAACAGGCTGTTCAGGAAATTGGCCGCATTCGGGCCGGCATTAAAAAGAAGTCCGATAAGGGAATTGAGTACCCGCAGTCTACTGACTACTTTGTGGCCACCGGCAATTATGCCGGGGAATTCCAGAAACTTTATAGTGACCAGCCCCGTCAACTGGAGATCATGTTTTTCTCCGACAAAGAAGCGGACTCCTGCGATGAACGCCTGGAAATCCGCAATAAATCGGGGCAGCTTTATGCGTATGGCGACGGAGAAACCTTTTATATCTACAATTCCAAGACGGAACGCTACAGCAACATCCGTTACCGGGCCAACGACCCCCAGATCATGGATAAAATCCAGGCCCATCTGCACACCGGATTGACTGATAGCCAGAAAAAGGCCGTCAAATGGGACCACGTTTTATACCTGCGGTTTTTCATTGCCAACTTCCCCATTCTGGGCTACTGGCAGTTTGCCACCAAAGGCACTAATACCAGTATTCCGGCCATTCGGGAGGTTTTCGACAAATTCAAGGAGTCTGCCGGTAGTGTGCAGGGGGTATCCTTCCTGCTGACCATCACCAAGTCCAAATCCAATAAACCCGATTCCAGAGATCAGTACCCGATTGTCAAGCTGGTGCCCAAAGTATCGGTCCAGGAAGCCTTTCTGTTGATTGAACGCTATCAGAACGCCCTGCATGATTCGAGCAATACCCTGCTCAATATGGGCTTACCCCAACCGGAACCTACCCGGGATAACCGGGATACCTCCGGCAGTCCGACGGAAGAAGCCCCTATGGAGGCCGACGAACAACCAGAGCAGGCCGGGTAGCATTCGACGATAAATCATTCGCTATTTTTGATCAAAAAGCTTAGTGATTTAGCCATGCAACAAGATGATTATCATGGTATTATGATAATCATCTTGTTGCTTTTTTAGTTTTTTTTACATGAAGGTTCAGGACCTGTACCAAATACTACTCAACACCTTCTGGAGTTTTATTATGGAAGTAGCCTCCTTCTTTCCCCATCTGACCGGCGCGGCCTTTGTGCTGGGACTGGGCTTTTTTGTGGCCCGGATGGTCAACAAGGTATCCATGAATCTGCTGGCAAGGCCGGGCGTGGATAAGCTCGGAGCCAGATTGAATGAAGTTCAGTTTATCCGGCAGTTACAGCGCGAAATCAGGCTGTCGGAAATCGTCTCTAAAATTCTGTATTACTTTATCCTGCTGATCTTTATAACCGCTTCGACCGAAACGCTGGGGGTGGATGCGATCACCCGGATGGTACAGTCGCTGGTGGCATTCATCCCCCGGCTGATAGCCGCTGCCATCATGCTACAGGTCGGCATCATGATTGCCGATGCGGTCAAGAATGCGGTCATTACCCTGGACCAGTCGTTCAACATTCCTTCGGCGCGAACGCTGGGCACGGGGGTCTTTTTCTTTATTCTGATGGTCATCATCATCTCATCGCTTTCTCAGGCTGGTATCAATACCTCCCTGCACGAATCGAGCTTTAACCTGTTCATCGGGGGGGCCATCTTTGCCTTTGCCCTGGGGTAATGCCTCACCTTGAAGAGTGAAACATATTTTTTTATAGATAAACTATTTGTTTTATCTGAGAATTAAAGTAGCTTCGCTACACCGATTCCGGGCCAAACGCCCGTAAAACGTTGCCGAGCCGATGCACCTCGATTACAACCGCCTTTCGCCCTTTCAACGGCAGATTTTTCAGGAGCTAAGTACCTATCTCGCAGGCCTGTCACCAACGGCTGACGAGGACGAAACAGACAATGAGGACCTGCTCGACCTGAGCATTCATATCCGTCAGGTGCTCCAGAAAAAAAGTCTCTATCTGAAATACGATGAAATACGCCAGCAGTTGGTCGCTTTGCAGTCTCCCCTTGCCTTCAGCGAACCCAGTAGCCGCGTAAAGGCCGACGGAACCTGCTACCCGAATATACGCTGGATGCCTTATTTCTACGTAGTGGAGTTCATGGAAGGCACCGGCCAGGTTCGGATACTGGCCTCCCGCCACCATCTCCGGCAGGCATTCCAGTACTGGCAATTGCAACAGGCCCCGCCTACCGTACCCACCCCGCCGGGTCCACCCCTACCCCAGACCCAACCGGCTCCACCGCCCCCCGCCAGGCCCCCGCAATTGGCCCAGGCTCCCCAATCCCATCTTCGGACGACGACCTCCCTACCCAGGACGAAGCCTTCACCGCAGCCAGCCGCAAGGCAGGCTGTAGCCGTCCCCACTCCCCCCGACGAGGACACCCCCGACGTGCTGGCCCATCTGAAAGAGTGGCTCAACCGCCCCGAAAAACAATCTGATCCGCTCCAGCTCGACCATGCGGTCCGGTTAGGGTATTACCAGGACATTGCGGCTTTCATCCGGCGCTTAACGGTGGATGAATCGGATAAACTCTTTACCGACGCGCTGTTGCTTACGGCAATGGAAGCCAACCGACCGACGATGGAATCGCTCATGGCCGCTATACAGACGGTCTCATCCGGGAGTAACCCCCTCCGAAAGCTTCAACTGGAAGTCCGTCGCCTGCAACTAACGCTGACCTATCCAACCCCCACTCCGGTCCGGGGGATCGGTGCCGCCGGCAATGGTCACATTGGCAGCTTCATCAACCCGATGATGGCGGGTTTCTCCCAACCCGTACTGGAAGAGGAACCGACCGCCCTGACCATTGGCCAGAACCGGTCAACCTTACTGGCTCCTACCGGATAACACCGGGCTGTTACGGCCCGGAGGAGTCAGTAACCAACCGCGTGTATACCACCCGCTCATAACCTTTGAATGAACTCTCTACAAGCAATGATTATCGAACAGGCTCCGCTGTATGGATGGTCCCCTGATCTGCTGGTAACCGGCAACGACGACCTGAGCGGAGTAACGCTGCAAAAAGAGAACTGGCGGGTCCACCTGATCACCAGTACGAATGTATCCTTTCCCCGGATCGAGGCCCTCCAACAACAGTGGCGGCACAAAGGCATCCGGGGCCTGTGGCTGTGTCAGTCGCTGCCACAGCCTGTTCGTCCATCACTCCGGATCAGCCCGACCGGCTGGCTCATCCCGCGAAAGGACTTACCCCTGTTTCCGCTGTACCTCCGACCGACAAAACCCCCTGTGGTCGGTCTGCCTGCACCCAGGCAACTTGAACAACCCATTCTCTATGAAACCTTCGTAGTCGAAGTACTTGAAAGCAAACTTCGATTTTTTGACGAGCTGGTCGTGCGTCTGCCCACGGGCCTTCCCATCCGCTTCTACCCGATTTCCTGTCCGGTATGCCGGGAGGTCGCCTATGGCTTTACCGGAGCGACTCAATCGTCCGAATCGTTCCCCCCGGATGTCGTCATTGAAAGCGAGGGAGGGCGCATTCCGGACCTAGGAAAACTCAATGATTTTATCTTTCGTTCGGAAGCCCCCAAAATGACCGCTCTGGTCGCTCAATCACTTGACATACCTACCGTTTTATCTATTCCGGCCCACCGGAACCTGAATGGCAAACTCCCTTCCAGTTTTGCCTGCCCAGTCTGCCATACGCCATACACCCTTGATTTTGTCCTACGGGAGCGCCGTAAATCTGACGAAAATCCAACGAATAATCCTCTGGCAGGTTGGCTTCCAGGTCCACTAACGGTGCGTCTTCCCTCTCCCTTCTGGACGACCCAATCAGATCGGATGGTCTTTAACAGTACCGACTTCTGAACAAAAAAAGAATTATTTATATACAGCCACGATCACCTCAAACGGTGAAGTTTGCCCTCTGTACCGGGCCAATCCGTCTGTTATCCAAATTGTTTCGGGGGGGGTCATGGAGAATGCTTCCCCCCAGATTATTTTTTAGTAAATTTTAATCCGCTGCCGAGCAACCGCATGGGAAGCTTTCCCGTACATGCCAGGTAAGATTTGAGATGTCGGCCCAACCTCTTACTTTTGGCTCATTTTGAGCCGAAACCGGCTATCGAAACGGCTGAAAAAGGTTAGTTACAGGCATTTTCGCCCCATAAAAGACTTGCTGAGCCGAATGGAGGTAAACATTTTTTTTGGGCCTGACGTTAGTATTTTAGATAAATGGTGTCGTATTCCAGCGCCATTTCATCTGGATCGTTCCAGTCTGGGATCGGACAAGTTGCCGGCTACACATTACTCTTTAATCGATCAATCCTATTGGTACATCGGCTGTATAGCCATTACGATATTTTCGCTGTATATTCCATGATATATAGCAGCAACATTAGAAAAAAGTAGTCTCATGGGTAAAAGACCAAGGCTTAACCGGCCCTCCCAAACCCCAGATAGTCCTGAACCCAAAGCGCCTGATTGCAGAATGAATATGCCTGATAATTCAAATGATTTAAGTAACCGGGCACAGCCGGGCAGATTCAGGCAGGACATATACTTGGGCCCCACACCTGACGGGGTTCAAATAACGTACACGAAACTGGAGTTACTGGAGACACGGGAAGATGGCATTCAGATTCTCACCCAGTTTGAATTGACCCGGGAGCAGGAATTTCAGCCTGGAAATAAAATCGAAGGGTATAAACCCCAGGCCGAACGCAGACGCGTCTATCTGGTAAAACTCCACGGTCTCAAAGAACGAGGCTACGATCTGGCTGAATTAATCGAACGTATCCAGGAGCGGGAAAAGCGCCGTCAATCAAAAGATAACACGATTCTGACCCTTCAATCGGGCCTCAAGGTTGGACTCGATGAGGGCTGCATCCGGCAATTCTGTGCCGACAATGACCTGGACCCCGACAGCACTATCAGCCGTTCAGAGTTGCGAAAAATCGTGCTGAAAAAACGAAACATGAATGCTATCCAGTACGGGGTCGGCCTGCGGCTTCTACGGATTCCTATTGAGGTAGGAAGAAATGCTTCATAATCCTATTATGACCTTCTCTCTACATGACATTATCAAAAAGGCCGCTTGAAGCGGCCTTTTTTCGTACTATTTTGATCCTCCTTTGCTGTAACCACTTTTCGCGTAGCTACCACCCTTGGACCCGCTCCCGGATTTACCCGAACCACTCTTCGATTTATGTTTCAGATATACCTCATACTCCGCTGTGATCTGCTTACACTGGTCCACGGTCAGTTCCTTCACGGTATCTTCAGTGTAGTTCTTCAACGGCACCCGTTTTTCACCCACGATCATATACAGACCAAACTGGCCTTTCCGGATTTCGTATTTACCCACCTTATGCAGGATACCTGCCTTGTAGGCTTCAGCCTTTTGCTTTTTGGCAGCAATAGCCGCCAGGGCTACTTCCATCGTAATATCCGCCAGAGCCACGCCCTCGACCTTGAAGAACTCCTTGCACCAGAGGACATAGGGGCCGTGTTCGCCCTGACCAGCCGAAATCGTTTCCCCCTCATGCTGCCCCAGAATAGTTGTTTTCCGTTCCCGTTCAATATCCGGTGTCGCCTGGGCGGCAACCTGGATCATCGAGCTATGCTTGAGGTCAAACTCCTTCACCACTTCGACATACTTGCGCTGCCCCTCAACGATTCCGTCCAGCGATTCCTCCATCTGGGCAGTAAACGCATAATCGACCAGCCGGCTGAACCGCTCTTCGAGATACCTGACAATCCGGATACCCACATCGGTCGGCACCAGCATTTTCGAGTCCGAACCAATCGTCTGTTGAACATCGGCCTGCGTAAGCTGTCCGTTGCGCCAGCTATAGAGCTTTCCCTGCACTTTGCGGCCCGGTCGGTTGCCTTCTTCGATATAGTGCCGGCTGACAATATTCGACAGGATGGACGCATACGTGGACGGACGACCAATGCCTTTGGCTTCGAGTTCCTTCACCAGGGTCGCTTCGTCAAACCGTTTCGGGGGCGTACTGAATGTCTGCTTGGCTTCAATGGCCAGCGGAGTGAGCCTATCCCCCTGCCGGGCCGGATGTTTCAGCGTGGTGCCGTCCTCTTTTTCCCCATCTTCATCGGCTTCCTGATAGATCATCCGGTAACCGGCATATTCCATCATCCGCGCTTTGGCTTCATAAATCTCCCCTCCCGGAGTCGCTTCAATCGAAATAATCGTCTGCTGATAAATGGCCGGCTTCATCTGGGAAGCCATTGCGCGGTCATAAATGAGCTTGTATAAGCGTTGTTCATCGGTTGTCTCCCCGCAGTTCTCCTGCTCAAAATGCGTGGGGCGGATGGCCTCGTGAGCTTCCTGGGCTGACTCTTTCGCCTTAAACCGGTTGGCCTGAAAATGACTTTCCCCTACTGTTGCCTTTAGCTGTTGCCGGATAGCCTCAATCGCTTCTTCAGACAGATTCGGGGAGTCTGTCCGCATGTAGGAAATATGCCCCTGCGAAAACAGTGCCTGCGCTACATCCATAACTTTCCTGGCGGACCATTTAAACTTGCGGATGGCTTCCTGCTGAAGCGTCGAGGTAATGAAAGGAGCCGGTGGGCGCTGGGTTACCGTTTTATGCTCTACACCCTTTATGTGAAAGGATTTACCAGTAACGCTCTGAATATAAGCCCGGGCCTCGGCATCAGTCGCAAACGCCTGGGTCATCACGGCTTTAATCAGTTCGGTATGTTCGGTGGCGAACTCGCCCTTCACCTTAAAGGTGAACTTATCGGCAAACCCCTCAATGACCCGTTCGCGCTCGACAACCATCCGCACGGCGACCGACTGAACCCTGCCTGCTGACAGATTGCCGCCCAGTTTTCGCCGGAGCATGTCGCTTACCTCCCAGCCCACCAGCCGGTCGATTACCCGACGGGCCTCCTGAGCCTGAACCAGCTTTACATTGATCTTTCCGGGGTTCGAAATAGCAGCCTGAATGGCCTTGGGCGATAGCTCATGGAACTCAACGCGCTTGGTTTCCCGGAAGTTTAATTTAAGCGTAGCGCAGAGGTGGTAGGCTATCGAAGCCCCCTCACGGTCCGGGTCGGTGGCCAGATAAACGTTTTCCGGCCCAACAATTCTGACCTGATCCAACAGACCCGAGACTACATTTCTCTTGCCGGGATCTACCTCATACCTGGGTGCATAATCCCGCATCCGGTCAACCCCAAGGTCCCCCTTCACCAGATCCCGGATGTGGCCCACTGATGCCATGACAACCCAGCCGGGACCTAATATCTCGGAAATCTTTTTCTTTTTATTCGGGGACTCGATAATTAGTAATCTTTTCATAGAACAGCAACCACCAGAGGGGTCAATTTAAGTCAACTTAAAACGATTGTTTAATTTAAAGGCAAGTAACGGACTATACGCAACAAAATCAAGGGGTTAATGCGGGATCAGCCCATCCGTCGGTAGCCGCCACCGTCCACCTCTACAAGGCCATCAAAAGGGGAATCAAAAGGGTAAGTAAAAGTTCTATCTACCTGTATTTCAGACTTTTATTAATTGAAAAATACCTGAAACGGGCGTATCTTTATAGCATAAACCATGACACTTAGGACGATGAAAGAGACCCGGAGAAGCACCCCCAGTACCGCAAAACAAGGCCAAAAAAATGAACGGTCACAGTTTGGTCTGGTGCATAGCAATCAATGGCAGGATATTGTCTTTCCGATTGAAACGACACCGTTGACGAAGTTGCTGGCTACGCCTTTTACGATTTTTGATTCGGGTCGAAGCACGGCCCTGATTGGCACCTGGCCCGATGGAGAGCAGGGGATTTTTGCCCTTCAGTCTGCCAAATATTCGCTGATTCCAAACCAGATTTTCCAGAATGCCGCAGATACGGTGCTGGGGCCGGAACACAACGTTCTGATACGCTATTCGCGCAAGGGGGATTTCCAGATCAATCTGGTCTTACCCGAGGTGATTGCCTTTCAGGAAGGCAATCAGAAAGATTTGCTGCAACGGCAGATCACCATTCTCAACTCGTACACCGGCAAAAGCCAGATTCACTTGCAGGCGACCGAGTTAAAGCGCGTTATGACTCAGCGGGTTCGGGTGAGTTACTACCGGCAGGTCTGTACGAACGGTCTGATGGGCTGGGCATCCGAATATTTTACGATGGATGAATACCTCACCTATCTGGTTACGGGAGAACGGCCTGTAGACCGCCGTTGGAAAAACAGCACCGTCCCCCAGGAGTACCTGAAATCCGAAACGACGCTGGAGAATGTGGAAGAACGGGAACTATCAACGCTCCTGAAAAAGTCCTTTACCCACCGGGGGCTGGATACGGGCGCTTTTTACACCTTTCTGTGTGAGTTTCTGACCAATGCGATTCTGTTAGGTAAAGAGCAGCCTGACCTCACCCTGTCCGTGTTTGATGCCATGTCCCAAAAACGGGTAGTGGATAAAGAAAAGGCCCAGGAATTGCTGATTGATGCCAGTTTACCCCAGAAACTGGCGAAAGCGGCCATTCAGCAGATGGAGGCCGAAGCGATTGCCCTGGAGACCACCCCCAATGCGTGGCTCCTCTACAACGGCGCAAACCATGCCCTGTTCAATCAGCAGAGCAGTATCCCGTTGGATGAACGCTATTCGCTGGACAAGAAAATGTTCGATGCGGTCAATCTGGCCTATCTGGTGAATTAGTCAGCCGGATAACGGGGAGGATGTGGGGCGACGAGGCTCCACATTTTTCCGAAATTTGCATCCAAATAAAATAAACAATATATTTGGCGAATCGGTAGCTAAACGGCTCCTTTTAACGATCCAACCTGCACAGGCCAGCGGGGCGCTTCAATAAGAGGGGTCAACGATATGGTGAATATATTAAGTACTTTCACTCGACAACTGGAAAAGGTTAATCGCTCGATCAGATTAACCTTTTTTACCCGGGGAATTGATAGCAATATAGCTACTGCCTCCCATCCGCTACTGCCTGCCGACGCTCCCCACCGGAGAAGGTCTGGATTCCCTGCCCCCACAAAAAAAGACCTTCCGGCTGAGGCCTGAAAGGTCTGATTTATCAACCCTTTAGTTAATTCCGTTTTCTCATGTACCGACTTTTTACGTGGCTCCTGTTGGGGCTATTGGCCGGATCGTGTCGTCCAGAGCCATCCCTTTTGCCCCAACCTACGGGGGTTTCCCACCGATCCCCCCTCTCGGTCGAACCTTCAGAGACTGATCGGTTAACCGCTAATCGCTGGGTACAGGTCGATGAACGCTGGATTGGTTTTCCGGGGGAAGTCCACCAGCATCCGTTCAGGCTCTTCTCAAGCTGCGCTACCGACGACGAATACGTATTTACGACCGCAGGTGCCTTTTTCTGGCTATCGGGTCCAACCGAATGCAGTGATACCACGCCTGCTCAGGCATACCCGGTCAGTGAATCCTATGACCGTTATCCCGGGCGGTCGCACGATTACCGGCTGGAGGCTGACGGGGATACGCTGACGGTCGAAGCGATGAACTTACGTGCCCGGATGCAGTTTCGTGGAGACACCCTGCAACTGACCTCGCGCTTAACCAATCCGGTTCAGGTGGGGCCGATGTTTACCTACGTCATTCGGACGCAATGGTTTCTGCCCGTTAGAAGGTAGCTTACTGCCGGAACGGAGCGGGTTTTTAGTGGCGGACCCCGGCCTGACCGGTTCATACAGGTCTTCCCGCTGAACTACACCCGGCACAAAAACCCCTTTTTCCCGGGCGATGGCTTCAATATCAGCGGCCCGGCGACGGGCAATCGTCACCAGGGCCGGCAGATCACCCAGTTGAATCAAGGCCCCCCCACGGTAGGGCAGAAACTGATAGGAAATCATGTAATCCAGATTGGCCACGTACCGCTTATGGATGCGGACAAAGGACGGAAAACTTTCATGGAGTTTTTTGAGGGTAATCGAGATCAGAACCGGCCTGGGCCGACCTTTCACGTACAACCAGGAATAGTTTCCTTCGCCCACTACGCAGACAATATCGGAGATCAGAACACTTTCGGTCTTACTAATGCCAAACCTGCTTGGGTCGTATCGCAGAACCTTATACATACACGTACTTGTTTGATGCTGATTATATCCCTTTCGGGAAAGGCGGCAAGATACCAAAATATAACATTTGATATATGTTTTGAAAATTCTTTCTTCAACATCTTTATTAAATTCTTTAAGTACCTCATAATTTGACACTTGTAAATTTTAATTAAAAAAATTGGATGGATTGCATCTATATTATTACCCCCTTTTTCCGTACTTTACAGGCCATTATACATTCAAAATGGCCCAAAGTATATGAAACCGTTTTTTCAGACCTGGTTTTTCCAGATTTTCGCGCCCTACCTGTACACCTATATCAAATACCGGGCGACGGGTCAGTGGGATCAGATCGAGGGGCAGACCAAGCAAAAGGTCATTGCGGACCCCAACCAGTGGCCGTCACTGCTGACAATGGAAATCATCCTGGCGACGATCATGGTCATGGTCATTGACCTGTGCCTGTCAGCAACGGCCCTGCTGGCGAGGGCCAACGGAGAGGGATCATCATCCCCGGTCTGGGAAATTGCGGAGCGGGTAGCCGATGGATTATATAATATGTGTCTGACCTGGTACGCCTGGCTGGTAGCCAAGAACATTTTGCTGATGATTCTGCAATATGTCTTGTTCTCCTACGAACGGGACCGGTCGGTGATCCGGCAGCGGTTCAGTTTCGTGTCGGCAGTGGTGGCGACGATCAGTATAGCCTTGCTCTTCCGGCAGATACTGGGTAATGTATCCTATGGTCCCGACATCAGCGGGGAAGATATTAAACAGGCCGTGCTTTCGGTCGAGCTTATTTCAGGACTGACCCTGGTCATTCTTTCAACGTCCGTTTTTAATCAGTACGGGCTGGGCTTTAGCCGCCGGTAACGGGCAGGCTCCGGCCACATTCATTTCACGAAAAAAACGCCTGTGAGGGGCGTACTACCTCACCCGACAGGGCGCAACGCCCCGGTTGCTACGCGCATATGCAAGCATACCATCAACTCCTGCAACGAGTGCTGTCAGAGGGTCGAATGACCGAAGACCGCACGGGGACCGGCACCGTGTCGCTGTTTGGCGCACAACTACGGTTCGACCTCACCGGGGGATTCCCCCTGGTGACGACAAAAAAAATTCACATCAAATCCATCGTTCACGAACTCATCTGGTTTTTACGGGGAGACACCAACATCAAATACCTCAATGACAACGGGGTGAGCATCTGGGATGAATGGGCCTCAGCCGATGGGGAATTAGGCCCCGTCTATGGCAAACAGTGGCGCAGATGGGAAACGGCGGATGGCCGCGTGATCGACCAGATCAGCGGAGTCCTCAACCAGTTAAAGAAGAATCCGACTTCCCGGCGAATGATCGTTACGGCCTGGAATCCTGCCGAGGTGGATTCGATGGCCCTGCCGCCGTGTCATCTGCTGTTTCAGTTCAACACCCACCTGTTGACCATTGACGAGCGGCTGAATGAAGCAAAGCGCCGGACCGGGCAGCAGCCCCCCAATCTCTCCTCGCTAAACGCACTCGGGGACTCATGGGAGTCATTGGCCCAGGATAAGATAACGGCGTTGCTGGACGAATGGAAGATACCGACCCGGGCGCTCAACTGCCAGCTTTACCAGCGCAGTGCCGATCTGTTCCTGGGATTCCCCTTCAATATTGCCTCGTATGCCTTACTGACGCACCTCATCGCCCACGAGTGCGGGATGCTGGCGGGTGATTTTATCTGGACGGGGGGCGACTGCCACATTTACAGCAATCACCTCGAACAGGTCCGGACTCAGCTTACCCGGGAGCCTTTTGCCCTGCCCGAACTGGTGATCAATCCCAATCTCCGCTCCGTGCTGGAGGTCGAGTTCGACGATATTTCTCTGGTGGGGTATCAGCACCATCCGGCCATCAAAGCCCCGGTAGCGGTCTGAGCGCTCCTGACCAGCATAAATCTATTGTTTTTTCGAGGGCCGGTAACCGGCCTTTCCCTCCCTTATTCATTCGAAAACCGATCATTTTTTTTCATCATTCATATGCTTTCTCCAACCAGCCATCGAATCACAGCCCGTTTGATTCTTGCTCTGATGTTTCTGAGCGGCCCTCTACTTGGGCAAGGTATCCAGTTTCGCAATCAACCCCTGTCCGAGGTATTCACCGAGGCCCGGGTCAAACGCGTTCCGGTTTTTATCGAGATCTATTCACCGACCTGCCATGTCTGCGAAAGCTTTAAACCGATTCTGGATCATCCCAGTGTCGGTAAGTTCTATAACGCCAATTTCATCAGCACCCGGCTCGATATAGGTGCAGCCACCACGCAAAAGTGGCTCAAAGACAATCACCTCTATGTGCCCTCACTGCCGCTGTTTCTGTTTATGGACCCCTCGGGAAAACTTCAGCATTTCGCCATTACCAAGAATGACATTTCAATGGTCAATCAGGTTGGGGTGACAGCACTGAACCCGCAGGCCCGCTCCGCTGCCCTCCTGCCCAGTTATAATGCCGGAAACCGGGACCTGAATATGCTGGTCGATCTGGCCATGTGGGGAAAAATCACCTGTGATACAACGATCAACATTCAGGCCATGAACGACTATGCCCGGCTCCTGGACAAAGACCAGTATGGCACCATGATTTCTTATCTGGTAGTCGAAAAAGTCGTTATGGACTGGGAAAATCCGCTGGTTCAGTACCTGATCGACCACCTGCCGACGATGAGTAAATACGGCCATACGCCGACCGAGAGCAAACAGATGCTCGAAAACATACTCATGTCGTCGCTGTATAGTGGGCGGGGAGCGAAGTACTCCCCGGCCAATGTGGAGGCCATCCGCAAGCAGTTGGTGAAAATCGGCATCGACACCTCCGTTGCTGCCTACCGGACGCTGCTACCCCAGATCAAAGCCCTCTTCCGGGAAAAGCAAGGTCGCCAGGCCGTTCAGGTAGCTTCTGGTTATGCTACTAACAATCCGAAAATGTCCGTGCAGGAGTACCTGTATTTCATGCGTCTCTTCAATAAAAACGCCCCCGACAACACCTATGTAGGTGCCGCTGAGGGCTGGCTGAACAAAGCGGTGGCCCGGAATCCAACCCCCGCCGAGAAGGCTGACCTTTATTACGAACTGGCCGAGGCCCAGTGGAAAGCCAAAAATCCGCAGGCCCTTGAATCGGCCAAAACAGCCATGTCCCTGGCCCGAACGGCGGGTATGGACCTCAAACGCCATAACACCCAGCTTACGCTGATCAGCCGACGATAACCGACTGAAATACAGGAAAGACACTCCGATAAATAATTTATTTTATATAATCATGTGCCAATCCGATACTTTTGTAGTCAGATCGAAGGCTTCGGCCCCGGTTTAACCTACCATTCACGAAGCGAAAAGCGGCTGTTTAGGCCGCTTTTCGCTTTTATACGGTTATGGGGCAATCAAGAGGGCAATTAAAGAACAGGCTTTCAGCCAGTAATATTTATCTTAAATAAATCATTTGTTATATTTACTGAAACAAAAACATAAAGCCACGATTGGGGCGTAATCCAATTCCTGCGAATGAATTCAACCAAAGCGACCATTACCCGTCACGAGTTCTATGCGTCCGGGCCGATGCCCATTCATTCCGTGTTTAATTCTACCATTGGCCATGTTCATTATACCTCATCCCGGCGACGGGCACCGGGGGAGCAGGGCGAAATCCTGATCGCTCAGCACCTTTCCGACATTCAGCGCAGCCAGATCAGTCTGACGCTTCACCCAACCGGGAAAGCCACCATATACCAGCAACTCTGGCAGCGAAAAGGCCCGACCATCCTGAGTGAGCAGTATGGCCCCTGGCTGGGTACTGATGTGGTCCTACTGGATTGTCAGCCCTATCACCCTCTACCCTCCACGGGCTGGACGATTAACCCCACTGCCGACACCCCACAGGGCTGTCTCCGCTCGGAAGCGGCCATTGAACGGACGTACCTGGACAACCCGGCCCGGCTCCCGTTGATGGCTCCTGATCTCTCGTTCAAGGAGCTTTGTCAGGTTCAGATAGACCGGCAGATCATGCCGCTTGGCAGCTACATTCAAGAACATCCGGTATATAGCGGTCATATTGAATCCATTCTGTATTTACCCCGAAAGGATGTTCTTAGGGAAGAGCAGGGCCGTTCTCACCTCAACAGTATCACCGGACTAATGCATCAGTTGCTCATTGGCACCTGCCAGGTTACCAGACTGAACGATCACGGATCGTTACTGATCTTCCGGGCCGTGTCGAAGGAAATAGCCGCCGAGGTAAGTGCCGATTTTCACGCGGACGGTACGGCGACGCTGTTTGTCCATCAGTATACAGCTCGGCAATCCGCAACGTCCGAACCCGACTGGTTTGGCTCGTCGCTGAAGCTGACCAATGTAGTTCCCTACCGGGTTCCGGGTTCGGCCCGGGTGACCTTCTGGGAACTGAGCAGCGGGATGCCGTATTACCGGCTACCGTCCCTGCTGGGGGGAGCCATGCCGCAAACCTTCGGCAGCGCAGGATGGAGGGACTCAATGCACCGGGAGGCTGGATGGGTTCTCGCATGAAGTGCGCCCAATACAAAAAAAAGGAGCCTCGCGGCCCCCTTTACAATTTCTCAATTCGGTCTTCCCTTTTTGAGAATGCGATCAAAGTAGACGGTAAATAAGTAGTCTTCGGGAAATAGTTTGTATTATTTTCTAACTTGCCCTCATGGGACGAGTGAACACCCCCGTTTTGAC
>NZ_JBYFCJ010000038.1:0-63266 GCF_057652235.1 Arsenicibacter sp. R0_47 | reverse complement strand
CGTCATCGTTTTGTAGTTTCGTCACCACAAAAATAGGACATACTGGTTCTTGCCTTTTTTTATGAGAAAGCCCTGTCCCAGTATTCAAATAGTCGGAACTATTAAAAGCGAAGCCATTACGTAACTTTATAATAGCTCCCAATTCAGTTTCAACCCACCCTTCCGGTAATTCATTTTTCATCATTGTTTCCGTGCGTTAGGCGTCCAGCAATGCCATGATTTTTTCGAGTTCCTGCTGCATGGTTTTCAGCTCGTCGGCGGCTTGCCGGGCAATGTCGAGCGGTTCTTCCTCGTAGCTGCCGCCGGTGTGGCTGTCGTCTGCCATCAGGCCGAGGTCGAGGGAGTCGTTTTTCTGCGCAATCTGCTCACGGGTGAGGCAGCTCCAGCGCGGATCGCTGACGGCGGCGCGGCGGTCGGGGTCTACCGTACCGTCGTACTGTTCGCTCAGCCCGGCCAGGTCGGTGCCGCCGGTATAGGCACGCACAAAGTCCGCAAAAGCCTGCCGCGTAAAGGGCGTGCGTTTGCCGTAGTTCGGCATATTGGTCCGCATGTCGTAGAACCACACGGCGCGGGTGTTGCCCGTGTCGGTGGTGCCGCGTTCAAAAAACAGCACGTTGGTTTTCACCCCGGCGGCGTAGAAAATACCCGTCGGCAGGCGCAGGATGGTGTGCAGGGTGCACTTCTCCATGAGGTCGCGCCGGATTTTGCGGCCGTCGCCGTCTTCAAACAGCACGTTGTCGGGCAGCACCACGGCCGCCCGGGCCCCGCCGCGCCGGTGCAGCGAGCGGTAGATGTGTTGCAGGAAATTCAGCTGCTTGTTGCTGCTGAGGTAGGTCAGGTCGTCGCGCGAGGGGCGTTCGCCGCCCTGTTTGGTGCCAAAGGGCGGGTTGGCCAGCACCCCGTCGTAGTCGCGGAAGCCCTTGCCCAGTTCGGAGAGCGTATCGCCGAGCGCAATCGGGCTTTCGAGGCCGTGCAGTTTGGCGTTCATCAGGGCGAGGCGGTGGGCATCCTGCACCAGTTCGCAGCCGCTGAAGGCCAGGTTTGTCTGAAACTGCCGTTCCTGCTGATTGAGGGCAAAATAGTCGTCGTGTTTGCGGCGCAGGTATTCGTTTGCGGCAATCATGAAGCCAAAGGTACCGGCGGCGGGGTCGTTCCAGCGTTCGCCCAGCTGCGGGGCAAGCAGTTCAACCATGATGTTGATCAGCGGCCGGGGCGTAAAATACTGACCGGCCCCGCTTTTTTTCTCGCCCGCATTTTTTTCGAGCAGTTCCTCGTAAATCGTCGCCAGTTTATCCTGCTCGTGTTCGTCATACCAGTTCAGGTTGTTGATGCTGGTAATGAGCGTTTTGAGGTTTACCGGCTTGCGGAGCGTGGTCGAGGCGTTGGTATAAATCTCGCGGATGGTCTCGTTCTGCGACTTGGCCGACAGGGTGGCCAACAGTTCGCGGTAGGTATCAAACAGTTCCTTGTTGTCGGTGATGCCCGTCAGCGTCGACCACCGGTATTCGGCGGGGATGTCGGCGTCAAACTTTTTCAGTTCCGACAGCCGCAGAAACAGGATGTAGGTCAGTTCGTTCAGGTATTGGTGGTAGGTCACGCCGTCGTCGCGGAGGACATTGCACAACCCCCATAATTTACCGGCTATATCTTCGGCACTCATGGTTGTACTGGATGCTGGTTAATGTGTTGCTGGATGTTTTCGGGCCGGCATCGGGCGTGTCAGGCCGTTTGCTGGTACAAATTCCGGTTAATGGTCAGGATCACGTCTTCGAGCCGGTTCTGAAACACCTCGTTGAGGCGGTCAAAGCCCCCGGCATCGGCAAACGGGTCCTGGTTGAGGTCTTCGGGCTGGAGCACGGTTTCGGCGAGGAGCTGTTTTTCGAAGCGGTCGAGCCACCGTTGCTGCACCTTGTTCCAGGGGTGCATCTGCCGGACCTTGTTCACGGCCCGCCGGATGCGGGTTTCGTGGGGTTCAAGGGTGCTGCCGATGGTCAGCGTCCGGATAAGTGAGATCATATCGGCACCCATGTCTTCGTTTTTAGCCTCCCGCCACGCCGTTTTTACCGCCTTCTGATCGTATCCGTTCTGGGCCAAAGTTAGCAACAATTCGCGTAATGCGGCCCGGCTAAGTTCGGCGGGGCGGGTGCAGACGATGTGCAGGGCCGTGATCCGGGTCTGGTTGTCGCGCAGGAACGCCGCAAAATTGTCGAGGTAATCGGCTGGCTTTGTGGCGTTCCCGTAGCCGGTTTCCATAGCCAGGAGCGTGTCGTCATGGGTGGAGACATAGACCGGATTGCCGTAATATTTGGCCGTGTCCAGGAAGCGCCACAGGGTTTTCAGCTGCCCCACGGCCACGATGCTGTCCGGCAGCGGGTCGTCCTGCAAACTCCGGATGAGGGTGTCGGGGTCTTTGCCCCGGGCGTTGTAGGTAAACTGCGCCTGCTGATCGGGCGTGAGTTTGTGTTTCTTACGCTGTATTCTGGCAATGAGCTGCTCAATCTGCACCCGGGCGCGGTCCGGCGACGGGATCAGCGGCATTTCGCCGGCGAGCTGTTCAAAGGTCAGGTTGGGGTTCACCACCACCGGTTTCATCTGCGTGTAATCCTCCAGGGCTTCGTAGAGCCGGACAGCGTCATAAATCCGGAACGTTTCCTTGCCGATGGCATCGCAGCGGCGCGTGGCCCGCCCGATCATCTGCTCATACAGAATCCGGGACCGGACACGGCGCAGAAACACCAGGTTGCTGATTGCCGGCACGTCGATACCGGTCGTCAGCAGGTCAACGGTAACGGCAATGGCCGGGAACCGTTCGTTCCGGAAGCGGTTGAGTTGTTCCTGCGGGTTGTAGGATTTGCCGGTAATTTTCTGGACCGCATCGTCGTATACAGCGACACCGATGGCCGCAAATTCTTCTTTCAGCAGCTTCACAACCAGGTCGGCATGATCGTCGGTGGCGGCGAAAATCAGCGTTTTCTCGTCGCTGTCGGGGTCGAGCACCTGCGCGAGCTGTTTGGCCACCGTCCGGTTAAAGTTTTCGGTCAGCACCTGTTTGTTGAAGTTGACGATCTCGAAATGCAGCTCGTCTTCCAGTTCGGCGAGTTCTTCGACGGTATTGGTTTCGGCAAACCAGGCGGTGGGTCTTTCGCCTTTTTCCCACCGGATGCCTTCTTCGCCCAGCTTGGTTTTGATAATATAGGGCGGGTCGTGGTCGATCAGATGCCCGTCGATCACGGCTTCGCGGTAGGAGTAGGTATAGATCGGCTTCCCGAAAATGTCGGTTGTATGGAGCGCGGGCGTGGCCGTCAGCCCGATGGCATAGGCATCGAAATAGTCGAGCACCATCCGGTAGCGGCTGACGTAATCCTGCTGGTTTTTAAACACGAGGTCTTCTTCGTCGATGTCGCGGTCGAGCAGGTAGCCACGGTGGGCTTCGTCGATGATGATGCAGTCATACTGATCGACGGGCGGTACGGGCGCTTTTTCATCGGGTTCAAAGACCCGTTTCACCATCGCCTGCACGGTTGCAAACTGGAGGCGGGTACCGGCGTCGGGCACGGCCTGCCGGAGGTCCTTCACCCCGTAGATGTCGGCAAACGTATTGAGGTCAACGATTTTATTGTCTTTAAAGGCATTGATGGCCTGGGTGCCGAGGAGCGTCCGGTCGACCAGGAACAGAATCCGCTTAAAGCGGTTGGTCTGGATGAGGTGGTAGCACAGGCCGATGATGGTCCGGGTTTTGCCGGTACCGGTGGCCATGGCAAGGAGGGCGCGGCGGCTGTCGGGCCGGTTGACCAGGTGCTGTTCCACGGCGCGGATGGCCTTCATCTGGTAGTCGCGCAGGTGCAGCCCGCCTTTGCTTTCGAGGAAGCCGACGGGCGAGGTCAGCAGTTTGCGGTTGGCGGCATCGAGGTCCTGTTGCAGCAGGGTTTTGAGGCCGTCGGGCGAGTACCATCCCCGGAGCGGTTTGGCGAGGTTGTGGTCGTTGCGGGCGTCGAGAAACCAGATACCGCTTTTGGTTTTGATCTGATCGAGATACGGCCGTCCGTTGGTCGAAAACAGGAACGGCACGTGGTAGTCGCCCCATTTGCCGGTGAGCGAGGTTCCCGGCAGGGCCGTGGCGTGTTGAGCGTAGATTTTGGCTTGCCGCAGGTCGGTCGAAATATCGTGAGCGTATTTTTTAGCTTCCACCAGCCCGTAGAGTTCGGTACCGATAAACAGGGCATAGTCGGCCCGGAGATTTCCTGCGGGCCATTCGGCGATGGCCATAAACCGGTTAGGTTGGGGCAGGGTTTTCCGGGTTTTGTAGTTGAGCGATTCGGTATCGGCCTCCCAACCGGCCTTGCGGAGCTGCTCGTCGATGAGCATCCGGGTCTGGGCCTCCGACATGTCGATGTGGCGGGCGGCCCGTTCGGAGCGCTGCTGAATGGCCTGTTGCCGGTCGGCCGGAATCCCGTCGACGGGGCGTTGGGTCAGGAGACGGGCGAGTTTGGCTTCGAGGGCTATATAGTCTGCTTCCAGTTTTTTCAGTTCGGCCTTATCGTCGGTAAACACCGGCTCCTGAAACGACAGCATGTAGATATTATGGTTGTCGGCGGAGTAGGTTTCGTAGAACCATTTGGCCACGGTAAAGGCCCCGGCGAGCATCTGCCGGGCGTCGGCGGCGGTACCGGTCGCATCGTGGACGGCCACATTGCCTTTGTTTTTGATCTGGAACAGCAGTTCTTTCACCGCAAAGGGCAGGAGCTGTTCCTGTTGCAGTGTTTTCAGCCGGTTATGAAACGAGTTGTCGGCCGGGAACGGCAACCGGTGTTCGGTAAACAGGTATTCGGTCAGTTTTTCGCCGAATGCCCGGAGCCGGGACAGGCAGTAGGCCGGGTCCGGGTGGTAGTAGCGTTCGGCGGTGCTGCCGAGGGTAAAGAGAATCGGGAACTCTTTTTCTAAAAAGGAAAAGTTGGATGGCATGGTAACCTGTGGTCTTATTATCAGCCTGCAAAGTAGAAATTCATTAACATATTGTAAATATATGCGGAGAAATTTTTACTACGTTAGTTGCCTGTAAGACATGCATATACGCATCCCGTCGCAAACGGGTTGAAACCAGATACTGTATATTTTGTAAGTTTGCTTTTTGGCAGACTATCAGCTATTTACGCATAAAAATGTGATAAACTGAGGATCTGTTATTGTGTTAACCAAAACCATTCGTGTAGATGCAGTTTACTCTACGACTGACAAAAGCCTTATTGCTTTGCTTACTTATGCTGCCTGGTCTGGCCCATGCTCAGATGACGAACCGCTACAATACGGCGCTTCGGGGAAATTTTATGATGATCGGCAATACCCTGGCGCAGGATGTCGGCCCGGGTGTGCCGGCTCCGCTTGTCGGTTCGGTTGGCGCGTCAGGAACCAATACGAATGATACAGCCCCCGACGTTTTCTGGCGGGCTGATTCGCCTTCCGATGGGCAGGCCGAGGCGAACAACACCATAACCGCCACGCAGGCCCGGACAACAGCTCATTTGACTATACCGGCCGGCGCTACGGTCCGGAAGGCATATTTGTATGCCGCTGCCCGTGCACCCGGCGGGGTTGTACCGACGACCATCACGCTCGAAGTCCCTGGCATTGCGTCACAAGCAATAACGCCGGTTGATAACTCGACGGTTGCGCTGAATGGTACGTTTTACCAGACCGTATCGGATGTAACAGAGTTTGTTCAGCAACAGGGAAGCGGGAATTACAGAGTTTCGGGTGTCAGTAGTGTTGCGTTAGCTAACCTGAACGATGCTACTGTAGCCGTGGGCTGGAGCATGGTTATTGTGTATGAATCCTGCACGGAACCCTACCGGCAGATACAAATCAAAGATGGGCTGAACCTGATCATTGATGGAAGTCCCGCGTCAGTAACTTTTTCGGGACTCAACGTGGCCAGTGGAACAGCCTCTCTGGGTGTTTTTGCTCTGGAAGGTGATGATCCGTCGACGGGTGATGCGTTAAAACTAAACGGAACCGCCTTGTCTAATGCGCTAAACCCGGCGGATAACTTTTTTAACAGCACCCGTTCTTCCAGTGGTACGGCGGTGAGTGTTTCGGGAGATTTGCCCCGGCTAACGGGCGGTGCCAGAAGTATGTCCGGTGTTGATCTGGATATCGCTGATATTACCGGCAGCCTGACAACCGGGGATGCTTCGTTTAATGTACAGGCCGAGACTAGCGGGGATACGTATGTGGTTGGCTTGTTGGTAGCAGGCATACCGGCTCCGGAACCTGCCAGTGCGCTGACGGTCAGCATCGCTGCCACGCCAAGCCTTACGGCGGGGCAGGGCCAAAGTCTTACCCTGACCGCATCCGGCGCCGATTCGTACAGCTGGTCCGGCGGGGAAAGTACTACGGCTATCTCGGTTACGGCCAGCGGCACGTATTCGGTAACCGGTATAACCGGCTGCGATTCAGGTACTGCCCGTGTAGACGCTACCGTTCTGACGGCTCCTCCCTGTGATCCGACAGTAGTCGCCCGAGCCGTTTCCGTAACCCAGACGGCTGCCCTGGGCGTTGGTGCGTGTGCTGTGACTGTACAGGGTACCGGATTTGGAACCTCGTTCCGCCTGACCGGACCGAACGACTATGTCTACAGTGCAGTCTACCGCCGTCCGGGTAATTATAACCTGAATGCCCTTGCTGTCCGGCAACCGGGTACCTACACCTTCATGGCTGCCTATCAGGATGCCTGCGGGCAGGAAAGCACGCAAACCATGACTTTTATCGTTACTGGTACTGCCTGTCCGTAATCCGAAGTTGTCTGTAACATGCGAACTGCCGGTCAACCATGTGGTTTGGCCGGCAGTTCGCATGTTCGGGCTTTAGGCTAATGCGTGGTTGGATGTGACGTTGTGTTCGTTTGTCTTCCCGCCTGCCGGATGTAGAGACGCAACATCTTGCGGCTCCGGGTCGAAGTGGTGTTTTGGGGTACTGCCTGCCTGCCGGTTGTAGAGACGCAACATCTTGCGTCTCCGGGTCGAAGTGGTGTTTTGGGGTACTGCCTGCCCGCCTGCCGGTTGTAGAGACGCAACATCTTGCGTCTCCAGGTCGAAGTGGTGTTTTGGGGTACTGCCTGCCTGCCTGCCGGTTGTAGAGACGCAACATCTTGCGTCTCCGGGTCGAAGTGGTGGCACCATTGTTTTCTGGTACTGCCTGCCTGCCGGTAAAGGAGACGCAAAATGTTGCGTCTCTACTCGCCCTTCAGTACGTCCGTCGGGTTTGTTTTGGCGGCTTTCAGCGTCTGGGACCCGATCATCAGAAAGGCAATCAGCAGGACCGCCAGCAGCCCGGCTACCAGCTCGGTAAGGCCGATGGGGGTGTGGTAGGGAAAGCGGGTGAGGATCATCTTCTTAAAGTACAGGTACGTCACCGGCAGGGCAATCAGGGCCGAGGCCGACAGCTGGACGATGAACCCGCGGCTCAGGAGGTAAATCAGGCTAGCCCCGCTGGCCCCCAGCACTTTCCGGATGCTCAGCTCCTTCAGGCGGGTTTCGGTGGTGTAGGCCACCATGCCGAACAAACCCATCGACGCAATCGAAATGGCAAAGAACGACAGTAGCCCGATAATCCGGATCAGCATCGAAAACTCGCTGTAGGCAGCCTCAATGGCTTCGTCGTAGAACTGCGCCTTGAGCGGATGCACACGGTCAAGGGCCTGCCAGGCAGCTTCGATCCGGGCGCGGGTCGCTGCGGGATCGGCACTCTGAATCTTCACATTGACCACGGTCGGATCGCCGGGTGCCCAGGGCATAAACGCCACCGGCCCGATCAGGTTGTCGACCTTGCCGTAGTGAACGTCTTTCATCACGCCGACAATCGAAAGCCGCCGTGTCCCCCGGAAATTCCGGAAGGTCACTTCCTTGCCGATGGCCTGCTCAGGCTGGTTGATACCCAGGTTAAACCGCTTCAGAAACTGCTGGTTGACGATAATTTCGGTAGCCGCATCGGCGGTGACGGGCCGCGACCGGAAGTTTTGGCCGGCAAGCAGTTTATACTCGTGCAGCGTCAGGTAGTGTTCGTCTACATGGTTGGTCATGACCAGGGCTGAGTCGCGCGAATCGGTGTGCTTAACATAGCCGCCCCACGCATTGCCGATGCTCGTCACGATCAGTGAGCGTGAAACGGCTGTCACTTCGGGCATTTCGCCGAGGGTTTTCATCAGGGCGTCAGGTTTGTTGCCCTGCATGTCGATGTTCAGGATGTTTTCGGTCCGGAAACCGAGATCGAATGCCAGCATGTGTTTGTACTGAACGTAGCCGATGGCGGTGGTGGTGATGAAGATCAGCGTAACCGTGTATTGCAGCACCACCAGTGCCCGCCGCAGGGTCATGTGCCGGAACACCTTCACCGACGACACGTTCCGGAGCGCACTGATGGCGCTTACCCTGGCAAAAAACAGCGCAGGCATCAGACCCGCCAGCAGGCCTACCGCGCCGGCAAACAGCACGAAGGCGATTACCATCGGCAGTGTCAGCCTGAGCTGTACGGTACGCTGCATCTCCGGTGCCAGATTGATCAGGAGGGGACGCAGGCCCAGAAACAGGATAAACGATAACACCAGCGCGGCGAGTGCAATAAGGACTGATTCGGCCAGAAACTGCTGCCGCACCTGCGCCTTGCCCGCGCCGATGGCTTTGCGGAGACCAATTTCCTTGAAACGGCGCATAGCACGGGCCATCGACAGGTTAGTGTAGTTGAAACAAGCCGACAGGATCACCACAAGCGCCAGCCCGCCGAGCAGCCAAAGCACCCGCGGCGACAGGTGAGGGCCAGTTGCCCCGCCACCGCCTTCGGAACGGCGGAGCGTTTCACCGACGACTATATCGTACAGCGGCATCAGTTCCAGCTGTACCTGCGTCTGCTCGCCGGCCCGGTTTTCGGCTTGGGCCACGGCGTCGAGCTGCGTTTGCACGGCCGTCAGGTCGGCAGCGGGCGGGAGGCGGAGGTACACAAAATCCGACGATACCTTGCGTCGGGCATCGCCTTGCTGAACCGGTCCGAGGGTCGAAAGGGAAGCCAGCGCCTCAAACTGAATATGGGAGAAAAACGGCACATTCTGCATGACGCCCGTTACCTGATACGCCACCGAATCAAACCGCACCGACCGGCCGAGTGCCTGCCCTCCGCCGAAAAGTTTCCGGGCAGTGCTTTGGGTAAGGACGACAGAATACGGGTCCCGGAGGGCGGTTTCGGGGTTGCCTTCGAGCAGCGGAAAGGTAAACACCCGGAACAGCGAGGGGTCTGCCCAATAGCCCTTAACCGGCACAACGTCTGCACCGGCAGCGGCATCTTTCGAAAAGTCGGGCCGGAGAACCGTCACGTCCTCCACGCCGGAAACCTTATCGCGGATCAGCTGCGCGGTTGTCGGGGCAGTGGTAGCAAACTTGCCCTGGTCGCCGTTGGTTGTTACGACGCTGGTGATGCGGTAAATCCGGTCGCCGTGTTCGTGGAACCGGTCGTAGGTCCACAGGTCGAGCAGAAAGGCAATCATCAGCAGGCCGACCGACATGCTGATGGCGAGGCCGGCGATGTTGATGGCCGAAAACAGTTTGTTCCGCAGCAGGTTGCGCCCCGCTGTTTTAAGGTAGTTCCTGATCATGCGCTGGTTCACGGGTATGTTGTGCAGCAAGGTACCAGTCTGTCACAGTGTCCGGGCAAAAATGGGACGAACCAGCCTGAAAATGGGATGAGTCCGGTCCTGCTTACCGGAACACCTTTCCGATAATCTTGCCGATCTCCACAAAATCGCCGTGGTTACTCACCGAGCGTTCCTCAATGTACACTTCCTCATCGGCCGTTTGCGGGAACACAAGCAGGTAATTGCGGTCCGTAAAATGGTTATTGAGCATGTCGGGGATGACACGCATCTGCGGCATGTACGACACCATGTCGCGTTTGGCCATGAGCAGAATCAACCCTTCGTCCTTGCCGATAGTGCTGATGGCCCGCTCCATCTCGCGCCAGTTACTGACCGCCGTAAAGTCCGCCTCGATGGTAACTTTCCGCAAAATGTTCTGCAGCATATCAATCGTATCCTGCTCGCCATAGAAGCTGAGAACCGCTCCCGAGTTGCGCGCAATGTTCCAGATGCGGAGCAGGGCGTAGAAAAAGCCGGGCTCGGTATGCGACCGGAAGGGTAATATAACAACGTGGCGCTTTATGGTCGAAATCGGCTGTATGGCGTGGTAGACCAGTACATTCGTTTGTCCGCCAGGTAAATAGCCGTTGTACAGGTTATACACGAAAGATGGCGAAAAGCCCTTGCTGCCGTCGAGTCCGATCAGCAGGTCGGTGATTTTCTTTTCCTTAATCACGTTGTTGATGCCGTTGATGACATCGTTGTCGTAGCGCGTCAGCGGGGTAAGCGTTACATCGGCAGCAGCGGCAATATGGACGGCTTCGTGCAGGATTTTCTCCGCGTTTTTGAGCGACGATTCCTGCTTTTCTTCGTTAATGATGTTGAGTGCAAACAACTGATCGTGGTTGGCTTTGGCCTTGATGATTAAGGCCAGATTGACCATCCGCTCGACGGTTTCCGGGTAATTGACCGCCAGCAGAATATGTTCGGTCTCCTGATTGGCGTTAGCTGCCTGTGAGCCGGCCACCGGAATGCCGGCCACCGGAATGCCGGCCACAGTGTTTTCGTGGTCGGTTTCGGCAATTTTCCGGGCATTGGCCATTGACACAAACGACGATACGGTACACGATACCAGAATCATCAGGATGCTGCCGTTCAGTACGTGCTCGTTCAGTAACCGGACCGGTTCGCCGGTTTCGGTTTCCGAGATAATAATGTTGTAGCCCACCAGCACTGCCGCCAGCGTGGCCGCCGCCGAGGCCGAACTAAGCCCGAAAATAAGCCCGCCTTCTTCCTTCCGCAGCCGGAACGTTTTTTGCGTCGCAACGGCCGCCAGGTATTTGGCGCCAACCCCGACGAGGGTCATCAGGGCCGCTACCTTAAGCGTTTCCAGACTCTTGAAAAAGACAGAAAAGTCGATCAGCATACCGACGCTGATCAGGAAAAACGGGATAAAAATGGCATTGCCGACAAACTCAACGCGGTTCATGAGCGAGGAGGTGTGCGGGATCAGCCGGTTCAGGGCCAGCCCCGCCAAAAACGCCCCGATGATGGCTTCCACACCCGCCAGCTCGGCCAGCAGGGCCGCCAGGTAAATCATGACCAGCACAAAAATGTACTGCGAAATTTTGTCGCTCACCCGCTTGAAAAACCACCGCCCGATAATTGGAAAAATAAGCAGGACAATGAGTCCGAAGATCACCAGCGAAACCGACAGCCTGATCCAGAATTCACTGCCGACATCGCCCTGTGCCATACCCACCGATACCGCCAGCACCAGCAGGGCCAGAATATCGGTGATCATGGTGCCCCCGACGGTGATATTTACCGCCAGGTTTTTAGCAACCCCCAGTTTGCTCACCAGCGGATAGGAAATCAGGGTGTGTGACGAAAACAGACTCGCAAACAGAATCGAGGTCAGTGGCGTGAAACCGAGTAAATAATAGGCGCCGAGGTAGCCCAGCACCAGCGGAATCGTGAACGTATACAGGCCGAAGGTCAGGCTTTTCCACTTGTTCCGTTTGAAATCGCCCATGTCGATCTCCAGCCCGGCCAGAAACATGATGTACAGCAAACCGGTAGTGCCGGTGACGACAATGCTGCTGTCGCGGGCCAGAATATTCAGGCCGTTGGGGCCAATAACGGCGCCGGCAATGATGAGGCCAAGCAGGTGGGGTACTTTGATTTTGTTCAGCAGCAGCGGGGCAAACAAAATAATGACCAGCACGACCAGAAATTTCAGTACAGGGTCCTCAATCGGCAGTGTCAGGTTGTGTATATTCAGAAAAAGCATTGCGGTGGCGGGGTTAATTCGTGATACGGCTTAGTTCAACGGAGAATCGGGCCGCACATTTATTATCAACACTGATGTTGCGGGTGCCTTTGATTTTATCGCGGGAAATCTCATTCAGCAACACACTCATCTCAACCTGTTTGGCGGATGTGGAGTCTGTTCTGAAACTAAGGTTGATCTGGTTATCTGCGAAGGCCGCAGTATAGACCCTGACCAGCTTGTTGTTGTTGATGACCTTGGTGATAATCCGGGTCGAGTCACTGCTGAACTCCCAGACATCATTCCGCTGGTCGCCGATGACGTAGTCGGGGCAGGTCGATTCGGTGCAGATCAGTTTGCTGTTCCACTGCCCGGCAATATCAGCCGGCCACTCCCGCAGGAAGGCAATCGTATCATGGTTGGTAGTCAGGCTGTCGCGCATCCGGAGCAGTGACTGGTATTCGGATTCTTTAATGGCAAACCGGGCTTCTTTTTCGGCTAAGGCTTCTTCGCGGGCGGCCAGTTGCCGTTCGCGTTCCTTGTCGCGGCAGCTGGTCAGCAGCAGTACCGGAAGCAGGAAAAGCAGGGGGATGTATCGCTTCATAAGGTTGATTGGTTGGTGTCCAGAGTTGAGTAAGAGGGGTTAAAGTATAAAATATTGCCGGAAAAGCAAATCTGAACGGCAGGAAAGCCGGAATCCAGGGGCAGAGGGAGGGGCGTTCAGGCAGATTTCCCAACAACTCAGTCGCTGATTCTGACCCTTCGCACAGGCCATAGTTTTTGCCGGAGGACCTGCTTTTATTTTTGCGCCGTAAACAACAACTACACGAACATCATGTACAGAAACAGTTTGTTTGTGCTGCTATGGCTGGCGGGCTTGTCGCCCGTCGCGGTCGCACAACGCACAGCCCCAGGGCCGGCCGGCCGGCCCCTGACGGTATCCGTTTTTTCGCATGGCATCAGCCTGCCGACGGTCACGCCTCAATTAACCAGCCTGAATCCGGGCCTCCGGATCGGCACGGAAATCTATTACCGGAACCGGCGTCGCAGCCAGCTTTTCCAGACCCTGAATGCAGGCGGCTACCTGCATAAAAATCTCCAGAACGCGCTTTTTGTCACAACTGAACTTGGTTACCGGAAATTTATCGGCGGTTTTTTTGTGGAGGGAATGCTGGGTGTCGGCGCCCTGGGCGCGTCGTATTGGCTCAAACACTACCAGCCTGACGGTAACGGCGGGTATCAGGCGGCATCTCCGTTTGTGGTGAAAGCCGTTCCTACGGTGAGCCTTGGCGTCGGATATCGGTTTACGGGCGGAAGTCCGGTCAGTGTGTTTGTGCAGGAGAGTGCGTTCGGTGAAGTACCATTCGGTTTTCGCGGACAGCCGGTGCTGCCCCATGCGGCTCTGCACGTAGGTATGCGTATGTTTTTCAACCAAAACCAGCACTGATCACACGCCATGAAACGACGTTATCTATTACTGTTATACCCTCTGGTAATCGCCTGTCAGACAGAGGAGGTACCACAACAACAGGCCGGTACCTGTGCACCGGATGCCTATGCGCAACACGCCAAACACCAGACCTATCAGGCCGAACTGGCCCAATACCGCTCGGCAACCAATGCACCCGGCAGCCTGATGCGGATCGTGCGCCAGGGTGAAGCCATCTGGCAGGGAGTCGCCGGTCAGTCGAATCTGGAACACCAGACCAACCTTCGCAACTGCGATCAGTTCCGGGTCGGCAGCATCACCAAAATGTTTGTCGCCGTGGCAGTTATGAAGCTGAAGGAGCAGGGTAAACTGGGGCTGGACGACAACCTGGTGCAGGTCCTGCCGGATAAGGCCGGTAACATTCCGCAGGCAGACCACATCACCGTCCGGCAGTTGCTGTCGCATACGAGCGGGATTGTCGATCCGCCCAATGCCAGCATGACCTATCAGCTGAACATTGTCAGCCAGGCAGCGGCGCATTATAACAAATCCATCGATCAGCTACTGGCGGAGTACGTATACGGAAAGCCGTTGCAGTTTACGCCCGGCACCGGCTTTAGCTACAGCAATGCGAACTACTGGATTTTACAGCAGATTATTGAAAAAAAGACCGGTAAGCCGCTACACGATGTTCTGTCCGACGTGGTGTTCGGACCCCTTCAGCTGAATGATACCTATCTGGAACGGCGCGCCGACCGGAATGTGGTCCGGGGGTATGCTGATCTGTACGGCAACGGTAAGCTGTTCGACGTCAGTAGCTGGGACCGTGCCGAAGACGACGGTAAGGCTGCGGGCGGTATTATCTCAACGGCGGCCGATCTGACCGCGTTCATGAACGGCTTGTTTGGCGGGAAACTCCTGTCGGCCGCGAGCGTCAGCGAAATGATTGATTCGGTAAAACTGCCTGCCTGCCCCAACGGCGACTGTGAGTATGGACTGGGTATAGAAAAATGGTTTACGGGGGCAGGCATCGCCTACGGCCACAATGGCGGATCGGTAGGCTTTGAAGCAAACCTGTTGTATTTTGTGCATAACAAAGGCATTTTTATGCTCTACAAAAACAATGGCAACGGGTCGGATAAGCGACTGATGGACCGGTTAATGAAATGATACAAGCAGAGAGACAAACCGCTCCGGCTGCCCTACAGAAACCCGGACGAAACAGTCTGCTGGTCTATGCGGGATTTGTGGGCCTTGGCCTGCTGACCTGGCTGACCGGACTGTATCTGACGGGGCAGGGGAACACCGGTATCCGGATTTTCGGGCCGGAAGAAATCGGGATAATCCTCCTGGGAGGTGTGGGTATCTGGCTGGCTCCCCGCACCGGTTTCCCCGACCTGCTCGATGCCCGGATACCGGATCAACAGCGGTTTTTGTGTCCGTTCATTATTGGCCTTGGTTTTGCCGGGGCCGACATTGCCGTCTTTAAACTCGTCATGCACCCCGGACCCGTTACGGAGATGATGCCTTTTATGCAGCCTTTTCCGTACTCAGTGCTGTTATACGGGTCGGGTGCGCTTTATACCGACACTTTATACCGGCTGATCCCGATTCCGGTGCTGATGTGGGTGGGTGGGAAGCTGTTTCTGAAAGATGCAAAAAACGAGCATCTGTTCTGGGGGCTTGCCGTATTGACATCGCTCATTGAACCGATTGACCAGTTGATTACCGACTCGCCCGAACTGATTTTGTATAGTTTTATCACCGGCTATGCCATGAATCTGCTTCAGGCGCTTTATTTTCGTCAGTCGGGGTTTCTGGCCGGGCTGATGATACGGTTCGGGCATTATACGCTCTGGCATATCCTGTTCGGCCTGTGGGTTGAACTACTGAACTAACCGCGTATGAATCGCCTTAATGACCGGACATTACGGATTGCCGGCCCGCTGGTCCTGTGGCTCATCGGGACCGTGTTTTTCAACATGGACGTGATTTTCCGGAATGAGGTCCGGCTGGAGCGATTCATACCTTACGGTATCCTGACCCTGTACCTGAGCTGGTTTTCGATCCGGTGGCTGGTATTACAGGCGCAGCGACGGTATCCGGAGATTGAACGGACACAACGCCGCATCATCTGGATCGGCCTGACCGGCGTTCCGATGACCATGCTGTTGGTCGGGGTGCGGTTGTTACTGACGAAGTACTGGGTATTTGTGGGTGAAAAAGCGTGGGAGTACGGTGATATTCCGTTTATGGCCGGGATCGGGTTGTTTTACCTGACCATCATCGGGGCAATTTATGAGGCACGGTATTTTTTCGGGGCATGGCTGAAAGAGAAAATCATTTCCGAAGAGTTGCGGCGGTCAAAACTTGAAATGCAGCTGCGGTCGCTGAAAGAGCAGATCCAGCCGCATTTCCTGTTCAACAGCCTCAACTCATTACAGGCGCTGGTAAAAGCCAACGAAAATCCGAAAGCGGTTCAGTTTATCGGTGATCTGGCGCAGGTATACCGCTATCTGCTCCGGAGCAACGACGAACCACTGATCGCTCTCGACAAGGAACTGGCCTTTACCCATGCGTACCTTGGCCTGCTGAAAACCCGCTTCGAGGACGGTCTGCACCTTGATATTGCCATTGATCCCGCGTTCAGGACCTGTTATCTGCCATCGCTGACGTTACAGCTGCTGGTTGAGAACGCAGTCAAACACAACGTGGTGTCGATCAGTAAGCCATTGACAATTAAAATCTATACGCGCGGAGATGGATGCCTGACCGTTGAAAATAAGCTGCAGCGCAGACCCCGGCCGGATGTTACGTCGGACCGGAAAGGGTTGCTGACCATCAGCCAGAAGTACCGGTTGCTGGGGCACCCGCCGATTGACATTCAGGAAACGGAATCGGTCTTTATGGTAACCGTTCCGTTGATTCACGACAACAGCCTGCGAAAAGCAGCAGCACAGAGCCCGTTATGAATGTATTGATTATTGAAGATGAGCCCCTGGCCGCCCGCCAGCTCCGGACGATGGTGCTTCAGTGTGATCCGGCCATCACAATTGTGGCGGTGCTTGATAGTGTAGAAATGTCGGTTAACTGGCTGTCGGGCAATCCGCACCCCGATTTGCTGCTGGCCGATGTGGAACTGGTTGACGGGCAAAGCTTTGATATTTTCAATCAGGTGCCGGTCAGCTGTCCGGTAATTTTTACGACCGCTTATGACGAGTACGCGCTGAAAGCCTTTCAGGTACACAGTGTTGATTATCTGCTGAAACCGATCAATGAAGCGGCTCTACGCCGGAGTCTGGACAAGTTTCAGGAAATGCGCCGGTTATTCGGGCGGGGAATCCCTGCCCTGGACGTGCAGCAACTGATGGCCATGCTGCGGCCCGCACCGGCCCCGCAGCCTCCCGACTATCGGGAGCGGTTTCTGCTCCGGCAGGGTGCCCGGCTGATTCCGGTTGAGGTCACCGACATGGCTTACTTCTTCACCCGCGACCGTGTGACGTTTGTGCAGACGTGGGAGGGACGCACGCTGATGATCGATTACAACCTGGACGATCTAGGGCAAAAGCTAAATCCACAGCACTTTTTTCGTGCCAACCGGCAGTTTATCCTGAGTGCCCGGTCTGTCAGCGACGTACACCTGCATTTCAACGGCCGCCTGAAGCTGGACCTCACCCCGCCCGTCGGGGAAGAGGTTTTTATCAGCCGCGACCGGGCTGCTGACTTCAGGGCATGGCTGGGGGAATAGGGCACTTTTGATAGTAGTTAAGGTGGGTAAGGTGGAATCGGTTTTGGTTAAATCAGGGTGAAGAGGTTTAGCGGAGATCGTTTGTGTTGCGCCAGGCCAGTAAATTCCCGAGCTGCCGCGCCGTCCGTGACAGGTTCGCTTCGGTGAGGGTAAAGGCGGTGGCGAGGTCGGTGGGCTCGTGACCAATGGCGAGCAGCATATCAAACCAGGCTTCCAGATCATTGCTGGCAGTGACCGGAACGCGGCCGGCCAGACCAATTACCGGTAGCACCCGGCCTTTGGCGGCATGAGCGACGCCAAACGGGCCTTTGCCGTGTAAGGTCTGTTCGTCCAGGCTGCCTTCGCCCGTAATAACCAGATCGGCTTTGGCCAGGTGATTGGCAAAGCCGGTGAAAGACAGGAAAAAGTCGATGCCATTCACCAGCTGAGCGCCGAGTAAGGCATGCAGCGTGGCCGACACGCCACCGGCCGCGCCGCCGTGTTTTAGTCCGGCGATGTCGATGCCGGTACTTGCCTGTACCGATTCCGCCAGTCGTGACAGGCCCTCGTCCAGTTGCCGGACCATGGCCGGAGTCGCTCCTTTCTGCGGGCCGAAAACTGCCGCTGCACCCGTCGGCCCGACCAGCGGATTGTCCACGTCGCAGAGAATACGGATGTCGAGGCCCTGGAGGCGCGGATCAAGGCCGGAGTGGTCGATTCCGGCAAGGCTGGTAAGCTGCTCCGGTGCTTCGATGGGGTGGCCTTCCGGATCCAGGAAGCGGATGCCGAGCGCGCGCAGGATGCCCGTGCCACCGTCTACCGTTGCCGAGCCGCCAATGGCCAGAATCAGCTGGCTGATGCCGTGATCAAGTGCGGCGCGGATGAGCTGGCCGGTGCCAAACGACGTGGTCCGCAACGGGTTGAGTTCCTGACTGGTCAGCAGGTGAAGCCCCGAGGCATTAGCCATCTCGACCACCGCCGACTTCCCGCCGTTGACCAACCCGAACGATGCCCGGACGGGCCGGCCAAGCGGATCCTGTACATCAACCTGAATGCGTTCACCGTTCAGGTGGTGGATGATCAGGTCGCCGGTGCCGTTGCCGCCGTCGCCAATCGGGAAGCAGGTGCAGCGGCAGTCCAGTTTGCTGGCCAGAAAGCCGGTTTCGATGGCACGGGCGGCGGCGGTGGCGTCCAGGCTGTGTTTAAACGCATTCGGGGCAATCAGAATATGCATTTTGTTTTCTATGGGATAAGCAACTTAATGAGCAACACGTAGTTCGGAATAATCCATTTGATCACATAAGCCTGGGCGAGTGTGAGAACGGAAATGAATCCGAGCATGATAAAGCTGTGTTTGACGGTGAACCGGAACAGCTGCGCTTCCTGCCCGACGAGATCACCGGCTGCGGCGGCCACGGCAATCGACTGGGGCGAAATCATCTTACCCACAACCCCGCCCGATACATTGGCCCCGACCGTTACGACCGGATCAACGCCGATGGTTTGGGCGGTGGCGAACTGTAACTTACTGAACAGGGCGTTGGCCGATGTATCCGAACCGGTAATAAAAACGCCCAGCCAACCCAGCACGGGCGCAAAAAACGGGAACAGCAGGTCGGTGTTGGCCAGTACATCAGCGAGGGTGAGGGTCATGCCCGAATCGTTCAGCACATAGGCAAACGCCAGCACCGAGGCAACGGTCAGGATCGGGAAACGCAGCTGTTTCAGCGTACCGGCAAACACCTGCGCACCTTCACGCGGGCTGAGGCCCACGAGCGGAACCGACAACAGACCGGCCAGCAGAATAGCGGTGCCTGCCGCCGACAGGTAGTTGAATTTGAAAATTTTCGCAACGGGCATCCCGCTCTGGTTCAGAATGGCATTGTGCAGGCCCGGAAACTCAAACTGAAGCATACCGGTGGCATTGAGTGCGTCTTTAACGGGTTGCAACCCCCAGGCAATGATCAGCAGGGTAAGCACCACAAACGGCGACCAGGCCCGGATAATCTGCCCCGTCGAATACAGTCCGGCCGGCTGAACAACCGCCGCCGGTTCGTTGGCAAACCGCCAGACCTGCTTCGGTTTCCAGAAGCGCAGCAGCACCATCAGGCAGACAATTGATCCCAGTCCACCGATGACGTCGGGCAGTGATGGCCCCAGAAAATTCGACGACAGGTATTGCAGCAGGGCAAAGGACAAGCCCGACACCACGAGCGCCGGCATCACCTCACGCGCTTTGCTGACGCCCGAAATGATGGACACGAGGTAGAACGGCAGGAAGACAGAGAGCAGGGGCAAGGTACGTCCGACCATCTGCGAAATTGCCAGTTCGGGAATGCCCGACACCTGCGAGGCCACCGTAATGGGGATACCGATGGAGCCGAAGGCCACCGGCGCGGTATTGGCAATCAGGCAGATACCCGAGGCATAGAGTGGATTGAAGCCAAGGCCCACCAGCATAGCGGCGGTAATGGCGACCGGCGCCCCGAAACCGGCCGTTCCTTCCAGAAATGAACCAAAGGAAAAGGCAATGAGTAAGGCCTGTAACCGCCGGTCGTCGGTAATAGTGCCCATTACATATTTAATGATCTCAAACTGACCGCTTCGGACGGTGAGGTTAAACAGAAAAACGGCCATGATCACGAGCCAGCAAATTGGGAAGAGGCCGTACAGGGCACCGTGACTGACCGACAGCAAGGCGAGTTTCACCGGCATGCCATAGACCGTCAAGGCGATGATCAGGGCAATGGCGGTAGCGATGAGGCTGGCCTGATAGCCCTTCATTTTGCGGATGATCAGCGCCCAGAAAATAAACAGAATCGGGATGGAGGCCACGAGCAACGACAGGCCGATGGAATTGAGAGGGTCAATGGATTGTTGCCAGGTCATAGGCGTCAGGATCAGGAATCGGGACGGGTAGCCCGTTTGACAGGAAAAAGGCAATCACCGCCCCGATTTACCGTTACCCCGTAGGGGCAACCCCACGTGGTTGCCCTGATTACCCCACGTGGTTACCCGATCACTGATAATTTTGACAGGATTACAGGATTAACAGGATGTGACATGTAATCATAGGAACCCTGTCTGAAAAATACATGGACAGGATTGACAGGATGTAATATGTAATCATAGGAATCCTATCTGAAAAATACATGGACAGGATTACAGGATTAACAGGATGTATTGTGTAACATGGAAATCCTGTAATCCTGTCAAAAAACATTCCGGCTGTGACAGCAGAATAAATCCGTAATTTTGCGGCTTACTCAACAAATTTGGGTGTATTGATGATAAATAATGCAACAATTACCGTACTGATCAGCGCTTTGTGGACCATTCTATCGCCTGTAGAGGCACAAACCGTTAAACAGGTACGCGTGAATGGAAGCAGCTATAATGCCGGTTCCGGTGCCGATCTGCCGGTAAAAGTATCGTTTGGCGAAGGAAAAAAACGCACAAAACTCGGCGAAAGCAATGAAAAAGGCCGCTTCGATTTCAGGGTGCCATCCAGTGCAAACACCCTTATTTTTGACGCAAAAGGCTATCATACCATGACGATACCGGTGCATTTTGTCGGCGTCATCGATCCCGAGTATGTGTTTAACATGATCATTCCGATGCGGTCGAAAGATACCACAGCCGTCAGACCGACGAACCAGTTGTACATGGGATTCCACCGGAAGGATACAACCAATATTACCTACGAACTCCAGTACGGCAAAGAGCTGTCGCACGTCACTAAATTTACGTCGAAGCAGTTTAAGGGAGCGTCCAGCTTTCTGCTGCGCGATGCCCGTCCCGGGGAATATACCATTGCTGCCTGTACCGCCGATGGTTTTCTGTTGTTTCAGGAACGTTTTATAGTCGGGCCGGGCGTTAATTTTAAAGCCCTGGCGGTGAAAGGGATGGTGTACCGGAAGCCGGAAGTCGAGGAAAAGACGCCCCCGCCAACCGACGTTCAGGTGATCTATTTTGACCAGAGCAGCTACGACTTACGGGCCGACAACAAACCACCGCTGGACGTTATTGCCGGTTCCCTGCAAAAACACCCTGACTGGAAAATCCGGATTACGGGCTATACCGACAACGTTGGTCCGCGTCAGCCGAACATGGTGCTGTCGGAGTACCGGGCCAAAATTGTGGCCGGTTACCTGCGCATGAAGGGCATTCCGGAGCAGCAGATGGAGGTTATCTGGAAAGGCCCCGACAAGGCCGCCGCGCCGAACGATGACGAAACAAACAAGGAAAAGAACCGCCGCGTCGAGGTGCAGCTGCTGAGTCTTTGACATCTGACTACTTCATTTGCCGGTTAATGAGTTGCTCCGTCAGCCGGATAAGGACACTATCGCTTTTCGGGTATTGTTTCTCCAGCACATTGGAACCGTACCGGATAACTGAATCCGTTTTCCGGTCGAATACAACACTGGTATTGATTAGATAGCCTGTCTGATCCGGGCCGGTTGTGCCAAGATGAACCAGGCCGAAAGCAACATCGGCATCAGACTGGTTCAGCAGCTTCTTCACGGCAGAGGGCAGGGGAATGCCACGGATGTGCCCTTGTTTATCGATGGCTCCGAACACCGTAAACAACTCTGACCATAGCGAATCACGGGTAGCCGGGTCAGGTTTCGCAAGTATTGTTTTGTATCGGGCGGTTAATGTTCTTTCTGTTAATTGATTGAACAATAGTTCTTTTTGCTGAGAAAGAGTTGTGTCAACAGTTGTTTCCTGTTGTTGCGGGTTATGTTGCTTTATCTGAACATACACAGGAAAGAGAAGAACTGTTGCCGAAGGATTCACCGGTTTGCCGGTCCGGAAAGCGTGTTGACAGCTGTTAAGACAAATTAGTGAAAAGAGAAGCAGGGTAATTTTCGGCATATGGGTTTTTACATAGATGATGCACGTGCCAACCAAATTTCACAACCCTAAAAAATACCGCTAAACGGAACTGAGCGAACGCAGAATTGTTGACTAAATAACCCCTGACGATTCAGGTGCCCTGGTTTATCTGCAATTTACTGCCGGACTGCCGGCTTCTCTGGAATGGCTGACCCCTACGCTGCGTTACGAATACCCGATTTCCGTTTTTTTGTGGCCAACAGTTTTCTCATCACCGCTACCTTGCTGATGCAGGAGGTGATTCTGGGTTACGAACTGTATAAACTTACGCACGAACCGCTTGCGCTCGGCCTCGTCGGGCTGGCCGAAGCGGTGCCGTTTATTGCAATCTCGCTCTTTGGCGGTCACCTCGCCGACCGGCGCAACAAACGCCGGATTCTGCAACAAAGCCTTCTGGTGATCATGCTGGGATCGGTCATTCTGTACCTAGTATTTCAGCCGTCGGTGGTCGGGCAGATGAGTCAGACCGCGCAGCTGGGCATTATTTACGGGGTGCTGATGCTGATCGGAGCCGCCAAAGGCTTTTATTCGCCGGCCAGCTCATCGCTGAAACCGTTCTTGGTTCCCCGCGAACTTTACCCTAACTCATCGACCTGGAGCAGTTCGTTCTGGCAGGCGGGGGCCATCATTGGCCCGGGCATCGCCGGTTTTCTGTACAACTGGCTGGGCCTCGACCATACGCTGATTGTCATCATCGCCCTGTTTGTGGTCTGCTACATCCTGCTGTCGATGATCAAATCAAAGCCTGTGCCGACACCGGTGGATGGCGCATCGGTCAGTTTGTGGGAGAGCCTGAAAGAAGGATTTGACTTTGTGTTTAAAACCAAGATCGTATTTTATTCCATTTCGCTCGATCTGGCAGCGGTTTTGTTCGGTGGGGTAGTCGCCATTCTGCCGGTGTTTGCCGAAGATATTCTGAAGGTCGGCGCCGAAGGGCTGGGTTTCCTGCGGGCCGCACCGTCGGTCGGGGCGGTGCTGACAATGATCTTCATGACCCGTTTCCCACCCATCAACAATGCCTGGCGGAACATGCTGCTGGCGGTGCTGGGCTTCGGACTTTCTACGTTGATTTTTGCCATGTCGACCAACTTCTACCTGTCGTTATTGATGCTGGCGCTGACGGGTGCGTTCGATAGTGTGAGTGTGATCATCCGGCAGACGATTCTACAGATCTTTCCGCCCGATCACCTGCGGGGCCGGGTAGCGGCCGTAAACGGCATTTTTGTAAGTTCGTCCAACGAGATCGGCGCGTTTGAGTCGGGCCTGCTGGCGAGTGCCATGGGGGCAGTGCCATCGGTCGTGCTGGGCGGTTGCCTGACGCTGGTGGTCGTGACCTACGTTTATCTGCGGTCGAAAGAACTGCTGTCGGTGCGGTTGTGAAAAATGCGGATAAAAGACCTTCCTGGAAGTTTAGACCTTCCAGGAAGGTCTTTTATTTACGGACAAGCCGTCCCCGTAACCACATAGGTTATGATATCGGTACTGGTTTTCCCGCAGGCATTGGTGGCGCTGGCCGTAAAAGTATAAGTCCCTGGCTGTTTGATACCGGAAGCAGCGAAGGAATAGGTGCCTGTGCGACGGTAAACCGTACTGAATACATAGTTATCAGGACCAGTAATGACAAATGAACTGCCCGTTCCCTGCCCCTGAATATTGACCGAGCAGTTGCCTGGTCCTAACACGGTTACCACCGTTGCTGAAATAGCTTTTGCAATCGGGTCTGCACAGCTTACCGAAAGTGGCTGCGTTGCTACACCTACACAACCATTCCGGGTTCCAGTCACCGAATAGACCGTCGTCGAAACCGGCGAAACGGTGATCGGGTTTGCTGTCGAACTCGTACTCCACGTATAGCTATCGGCTCCAGAAGCGGTCAGGGTAGCGCTTTGTCCCCCGGATAATACGGTCGCTGATGCACCAACCGAGACGGTCGGCGAGTCCTTAGCCGAAATGGTGGCGGTAGTTGTTCCGGTACAGGTACCGTCATTGACGGTCAGGCTAATCACCGTACTACTGGTCGGGGTGAAAATTGTTGTTTCGCCGGTGCTGCCCGTCGACCAGTTGAATAGTAAGGATGGTGCGGCAAAAGTGGTAGCTACCCGTGGCGACAATCCGCCCGGCAGGCCAGTTGCCGTCAGGGTAACACTTTTACCGGCGCAGACGGTCAGAGCTGGTAAGGCAGAGATACTGGCCGTGGGCAAACTGCGGGCATCGAAATATACTGATGTAACAGCACTACAGCTGGATGCCGTTGTGCCGGTAACAGAATAGGTATTGGTTAGGCTGACGCTGATGGCGGCGGTTGTTTCTCCTGTACTCCAGCGGTAAGACCCGCCTGCACCCACGCCGCTGGCCGTTAGGGTAAGGGTATTGCCGGCACAGACGGTCAGTGCAGGCGATGCATACGGGCTGATGGTAATTGTAGGGGTAAGCGTATTTCCGTAAACAGTGGTTGTTGCCGTGGTCGAACAGCCGTTTCCGGTAGCGATCACCGAATATACGCCCGAAACACTAACCACGCGGGTGGCCGCCGTTGAGTTGTCATTCCAGGTATAGCCGCTGCTGCCGCTGGCGGTCAGCGTGACGCTCGGCTGACCACAGGTAATCGTAGCTGAGGGAGCCGCCGTAATGCTGACGGACGAGACTGATTTTACGGTGAGGCTGGTATTGATCGGCAGCGACGTACAAACCCCATCGTTGACCGTCAGGCTGATGACCGAATTGCTCGTTGGTGTAAAAATGGTTGAGGCTGTATTGCTGCCCGTCGTCCAGCTGTAGGAAACAGGCGGTGGGGCTTTTGTCGTAGCAATCCGCGCCGGTGTCCCTCCGATAGTGGCAGTCAGCGTAACACTCTGACCCTCGCAGACGGTCAGGCTGGGCAAGGCCGAAACCGTAGCCGTTGGCCGGTTGTACCGGGTGACGTTCACGGTGGCGGTTGCTGTACAGCCTGTAGGCGTCGTAATCGTTAAGGAGTAGGGTTGACTTATACTGACAATGATTGAGGCACTCGTATCACCTGTTTCCCATTGATAGGTGCCGCCACCCGACGCAGTAAGCGTCAGGCTGCTGCCTTCGCAAAAGGTGAGGTTTGTGTTCGGCGAAATACTGGCGGTTGGATTATCCACATTGAAGCTGACAGTACTGGTGCTGACCGGGCTGCCGCCCGAGCCCGTAACGGTGACCGTGAAGGTTTTGAGCCCCGACGTCAGGGCATTCACAGTGATAGTGCTGGTATTATTAGCGCCACTAATGGATGCGCCGGAGGGGGCATTCCAGAGATAGGTATATGGTGTTGATCCGCCCGTCGCCGTTACGGAAAGCGTGGCCGAGCTATTTATGCAGACAGAAGCTTTTGATGCTTTCGTTACAAGCGCAATGCCTGCCGGAGGCAGAATGGTAAATGGAGTGGTGCTGACGATTGTCGAAGTTCCGTTTAAAATGAATACGTTAATTTTTCGGTTGTTTCCGGCAGAACCCGATTCAAACGTAGCAACGATTGTACCACTGGTTACACCTGATCCCAGTGCCAGCTGGTTACCCGAAGGGCCGAAGTCCTGATTGCTATAGCCACCATCTCCGTCTATATCAAAGCCATAGCTGGTGTTTTCTCCTAAGTTTGTTACGGTAACGGTTACGCTTTGTCCTTCGGTGTAGTTCGGGGAGGCAGGGAAAATGGAAATGCCTGGACAGGTGTTGTTTACGCAAAACGGGGAAGAACCGGTGCAGGAATACTGACTGGCATCTGCAATCCAGCCGGTCAGGGGAACCTGGTTAGACGTTGACTTATTATAAAACGCCGGTACTGCCCCGCCAAAGTAGACAAACCACTTATTTTCTGTTTTGTCGAATACAAAACTCATTTGTGTTAACCCGAGGTCTTGAGTGGTTACGTTCCCGTCATAAATTGGCTTTGTCGGATCATCTTGCGACATTCCGGAATAAGAAAGGGAAAATGTTCCGGTGAGACACGCCCCCGAAACGGTAAGGGATGATGGAAAACTCTGTGCATTGACCATGTGCGCAAGGCATAGCATAAAACATACAGCTATCAACGAACGGAAGTAATCGCGCAACCTGTAATCGTTAGTCATAAGCGTAGTGTATAGAATTTGTTTTTGTTAATTGGTATGTGTGAAATAACCAAAAGGCAATAATTTACCTTTTGGTTAAATATGTCCTAAAAGTGTTACTACTTTTGATGATTTGCAACAAATACACATATAGAATTATGAAAAAAAAGGATTCGTGGCCTGATAAATAATAGATTGCAGATCAGGTAGTTATGTCAGGATAGCTGTAAGCGTCTGTATACCAGTTATTTTGTTAGTTATAAGCTTACAATTTTAATAGTAGTATGGCGTGGCCGAAGAGACGGGAATTTATATAAAAAGTATTGGAAATACGATTGGTAAGTGCACGCTTACGGGATATATAAAAATCAAAAAAGCGCTAACCCGGGGGGATAGCGCTTTTTCGTACCGTACCGGATTAAGCTTGACCATGCGGAGATGAGTGCTGAAGTTCGCGGATGAAGGCATCGACATTCACGTCCTGATTCAGCAGGACGCGGGTGTTAAAGACCTCCCAGAATAGCTCGTCAGAAAGTTGATAATTGGTTTGGAGCCGGATCATGTCCCGGATGCTTTGTTTGAGTTCCCGCGTAGCTAAGGGTGCGGAAACCAGTACATTGTGTTGAGAGTTCATGAGTTGACTAAGTTTTTTATCACGCATTGAACATTCTCATTATCAAATTGTTTGCCAGTTTTTTGTGCCTGTTGTCTCCATCTTCGAATAATGATAAACTACCCTCTGATCCCGGTTAATTAACTAACATTCGCACAGATAATTTGCAAGCATTTTTAATCTCTGCTTGTTTTGCGGAAAACTAAGCAGTACAAAAAATGCGAACAAAATACCTCATCTTGTGGACCCTGATGGGCATGGCCTGTCTCATGGCCGAAGCAAAGCCAAAGCCCAAAAAACTGGTAAAAGTCTGGGAAACAGATACTACGCTTCGGGTTCCGGAGTCCGTACTCTACGACAAACGCAGCAAAATCCTGTACGTAGCCAACATCGACGGCAAAGCTGATGCCCTGGATGGCAGCGGTTTCATCTCAAAAGTATCGCTGGATGGTAAGATCCAGAACCTCCGCTGGACATCGGGGCTTAACGCACCGAAAGGCATGGGTATCTACAAAAACATGCTGTATGTTACCGATATCTACCGGCTCGTGGCCATCAACCTGGAAACCGGTCAGGCCGAGAAGACGTGGGATGCGCCCGATCCGAAAAACGCGTTCCTGAACGATGTGACCATAACAAACGACGGAACGGTATATGTCTCCGACAACCGCTTCGACAAAATCTACCGCCTGAAAGACGGCAAGTGGGAGGTCTGGATGCAGGGCGAAGAACTGAACCGGCCAAACGGCTTGCTGGCCGTGAAAAAGAACCGGCTGATGGTCGGGTCAACAAAGATCGGGGCCCTGCGGGTACTGGACACGGAGACCAAAACCTTCATGACCATTGCCGATGGTATGGCGAATACCGATGGGATCGTGACGGATGGAAAAGACTATTTTGTCTCAGACTGGAGCGGACAGATTTTCTTCGTAACTGCGGAAGGCAATAAGGAGCAATTGCTGGATACCCGCGAACAGAAAGGCAACTGCGCCGATATTGAATACGTCGCCAAAGAGAAACTGATCATTGTGCCGACGTTTCTGAAAAATAAGCTGGTGGCCTACCGCGTCGAATAGCGCAATCATACCGATGTATGAGGGTAGTCATATATATGGCCCTGCCGGTGCTGTACTTTTGCTTCATCACAAGACAACACAGTACGGCCATGATTACCCAAACGACAACATCATATGCTCACGAAACCGAAACCGGTTTCATGGCAAAATATCATACATTTATTGAGAAAGCAGAGTTCACACGTACAGGCTGGGCGGCAACCGCGATGATGATTCAGGGTTGCATTTTATCGCCTGCTCTTCTGCTGTCGATGTCCTACCTTGGCGGTGGCGACTGGCAGTTCCTGGCGTCGATGCTTGGTTTCCTGACGGTACTGGTACCGATCCTGGGAGCCTTGCCAGTGAAATACATCGTGCCGGCCTTCGGGTTTAGCCTGACGCTGCACGTGCTCATCATTCTCAGTAATCTGCTCTTATAGGTTGAGGCTTACATGGAGAATAAGATAAAGCCCGGTCGATGACCGGGCTTTACTTTTTTGGTTTCGGGATGACGGCTTTAACCTTCCAGGAAGTTTTGAACTTCCTGGAAGGTTAAAGCCGTCATCCCGAAATTGACTTACGCCAGCAGCGCTGCCGTTGCCTGACTGATCCGGTCCATACCGAAACCAGCCATAGCCGTATCCATCTGCTCGACAATCAGGTCATTCCCTAAGTTGCCGATGCTGCCCTCGTGCGAATGCTTCAGCTCGCGGGAGGCTTTATAGGAACCTTCATTAATTTCTTTTCCGACAATCCGGTAGGCCTCGCGGAACGGTACACCCTGCAACACCAGTTCGTTGACCCGTTCTACACTGAACAGCAGGTCATATTTTTCGTCGGCCAGCAGGTTTGGTTTTACCTGAATGTTTTCGAGCGTAAAAGCCAGAATCTGCAGGCAGTCCAGTATCTCATCGAAGGCCGGCATCAGCACTTCTTTCAGAATCTGCATGTCGCGGTGATAGCCCGAGGGCAGGTTACTCATCACCATGGTGATCTCCATCGGCAGGGCTTTCAGGCGGTTGCTTTTGGCCCGCAGCAGCTCGGCGACATCCGGATTTTTCTTGTGCGGCATGATGCTCGACCCCGTTGTCAGGGCATCGGGCAGGGTCAGGAACCCGAAATTCTGGCTGTTATACAGGCAGATGTCCATCGCCAGCCGGGAAACCGTAGCAGCAATGGCGGCAATGGCATTCAGGGCAGTTTGCTCGGTTTTACCGCGGCTCATCTGGGCGTAGACCACATTGACGTGCATGCCCTCAAAGCCAAGCAGCTGGGTGGTCAGTGTCCGGTTGAGCGGGAACGAGGACCCATAGCCCGCCCCGGAACCCAGCGGATTGCGGTTGGCCAGCCGGAACGCCATCTGGAGTGTCAGCATGTCGTCGGCGAGGGCTTCGGCATAGGCCCCGAACCATAACCCGAACGACGATGGCATGGCAATCTGCAGGTGGGTATAGCCTGGCAACAGGTCGTTTTTGTGCTGCTCCGACCGCGCAATCAGCTGATCGAATACCAGGCGGGTGGCTTCGGCAACCGTCCAGAGCTGTGCGCGGGTATATAGTTTCAGGTCAACGAGGACCTGATCATTACGCGACCGGCCGCTGTGAATTTTCTTGCCAACATCCCCCAGCTTGCGGGTCAGCATCAGCTCTACCTGCGAGTGCACGTCTTCAATGCCGTCTTCGATGGTAAAGTTGCCTGCTTCGATGTCGGCGTAGATCGTTTTCAGTTCTGCCCGCAGTTGGGTCAGGTCATCGGCCGTCAGCAGACCAATGGTTTCGAGCATGGTCGCATGGGCGAGGTTCCCCAATACGTCGAACGGGGCGAGGTAAACGTCCAGTTCGCGGTCCCGGCCAACGGTAAACCGGTCAATTTTGGCGGCTGCTTCGGACGGTTCAGCCCCGAATCCTTCTTTTTGCCAGAGTTTCAAAGTAATGTATGTATGTTAACAATCTAGCTGCAAAGGTAGGGATTCTGATAACGAAAAGGGCGAACCGACTGATCAGTTCGCCCTTTTCTTCCGTTTACCGGCCGGAATTAATGGTCCAGCCGGACTTCCATTTGTTTTGGATCTTCCGAATCGCCGGTTGAGCGGCCGGCCGGCTGCGGAAGCGGCCGTTTGGCATCGGCCGGATGAATTTCGTCTTTACGACGCGTCATGTACGTATAAATCGCCGGAACGACGTAGAGCGTCAGCACCAGGGAGAACAACAGCCCGCCCACGATCACAATACCGAGCGGCATCCGGCTTTTAGAAGCCGCACCCAGAGCAAGGGCAAGCGGCAGGGCACCAAAAGCCGCCACGAGGGTTGTCATCAGAATCGGACGCAGACGCATGGCTGCCGCTTCTACGGCGGCATCGTACTTGTTCCTGCCTTCCTTGCGCTGTTCGTTGGCAAACTCCACGATGAGGATACCGTTTTTGGTAACCAGACCCACCAGCATGATGATACCGATCTGGCTGAAGATGTTCAGCGTCTGCCCGAATAACCACAGCGACAGCACCGCACCGGCAATCGCCAGCGGCACCGTAATCATGATGATAAACGGATCGACAAAGCTGTCAAACTGCGCCGCCAGAATGAGGTAAACCAGAATGAGCGCGAGGCCGAAGGCAAACAACGTGTTCGATGAGCTTTCGGCATAGTCACGCGACGGGCCCGAAAGCGCCGTCTGGAACGTATCGTCGAGGGTCCGGGCAGCAATGGCCTGCATGGCTGCTACCCCGTCGCCGATGGTTTTGCCGGGGGCCAGACCGGCTGAGATCGTCGCCGATTTAAACCGGTTGTAGTGATAAACCTGCGGCGGTGAACTGACTTCCTGAAACTTCACCAGGTTGTCGAGCTGAATCAGCTGCCCCTGATTGTTCCGGACGTAGAATGCCGCCAGATCGACCGGTTCGTCGCGGTTGGCGCGGTCTACCTGACCTACCACCTGATATTGCTTCCCGTTCATGAGGAAGTAAGCCAGACGGCGGTTACTGAGTGCTAACTGAAGTGTATTCGACACGTCGAGGACCGAAAGACCCAGACTGGTGGCTTTCTCCCGGTCAATCGTAATATTTAATTCAGGCTTGTTGAATTTGAGGTCAACGTCGGGGTTCTGGAACGTCGGATCTTTCCGGACTTCATCCATAAATACCGGCAGTTTTTCCCGTAGTTTTTCAAAATTCAGGTTCTGGAGGACAAACTGAACCGGCTGACCACCACCGCGGCCCACCTGAATGGTTTGTTCCTGAGTCGGGAACATCCGGGCATCACTGATCTTCCGCAGGTTGGCCGTCAGGAAGTCGGCAATCTGCTGCTGGGACCGTTTACGCTCGGATGGCTCCGACATGTTAATGAAAATAAAGCCGGAGTTTACCGCGCCGCCGCCCGAGAAGCCCGGCGCCACCACACTGAAGGTCAGCTTTGTTTCCGGAATCGAGTCGAGAACCAGCTGGGTAACGCGTTCGGTGATGTTGGCCATGGCGTCAAAACTTGTTCCTTCCGGAGCCGTAATCGGCACCCGCAGACGACCACGGTCTTCCAGCGGTGCCAGCTCGGATTTCAGCATGCCGCCGACACCGACAATGATCGCAATACAAACCCCGATCATCGCCAGTGACCAGCCCCGCGATTTCATGAAACTGCTCAGAGAACTCCGGTAGCTGCTGTCCAGCCATTGGAAGAACGGCTCGGTTTTCTTGTAAAACCATGAATCTTTACCGTGGTTTTTGCTGGTCAGCTTCACGCTCAGAACCGGTGTCAGGGTCAGGGAAACGAAAGCCGAAATCAATACCGCACCGGCAACGACAATACCGAATTCGCGGAACAGACGGCCCACGAACCCTTGCAGGAAGATGATCGGCAGGAACACCACCGCCAGCGTAATCGACGTGGCAATAACGGCGAAGAAGATCTCATCCGAGCCTTCCTTAGCCGCCTGTTCGGTGTCCATGCCCTGCTCAATTTTCTTGAAGATATTCTCCGTCACCACAATACCGTCATCCACCACCAGACCCGTTGCCAGTACGATACCTAACAGTGTTAACACGTTGATACTGAAGTCGGCAATGTACATGATGAAAAACGCACCGATGAGCGACACCGGAATGTCAATGAGCGGTCGGAACGCAATCAGCCAGTCACGGAAGAAGAAGTAAATAACCAGTACCACGAGCACAAACGAAAGCAGCAGGGTTTCGCCCACTTCTTCGATGGCTTTCCGGATAAACGTACTGCGGTCAATCCCGATACTCACCTGAATATCGTCGGGCAGTTCTTTTTTGAGCTGCTCATACCGCTTGTAGAACTCGTTGGCAATATCAACGTAGTTGGCACCCGGTTGCGGAATAAGCACCAGAATTACCCCCTGTATCCCGTTTTGCTTCGACTGGGTCTCTTCGTTTTCCGGCCCCAGAATGGCATTCCCGATATCCTTAAAGCGGACGATCTGACCCGACGTCTGGCGGACAATCAGGTTATTGAAATCGTCTTCGGTCAGCAGCCGGCCGACCGACTTAACGGTCAGTTCGGTATTGTTGCCGTAGATTTTACCGCTTGGCAACTCTACGTTCTGCCGCGACAACGCCTGTTCAATATCCTGAATCGTCATATTGTAGGCGGCCAGTTTCAGCGGATCAATCCACAGACGCATGGCAAAGCGTTTCTGCCCGTAAATGTTTACCTGGCTAACGCCCGGAATGGTCTGCAACCGTTCCTGCAACACGTTTTCGGCGTAGTCGGACAGCTGCATAATGTTGCGGCTCGTACTTTGCACCGGCATAAACACGATAGGGTCGGAGTTGGCATCGGCCTTGGTGACGACAGGCGGGGCATCAATGTCCTGCGGAAGCTGACGCTGCGCCTGTGATACCTTATCCCGTACGTCGTTGGCGGCCCGCTCAAGGTCAGCACCGAGTTCGAATTCGACGGTGATTGAACTAACCCCCAGCGAACTTTGCGACGAGATATTACGGATCCCTTCAATACTGTTGAGCGATTTTTCAATCGGCTCCGTAATCTGGGATTCAATGATTTCGGGGTTGGCCCCCGTATAGCTTGTCCGGACGGAAATAATCGGCGGATCAATGGCCGGATACTCCCGGACGCCCAGGAACGTAAAGCCAATGACACCGAACAGAACGATGACGATTGACATCACCATCGCGAAGACCGGCCGGTTCAGACTTAGTGAGGAAAGACTCATAACTTAGTTGATCTACGTTGTCAATAGCGGCAGTTTTCTGTCCGCTTACGCCCTAAAGCTTTGCCTGTTTTGTATCGGCGGCCGGTACACTGTCCGGTTGCGACGGTTTTGCGCTGCCGGGCTGTTCAATCGGTTTGATACTTTGCAGGGTTACCACACGGCTGACCTTCACATCACCGTCCGGTTTGAGGAACAGCAAGCCGGTGGTTGCCACCGTATCACCGACCTGAATACCCGATAAAATCTGGATTGTACTGGCCGAGCGGATGCCGGTGGTTACGTCTTTAAATACGGCCTTACCGTTTTTCACCAGTACCACCTGCTTACTGCGGGTTTGCGGAATGACGGCCTGAGTCGGCACAATCATGCCGCTTTCGTTCTGAATGGTCAGTGTTACCTTGGCAAACGAGCCCGGACGCAGCTGAGCGCCGGTATTATTTACGCGGGCGCGGATGCGGAGGTTACGGGTCGCTTCTTCGACAGACGGCTCGAGCGCATACACCTGACCGGAAAACGGTTTGCTGTAGGCATCGACTGTAAACCGCACGTCGCTGCCCTGACGAATCGACACCCCGTATTTTTCGGGAACCGAGAAATCAAGTTTCAGCGAAGAGGTCTGCTGCAGGCGGGCGATCAGCGTGTTCGGTGTTACATAGGCACCTAAGCTGACATTCCGCAGACCGATGACACCCGAAAACGGTGCCCGGATTTCGGTCCGGCGGAGGTTTGCCTTAACCACTTCGATATCGGCAAGGGCACTTTTGAGGTTCGTCACAACGATATCGTATTCCTGCTGGCTGATACCGCCGCGGGCCAGCAACTGCTTGTTCCGGTCTTCGGTCCGGCGGGCGTTTTCTTCCTGTACCAATAACCGCTGTAGCTGGGCTTTCAGGTCGGCGTCATAGAGTTTGACCAGCAGCGTACCGGCGGCAACCGGTTGTCCTTCGCGGATATTCAGCTGGGTAATCCGGCCTGATACTTCCGGAAAAATATCAACCTGCTCGTTCGCGAGCAGAGAGCCCGTCGCTACAACTTCTTCCTTCAGGGCCTGTTTGATAACAATAAAGCCGTTGACAGATGTAGGTCCACCGCCACCGGGGCCGCCTTTTCCTTTTCCGTCACCGCCTTTTCCGCCTTCTGCTGCCTTCCCTTCGGGGCCTTTCTCTGATCCTTTCTTAAAATACTTGTTGTACACAAAAAGCCCGCCGACGATCACAACGACAAGGCCTATAGCAGTCCATCTTTTCACGTTTATGCTGGAAACGATTCGTTAACTGAGTGCTAAACCGGAAAATCAACGCTTTGTTCAGGCCGGTAGCCGGAGCGTTTTACAAGCCGGAAAACACTATTTCACCAATAATTAAACGGAAAGTTATCCTTTATTCCCCGACGTAGACAAACGTGGCATAGTGAGAATATACTAACGGGGTGTTTTCATAGATGGAATAGAACCACAAATCGACCGGAAACGGGCCGCAAAACCGATGCTGACGGAGGTAGTTATTCGCAGTTACAAAAACAGATGAAGGGAGACTAATTGGCTGAATAATGCAACAGATAGGCAATGAGGCGTTCAAACTGCAGCTGTTCGTGGGGGTTCTGTGTCTGTCGCTGCAATTCGAGCCGGTACCGGTCAATCAGCCCGTCGAAGTGGGGATTGTGGTTGAGGTGTGCCGCAATGAGTCCTTTATAACAGCGATGCGTCTGGTTGTAGAGAAACTTGCAGGGCTGATCGGGCTGGCTGTTCAGCAGCGTGTCGATGGCATCAATACGCCCGTGTTTGTCGAGAAAAGCAAAGCCATCCTTCCGGAAAAACGATTCAACGTCGCGGCAAAGTGTTTCTGTCGATTCATCCGGTTTGAGTTTGTAGCGGAAATAAGGCGTGTCTCTGAATTTGCCGAGGGCAACAATTGTCGTGTTGGCATGGTCGCGGAATTCCGGGGTATTCCGCAGAAACTGTTGGGCAATCTGTTCGATCTGCTGGTTGCGGGTACCGAACAAAATATCTACCCAAATTTCATCCTGGTAAAAAGAAGGAGAAAAAATGACGTTTTGAAAGCCTGTAGGCGTAATTTTGCGAAATTGTTTTTGGTCAGCCAGTAACAAATAGTGGTGATCAGCAAAGAATTGCGACAAATGCCGGAAGAGGTTGGTTTCGAACGGGGTGTTCATGGTTGGCATAAGCGTACTTGTTTTGCACAGACTGATGAAATGACAAATTAACTCACTAACAAAAAATAAGTTTGCACAATCCCGCAATGCCTATCGTACGACACCTTTACATTTTTCTTATTTTGCTGGTTGGTCTTTCATCATCGTCCCTGGCACAGCTGGGACCAAGCCATCCGACCCAAACTATCCGCGGGCATGTGCTGGATGCTGATACGGAAAAGCCGCTGCCCGGTGCGGGCCTGCAGATCGAAGATGCCACCCAGGTGTATAACCTGACGACTGAAACTGACGGCAGTTACCGGATGCCGAAGCTGCCTGTCGGGCGCTACCAGCTTACCTGCCGTTTTGTGGGGTATGAAACACAGATTATTCAGGAAATTCTGCTCGAATCGGGTAAGGAGCAGATCATTGATGTCCGGCTGAAGCCAGGGAGTGAAATCCTGGCCGAAACGGTAGTGAAAGGGAACCGCCCCGATAATACTATCAGCAGCATTCAATCCATTTCGACGGAGCAGATTCTGCGGTTTGCCGCAACATACCTTGACCCGGCACGGCTGGCGACCTCCTTCCCCGGCGTGGTCAATACCAACGATCAGGCCAATAACCTGTCGGTGCGGGGCAACTCGCCGGCCGGCACCATCTGGCGGCTCGAAGGCGTTGAGATCGTAAACCCGAATCACCTCAGCAACGCCGGTACCATCGGCGACCGGCCCACGTCGTCGGGGGGCGGGGTAAATATCCTGAGTGCCCAGCTGCTGGGAGCCACGCGCTTTCTGTCGGGTGCTTTTTCGCCGGAATACGGCAACACCATCGGCGGTATTCTGGACATGCGGTTCCGGACCGGCAACAATGAGAAACACGAATTTACGGCCCAGGCGGGGCTGATCGGCCTTGATCTGGCCGCTGAAGGGCCGCTCAATAAAACCAGAGGCTCGTCCTACCTGGTCAACTACCGCTACTCATTTACGGGTCTGCTTGGTCTGATGGGGGTATCCTTCGGCGGCGAGACTATCAAATTTCAGGACTTGTCGTTTAACCTGACGCAACCGCTGAAAAAAGGCGGGACGCTGACCTTTTTCGGGATGGCCGGCAACAGCAGCAACGATTTCAAAGCCCCTGAAGACCCCGCCGAACGACTGGCCGACAAGGACCGCTACAATATTTATTTCAGCTCACGGATGCTGGCCACCGGCCTGACCTACAGCCGCGCGCTGAATGACCGCTATTCGATCAAAGTATCCGCAGTGGCATCGGCCAATACCAACAACCGATTCCAGTCGCCGGCAGAGGCGATGGCGGTGAATCTGCCGGCCTACGTGCGCGACCGCTCGACCAATGGCCGCGCCACCATTCATGCCGCCCTGACGCGCCGGATTACCGATCAGCGCCGGTTACAGACAGGCCTGTACCTGACACGCTGGTACGGATCGGCCGGTTTGTGGCAGAGCCAGACCGCATTTACCCCGCCGCCACGGCAGGGGCGGGTGCAGGAGGGCGTCTTACAGGCATGGCTGATTCAGCCTTACGCCAACTATCAGTGGACGCCGAACGAAGCGGTGATGATTAATGCCGGTCTGCACGCCAACCTCTTTACCCTGAACAGCAAAAGCCTGTCGCTGGAGCCACGGCTGTCGGCCCGCTTTGCGCCCAATGCGGTGAATACGCTGACTTTTGCGTACGGTCTGCACAGCCAGACGCAGCAGCCCATGACCTACATTGCGGCCAAAGGCTCACCGCTGGACGCCGTTAATGGGATCAGTAATACCGGCCTTGGCTTCACCAAAGCCCATCACGCCGTGGCGGGCTATACCCGTGCGCTGACCGAAACCTCATCCCTGAAGGCGGAAGTCTATTACCAGTATCTGTTTAAGGTGCCAGTTTCGGTAAATGCCGGCAGTGTGACGTCGGCCCTGAATTTTATCGACATCAACGAGTTTGCGGCCCGTCCTGAGCAGCTGGCCAACACCGGCAAAGGCCGGAATATGGGACTGGAACTGACGTATCAGCGGTTCCTGACCAAAGGCTATTACCTGCTGCTGACCGGATCGGTGTATGATTCGAAGTACCAGGCCAACGACGGCGTCTGGCGGAACACGCGTTTCAACGGCCGGCACACGCTCGCCCTGACCGGCGGTAAGGAGTTTACGCGGCTGAAATACGGCAGCACCCGTACGTGGGGTGTCAATGCCAAAATCACACAGCTGGGCGGCTACCTGGACCGCACGATTGATGCGGTTGGCTCAATGAATGCGGGCCGGACCGTATATAAAGGCAATGATTTTGATGTCCGTCTGCCGGATTATTTCCGTGCCGATGTGCGGGTTTACTGGCGGAAGAGCAAGCCGAAATACAGCCGGACCTTATCGCTTGATTTGCTGAATGCTACGGGGGCGAAGAATGCCGCGTACAGCTATTTTGATGCGTTGCAGGGCAAGGTTGTGCAGCAATACCAGCTTGGTCTGGTGCCGGTACTGAACTACCGGTGGGAGTTTTGAGGCGGGTTGGGATAGTGAAAAACCAAACTTTTTTCAGTACGTTTGCGTTTCTATAGTACACGCATATCTGGGGGCGACCGGAATTGACAGCTTGCAGAGGTCGCGTGTAAGCATGCCGGGAGTGGGCGACAGTTCCCGTCTAAACAAATCGTCGAACAATAACTGGCGAGTATAACTACGCCATGGCAGCTTAATCCCGAGCGGATAGCATAGCCATTGTCTCCCCGGCCTACGTGCTGCTGGCTGGATCAGGAGGCATCGACTCGCAGCGCTGGCCCGGCTAATGGTCTTGACACCGGGTAAGATCCTAAGACCTAAGGTTTCTGGTCGGCCTGACGCGAGCCAGCCTTAAGCCCGACAATCCAATCGCTTCTAAGCATGTAGAAAGCACGACGGGTTCCTTGACTGGACGAGGGTTCAACTCCCTCCGTCTCCACATTCCCAAAGCGCTGTAAGTCAAGTACTTACAGCGCTTCTTTTTATTGTCATAGCAAGTGTGGCAAAAGTGTGGCAAAAAAAAGTGTATCCAACCATGTCACTTTTAGAACTATTCCAATATAAACTACCTGTACTTTCTAAGCCAAAAGACAATATAACACGACCGATTGGTTGATGGAAAACGAACAACTATTTGCTAACCCCAATGACGACAATTGGTTAGAACGGGCAACGCCTGACTCAGGTGGCAGTGTACGGATTTGTATCAAACATGATGATTTATTACCTGGAGACGCTTCACTGGGCTTTTACTACCATACTGTAATCACACTAACAATCAAAATTCAACCTTCCCGCGTACATTATTTTACCGATAGCATCATCCGAAGCGCCTGATTAAACCGGCGGGCGCGGGCCGGCCAGTATTCGACGTTGTACGGGGCCAAAGGCTCTTCATTGATCCGGATAGGGTTGATCCGGATGTAAGCGATCAGGTGCTTGCTGAGCAGGTCAAGATGCCCTGGCGTTAGTTCGGCCTGTACCTGCAACACACCATTCAGCGTGTGCCAGCCCCTCATAACCGGCATATCCAGTATCTGCCCGTTCTCCAGCCGCACCAGCACTCGCGCCGAATCCGGCATGTCGTATTGCTCCCTGTAATTGCGGATGATCTGTAACATGTAGGGCCGGCCTTCCGTTTTGCTGACCGTAACATGGTTCGGAATGATCCGCCGCGACCCTTCCGGCCGTGCCTGTATCACCGACGGAACCGATTCGGGGCTGTAATCATCAACACTATAGGAAGATACCTGACGGGTAAAGGGATCTTCATGGCGGACAAAATAGAAATTCCCGTAATCAGCGCAGCCGGTTAACCATACGCTCAGGGCAATCAAGAGTGGAAAGGTGCGTTTCATAATGTTGTGGTTTGGTGCCTGTAAACTACAGTAGTTTCGACACTTTACCAAAATGAATGTACCGTAAACAGGTTATTAGTTGACTAATTTTCAGACCAAAGACCGGTCTTTAGCGTCGTTGAGGTGATGCGGTTTTCAGTTGTTACGGCCTTAGATCGATCCGTTTATCTTCCTCACGTCGGTTCAGCAGTTTTCCGTCGGGATCAAGAACAGCCGTTTTCGGGGCAAAGCGGACGGGGAAAACGGCGCGGAGCTTACCGGCGGCAGGCCTGAGGACAAACCGCTGCTGTTGTCCGCCGGTACCGGTAAGCAGGACATCAACCGGTTCCCGAAAGGCAATCAGTTTACTTCGTCCATACCCGTCTTCACGGTATTTGTTTACCTGCCCGCTAAGTGCCACCGCATAGGTTCCGTCGGGCCGGCGACGGGCAGTGGCCTTTGTCAGCAGGAGGTCATAGGTGACGATGTCAGTGAACAGCTCGCGGATTTTAGCCCGGTCAGCCGGAGTAGCCTGTGCATAAAAAGCAGCCAGCAAGTCACGGGCTGTCGGCGGGCGGTGTGGCCAGGCATTGGCCGCATAAAATTGCCGTAGCGCCTTATTCAGACGTACTTCCCCCATCTGTTTATACAACTGGTACATGACTACCGCCCCTTTGTCGTACGACAGATAGGTCTTATCGGGGTGCAGACTGACCAGCGGGTCTTCCGGCATGGCATGGCGATTTTGCAGGTACAGGTCCTTGTGGACAGCGACCCGCGCCGGCAAAATGGCTTCGCCGTAGAGGCGCTTATACAGCATCAGTTCGGTATACATGGCCAGCGTTTCGGTCAGGAGGGGGCTGCCCGCCCGTTCATCGGGACTGATCCGTTCATTGCCCCACCACAGGTGCGAAAGCTCATGGGTTACCAGCTCTGTCAGGATGTCGCGTTCGGGCGCTCCGGTCAGCAGATTCTGGTAGCCATAATGTTCGCGGCAAAACAGACTGCCGGGGTAGGCAGTACCTGCAAAGCCCTGCGCTGCATCCGAAATTTCGGCAAACCGGACCGTTTTATGCGGCGACGGCCCGAACGCACTCACATTATAGGCCAGACTCGTGGCGGCAACCCGCAGCAGGTGGTCAATATTACGGCTGTGTTCCGGATGAAAACAGGCTTCAATGGTTGTGCTGCCAACGTTTATATTGCGGATGGCATACCGCGCTGAGGCCACGGCAAACCGGAACGGAATCGGGGTGGTACTGCGGTAATGGAAATAGGTGCGGTTGCCGGTTGTGCGGCGGGAGAGCAGCTCGCCCGGACTGATGACCGTCTGCGGCGCCTCCGTCGAAATCAGGGCATCGTAGCGGATAAATGAATGGTCGGTTGCAGGCGGGGCGTCGAGTGGCTTCAGGGTAACAGGGGGCAAGTGCCGTGACTTCCGTTCGGCCGGGTCGGTAATCTCATTCCCGGATTGATACCCTGGCTGCGGGAAATACCGGCTGATCCGGATAAATGACCCGTTAGCGACAATAGCGTTGAATGCCGCCGGTGCATTAAAGCCGGAATCGCTGTAGGAAAACCGGAAGGTAACCTGTACGGAATCATTGGGCATCAGGGATTTACGCAGCCCGAAAATGGTGTAGCCAAAGGCATTTTCCTGCCGGATCTGCTGCCCGCCGGTGACGCGAATCCCCGCCAGATGTATATCCTGACTACTATTCAGGTACAGGGTATCAATTGGTTTTCCGGTTTTATTCTGTAGCTGGTACGCGCCCCTGACCGTATACCGGCCTTCACCCGGATACAGATCAATGGTGGTCTGAACCGATACAGGGGTTGGCTGCGGGTAGGTTTTCAGAAAGCCATACGTTTGTTCATACGCCTGCTGCCAGTCGAGCCGCTCGCTACGGCTTTTGTGGTCGGTATTCAGGAAAATAAACACGCCAATGCTGAGTGACGCCATTGTCAGACAAACCGGCAGGAGCATGCCCCGAAACGTGATTGTCCGGGGTGAACTGCCGCGAAAAAGCCGTGTAAGCGTAAACAGCAGGAGGGTGATAAATGCCCAGAACACCAGATGATAGCCAAAACCGGTCAGGTTCGGACCAAACCCCGCCATGTCGCTGTACTGGCCCCGAAACGTGTTTGCGAACCGGAGCAACGGATGCCGCAGGCCGAGAACAGCTCCGAGGGTTGTATGCGAGATCAGCAATAGAACACCCGAAACGGCCATCGCCGCATACCGTTGGTTGATTAGCGCCTGCAAACAGATAACGAGTCCGGCGTTCAGCATCAGCGGCATACCAATGAGATAGAACAGCGACGCATAAAGCCCGTGGCAGATGGGGGCGTTGCCTTTTAGCAGCTGGATGCTAACGCCGGTGCCGATACTGATTAGCAGTACTATGCTGATAATCGTGCTGGTTGATAGCCAGCTGGCGGCCAGTCGGACACTGCCGGAAAGCGGTGTGCTGTTTTCAAGCGCATCAAAGCGGGTAGTGTGGCTGCGCCAGTAAACCTCACTGCCGAAGATCAGGAGGGCAAACAGTCCCATCATCGGAAATGCTGATAGTATGTTGTTGACCATGAGGCCGGTAGTGGTAATTTTTTCGGGTAACCGGCTGCTGCCGTCTACATCGCTGAGGGTTTCGATCAGCAGAAAACCGACCCATCCTGGTGTGAGCAGCAGGAACGGAATGCTCCGCACAACGGCGCGTGTATCCGTAACCCACAGCTGCCAGAGGCAATGCAGGTTATAGTTCATTCCATGCGGCCGGGGTAATACAGGCCGGTAGTTCGTTGTTACCGGTAGTTGTTCATCAGCCGCCCGGCGACGGGAGCGGGGCTGGTTATCGGTCGTAAACCGGAACCGATGGTAGGCAATGATGAGCAACAACCCGGAAAGACCCAGCACTGCCAACCGGTTGAGCAGCAGGTTTCCCGTCAGGCTGACCAGCTGATTGTTTCGCTGCCAAGCCGTCCAGTGCTGCGTCTGGGCCAGAAAACCGGCAATCCCGAACGGATCAAGCAGGGCTGCGCGGTGCAGGGTAGCCTGCGGGACGGGCGCGCTGTTGGCAATCAGCGGGGAGTTGGTGTAAAACGAAATGCCCCAGTACAGAAAATACAGAAAAATGCCGGCAACATACACCAGCAGCTTTTGCTGCGTCAGTAACCCGATGCAGCAGGCAAGGGCCGTGCACAGAACAATGTTTGGCAGCAGGAGCAGCCCGAAGGGTGTCAGGTAATTGAGGCTCCTGAACGGGCCGATGTTGTCCGTACTGCCTGCGTTCAGGGCATGCCCTGCCCACAGCCCGGCCAGCAGTACACCATAGCTTGCCAATGTCAGGCCGCAAATTACCGAGAAACGGCTTAGTACGTACGGCATTTTGCGGACCGGGGTGGCAAACAGAATGGCGTCGAAACGGGCATCCTGTTCACGGAAAAGTGATTGGGCACCCAGTAAGGTGGTAGAGAAAATGGCCAGCAGTGAGGTCAGGCCGATGCTATACGTCAGCACATACGTGCCGTTGACGTAGGTATCGGGAAACGGAAAACGGGCGCCGGTACCCATGAAAACCCCAAGCAGGAGATAGGCAGCCAACAACAGCAGAAAACTCTTTTTACGGGCAAAAAATTGCCATTCGAAACGGAGGAAATCAGTAAACATGCTGGTTGGGTTGGTGTAGCTGAATAAAGTAAACATCTTCTAAATCAGGATTTTTCGGCGCGAATCCGGCATCGGGTTGCTGGTCGGCATAGACGCTGATGTGTGGCTTACCGCCGTGGAGCTGGGTAGAAATAACGCGGGCTGTCTGCTGATAAACAGCTAGTTCGCTGGTCTGAACAGGTTTTGTCCACACTTTACCGGTAATAGCGCTCACAAACGCATCGGGATTACCGGCCGCAATCACCGAACCATGCAGCATGATGGCCATGTGGGTGCAGAGGTTACGCACGTCCTCAACCAGATGGGTCGACAGGATAACGATAATCTGCTGCCCGATTTCGCAGAGCAGGTTATTGAAACGGTTACGCTCTTCGGGGTCCAGACCAGCGGTTGGTTCGTCGACAATGATCACCTGCGGATCGCCGAGCAGGGCCTGGGCAATGCCGAACCGTTGCCGCATCCCGCCCGAAAACGCGCTGACAGCTTTGTGGCGGTGTGCATACAGGTTCGTTTTGTCGAGCAAGGCCATAATCTGTTCGTTCCGGCGGCGGCGGTCGCGGATGCCTTTCAGAACGGCCAGGTGATCGAGCAGGGTGTAGGCCGACAAGCCGGGATAGACACCGAAATCCTGCGGCAGATAGCCAAGCTGCTGCTTAATAAATGACGGATCAGCGACCAGATCGACACCGTTGAGGGATATACGTCCCGCGTCCGGTGGTTGCAGGCCGGCCAGCGTACGCATTAGGGTTGACTTCCCGGCACCGTTCGGCCCCAGCAGGCCAAACATACCGTTGGTAAGGGTTAATGTGATGTTATTCAGCGCTTTCGTGCCGTTAGCATACGTCTTCGAGACGTTCTGCAGAAGTAACGTGTTCATCGTTGTTCAGTAATTGTTGGCAATAGCATTCCCCGCAGCCGTTCAGCTGTCAATTTTTTTACAAAACCGATTTATTTTTTCACCACATAGTCACATAGAGAAACAAAGAGTTTTAAGGGCATTGAGTGGTGTGTAGATGATTAGGTCAACGTGTCGCTCAATCACTCATTACTCTTCATCCACAAACTCCAGAATGTCGCCGGGCTGGCAGTTCAGGGCTTTGCAGATAGCGGCGAGGGAGTCGAAGCGGATACCTTTGGCTTTTCCGGTTTTCAGGATAGAGAGGTTAGCCGGCGTTACGTCCAGAATATCAGCCAGTTCCTTTGACTGCATTTTGCGTTTGGCCAGCATGACATCCAGATTTACAACAATCGGCATAGTTAAAAAATTAAGTCCTGTTCTTCCTGCAAGTGAAGGCCTCTGCTAAAAATTACGGCCATGAAGTAGGCAAATATCCCCAAAACAGCGTGTAAAACCGTCAGAATAACGACAATTTCTACTTCATACTGACTTGCCACGTGATAAATCAGAAACGGCAGCGGCAAGAGGAAATTCAGCAGATAAAAGATTCTCAGCCGGCGCACACCCCGCTCTGTGAACAGTTTCTGCTCCCGGAAAATCTGGAAAATATTGCCCAGCAGCCAGAAAAAAAGCCCGTAGAGCGCGATAAAGGCAATCAGCTCGAAGACATACATAAACCCTGAATCGTCGCCGATCAGAAAGCGCTGGTCCGTAAACGGGAAGTTGATCACAAACCGGCCTTTATCAATCGGATGCACCAGCGTATCCGGAAACATAAAGCAGATCAGGCAGTAGGCAGCCGTTGCCAGATAGGGGATGGCAGCCGCTCTCGACAAGAAAAGTAAGGCCGAAGCCAGTGTTCGTACTTGTTGCATCATGTTCGTTGTTTATGCAAACATAGTAATTAGTTATTGTAAAACAATAATTAATTACTGTAATGTGATGAGTGGTAATTATGAAAAAGCCCGCCGTATCAACTACGGCGGGCCGGTAATCAGTTAGGGAGATTTAGTTGCTGCCAGCCAACGGCACCAGCTTCGCGTTCAGATCGGGTGTTTTCATGTCTTTGTCGAACGGAAACATCGGACGTTCGATGCGTTTGTAGGGGAGCCGGAATAAATCCTGATCAACACCGCCGGGTGTCAGGGCCATGATCCAGTCTTTCTGCATGGCATACAGCTCCGGTTCGAGGTAGCCGATTTTGACCACCACAATATCGGCCTTGCGCGGTGCCAGTCCCAGTCGTGTAAAATCGTTCTCTTTGTGGTATGGTTTGCGTTTCCGGGTAACAATCACCCGCACGCTGCCGACCTTCACCACGACTTCAACCTCCGCATCGCGGTCGCCTTCGACAATGGACTCAACCGTACCTTTCAGGCGGACCGGTTTGGCATAGCGGGCATCGACACTAGCTCCGGCTGTACCATCTACCTGTCCGCCGACACCGGCCGCTTTCGCTTTCTGAATAAACTCCGGTCCGGGAATGGAGGCGTAAATCAGCGCAGGTCCGTCGGGCTTCTGAAATTCGGGACGTGCCAGAATCTGCGTCAGCGTCCAGGTCACGTCACCGGCACCGCCGGCCGTCGGGTTATCGCCGGTGTCGCTGATAAAAAACGGCTTTTTCTGGCTGACAATGGCCTTGGCCAACACATCTTCCAGCTTACCGACGGGGGCTACAAAATCGAATTGATCGCGGACGGCCCACATGGCCGCCGCCAGTTTTTCGGCCGTTTGGGTGACTTTGGTTTTATCGTCGCCGACGACCATGACCGCCGCATGGTTACGGGGTTCGTCGGCCCAGGCATAACCGATCCAGATGCCACCGTCAACAATGCCGTCCTGCCCGTCAACGGCCGGAGCGACCTGCTGATACAGGCTTTTGCCGGGTTCAATGCGGGTACTGGTTTTTTCGCCGGGCAGCAGAATCGGTACGTTGATCAGGGCCTTGTAGGCTGGTTTGCCCTTGCCGCTGTTCAGGCGGTTGAGGAGGTTGGTAACCGCGCGCTCCTTGGTCTGCATGGCATCCTCGTGCGGCGCCATGCGGTAGGTAGTCATCAGGTCGGTGTTTTGGGCCAGCCGCCGTGAGACGTTGCCGTGAAGGTCCATAGAGGTCGAGACCATGGTAGTATACCCGATAACCTGCCGGATGCGGGTAATCAGATCGCCCTCGGGATCGTCGAGGCCCTGCACGCTCATGGCCCCGTGAATGTCGAAATACAGCCCGTCGTAAGGCGCATATTTTTTGAGTGAATCCAGCATTTTATGCACCAGCGATTCGTAAGCTTCGCGCGAAACGATCCCGCCCGGCAGCGATTTTCCGACAATGGTCGGTACCCAGACCGCTTTTTTGCGCATGGGCGACATCGGCATCATAAACGGATAGGCGTTGAAGACCTCGCCGCTGTAACGCGCATGAAAGGCCGGTTCCAGCGTAACCGCCGGTGAAAACGTACTGGATTCAATACCCAGACCGGCGATGGCAATGCGCGGCAGGCGGTTTGTTGTCGATTGGGCATACACGGCTTGCGTCAAAGCAATACACCCCAGTAGAGACGCAACATCTTGCGTCTCAGCACCGAACAATAAGCGTTGTCCTAAGCCCCAAGGTCGTTTAGGGCTACGTCCCGGTAGAGACGCAACATCTTGCGTCTCAGCACCGAATAATAAGCGTTGTCCAAAGCTCCAAGGTCGTTTAGAGTTACGTCCCGGTAGAGACGCAACATATTGCGTCTCAGCGCCGAACCACAAGCATCGTTCAAAGCCGAAGAGTAATTTCAGGGTACGTCTGAAGGTAAACCATAGCGGTAGTTTCATAGTGTAAATCCGGGTTTCATGTGAGGTATTTTGCAATATAGGCTGTCTTTGGTTTAGAAATTGGTAAGCAGCTACAAAATGACGGCTGATGTATGGATGGATGCGGAAAATATTGAAAGATGAGACAGCGGAATTGTGTTTATGGCATATTTATTGCTAAATTTTTTTGTGTAAACTTGCCTTTGTTGTAAGAACACGTTTCTGAAAAATCAACGTTTCTTTTCTGTACAATCACCGTGAAACTGCAAAACACCTGGATACGGCGGATCATCAGCTTAGGGTTACTGACCCTGCTGCTGTACCATGCCCTGGGTACGGTGCTGGTTTCGCTGGGTGTCTGGTGGCAGGAAGAGCACGATCTGTCGCAGCGGCTGACAGTTTACCGCTCGGTCGATAGTCTCGTCGAATTTCAGATTGCCCTGACTGATCATGATACGGGCGAGGGGGTGCTGAAAGCGACGGAAGAAGGATTTACCTATCGCGGCCATTACTTTGATGTGGTCAGTATCGAGATAAAAAATAATGTCCTGTACGTTGCGGGGCTTGAAAACAAGCAGGCTTCCTTCTGGCAGCGTGATCTGCTATCGTTCATGAAGGAAACGATTCATGCAGAATCAAAATCGGAACGGAAGGCAAACAACTGGCTGAAATTACTCCTCAAAGAATACTCTCCCAATACCAGAAACGTACTCTGTTTCTTTTTGTATGACTGGCGCGACCATGCGCGTATCCCGGCAGGAGACAGTCTGTTTTCTACCCGCTCAATGCCGGTTCATTCGCCCCCGCCACGGTTTGTATAACCTTATCGTATTGGTTTTCATACGGCGTATTCTGCCCGTATGGTATGGCTGTGGCTGCCGGTTAAACCGGTTTGCCCGAAACATACCACACGCCGGAATGGCTGTATGACCAACAGATGGTTGGTTGTTTCGTGCGCCCGGATGGCGCCTGAACAGCCCGGTTATCCCCTTACAAACCGGATTCTTCATATGCCTCATATACCATTACCCGATCATTTACCGGGTATCACCGGACTGCTTGAGTACCGGCTCGATACCGCTATGCCTATCCGCGAGCTGACACAGATTCTGCTGCGTGGTGAGTCAACCCTGACGCAGGGCGAACGCGAACTTATTGCGTCACTCGTTTCATCCCGTAACTGCACCCGCTTCTGTACAGCCGCACACACGAAAGCCGCCGACATCCTGCTGGGTGACGATCAGACCGCAAAGGCTGTAATTGACGATCCTGAAACTGCGCCCGTCAGCGACAAAATGAAGGCGCTGCTACAGATTGCGGCACAGACCCAGACCCTCGGCAGCGCGGTCACGGAAGAGGCCGTAGCCCGCGCCCGAAACGCCGGCGCTACCGACCGCGAAATCCATGATACGGTGCTGATTGCGGCCTTATTCTGCCTGTATAACAAGTATGTTGACGGGCTGGCCACCGTAGCACCGGCCGACCCCGCGTATTACGACATACTCGGCGACCGGATCGTGCATCGCGGGTATGTGCGGCCACCGGGCGGGTATCCGGCACCGGCTGTAACAAACGGATAGTCTTCCGCAAAAAACTGACAGGCCTTCCTGCTGACCCGAATACGGGCCGGACGGGGGTGTATTAACCAAAAAAACTGACATTATAATGACTTTCTATATTTCTGCTGCGCGTATGGCGTGGCTCGTGCTGCTGCTTTGCCTTTTTGGAACGGTAACCATGGCACAAACGATTCAACTGACCGGCAAAGTGACTGATCCGGCAGACAACCAGCCGCTGACCGGCGTAACTGTTACCGTAAAGGGCACCCGGACCGGAACCACCACGGATGGCGCCGGAGCCTTTAAACTGTCGGCCGAAGGCAAAGGGCCGCATACGCTGCTGATCTCCATGATCGGCTACGAAACGCAGACCCGACAGGTAAAAGCTGCCGGGGAGCCGGTGCTTATCCGGCTGAAACAGGCAACCAGCACCTTACAGGAGGTGGTTGTCGGGGCATCGCGGGTCGAAGAAAAGCTCGTCCGTGCGCCGGTTACCATCGAAAAGATGGATGCCCGCAGTATTAAGGAAACCCCTTCGCCGTCGTTTTACGAAGGCATCAATAACCTGAAGGGTGTTGATATGGTGACCAGCGGCCTGACGTACCGCCAGATAAATACGCGTGGGTTTGCCAGCACCGGTAACAGCCGGTTTCTGCAACTGATTGACGGGGTCGATAACCAGCCGGCGGGCTTCGGGTTTTCAGTCGGCAACATGTTCGGTCTCAGCGACCTGGACGCCGAAAGCGTGGAACTGGTACCGGGGGCGGCTTCGGCCCTGTATGGTCCCGCGGCGTTCAACGGTGCCTTACTGATGACCAGCAAAGACCCGTTCAAATACCAGGGACTGAGTGTGCAGGCCAAAGTGGGCGTCAATCACCTCGGCGACCCGAATACCAATGCGGCTATGTATAACGACCATGCGATCCGGTATGCCAAAGCCTTTTCCAACAAATTTGCGATCAAGCTGAACGCAGCCTACATGTGGGGTCTCGACTGGTACGCAACGGATTATACCGACGTTAACCAGACGACACCGGCCGAACAGCGCGGGGCCAAAAATCCGGCCTGTAATGCCGTCAATATCTACGGCGACGAAGTGGTCAGAACGCTTACCGGTATCGGTCAGGTTTCGCGGACGGGGTATAAGGAGCTGGATATGACAGATTACAATGTATACAGCCTGAAACTGAACGGCGCCCTGCATTACCGGATTACCCCGAAACTGGAGGCTATCTACGCGGCTAACTTTGCCAAAGGAACCGCGAATTACACCGGCTCAAACCGGTTTTCGGTCAACGGATTTTCGCTCATGCAGCATCGGGTGGAGCTGAAAGGCAGCAACTTTTTTGTACGCTGGTACAGCAACGCCGAAGATTCACACGACTCGTTTAATACCCGTTCATTGGGTCAGCACGTCAACCGGACCTGGGTGCGGGACCTGAGCGGCAACGTGGTAACGCCGGACAAAGCCGATGATATGTGGTTTACCCGTTATTCGGCGGCCTTCACCGGAACCATCCCGAACGTGACCGGCAACGATCACACAGCTGCACGTGCCTTTGCGGATCAGGGACGTTTGCTGCCCGGCTCGGCAGAGTTTGCCGCGCAAAAGCAGCGACTGGAAGGCATTCAGGGGTTAAACGGCGCCGGTATTCTGAGCCAGACCAGTATGTGGCACACCGACGGCCAGTATAACCTGACCTCATTGCTGAACAACAAGGCAGAGGTGCTGGTTGGGGGTAATTACCGGCAATACAGCCTGTTTACGAACGGCACCCTGTTCGACGATAAGGGCGGACGAATTAAGTATTATGAGTTCGGGGGCTTTTTACAGGTGAGCAAGTCCCTGCTGGCCGACCGGCTGAAGCTGACCGTTTCCGGCCGGTTTGATAAGAACCGGAATTTTGCCGGCTACTTTACCCCCCGTGCGTCGGCCGTGTATTCGGTAACTGATCGCCACCACTTCCGGGCGAGCTACCAGACCGGTTTCCGGAACCCGACACCGTCTGACCAGTTCATTAAACTCAACGTGGGGCCGATTACCATCCTTGGCGGTGCGCCGGGCAATAGTGCCGGTATGAACGTCTATGAGAACTCGTATACGTCGGCCAGTGTGAACCAGTTCGGGGCCGGTTTTGGAGCCGATGTCAACAAGGTGGGACCGCAGCAGGCCTTGCTGAACAATAAGGACAAACTCCAGAAATCGAACGTGCCCTACATCGCACCGGAGCGGGTAAACAGCATGGAAGTGGGCTATCGGGGCCTGCTGACCGGCAACCTGTCGGTTGATGCGAACTACTACTATGGCGTTTACGACAACTTTATCCTCAACACGGTGGTGCTGCGGCCGAACAGCCCGGTACTGGGGTCTGACGGCAAGCCGAACCCGGCGGCAGCGCAGGACATTCTGAGCGGGCGGGTACAAGCCTTCCAGCTGTATACCAATGCTCCCGACCGCGTATCGGCACAGGGCGCTACGCTTGGCCTGACCTACCGGACCAACAGCGGCTATCAGATCGGGGCAAACGGTACCTGGTCGTCGTTTGATATCCGCAACGCTAATCCGAACAACGTGGCGGCTTTCAACACGCCCCGCCTGAAAAGCAACGTAACGATTGGGCACCGGAATGTGCTGCCGAACCTCGGCTTCAACGTAGCCTGGCACTGGCAGGAAAGCTTCAGCTGGGTGGGCTCGTTCAACTCCCTGATTCCGGGCCAGGTACCGGCCTACAACCTGCTGGATGCGCAGGTAAGCTACCGGATGCCGGCTACGAAAACCATGCTGAAACTGGGGGCGTCGAACCTGACGAACCGCTACGTGGTGCAGGCTTATGGTTCACCGGCAGTGGGTGGTTTATACTACCTGTCGCTTGTTTTTGATGCTGGTTTAACGAAATAATCACCCTGAACCGGACGCGGAAAACGATTACCGTGTACTTGTTATCCGCTTCCTCCTGAACCATGGAAGCAATGTTTGTACCATCTGCCATGCAGACAAAAAAATGGTTAGCCTTCGGCCTGTGTGCGGTTTCTTACCTGCTGGGGGGCACCGCCTCGACACTCATGGCCACCTTTCTGCCGGTTGCGGTACCGGAACTGCTCGGCCGCAGCACGACAACTGTCAGCGCAGAAGACCTGAGTGCCTGGATCAGCGCGGCTTTTTTGTACGGCTGGATGACCGGCGGCGTGGTATTTGGTTTTGTCAGTGACCGGCTGGGCCGCGCCAGAGCCGTTGCCTTTGTGACCTGTTTGTATGGCCTGAGTATGCTGATGACTGTTTTCGTTACCGACTGGCCGGTACTCCTCGTGCTGCGGTTTCTGACCGGAGCGGGTGTCGGCGGGGTGCTGCTGCTGACAACGGTGTACATTTCCGAAATATGGCCGGCGCAGCAGCGGGCGGTGGTCCTGGGCGTGTTGGCCGTCATGTTTCCGGTCGGTATCGTCACTACCGGCATTCTGAATGCCGGTCTGGTGAACTGGCGGGAGGCATTCTGGGTCGGTGTAGTTCCGGTGTTGGTATCGCTGACAATGCTCGCCGGGCTGCCGGAGTCAGGGCACTGGTCTGCTCACCGGCAGTCGGCAACAACACAGGTTGCCTGGACAGCCCGCGACAAAGCTAATCTACTGACCGGCGTACTGGTGTTCGGCGCGGTACTGGTCGGGTTGTGGGGGACGTTTTCCTGGATTCCGAGTTGGGTGCAGACCCTGCTGACCGATGGCAGTTCGGGGAACCAGGAGCGCGGGTTCACGATGATGCTCCTGGGCACAGGCGGGATTCTCGGCGGCATGCTATCCGGTGTTTTGCTGAATACACTCGGCACACGGCGGACCCTGCTGCTGACTTTCGCCGGCTGTACCGGTGGCTGTGCCCTGCTGTTTCTCACGAACCATACCTTTTCGCCGGTCATTTACGCCGAAACGGCTTTTCTGGCGTTATTCTTCGGCATCAGTCAGGGAGCGTTGTCGAGCATTATCCCGGCTTTATTTCCGGTGCATATCCGTGCGGCGGCTTCCGGCATCAGCTTTAATGTAGGCCGGTTCTTTACCGCCACGGCAGTATTTTTTGTCGGAACCCTGGTAGCGTTACTGGGTGGTCTGGGCAATGCGCTGCTGGTCTTTTCCGCCGCATTTCTCCTCGCCTTCCTGCTGGTCTATCTGAGAATCAGGGATAAATAAACAACCGGAAGCGTGAACGAGCGGGCCGTGTACGCCTCAACCCACTCTTTCACTCTTTCACTCTTCCGCTCTTTCACTCTATACCAACATGCCTCACATTCAACTAAATAACGACGCGCCGGGCATCCGGAGCCTGGTCCTTTACCGGCCCGATACCGGCAAGTCCCTTTACGAACTGGCGCAGGCCCTGCTACGGGCGGGCTCGCCGGACAGCACACTGACCGATGCCGAACGGGAATTAGTGGCGGCCTACGTTTCGGGCCTGAACTGCACCAGCTTTTGCCGGAACAGCCATGCCGCTGCCTCGCGGTACTTATACGGTCAGGAGCGTGATCTCGTGGATCAGGTACTGGCCGACCCGGAGACAGCGGAGATTTCTGATAAACTCAGAACGCTGCTGGCCATTGCCCGGCAGGTAGCCGACGACGCCAGAGCCGTATCGGAAGCCCAGACCGGACGGGCCAGGACTGAGGGCGCTACCGATGGTGATATTCACGATACGGTGCTGATTGCCGCTTCGTTCTGCATGTACAACCGCTATGTAGATGGTCTGGCAACCCTGACGCCGACGGAGCCGGACGCCTATGAAGCCATGGGTGAGCGGATGGGAACACTCGGGTATGTATTACCAAAACCACAGTAAAACAACGTACGTATGCCGCGTTCTGTATGTTTAACCGTTATGTCGACGGACTGGCTACCACGGCACCGGTCGATGCACCGGATTTTTATAAAATGCGTGCGGCTGGTGTGGTGGCGAACGGATATGCCGCCAATGATCCGAAATAGCTGGCAGCAAACCGTCAGCTAAAACAAAAACGGGTAGCCTTTTGCGAGGCTACCCGTTTTTTATGGCCGAAAAGATAGTCGAGAAGCCCGACTGATTCGGCTCGGCCAGCGGTAAGGGGTTCGGCCGTGATTCCGGAAAAACCTGGGCGTGAAACCACTGTGCGGCAAAATGAAACCCCAGCATACCGCCCACCAGCGCGACCATGATCAGGTATGTCTGGAAGGGGGCGGGTGCTTTGGATAACTGAAACAGAATGGCAATGGCCGGCGGATGAATGCAGGGCACGGTTGCCAGCAGGGCTACTGCCAGCAACGTTATCACGAATAAACAAAACAGATTGTTCCCCCAGAATACACTGTTCAGCAGCCCGAGGTGCCCTACCAGCACATAGGCCAGCAGAACGGTTTTAGGCCGGGCAAAAACGCCCTGCGGATTGGCGGCCAGCAGCACAAAAGAAGCAGCCAGGGGAGGTACGACCCCCACCTGATTGGTCTGTAGTGCGACAAGAAACAGAATTTCGATACCCAGAATGTAGAGCGCCCAGCGAACAGCAGCTTGCATGGAAAAACAGATTATTGATTTGAGGCTACATAACCGGCTGTCCGTGTGGGCTGACTGGCCCGGACAGTGGACAGCCACCAGAAAAAGAGGAAGCCACCAACCACCGTACCAAAGCTGATCAGAATAACCGGGACCGGTGGCCGTAAGGCAAACAACGCCCCGACGTATTGGATTACTGTGGTAATATACAGGAAATTAGCGATAGCCTCGCGGGTCAGGAAGTTAATGATATAGGCCCCGAACGGAGCCATCAGAATCGCCACCGGAATCGCACACATCCAGTACTGAAACGTCATCGGCTGGAAGTCCTGCAACACAAAAACGTGCAGCAGAAAACCAACGATGGTATGAATCGTCATGATGATGATCGACGTGGGAGTCGCAATCTTCTCGCTGGTTGCGTAGTAAAGCGTGAAGAGGCAGAACGTGAAAATATTGATGCCGTCGCCGAAAATGGCCGTGATAACACCACCGATAAAGGCAAATGTGAGGATTCGTGCGTAATCGGTTTTACTGAGCACCCCTAATCCATTGGTGGTCTGCCGGCCGGTCTTCCGGTTAGCCAGATAAAGCGCAAACGCAAAACTGAGCCAGAGCGAAACAAAAAAGATTTTGGTCATTGGGCCGCTGATGAGCGGGACGATAAAAAAGGCCCCAAACAGCAAACCGGGAATGCCGCCAACCGTTACAAGCCGGATAGCCTTCCAGTCGACTTTGATTTTCAGGCTGATAATAAGCAGACTGGCGGAGGTCATACCAATACTCTGAATGGCAAATGAAAAGTTTCGTGCTACCGGCGGGGGGAGCTTCAGGAGCAGAGTAAACACCGGAAAGGCTACGGCACCGCCCCCTTCAGAGGTGGCCCCGGCGACGAACGAGCCGAAAAACATCGTGACTGCTGCCGGCCAGTGTTCCTGATAAAATGAAAAGCCGTTTTGGGTACTCATATAGATGAGCCATGACGGCATCACAATAGCAAAGAAGAGCAAATAGGCGAGGGGTAATTTTTTCATAAACGAAGCATTTATTCAGAAAAAATGACGCCATAATCATGCCAGAAATGCTGCTGAATCGCCTGATTAGCCCATTATGTTGACAAAAAGATTTATTCATGTTATAGTACAATTATATACGTAAATCAGAAAATAAATCCGGCTTTGTGCGACACAAAACAGTTAATATACCTGATGTTACTGATGCTGGTTTTTTATTAAACGGCAGGAAAGTTACCGGATCAGGCGCCGGGAACTGATTTTCATTACATCTGATGGAGACATTCTATATTAATGTGTTAATTATCAAGCTTTTTGTTTATATTTGAAGGCATTTTGAAAGAAATGTGCGTGATTAGGGAACATGCCCAGCCAGCTTGGTTGGGCTTTGTCTATTTATATCGATGCCTGACCGGGCTTAACAGAATACTGAATAGAAATTACCCGTTTGGCAGCACCCGCCTCTTTTTTGTTTGAGAAACCTTCAACAACAACTCCCTTTTGTCCTAATTCCCGCTTTGCTTTCCGGACGTTCCGGTAGCGCTTGCCATTGAGGTAATAGATGACCGAATCGGCCGGATAGCTGAATGGATTAAACCGGATCGAATAGGCAGATTTCCGGCCTGCCGGGTGGTCAATTAGTTCACCATGCTTCGGTTTGATGTCTTCGTAATCCGGAAAGGTTTTCTGATTGGTCTGTGCAAACAGCGCAGGGCTACCTGTAACGAAAAGCAGCAGCAGGGCGGGGGTAATAAGGCGATAACGCATAGCGGTAAAGGTGTTTATCCGCTAAGATACAGAAAGAGCCGGTCAGGTTGGAACCGGTCACTGTTTTATTAGCCGAAGCACTTTTACAACGCGCTCACCCTGCCGGAAAACGGCTACATATGGCCCCGCCGGCCATTGTTGCCCGAACACAGGATTCGTTTTTGTATCGAACGAGGCTACTTCCTGACCGGCGGTATTGAATACCGTACATTGGCCCGTAAAGGGCTGCGTTAACTGAAAGCCCACTGTACCCGGATTCGGAGCGACGACAATGTCAGCTGCCGGGTCGAGGCCCAGGATGGCATTGCCCTGCCTGCCGGTGAGCTGTATGGATATGACCGACATAGCCGGTAAATCCAGTGACAGGCCATTGTTAAAGATATGTACTGTGCTTGTTTCCAGAGCATTGTTGCTATGCGAGAGGAATGTTTCCGTAGCAGGAAGGTTAGCCAGCAACCGCAGCGGGGCAAACTGACCTGATGCAATAAAGTTTTTGAGAGTAAGCTGCATTGGTTTGGTTTCGGCCGAGCGGTTAACAAGAGCGATGGTCAGCGAGTCGTTAGCTTGGTTGACCGTAGCATAGGCCGATACTTGGGTTTCGGCCGTCGATAGTGCATCTACATGGATCGACTGGTTGTACCGGCTGAACAGGTGGAGTACCTCCCACATGCCCGGCTGCCATGACCACGGCGCGAAGATATCCACCTCATTGTTCATGAATTCGCCGAGGGTAGAGGCGTACCAGATCGCCTGCGTGTTGGCGTTATTAGCGTTGTTCAGGCCGGCTTCGGTCAGGCCGAGGCCCACACCATGATTTGGGCCCATGTATTTGTCCAGCCATTCCCGGCAGCGGCCAAAGATGTATTCCTTATTCAGGCTGGTGTCGTAGCCGCCGGTGATGGTGCGGAGGCCGTTGGCTTCGGGAAAGGCATAGGTGCGGTCGAAGAAAATGCGGTGGTACTGCACAACCTCGTCCGGTTTGGTGCCGGACGGGTAAAAATGCACATCCAGCACATCGAGCAGCCGCACGCCCGTACGCTTCTGCTCCTCGGCCATGCGTTTGATGAAAAACTCCAGCCACGGGTACTTTTGTCCGGTAGCATCGGTGACAGGTTTATTATCGTAGTTGTACCACTGCCACTCATTCGCCGTTACGGGGCCAACCAGTTTAATGTCCGGAAACCGGCTGCGGGCCTTGAGGGCTACTTCAACGTATTTCTGGATAAACGCTTCGGCCGGGAGCTGCACCGGCATAATATCATCGTGCGTACCCGACCAGATTTCGGGCTCGTTATCCATATTCCAGTACCGGAAGCTGTTCTTGTTGAAGCCTGAACCGCCTGCGCCGAACCAGTGATTCAGCAGCCCGACGGTAGAGTCGGCGGGCCAGTTTTCGAGGTATAGATCCGGATTTCCCTCCCTGAGCGCTTTGTTGGCGTTGCTGGCCGGATTGACCGTACCGCCGCCGGCCAGATTCTGGTTAACGCCCTGCCACCACTGCGACTGGTTATATGCCCAATCGTTGAAATTGGCGGTCTGCGTGCTGGCCGCCTTACCGATGAGCTGAAAGGCCCACATGCCCTGTGCCTGCGGAAAATAGGTTGTGAATTGTGAGGCGGCAAAATCCCAGTCGTTGGGGTAGACGTTGTTATACCAGTCGGGGTGGCTCGACAGTTTTCGGCGCCAGTTGTATTTAGTGGCGTTATTGCCCGTACATTCGCGGAAAAACCGGACGCCCGCATCCCGTAAGCGTGTGATGTCGGACCTGGTCAAGCGCTTTTGCGGATCAAGGGGCAGGGAGTTGTTGCGCCCGTAGAGATAAGGGGATACCGGCTTGCGGTTAGCGAGCACATCCACCTGAATCTGTACAGATTGGGCCAGTGTTACCTGAGTGAGTCCGGCAAAAGAAAGGGCAAAGAGCAGCGCACGCATACGAATCGGGTTTATCGCCCAAAAATAAGCAGCACCAGAGCAGAATGTTGTCGGGTAAACCCTAATCTTTCGCTGAATAGTACCAGAACAATGACGAATGATCCCATAAAGACCTACGACGGCGTAGCGTTCCGCGAAAAATTTATCCGGAAAAAGCCGGAACTGGATGAAATACTGCGGCCGGACTACGCCCGTTTTTTCGTGGTCAAGGTCGAAGACATGATCCGGCTGATGCGGTTGCCGGTTCCGCCCACGCGCTCGCTCGGCAACACGATTATTTACTTGACTGAGGGGGAGGCGATCATGCAAATTGGCAGCGAGCGGTACCACATTGTGGCGCATGAGTGCCTGATTGTACCGGCGGGCGAGGTCTTTTCGTTTGATAACATTGACCTGAACCACGGCTATCTGTGCGCGTTTCAGTCCGAATTTCTGGTCGGGAAGTTTGCCGGCCGGGAGCTGATACAGGAGTTTGAATTTCTGAGTCATTGGGGCAACCGGTGTATTCAGTTACCAGCAGATGTCTCGGGCTATGTTGAACAGTTGTTCAGGCGGTTACTGGCGGAGTACATGACCAGCGGACTGGCTAACCCCGACATCATTCAACCGTATTTTATTGCCCTGCTCTGTGAGCTGAACCGCGCTTACAAACCGCTGACGGGCACGCGCCAGGGGAGTGCCGTTACGATTACGAACCGCTTCAAAGCCCTGCTGATGACGCACTTCCGGACCCGGCACCTGGTGTCAGACTATGCGTCGATGCTCAGCATTACGCCCAATCACCTGAACAAAACAGTAAAGGCTATCACCGGCAAATCACCGACGCGCTGGATTGATGAGGCCATTGTATTGGAGGCAAAGGTGTTGCTGGCCAACAGCCCGCTGACCGTCAGCCAGGTGGCGGCCGAAGTCGGGTTGTTCGACGCATCATACTTTACCCGCATGTTCCGGAAGTATGAAGGGACAACCCCGCTTCAGTACCGGCAATGGATTGGAAAGTCCTGAAAAAGCCGCGATCTGTCCTTGCCGTACCCCCGCCGGTTGGCGAACTTTGCCGCAATCTATTCTTCCGTCGATATGTATCCGGTTACCTTAATTATTCATTCGTATTTCCGCTGGCTGGTCTTGGTCAGCTTAGTATATGCCGTTTTCCGGGCCTTTCAGGGGATGCGGACAGGACGCGGTTTTTCAAAAACGGATGATTCAACCCGTCACTGGACAGCGACGATCTCGCATATTCAGTTGATGCTTGGTTTTGCGGTATACCTGAAAAGTCCGGTTGTCAATGCGTTCTGGGATAACCCGAAAGCGGCATCGGGGCAGATGGGCATCCTGTTTTTCAGTGTGATTCACTTTGCGCTCATGCTGCTGGCAATCATGGTCATTACCATCGGGTCGGCGAAGGCGAAACGGGCGGAAACAGACCGGGAAAAATTCCGGACGATGGGGGTGTGGTTTGCGATCGGCCTGGTCATTATTTTTCTGGCCATCCCGTGGCCTTTCTCTCCCCTCGCCAACCGGCCGCTGCTGAGAACCTGGTGAGGATTTGCATCAATAAGTTTACCACATAGGCACATAGATTTATTCTTATGAGTTCTATATGTCTATGTGGTATTTAATTTTTTACATCATCCCGGTGCTTGTCCAGTACTATTTCTTCCTGTTTTTGGCGTACCACTCCTGGAAGCTTTCGGGCGGTGCTTCCGGCATTTCGCGCTGGGTATACCACGGATTCAGCTTGTTATTGACAAGGAAGGGCAGATTCTTCACCGTCCATCGCCCGACTTTGCCGCCAAGACGATATACCGCCGGATGGCTGAACACCGTAGCCATGGCCTGCATGCTTACCTTTTTCGAGGCCGGGGCCAGGCCTTCGGCCATGAGGACCTGCCGCCATTTCCAGAGCTGGTCGTGAATGTCAATTTTTACCGGGCATACATTTGAGCAGCTGCCGCAGAGGGTCGAGGCAAACGGCAGGTCGGCGTTTTTGCGCATGTCCAGATTCGGCGCCAGAATCGACCCGATCGGACCGGCCACCGCATTGTGGTAGCTGTGCCCGCCGCTCCGGCGATACACCGGGCAGGTGTTGAAGCAGGCGGCACAACGGATACACTTCAGCGAGTTCCGGAAATCGGGCCGGCCCAGCTGTGTGCTGCGTCCGTTATCAACCAGTACAATGTGCATTTCCTGACCCTTGCGGCGCGGTTTGCGGAAGTGGCTCGAATAGGTCGTTACCGGCTGACCGGTAGCGCTGCGGGCCAGCAGCCGCAGAAAGACGCCGAGGTGCTTCTGCTGCGGAATAATCTTTTCGATGCCCATGCAGGCGATATGTACATCGGCGAGGTTCACACCAAGATCGGCATTCCCTTCGTTGGTACAGACCACAAAACCGCCGGTTTCGGCCACCGCAAAGTTGACACCGGTGATGGCAATCGAAGCCGCGACAAACTTCTCGCGCAGGTGTTGCCGGGCTGCCTCGGTCAGGTATTGCGGGTCGTTATTGCCTTTTTCGGTGCCCAGATGCTCATGGAAGGTATCGCTGACATCGGCCTTCTTGAGGTGAATCGCCGGCATCACGATATGGCTCGGAGGCTCCTGCCGGAACTGGACAATGCGCTCGCCGAGATCAGTGTCCACCACGTCGACACCCTGACTGATCAGGTACTCGTTCATGTGGCACTCCTCGGTCAGCATCGACTTGCTTTTCACCATCTTCGCAATGCCCGTCGGGCTGTGTTTCCGGATGATGCCCAGCACAATTTCGTTGTGTTCCTGCGCATTTGCGGCCCAGTGCACCTGCACCCCGTTGGCTTTGGCATTCGCTTCAAACTGAGCCAGGTAGTGATCCAGCCGTGAGAGCGTGTGGTTTTTAATCTGCGAACCCAGCTCACGGAGGTCTTCCCATTCCGGAATCGTATGGGCGATTTTATCGCGTTTCTGGCGGACAAACCACAGGGTCTGATCATGCCAGTCGGTGCGTTCTTCGTTCCTGATGAACTGATTGGCCGCTTCGGCGTGCGGGATAACGTGTTGATCAGTCTGCATTTAAGATTTCGGCTATATGTTTGACCTTAACCGGCGAGGCCTGCCGCCGGAGAATACCTTCCAGGTGCATCAGGCAGGAAACGTCGCCGCCGATGATATACTCCACATTGTTGTCCAGCTGTTCGCGGATCCGGTCTTTGCCCATTTTTACCGACACTGCTTCTTCGGTGACACAGAACGTCCCGCCGAAACCGCAGCATTCATCGGGGCGATTGGGAATAGCCACTTCCAGACCCGACACCATATTCAGCAGCTGCTCAACCTTGGAGAACGGCTTTTCATTGCGCTCCGACATCGACGCCAGCCGCAGCCCGCGGTGGCCGTGGCAGCTCTGGTGCAGACCGACCTTGTGCGGAAAACGGGCATTGAGCGAGCTGACATGCAGCACATCGGTCAGGAATTCGCAGAGCTCGTAAATCTGCCCGTTCAGCAGGTGATTATGCTCTTTGACGTGCAGAACGCAGGAGCCGGACGGAGAGACAATGTAGTCGAAACCGGCAAAGTTTTTCGCAAAGTTCCGGTCGCAGCCGCCCGTCATACTGGCAAAGCCGGAATTGGCCATCGGCTGGCCGCAACATGTCTGATTTCGCGGAACAACGACCTCACACCCCAGTTTTTCCAGCAGCTCAAGTGTCGCAATGGCCACCTGCGGATAAAACTGATCAATATAACAGGGAACAAATAATCCAACACGCATCGGATGCAACTGGTAAAGGGTTTAGCCGGATTCTGAGCCTAAAAGCAAAGACCGGGTTGTAGCTTACTTATTACGACAAAAGAAGGAGTTTTTCCGACGGGTTTGTTTCGTCAGATTAGCCATTATTACCGTTATTTTGGCAAAATATCGGGAATATTAGCCGGAAATTCGTAAATTAATCGGTATGAAGCCTCAATTGCTGCGTGTATCGCTTACGTCCGAAGACTCATTCAGTGTCCGCCGGGATGTGGTCCTGTACTTTTATGACCGCTGGCATTACCACCCCGAGATCGAACTGCTGCACATCGAGCAGGGGAGCGGGACGCAGTTTGTGGGCGATAATATTCAGAATTTTCAGGCGGGCGATGTGTTTCTGATCGGGCCAAACCTGCCGCATTACTGGCGGTGCGATAATGCCTATTTTGAAAACCGGAACGATCTGGTGGCGCAGGCGACGGTGGTACACTTTCTGGAAAATTTCTGGGGAGATTCATTTCTGCAATTGCCCGAAAACCGGCCGATTGCCCGGTTTCTGGAAAAGGCACGGCAGGGAATCCGTTTCTTCGGGGAACTGCGGGAGGGGGTGAAATCACTGATGCACGATATGCTGAACCAGTCCGGGACCATCCAGTCCGGAACCGTCCAGTCGGGGACCATCCAGTCTGGGACCATCCAGTCTGGGACCGTCCAGTCCAGGACCAACAAGGTTATCACACTCATGCGGATACTGGCGCTGATGGCGCAGTCCGATGAGTGGGAGACGCTGTCGTCCACGGAGTATCCTGCCCAATATGACGAGGCAGACACCGACCGGATCAATCAGATTTATGCCTACGCCCTCGCCAACTTTCAGCGGAAAATATCGCTCGAAGAGATTGCCGCAGTGGCCAACATGAGCCCCAATTCGTTTTGCCGTTATTTTAAATCGAGAAGCCGTAAATCCTTTTCACAATTTGTGCTGGAACTGCGGGTGCATCATGCCTGTAAGATGCTCATCGACGGGCAGTTGCCGGTTTCGCAGGTGTGTTTCGACAGCGGGTTTAATCAGTTTTCGACCTTCAATAAATACTTCCGGGAGATCACCGGAAAAAGCCCGGGACAGTATCGGAAAGAGTTTAAACAAGGGTAAAGCAGAAAGTAATGGGAATATTAGTGGCCACAGGTAAAACGCTGATCCTGTAGGGGTTTACCTGGTTATGTTTTGGTAGAATACCACATAGCCACATAGAAAAACAAAGATGTCTAATCTCTTCTGTGCCCTATGTGCCTATGTGGTAGATTCTTAAGAATAGTCAGTAATCATCTGCTTTGCTCTACACATTAACCGTCTTCGCAAAGTCTTCAATGGTAGTTCGTGGTTCGCCCAGGTCAGCCCACGTTTGGGCGGCTTCGAACACTTCAGGATAGCTATTCAGCGCCTCGCCGATGTGTCGGCCGTAATCGGCTTGCTGCGTAAACAAACTGCCTGTTTTCAGAAGAACCGGCGGTACGGTCAGCGTCATCAGCCGTGAGGCTGGGTAGGCGGAAACAAACCGTTCGGCGGCTTCGTGCTGGGTAATACCCTCTGGCCCCTGAATCACATATTCCTGTGGCTGATCACCGGCTAACAGCAGCGCGGCGGCGACTTGCCGGGCATAGTCCTGTGCGGCAATGTAATAGGGCTTAACCGGCGAGCGGCCAATCAGCAGCACAAAAGGCCCGAGACGCTGGGTGTGCAGGAGCGTTTCCATAAAACAGGAGGGATAAAAAATGCTGTAGGCCAGACCTGAGGCTTTAATACGCCGGACAGCTTCCTGCTTGATCTGGAAAACCCACCAGTCGAAATGGTGCATGCCCTGATACCGCATCACGATCGATGATAGATAGGCAATCCGCTGTACACCGGCGGCTTTCGCTGCCGCCAGCACATGCGTTAAGCCGTCTGATTCCGTATGAAAATTGCCTGGCTTTTCCGTTTGCTTAACCGAAAGGTTCAGGTAGACGATGTCGGCGCCCTGTAACGCTGCAAGAAGGCTGTCCGGCTGCAGGAGATCACCGGCTACTACTTCGGCTTTCTGGAAGAGCCGTTTGGCATTCTCAGGATTACGAGCCACAATGCGGACCGGAAAACCGGCGGCGAGTAGACCCTCCGTAACCGGCCGGCCCAGCATACCGGTCGCACCGATAACGGCTACAAGTGGACGTGAACGAGTCATAATCAGTCAGGGAAAAGGATTAAATTATTTGACCATTTATAGACTTTCAAGGGGCAAAGCGGGCAAAAGGAACGGAAACGTACACATAGCATCGGATCTTTGGCTTTCGTGAACATCTCTGATACAATTTCTGTTAAAAAAGGCCTTTCAATAGCTTTTAACAAATGGCATGTAATAGGTAAATCTGAAAAACAAACTTACCAGATAGACAAAGATCACAAGAAATACCACTAAACTACATAAAAAAGCAGGGCTTTCTCATAAAAAAAGGCAAGAACCAGTATGTCCTATTTTTGTGGTGACGAAACTACAAAACGATGACGA
>NZ_JBYFCJ010000037.1:0-64222 GCF_057652235.1 Arsenicibacter sp. R0_47 | reverse complement strand
GATCAGTTTGCGGATGATTTTAACTCACTAATCGAATTTATGACCATGCATAGGGTTTTATGAGAAAGCCCTGTATTTATATATCTTTACTCTAAGGTATTTATAGAGAATACTACACACTCATGAAAGCTAACACACCTACTTTTACGTATCTGCTACATTTTCTGAATCTCTTCGTTGCTTTATGTTTGCTAAGTTGTAGCAGATCAAACCCTGTTGATCCCGTTGATACTATTACTGTTTTGAAACAAATTAATTACTCACCAAAAAAACCTTCCGGAATCCAGGGGAACAGCTACAATAATTACACAAAATTTTATTCATATGGTGTTCAGACAAAACAATTAGAATTTATAAAAAGCTATTTTAACACCATTGATGCATTCAGAAATGATATACTATTTTCAGCACAGGATTCGATCTTTTTTACGTATGATGGCAACGGATTTTTACAGAAAGAGACTCACTATTCAAAGAATATTTACTATTCTCCGGTAAATAATACCTATAATGACTCCTATACAACTTCTTACACATATAAAAATGGTAAGCTCAGCGAGAAATCAGGTTGTTGTGCATATGAGTATGATGGAAATGGAACGCTGATATCCAACACAGATAAATTGTACCATTATAAAACAGGGAAACTCGTCAGCTATGTAGACAATGGTGTACTGTATCTCAATGAAACTGACAACGACGGCTTCATTACAACCAGCACGTCCGATGATGCTAACATCAGGCAATCCATCGGAGGCAATTTAATTAGAAAATATACCTATAATAATGGTCAGCGATCATCAATGACGGTGTACTGGGGCAGTCAGTTAAAGAATCGTATAGATTATGAATATGATAAAAACCCTTATGCAATAAACTTTTTTGAAGCATATCCCAATATTGTATTCAAAGGACATCCAACGAATATTCAGAATGCTTTCGGTCTCAGAAAAAATAATATTATAGCCCTGAAAACGACTGTATATGATAACAACGGGCAAGTTTCAGGGACTACAATTGATCGTACTCAGTTTTTTTATGATACTAATGGTTTCCCGGTAAAAAAAATCAGCAGCAATGGAGATACGACTACATTTTTTTACCAAAAGCTGTAGATATAGATCATGATTATTTCTGCTCTTTCTTCGCTATTTTCAAATTACCAGTCCCAGCAGAAGGCCTCCGATAATCAGGACAAAGGGCGGGACTTTGGTGAATTCGAGCAGCGAAATCGTTGCGATAATCACCAGCAGCATCTGCCAGTCAAACGCCATGGGTTCGAAGAGCACAACGGCCGCCGCGGCGGTCAGACCGGAACTGGCCGCATTAACCCCCTCCAGTGAGGCACGGACAGCCCTGTAGCGCTTCAGCTGGTCCCAGAAATGAAAGACAAAGAAGATTAAAAACGTGCCCGGCAAAAAAATACCGAGCGTCGAGGCCATACTGCCCAGCAACTGACCGTGAAAGCCTTCCTGCCGCATTGACAGTGCGCCGATGTAGGAAGCAAACGAAAATACCGGCCCCGGTATCGCCTGGACCAGCCCCAGCCCCGACAAAAACTCTTCGGGCGACAGGTATTGCTTAAACTCAACAAACTCATTATAGAGCATGGGCGTCAGTACCTGCCCGCCGCCGAATACCAGACTGCCGTTGCGGTAAAAGTTCTCAAACAACCGGATGGGCAGCCAGTTCGTCAACGCACCGAGAATCGCCGCCACCACCAGCACCCCGATCCAGAGAATGAAGTTTGACCATTCGATGTGAATCGGCTTTTTGTCCATTACCTGCTGCTTTTGGTAGGTAAACGCGGTCGTAATCCCACCCACCAGCAACACAACGGGGGTCATATACGGCGACCGGAACACATAGGCTGCGACCGCCGCCAGCACAAGCAAGACCAGATCCACACGGTTTTTCACCACTTTCTTCCCGATACGGTAGCCGGCCGATACCAGAAACCCGACGGCCATCGGCTGAATAAACCGCGTAAAGGCTAACGACAGGTTATGCTGCTCCAAGTAGTAGACACCCATCGCCGCGATTGTCATGACGGTTACGCCGGGCAACGCCCAGATGAAAAGCGACAGATAGGCCAGATTCGGGCCGCCGATCCGGAAACCCAGCGCGGTTATGGTCTGGGTTGACGTCGGTCCGGGCAGAATCTGGCAAAGCGCATTAAGTTCAAGCAACTCATCCTCAGTAAGGTAGTGCCGCTTTTTAACAAATCGCTCGTACATCATGGCCAGATGTACCTGCGGGCCGCCAAACGTAGTTAACGCCAGAATCAGCACATCTTTCAGAAAGATGAGATACCGGATTTTGCGTACGGGCTTGACGTGAGGTAAGTAATTGGCCATTAATGAAAAAAAAAGAGGGTCAGAACCCTCACTCATGGCCACAAAAGTGCCAAAAAGCCGGGTTCTAACCCCACGAAGTAACAAAAAATTACGGAACTACGCTTTCTTCAGACCCAGTTCCCGTAATCGCTCATCCAGAAACTCACCGGCCGTCATGTCGGTATATAATTTAGGATGCTCAGTATCAACGCAGCTCGCCAACGACGTCAGATTCATGCTGCCGCGCGGGTGCATAAAAAACGGAATCGAAAACCGGGATGTATTCATTTTCTCCCGCGGCGGATTCACAACGCGGTGAATGGTAGACTTAAGCTTATGGTTTGTTAACCGGTCCAGCATATCGCCTACATTCACGACTACCTGATCCGGCAGGGCCGTAATCGGGATCCAGACGCCGTCGCGACGCAGCACCTCCAGCCCATCGGCGCTGGCACCCATCAGTAGTGTAATCAGGTTGATATCGCCGTGAGCCGCTGCCCGCACAGCCCCTTCGGGAACCGTGTTCGGATCGAGCGGGAAATAATGTATCGCCCGCAGGATGCTGTCGCCGCTTTTCACCTTGTCTTCGAAATAATCTTCGGGCAGCTCCAGATAAATAGCGATGGCACGCAGCAGGTTTTTGCCGGCCGCTTCGAGCGTCTGGTAAGCCGTCAGTGTATTTTCTTTAAAATCCGGGTATTCGTCCGGGAACACATTGTCGGGCATATCACCAACCGGCTCCGGCTGGCCAACGTGATAAAACTCCTTTAAGTCAGCGACTTTAAAGCCTTTGGCTGTTTCCCGTCCTTTACCGACATAGCCGCGCTGACCGTTCAGTTCGAGGTGTTCATATTTGCGCTTTACCTCATCCGGTGCCTTAAAAAACTCTGTTACCGAGCCATACAGTTTATCCGTTAAGTCACTGGTAAGGCCGTGGTTGCGGATGGCTACAAAGCCGATATTATTAAATGCGCTGCCGAGTGCTTCGACAAACGCCTGTTTCCGGGCCGGATCGCCCGACGTGAAATCCGCCAGATCGAGCGACGGGATTTCATCATATAACACTTGTTCTGCCATAATTATCTTGTTTCAGGAGACGGCTGCGGGGATGAAGACCCGCCTGTCCTGTGCATTATACCAGTTGATATACGAAGTTACGACAAGGAAAGCACCCTTTGCAAATTATCGGGTAGTTTGCTTATCATACGCCGCTGTCAGCCGCCGGCAATTATCCGGTTAACGTTCTTACCAGTAGCTACTTAACAAAACGGGACACCACCCTGCCGGATGGTGTCCCGTTTTGTCTTATTTGACGAACCGGCTTATTTAAAGTTCTGGCCGATTTTATTCCAGTCGAATACGTTCCAGGCAGCTGCCACGTAGTCAGGGCGTTTGTTCTGGTATTTCAGATAGTAGGCGTGCTCCCACACGTCAAGGCCCATGATCGGTGTACCCGGCTTCTCTGTCAGCTTCATCAGCGGGTTATCCTGATTCGGGGTTGATACGATCTCAACGTCGTTGCCGGTTTTGATCAGCCATACCCAGCCCGAACCGAAACGGCCCGTTGCCGCTTTCGCCCATTCTTCCTTGAATTTATCGAACGATCCGAATTTCTTGTTGATCGCATCTGCCAGCGCTCCTTTCGGTGCACCACCACCGTTCGGTCCTAAAATGCTCCAGAAGAATGTGTGGTTCCAGTGACCACCGGCGTTGTTTCGCACAGCGGCCGGCGTTTTGCTATCGACACTGCGAACCAGATCCTCAATAGACATTTTGGCCATATCCGTACCGGCAACCGCCTTGTTCAGGTTGTCGACATAAGCTTTATGATGCTTGCCGTGGTGAATCTCCATCGTCAGTTTATCGATATGAGGTTCGAGGGCACCTGAGTCAAAGGGCAGCGGCGCTAATGTAAATGGTCCGCCGGCCTGACTTGCTGATGATGCAAATGAACGCAGGGCGCTCATACCTACCGTTATGCCAAACGTAAGCTTCAGAAATTCTGAGCGATTCATACGCGTGAGATGGTTAGAGTAAAAAGTCTTTTTTGTAAGAACGGCCAATACTACACATTGTTTCGCTTTCCGGCAACCTAAACGGGCGAAACAAGGCAAATTCGGGCGTTTTCTTACCCAGTTTACTTATTCATATTTCCGCATAATCTGCTTCAGCGCCGGTTCAACAGCCAGCGCGTGCCCATGTCCGAAGGTGACCATCACGCGGTCATACTGCGCCAGAGCAGCATCAATTTTTGTCAGCAGCACACTGTCCCGTACCATTTTCGATGCCCTGCCCACAGCACAGTAGTAGCATTGATCGTTGATGTAATCAAATTTCTCAACGTCATCAGTCAGGGCGATCTGTAGCGGATGCCCCATCTTCCGGCGATATAGCTGCTGATAGAAGGCAAACGATTGTTCCTGCTCAGGTACCCGTAATCCATTTTTGACAAACCATTCCGGCAGTTTCTGGTCATAGAATGTGTTAAACGGAATCTTTCCGTAAGCACCATACAGGTACGGAATTATCATTCGCTCCATCACATAATACAGCAACAGGTCATGGACCGTATATTTTTGCTGCATCAGCACAAACTCCAGACTATCTGCCAGGTCGCCGTTCATCATCGGGATACCGGCCCGGTCGCAGGCAAATTTCAGGCAGCCGGTTTCTCCGTTGTGCAGAATGGCCTCCTTACGCGACGGGTATCGACGGGTTACCTGTCCGCCTTCGTTAAAGGCAATCTGCGGCTTTAAACCGGCAAACAGCTGATCAATCAGCGTAAACTGCCGGTGTGTGGTATCCTGTGTGTGCTCGCATCCGACAAAAATAAGATGTTTGTTTTTTGCCTGCAGATCAATGATATACGGTGCTCTTATGGAGTCCATCTGCTTACCGACAGCTACATAATCAACCGTATCCCATTGATTTATAGTCGTTTTCTTCTCTTTTGTGCACGCCTGGCCGGCAATCAGAAACAGAGCCAGCACGCATATATAACTGTGTATTTTAGCCATTCAGATATAGGGGTTACATTCAGCGGTCTAACATACTACAATATTCCGAGTCTGCCGGAACTTAACGTATCACAAAAAAGTTAACACTGTTATAAAGGCTAACACACATCAATCATGGGCGTATTAGAACGGAAACTAAGGCAGAAAGAAGAGGTACGAAACAGTATCCTCACAGCAGCCTGGAGCATTATCCAGACCGAGGGCTGGCAGGCGCTTTCGATCCGGAAAATTGCCGACGCCATTGAATACAGTGTGCCGGTCATTTACAATCACTTCGAGAGTAAGGAAGCCATCATGCTGGAGTTCGTTAAAGAAGGATTCCGGCAGCTGAGAGACCATATCCAGGCACAGCTCAGCGAAGAAGACCGGTCGTGTCAGCAACTGGAAATTGCCGGAAAGGCCTATTGGCAGTTTGCCTTTGCCAACCAGGCAACCTATCAGCTGATGTTCGGCATGGGCCTTCCGCCCTGCGAACGTGCCCGGCAGGTTCCGGAAATTCAGTCCTTTTCGACAATGCTGGTATCACTGATCCAAAAGGTGATCGACCACAGTAACCAACCGGACACCAATGCGTTTCTGAAATTTCATACGTTCTGGTCAATCCTGCACGGGCTGGTTTCGATTCAGATGATTAACCGTAGTGCAACCCCCGATGAGCTCAGTGAGCTGGTACTGGAAGATGCGATCTACGGATTCATTAAGGCGCTGGTCGTCTAATTTTTTTGCCTGTAAGTTAACAGTGTTATTTTTTGTAACAACGATATAAATTTATAAACTCAAGCGATATGGCAGCCATGGAAGTAGAAATCTGGAGCGACGTAATGTGCCCCTTTTGCTACATCGGTAAACGTAAATTTGAGCAGGCGCTCAGCCAGTTCCCGCAGCGGGATCAGGTGAAGATTACCTGGAAGAGCTTTCTGCTGAATCCGGACATGCAAACGGATCCGGACAAGACCATCCACGAATACCTGGCCGAGAACAAAGGCTGGAGCGTTGATCAGGCTAAAGCCATCGGCGCACAGGTGACCGAGATGGCCCGCGAAGTTGGTCTGACCTATGATTTCGACCGTGCCGTAGTGGCCAACGCCATAAATGCACACCGTGTCATTCAGCTGGCGAAAACCAAAGGTCTGGGTGATGCCATCGAAGAACGCCTGTTCCGCGCCTACTTCACCGAAGGCCGTAACATCGACGATGTTGACACGCTCGTTGAACTGGCGACTGAAATTGGTCTGGCGAAGGACGATGTTGATGCCGTGCTACAGTCAGACCGCTTTCTGGAAGACGTTCAGCGCGAAGTCTATGAAGCGCAGCAGGTGGGTGCGCGGGGTGTTCCGTTTTTTGTACTGAACCGGCGCTATGCGGTTTCCGGTGCTCAACAGCCTCAAACATTTCTGAATGCCTTACAAACGTCCTGGTCTGAATGGGAAAAGACGCAGCCGAAGCCCGTTCTTCTAAATGACGATGCCGCTACCTGCACCCCTGAAGACGGATGTGCTATTTAAATGACTAATGGATAATGTAAAATGACTAATGTCTTGGCTTCATACTGTCAGCATAGTTAACCATTATACAGTATTCATCAACCATTATGCATTAATACCACGCCTCCCCATAATTCATATTACCTGGAAAACAAGATTTTTTAAACCTATGGAATTAATTGATGCATTAAACTGGCGGTATGCTGCCAAAAAAATGACCGGTGAAAAAGTACCGGACGACAAAATCAACACAATCCTGGAAGCTATCCGGCTTTCCGCTTCATCCATTGGCCTGCAGCCATACAATGTGATTGTAATCGACAGTCCGGAGCTGAAAGGATTAATCCACGAAAAGGCTTGCCCGCAACCGCAGATTGTTGAAGGGTCTCACGTTCTGGTATTTGCGTCGTGGACAACGCTGGAAGAAAAACAAATCGATGATTACATTCAGTTGATTGCCGATACCCGCCATCAGGACCCTGAAAAACTAGCTCCTTTTGCGACATCCATCAAAGGCAACATTCTCAACCGTACACCGGAACAGAATGCCGACTGGATGGCGCGCCAGTCTTATATTGCTTTAGGTACCGGACTGGTTGCTGCAGCCACTGAAGGCGTTGACGCAACCCCTATGGAAGGCTTCAACAACGCCGCCCTCGACGAGCTTCTGAATCTGCCGGCCAAAGGCCTCCGCAGCGTGTCGATTCTGGTATTAGGTTACCGCGACACCGAACGCGATTTTCTGTCCAGCGCGCCGAAAGTGCGCCGGCCGGCCGAAGAACTGTTCATCGCCGCATAACGTAGAGCCGCAACATCTTGCGGCTTTTTTTGATGCCAATTCAATGAACCGGGGCCGCATATTATTGCGGCTTTTTTTAAACCGTTGTAGAGCCGCAACATTTTGCGGCTTTTTTGTGCCATTTCTGCATCCTGCCGGCATCCGAGCCGCAATATCTTGCGGCTCTACGATACACATTACCGCCGTCCTGACCGCACTGCACATAGCCAACCGTCAAATTGACACATTTTAAAACAAAAATCCGCTATTTCTGGTCAAATTGTCAGCAAAACCGCCCTGGCCTGAGATTTGTTTGTATAGCTGTAACAAACAACAAATCCATAAAAATTAAGGAGACCCAAGGCCATGAACTTTAATAACTATACGATAAAAGCCCAGGAAATTATCCAGCAGGCGGCACAGATTGCGCAGGGAAACCAGCAGCAGGCCGTTGAAACGGGGCACGTACTGAAAGCGATACTGGACGAAGATCCGAATACCATTGGTTACCTTGCCAAAAAAACAGGTATCTCGCCTAACCGGTTAACCTTAGCGCTCGACGCCATCATTAATGGTTATCCGAAAGTGTCGGTAGGTGCGGGCGGATCGAACAATATTTATCTGGGCAGCGATCTGAATGCTACGCTGCAACGGGCCACCAGCCTGCTCAAGGAATTCGGCGACGAATACGTCAGTGTCGAAGTGTTATTGGTTGGTCTGGCCGGTGGTAAAGATTCCGTTGCCACGCTGATGAAGGACGCCGGATTCAGCGAAAAAGCTATAAAAGAAGCGATCAAAGAACTTAGAGGTAAAAACAACCCTGTGAAAGATCAAAACGCAGAAGCCAAGTATCGCTCACTCGAACGGTACAGCAAGAACTTAAACGAACTGGCCCAGGCAGGTAAAATTGACCCTGTGATTGGCCGGGACGAAGAAATCCGCCGGGTGCTCCAGATTCTGAGCCGCCGGACTAAAAATAACCCGATGCTGATCGGTGAGCCGGGCGTTGGTAAAACCGCCATTGTCGAAGGACTTGCCCAGCGGATTGTGCAGGGCGACGTGCCGGAGAATCTGAAATCAAAGACAATTGTTTCGCTCGACATGGGTCTGCTCGTGGCGGGGGCTAAATATAAAGGTGAGTTTGAAGAACGCCTGAAAGCTGTCATTAAGGAAGTCACTGATTCGGAAGGCGAAATCGTCCTGTTTATCGACGAGATCCACACCCTGATTGGTGCCGGAGCCGGTGATGGCGCGATGGACGCTGCCAACCTGTTGAAACCGGCACTGGCTCGTGGCGAACTGCATACCATCGGCGCCACCACGCTGAAGGAATACCAGAAATACATCGAGAAAGACAAAGCCCTCGAACGCCGTTTCCAGACCGTACTGGTCGATGAACCGGACGTGCAGGATGCGATCTCGATTCTGCGGGGCATCAAGGAAAAATACGAACTCCACCACGGGGTCCGGATTAAGGATGATGCCGTGATTGCCGCCGTTGAACTCTCGAACCGGTATATTTCGGACCGCTTCCTGCCCGATAAGGCGATTGACCTCATGGACGAAGCGGCGGCCAAAATGCGGCTCGAAATCGACTCGGTTCCCGAAGAACTGGATGAACTGAACCGTCGGGTAATGCAGCTCGAAATTGAGCGCGAAGCCATCCGCCGTGAACATGACATTGATAAAGAGTCGGTGCTGAACAAGCAGATTGCTGACCTCAACGAGCAGCGGAACAGCCTCAAAGCCCGCTGGGAAACCGAAAAAGAGTCAGTCAATGAAGTGCGTTCGCTTAAGGAGCAACTGGATCAGCTGCGGCTGGAAGCCGAACAGGCCGAACGCTCGGGCGATTACGGGAAAGTAGCCGAAATCCGCTACGGCCGCCTGCCGGAAATGCAGAGCCGTCTGGATAACCTGACCCAGAAAGACAACGATACGGATGCCAAAACCCTGCTTCAGGAAGAGGTAACCGCCGACGATATTGCTGAGGTAGTGGCCAAATGGACCGGTATTCCGGTCAGCCGGATGATGCAGAGCGAGCGGGAAAAACTCCTGCACCTGGAAGACGAACTTGGCAAGCGTGTGGCTGGTCAGGAGGAAGCGATTCAGGTTGTGGCCGACGCCGTTCGCCGGAGCCGCGCCGGTATGCAGGATCCCAAACGTCCGATCGGCTCGTTTATCTTCCTGGGTACCACCGGGGTTGGTAAAACCGAATTAGCCAAGGCTCTGGCCGAATTCCTGTTCAACGACGACAACGCCCTTGTGCGGATCGATATGTCTGAGTATCAGGAGCGCCATGCCGTAAGCCGGTTAATCGGGGCACCTCCGGGCTACGTGGGTTATGATGAAGGCGGTCAGTTGACCGAAGCCGTCCGCCGGAAACCATACAGCGTAATTTTGCTGGACGAAATTGAAAAAGCGCACCCCGACGTGTTCAACATCCTGTTGCAGGTGCTGGACGACGGTCGTCTGACGGACAACAAAGGTCGGGTGGCGAACTTTAAAAATACCATCATCATCATGACCTCGAACATTGGTTCGCACATCATCCGCGATCGTTTCGCTCAGATCGATGCGCATAACCAAGAACAGGTTGTTGAGGATACCAAAGACGAAGTGTTTGAGCTGTTGAAGCAAACCATACGGCCGGAATTCCTGAACCGGATCGACGAAATTGTGATGTTCCAGCCGCTGACCCGGAAGGAGATCCGCAAGATTGTCAACATCCAGTTCAAGCAGATTCAGCAACGGCTGGCCGAGCAGGGCATTGCCATCGAGGCCGACAACGAAGTACTCGATTTCATTGGTAACGAAGGGTTTGACCAGCAGTTTGGTGCCCGTCCGCTGAAACGGGTACTGCAACGCCGGGTGCTGAATGCGCTGTCGAAAGAGATTCTGGCCGGCCGGATTCAGAAAGATGCCGTGGTGGGTATGATGATGAACGAAGACGAAAACGGAAACCCCGATATCATCTTCTACAATCTCAATAAAATAGTACCGGAATTAAGTTAGTATTTGTTGTTTGCGTTCGGAAACCCGCTCAGCCATCCGGCCGGGCGGGCTTTTTTTTGATAGTTATACCGCCTGAAAGACGACGATCCCGTTATGACCGCCAAACCCAAAGGCATTGCTCATGGCCGTCCTGACCTTTGCTTCGCGGGCCTCACCCAGAACAATTGCCTGTTTATTGGGTAGTTGCGGGTCGATCTCCGTCGTATTCATAGTCGGTGGGATCAGCTGATCACGGATCGAAAGCAGACACACAATGGCTTCAATGGCGCCCGCTGCTGCCATCAGGTGGCCGGTTGTCGATTTGGTAGCACTGATCTGCAGCCGCGTTTCCCTGCCGCCTGTCAGCCGGGTAAGCGCGTTCATTTCCGACAGGTCACCAACCGGCGTCGACGTGGCATGCGCGTTCAGGTAGTCGAGCTGATCAATGGACAGTTTTGCTTCACGCAGGGCGAGTTCCATACCTTTGGCTGCCCCTGCCCCATCCGGATGTGACGCCGTCATGTGATAGGCATCAGCGGTCATGGCTGCTCCCGTCATTTCGGCATAGATGGTGGCTCCCCGCTGTACGGCGTGCTCATATTCTTCCAGAATCAATGCGCCGGCCCCTTCGCCCATCACAAACCCGTCGCGGTGAATATCAAACGGACGTGAAGCGGTTGCCGGGTCGTCGTTGCGGGTTGACAGGGCCTTTAATGCACTGAAGCCACCGAACGACGCCGGGGTGATCGGCGCTTCAGACCCACCGGCCACGATAACCGTTGCTTTGCCCAGCCGGATATAGTTGAACGCGTCCATCAACGCCGTATTCGACGATGCACAGGCCGAAACGGTTGTATAGTTTATCCCCTGAAAGCCGTTGCGGATCGAAATCATACCCGACGCCATGTTCGGGATAAACTTAGGAATCAGGAACGGGCTGAACCGGGGTTGCCCGCTTCCTTTGGTATGCTCAATTACCTGTTCTTCAAAGGTTTCCATACCACCCTGACCATTCCCCCAGATTACGCCGACATCGTACGGGTCCATGCGGTTAATATCAAAACCGGCATCCCGGATCGCTTCATCGGCAGCCGCCAGCGCATATTGCGTAAACAAATCTGTCCGCTTTGCGTCAGACCGCCCCAACAACTCAACAGCATTGAACGCTTTTACTTCAGACGCGAACTGCGTTTTATAGAGCGACGCATCAAAGTGCGTTATTGGTCCGAATCCGTTGCGTCCGGCCACCACATTCTGCCAGAACGCCGGTACATTATTACCCACCGGGGTAACAGCCCCAATGCCTGTAATGACTACTCTGTGTAACATTGTCTCTATTCTCTACCTGCGTTTTATAGGCCAGTCTGCATTGAACAAACTGAAAGTGGGCGCAAAAGTAGGAAATAAATATACCAATCAGTATTTTTGAGCATGAAAAGTGAAATTTCCAAAGCGGAGCGCACCCGTCAGCTGATCATTGAAAAGACGGCCGGTATCTTTAATACAAAAGGATACGCCGGCACGTCGCTCTCTGACCTGACCGATGCAACCGGCCTGACGAAAGGCAGTATCTACGGGAATTTCGAGAACAAGGAAGAAGTTGCCCTGGCCTGTTTCGATTATAATCTGGCGAAGATCAGCACGGCTGTACAGCAGCTCATTTCCGGAGCCGGCAGTTTTACGGATAAACTGCTGGTCTACGTCCAGGCTTACCATAGCATGACCGGCATTGAGTTTCCGGAAGGCGGTTGTCCGATTCTGAATACGGCGGTTGATGCTGATGACACAAATAATCTGCTGAAAGACCGCGCTGCCAAAGCCATTCTGGTCTGGAAAAAACAACTCATCGATCTCATCAGAGGCGGTATGGATGCAGGTGAGTTCAGCGCCGATACACACCCCGAGCAACTGGCTCTTTCCATCATTGCCCTGATCGAAGGGGGTATCATGATTGCCAAAGCGACCAACTCCCCCAACAGTCTGAACAAGGTGCTGAAAACAGTAGCGTTTTTAATCACGCATCAGAAAAATTAAAAAAATTTGAACTAAAATATACCGATCGGTATTTTATTAGAAAATCAGAAGAATTCCCATGAAAACTACACAGCATACGATCCTGATTACCGGCGGCAGTGCCGGTATTGGCTTTGCCTTTGCAAAAGCCTTTGATGAACAAGGTAATCACGTCATTATCACCGGTCGGGATGAAACCCGTCTGCAACAGGCTGCTGCTCAGCTCAAAAACGCGACGGCCATTGTCAGCGATGTTACGAAGGAAGAAGATGTAAATCGTCTGGCAGCGCGGATTGAGCAGGAATTTCCGCAACTCGATGTGCTGATTAACAACGCCGGTAAAGCGTTTGCCTATAATCTGGACGAACAACCCGATGCCTATACCAAAGCCGGTGAAGAAATGCTGACCAACTACCTCTCTGCCATCCGGTTAACTGAAAAGCTCCTGCCGGTCCTGAAGCAGCAGCCGGAAGCGGCCATTGTCAATGTATCGTCTATTGTGGCGTTTGTGCCCATCAGCCAGGTATCGACCTATTCGGCCAGTAAAGCGGCGCTGCATTCCTACACAAAATCGCTCCGGTTTGCGCTCAGTCGCACATCGGCCGTTAAGGTATTTGACGTAATGCCGCCGCTCGTAAACACAGATTTTTCGCAGGATATTGGCGGCGAAAAAGGTATCTCACCGGCAGTTGTGGCACAGGAACTGCTCAACGCCCTTGCCAGCGACACCTACGAAGTACACATTGGCGACACGGCTGCCGTATATGCTTTGTCGCGGTCGGCTCCCGCCCAGGCCTTCGCCGCTCTGAACGCGTAAGTTGTTTAGTGGTGGCACGACTGGCAGTCGTGCCACCACTGATCACCTCAGTGCAGCATCGACAGACTGGCTTCGTCGAGGTCCATCTGGGCTTCCTGCTTGCGGATTACCTCGTCGTCGAGTTCGGTCCGCTTACGCATTTTGTAGAGCTCACGGCGCTGGATTTTCAGCAGGTCTGCGTGGATTTCGCGGTACCGGCTTACGGCCTCTTTCTGCTCCGGAATACAGGTCACGGCCGCCAGATAGCCCTCCGCATGCCCGTGGTCGGCCACCATACGGCGGCGCAGGTTTTTCACCCACTCGTTGCTTGCCATTTCGTCGGCGTACTGTGATTCCAGCGCCTCAATCGCCACTTTCACCAGCCGCACCCGGATTTCGGCCTCCTGTTCTTCTTCCGGCGCCATATCTTGTTCTTTCAGGTTCACAAAGTTGATGATCGCCGGTAAGGTCAATCCCTGTACAACCAGCGTCAGCAGAATTACCACAAACGTGATAAACAGGATCAGGTTTCGCTGCGGAAACGGCTGACCATTATCGAGCAACGGCGGAATAGAGAGCGCCGATGCCAGCGACACCACACCCCGCATACCGGCCCAGCCAATTACCAGCGGATATTTCCAGCCGGGATTCGCGTCATTTACCCAGATAAACCGGCTCATAAACCGGGTAAACAGCGACGTGCCCATCGCCACCGCCATGCGGGTCACAATCAGAATGCCTGTAATCAGCACTCCATAGCCGATTGCCTCCCATTTCGAATATTCACCCAGTTCATCAACGATAACCGGCAGTTCAAGGCCAATCAGGATAAATACCGTCCCGTTGAGCACAAACCCCAGGGTGGCCCACAGGCTGTATGACTGCATCCGGGTCTGGTACGAGAAAATCTCATGGTTCCGGTACGACAGGAATAACCCGCCGCTGACCACCGCCATTACCCCTGAAAAATGAAATTCTTCGGCCACCAGATACATCAGGTACGGTGCGATGACCGTCAGCGCCGTATCAATGCTGGGCGTGGTCGGCAGCCAGCGGTGGATGACATAAAAAATGTGGGCAATCACCAGCCCGACAATGATCCCGACGCCGGTCACCAGCACAAAGTCGGTCGCCGCCTTCTGCCAGATAAATGTTCCGGACAGCACGGCTGCCAGCGCGAACCGGAAAATGATCAGACTGGACGCATCATTAACCAGGCTTTCGCCTTCCAGAATCGTCACGACCCGCTTTGGTACCTTCAGCCCTTTGGTCACCGATGTAGCGGCCACCGCATCGGGTGGCGAGACAATCCCGCCCAGCAAAAAGCCCAGTGCCAGCGTGAAGCCCGGCAAAAACGCCTGTGCTACAATCGCCACCACACAGGACGTCAGCATGACCAGCAGAAAGGCGTTGGTCGAAATAACCCGCCGCCATTTCCAGAAGGCCTTCCAGGACGTAAACCAGGCCGCTTCATAGAGCAGCGGCGGCAGAAAAATCAGGAATATTAATTCATGGTCAACTTTAATGACCGGAACGCCCGGGATAAAGCTGATCAGCAAGCCGCCAAGGACTAAAAAAATGGGATAAGACACCCGCAGGCGCTGGGCCAGCATAACCAGCACCATTACCAATAACAGGAGCGATAAACAGAGTAGTAACGTTTCGTGCATACGTGCGTGGGAATCAGCTTGCTACAACAGTGGTATTTGACAACCCCGAAGATACCGCATTAGCGGCAAAAAAGCAGTACCCCAAATCGGTTTGTCACTTAATGACCCGTTGGAGTGTCTTTTTCAGCTCGTCAAAATCAGGCTTTCGGGAACTTTCCGCATCTGTTTTAACTATTCCAGATAGCTTGCCACCATCTTTTACCACTACGAGTCGGGTCAGGGCAAGTGCATAAAGACATCCTTCCGCATGTGAGAATTAAGTAAACAGGGATTTATCCGGCGTTCGGCTACCTCAGAACGTTTTGACAAACAATGGTCAACCGCCGTTAACGCATACGTGTGTTAACCGGCAATTACTTAACAGTCATGTAATCCAACCTTTTTCCGGAGCCTGCACTCCCCTTTGCTGCCCGTTCAGTGCGGCACAGCTATAGTCCATTTGTTCCATTCTATTTTCCGTTACGATTATGTCCATTATCGTGAACGCACTTACCTATACTCATCCCGACCGGGAGTTACTGCTTGACGGTCTGACGGTTGTCGTTAATGCCGGTGATAAAGCGGCTCTTGTCGGGAATAACGGCGTCGGCAAATCTACACTGCTGAAGCTGATTGCGGGTACGCTCCCGCCAACGGCCGGTACCATTTCGCTGACCGGACCATACTGGTATATCCCGCAACATACCGGCCAGTTCGACGGCCTGACGATTGCCGGTCTGCTTGGTGTAGAGCCGGCATTACAGGCTTTGCAGGCCATTCTGGCCGGCGACGCAGCAGAGCACCATTTTGCCACCCTGAATGACGACTGGGATATCGAAGAACGTATTGACGCTGCCCTGGCTTACTGGCACTTGCAGCATCTGGCGCTGGATCAGCCGGTAAGTACCTTATCGGGCGGCGAAAAGACAAAGCTTCTGCTGGCCGGTGTATTCATTCATACGCCTTCCATTCTGCTTATGGATGAACCCTCAAATCACCTGGATGCGGGTAGCCGGCAGTTGCTCTACACTATGATTCAACAGTTTAAAGGTACGGTATTGGTCGTCAGCCACGACCGCGTACTCTTGAATCAGTTGAACCAGATTCTTGAACTCAGCCCGTCGGGTATCGAAGTCTTCGGCGGCAACTATGCGTTTTACCGCGAACAAAAAGAAGCAAAACTCAATGCGCTGCATAACCAGCTCGATGAACAGGAAAAGCAGCTCAAGCAGGCAAAGCAAAAAGCGCAGGACCTGGCTGAACAGCGCCAGCGGCAGGAAATCCGCGGCAAAGCTCAGGGCCAGACGCAGGGGCTGCCCCGCATTGTGGCCGGTCACCTGAAACGCCACGCCGAACAGAGTACGGCCAGGCTGAAAGAAGTACATGGCGATAAATTACAGGATCTGGCCGATAGCCGCCGGCAGCTAAAGGCACAAATTCAGGCTTCGCAGGTGCTCAAAACGGGGTTCGGGCCTTCAGAACTGCATCGCGGCAAGCTGCTCATTGATGCACAGGCGGTTCAGTTCCGGTTTGGCCAGCGCGAACTTTGGCCGGAGCCGCTTACATTTCAGGTGCGCTCCGGCGACCGCATCCGGATCGAAGGAAACAACGGCTCAGGTAAAACCACCTTACTCAAACTCATGACCGGACAGTTAACGCCGGTGTCTGGCCAGCTGACGCTTGCACCGGTGTCGTATGCCTATCTGGATCAGGAATACTCACTTATTCAGAACGGGTTGACGGTCATTGAACAGGTGCAGCAATTTAATACACGGCTCTTACCGGAACATGACCTGAAAATGCTCCTGCATTATCATCAGTTTACCAGGGAGGAGTGGGACAGGCCATGCGCTGACCTGAGCGGAGGTGAAAAAATGAAACTCGCCCTCTGCTGTCTGATCATTGACCGCCACACCCCCGGGCTGCTGATTCTGGATGAACCAACCAACAATCTGGACCGCCAGAGTCAGGATGTACTGATTCATGCGGTTAAAGGCTTTACCGGAACGCTGCTGGTGATTTCGCATGATCAGCATTTTATTGAGGAGATTGATATACAATCAGCCATAAAGCTCCTCTGATTTTATGTACTTCCTAAAGCTTTCTACGCTGAAAAATATAGAATATATATCCCGTAAAATGTTTTTCGGCCACACCATTCCCTACAAAAGCAAGTTCAGCCAACAAACCATAGAAAAAAATTACACCAACAGACAAAAACAAGCAACATACCCATGTTTTTCAGATATTTACATACTCTATTCATGCTGTTTTTTTTACTAATGAGCGCAGTAAAGATGATATACACAAATAATTTTCATATATATAATTATACTTTCATATATATTTTACATACTTACACTCCCTAACAAGTAGTTAAGCAAATTGACATTAATCCAGATCCTCTCACTGTGGACCAAACATAAGGCAATGCAAAACATCCTCAACTTGTCGATTTGTTAACCACCACTGCTTACAGGGAATAAGCAAGTAATCTAAAAAAGCCAGACCATATTGAGTCTGACTTTTTTTGTTTATTGGGTTGCACTATGCCGCCCCCCCGCAGTGAATATTCCTTACTGCTGAATAATTTGTTTTATTTTGCAGGCTAATCGGCCCACGCTACATGGCGGGAGCTCTTTTATCCTGTTTTTTCATGCCTGTTCTCCTGCTCAAACTCACCTTAATGCCTTCGGTTGTCGCCCTGATTACGCTGGCAATCCGGCGCTGGGGGCACCAGATCGGCGGCCTGATCGGCAGTATGCCGTGGGTAGCAGGGGCCATCCTGCTGTTCTTCATTCTGGAGCAAGGTGTTCAATTCGGCATTAATGCCGTTCAGGGCATTATGACGGGCATTGTTGCCTTACTGGCCTTCTGTTTCAGCTATGCGTGGTTTTCCCGCCGGTACCAATGGGTAATGACACTCACGCTGTCGTACCTTGTTTATACGCTCACAGCCCTGTCGCTCAACTACCTTGCCTTGCCGTTAGCGGCCAGTTATGCCGTTACCATGCTCAGCATTGTCGCCGCGCTTTATTTTTTTCCGGTTCCGTCAGGGATTCCCAAAGCGGGTAAACGCCTGAAATACGACATCCTGATCCGCATGGTAGTGGCCACGCTGTTTACGCTGGTCATTACCGGTCTGGCTGAGTTACTGGGCCCGACCTGGAGCGGTGTACTAACGCCCTTCCCGATTCTGACGTCTATTCTGGCGATTTTTTCCCACATTCTGCAAGGCAGCGACGCTACTGTAGCCACTATGCGCGGTATTGTCATCGGCCTGCTGGGCTTTACCACCTTTCTGTTTTTGCAGGCGTTTCTACTCCGTGAATTTCCGGTAGGTGTCTCGTTTTTACTGGCATTTCTGGTAAATGCGCTGATCAACGTTGCAGCGGCCCGCATCTATGCGCCAGCCAGACGGTAATCTGGTTAGACCACTGCAACCGGCTCTTCCCGAACTTGTACCCGCTCAATTTTACCGACCAGGAAAATATACGAGCACGCACCCAGCAGTCCCAGGGCACCGATAAATACCAGCGCAGGCTTGAAATCACCGTCTTTAGCCAGAAACCCGATCACAATCGGTACCACGATAGACGCCAGATTGCCCATGAAGTTGAATACGCCGCCCGTCAGGCCGATAAGGTGTTTTGGCGACAGAATTGATACGAACACCCACGAAATCAAGGCCATACCAGACCCGAAAAACGCCAGTGCCATGTAGAAAATAATCATTCCGGTATCGTCGCTATAATTGGCGCCGACGATGCTCACGGATAACAGCAAACCGGCGATAACCGGTGTTTTACGCGCAACACTCACCGACATGCCTTTGCGGGTAAAATGGTCGGATAAAAAGCCGGATAGCAGCAGCCCGGCACAGGCCGACAAAAACGGCACCGACGCCAGATAACCGGATTTGATAAAACTCAGGCCACGGTATTCCACCAGATACGTCGGAAACCAGGTCAGGAAAAACCAAAGGGTAGCATTGACGGCAAACTGCCCGGTATAAACGCCCCACAACGTCCGGTTACTGAACACCTGCCGAAGGTTATGCCAGCTCCAGACCGATGCACTCCCTTTTTTCTGGCCGCGAAACAGGCCGCCGCCGTCTTCGATGTACGTTAATTCGGCTTCATTAACCTTAGGATGATCCAGCGGGTCGCGGTAAAACAGGTACCAGACAACACCCCAGACAATCCCGACCAGCCCCGTCACCACAAACAGTCCCTGCCAGCCGGCGTAGGCTTGCAGCGTAACCAGTACGGGAGTCAGAAAGGCCAGACCGATAAACTGTCCCGACACATACAACGCAATCGACGATGCGCGCTCATGCTCCGGAAACCAGCTCGTTACGACCCGGTTATTGATCGGATACGAGGGTGCCTCGAAGGTGCCCGTTGCTACCCGCAACGCAAACAGACTGGCAAACCCACGCACAAACCCCTGCCCGATCGTGGCTAATGACCACGTAATCAAACAGAAGGCATATAATATCCTCGGCAGCACCCGGTCGGCCAGTAAGCCGCCAGGGACTTGTAACAACGCATAGGCCCACCCAAAGGCGGAAAAAATGAGCCCCATTTCGACCTTGTCGAGTTGCAGGTCTTTGCTCAGCGACGAAGCCGCCACGGCCAGATTCGTCCGGTCGAGGTAATTGATGACAACGTTGACAAACACCAGTGCCAACATGCCGTAACGTACACGGGTCCGCCCGCCCATTATCGGTTTTACATTGTTCATTTTACATTATGCATTTTACATTTCCTTCCTACCGCGCCGTCCAGCCGCCGTCGACGGTGAGCATGGAGCCAACCATGTAGCTTCCCGCGTCGCTGGCCAGAAAAATGGCCGCACCCTGGATTTCACGCATGTGCCCCCAACGTCCGAGCGCGGTTGCACCAACCACAAACCGCTGCCCCTCGTCAGTATCAGCAATGGGCAGGTTCATCTCGGTCAGGAACGGGCCTGGACAGATGGCATTCACGTTGATGTTGAACGGGGCAAGCTCAAGCGCCAGTGAGCGGGTCATCTGCACCACGGCGCCTTTACTGGCCGTGTAGGGTGTCCGGTTCGACAACCCCACCAGCCCAAGCGTACTGGCCAGGTTAATGATACGTCCCCGTTGCTGTGCTTTCATAAACGGCGTTACGGCCCGGCTACACAACCAGGTGCCATTCACGTTCACCTGCATGACTTTGTTAAAATCATCCTGCGTCAGCTCATCAATGGCGCCCCGGATATTGATACCGGCACTATTAATGAGAATGTCGATCCGGCCAAACGCATCCATAGCCGCCTGTGCCATGGCCTCTGTCTGAGCCTGATCGGTGATATCGGCGGCAAACGAGCGGGTATCAACGCCAAAGTCATCGGCCAGTTGCCGGGCAGCGGCCTCTCCTTCGGCAGCATTCCGGTTTACCAGCATAATCCGGCAACCGGCGGAAGCCAGTCCGGCGGCCATCGCCAGGCCAAGGCCTTTTGAGCCGCCCGTAATAATGGCAGCCCGTCCTGTCAGATCAAATTGTTTTAGTCCGGGCAGTGGTTCGTGGGGCATTGTTTTAATGAATAATGAGTAATGAAAAATGTATAATGTGTCTGCCATCACCGCATGGCCAGCTGATTCTTACTGTAGGTCAGGCAGGAAACGATGTTTGCTTCCTCGGCGGCCAGCCGGTTTTCCGGCGACAATGGTGTCGTACGCGGCAGTTCCTGCGCCGGCTTATGTGTCCTGACCATGTGCAGGGTACGTGCCAGCGCTGACCCCGGCACATCGGCAAACGTGGCCCAGTATTCTTTTTTCAGACAAGGTATTTCGAGCGGATCGCGGGTAATCATTTCGAGATTAAAGGTTACCGACGGATTATGTTGCCGGCACAGGGCGACCATTTTCGGCAGGTCAAGGATACCGGTGCCGAGCGGTACTTCCGACAGCAGGAAGCCGTCAGCATATTCGGCTACAGCCATGTCTTTAATGTGGGTACTCATCACGTAGGGCGCAAGCGCCTGCATGACCTCCATCGGGTCTTCCAGCAGCGCGATGCTGTTGCCAAAATCAATCGTTGTGCCCACATACTCGCTGCTGACCTGTTTCAGGACGGCCACCAGCTCAGGTGCCCGCCAGTCTTTGTGGTTTTCGACCGCAAGTTTTACCCTGTGTTTCCGCAACACCGGTTCGGCCAGCTGCATCGCTGCCAGACCGGCCTTCTGAAACTGCCGGAATTCATCAAGCGTTTTAAAGGTCTCATACCGGCGGCCGCCCAGACTGACTGTCCGCAACACCTGCACGCCAGCCTCTTTAGCCCGCTGTACATCCTGTTCAAAGGCAGGGACATCCTCCGCTTTTTTCGGCATCCCGATTGACCCTTCGAGGTACATGCCGAGTTTTTCGCGCCGGTCACGCACTTTACTGGCAAAATCGGCGCTCCAGTCCTTGACCACTACTTGAATGCCACCGGCCCCGATGTCGTGGCAATGCTCCAGCAGGTCAATGGCGTTGGTAAACCCCGGGTATGTCCGGCTATCCGCTTTCGAATTCCAGCGAAAGCCGTAGGAATGAACTACCACCCCCATCGGTACTTCTTTGGCAAAGCCTGCCGTCGGCCATGCGGGCACCGAGAACGCAGCTGCTCCGAGTGCTGATTGATGCAAAAACGTCCGTCTATTCATCGGGTTTCAGGGTTGTTGTTTTTGGGGGCGATGCCGTGTTTTAATTCCAAAGGGCGACCACGTGTATTAATTGGGCGACCACGTGGGGTCGCCCGTACGGGTTATTGGTTGTTTAATTCTTTGGCGGTCCAGGGCATTACGCGGCCCTGCGACAATACGCGGGTCATGCTTACGGTCCGCCGGTTGATCGGGCCGCCGTCGTTGCTCCAGGCATTCCGGATGTACATCAGTACGGCCGAGATTGCCGCATCGTCCATCGTTGCCAGCGAGGGCATGACCGGCAGAATATCGGGCGAATCGTATGTTTTGCCCGCCACCTCAATCGGTCCTTCCAGACCATGCAGCACAATCAGGGCCAGCCGCTTTTCGTCGCCGGTTACCCAGTCGGAGCCATTGAGCGGGGGCGCAAACCGCTTCAGGCCGTTACCGTCGCTGCCGTGGCAACCTGCACAGGTAGTCAGGTAATGCTGGCGACCCAGCACAAATAACTTCTGCTCCTCGGCCGACAAGGCAAACCGCTTCGCCGACCGTCTTTCCTGTGCCGTGTGTCCCGGCCATTCAAAGAGGCCGTTCAGCGCAGCCTGCTGTTCGGTCGTAAGTTTTTTTTGCTTTTGCGTCAGTAAGGCAGGCGCCGTTGCCAGTTTTGTCGGTTTGCGTTGTTTATCATTAGCATAGGCGCTCATACCGCTCCAGATAGCCAGTTGCTGCCAGCCGGTTGCCGGTGTAGTCGTTTCCAGCAGACGCAGCATGGCCGACATTTCAGCAGCATCTGCCTTACGGATAATGGCCGAGGTCAGCATCTCCAGCAGGATCTCCTTACCGGCTTCGCGGCTCCGCCAGTACGGCGATTCACGCAGTTTCCGCAGAAACACCAGCTCCTGATCCTGCAAACTGCTCATGACCGCATCCCGGATCAGGGCCTGATCGTTGAACCGGGCCGCAAGCTCCGCCAGCAGGCCATGAGCGGCTTTAGTATCCAGCGACCGCGCCGACAGTGCTACCTGAAGCGCCACATCAACCGGCATTGCTTTCACGCGGTTCATTAATTGGCCGGCGACCTGAGCTTTCACGGCAGCATTTGCGTTTGCCAGTGGTTCCAGCAACCGCAGGGCCGTTGCCTGAATGAGGGTACTTTTATCAGTCAGCAGCGGGATCAGTACCGGGGCCTGACTCAGGCCCAGACCATCCAGTGTCCAGAGCGCCTGTAACCGTCCGTATTCATTCGTCCCTTTCTGCGCCAGCTGTACCAGCGCGGCCTGAGTGCTTTTATCGGCCCGCTCAATGAGCAGCCGCTGGGCCATGTCGCGGTGCCAGCCGTCGGCGTTAGCCAGTTCACGCACCAGTTCGCCGGACGACACCGACGACAGTTTTTTCGGGGCTACCGGTTGCCGGTTTTCCGGAACAATGCGCCAGATACGGCCCCCGTGCACCGGTGCATCCAGTTTACGGGCAAGGGTCTGTTCTTTCAGGTAGGGCGTAATGTAAGCACCGTGCTGAATCAACCCGCGGTACATATCAGTTACGTACAAGGCTCCGTCGGGGCCGGTTGCCAGCTGCACCGGCCGGAAGCGTTCGTCGGTTGAGGCCAGAAACTCCCGCCTCGGATGCGGATCGTGTCCCGCCGGAAACAGACCAGCCTCTTTAATAATATTCCGTTTTATGAGATTACCCGCCGGTTCGCACACAAATGCATTCCCCTGAAAGGTGGCGGGCAGGGCCGTGCCCCTGTAGATAAGCGGCGAGCAGGCAGCAGTAAACTCCTGCAAACGTCCCTCTTTGTCCAGCGTTCCGGGAATATATCCGCGGTTGACGGCCGGTGTGGCACGGATCGGATACACGCGGCGTTCGGCAGTCACGCCGTAATCAATGCCTGTCGTCGGCGTATGGTATTTATTCCGGTTCAGGTAGTTGGGCGGCACCAGATCGGCGTGCAGCTGCGACCAGTTGTAGTTATAGTAGAGATGTCCTTTATTGTCGTGACTGATTCCCCATTGGCCACGAAATTCAGTAGTATCACGCTGCCACTCACCGTTAGCCGACAACCGGTACCGGATTCGTGATTTAGCGTTGTAATACCAGTTGTCGATATTCCGCCACATGCCGTTCGGGGCGTGTTCGGGCAAGCCACCCGCCGCGTATTTCGGGTCGATCAGCGTTTTCCGGTCGGCTTTCAGATCATTATTCAGGTCTTCGGCAATCCAGAGCGACTGGTAATCGCCGATCAGTACCCCACCCTTGGCAAAGGCAAGCGTCCGGGGCATGACGAGGCTATCCAGGAAAACGGTGCTTTTGTCCATCAGGCCATCGCCGTTCCGGTCTTCGAGTACCGATACCCGGCCCGTTGGCAGGTTTTCGCCCTTGCCGTCGATGGTTGCCATGAACCCACGCATTTCCACCACCCACAGCCGGCCGTCGGCGTCGAAACTGATCCCCACCGGATCCTGTATCATGGGTTCCGAAGCAACAAGCTGCACGGCTAAACCGGGTTCCAGCCGGAACGTCGCCAATTCGTCAGCCGGTGTCCGTACGGGCGACAGTTCGTCGCCGGATACTGTCCGGAAATTCGGGGCGAAACTCAGCAGCGAGCCCAGCCCTATACCTAATAACGTAAGTGATACTACAGGCTTGATCATGCCATATCAGTCAGGCTACATGACACATTACCGGATAAAGCGCAGGCAAGGGGCCGGATACTCCTAATTCTTCTACAAAATTTACAATTATTTACACTATTTCCGGTTGTTTTTCGGATTATACCTGTCTGGTTAGGGTATATTATCCTGTTTTTTGCCTATACTAGATTGACCTTGTAACACTAATTAAAGCTTAACCCGATTCTTCCATGCAAGCAACGCCTGCTGCGGTCGGCCAACCGGCCGCTTTTACCGAAAAAAAATACATCACCACCCTCGTGTTTGTCACGTCCCTGTTTATGCTCTGGGGCATTGCCATTACCATGGGGGATGTGCTGAACCGGCACTTCCAGAACGTACTGCACGTCAGCAAAGCCGAATCGGGCCTGGTGCAGTTTTCGATTTTCGGCGCCTATGCCGTGATGGGTATTCCCGCCGGTTTATTTATGAAGCGTTTCGGGTACAAGAACGGAGTACTGCTCGGCCTGACGCTGTATGCGGCCGGTGCGTTCCTGTTCATTCCGGCGGCAAATGCCGAATCGTTCGGTTTTTTCCGGATCGCGCTCTTTATTCTGGCCTGCGGTCTGGCTACGCTTGAAACCGTGGCGCACCCGTTTGTGGCCGGCCTCGGCGATGTACGTACCAGCGATCAGCGGATCAACTTTGCGCAGGCCTTTAACGGACTGGGTGCCGTAATCGGGCCCGCCATCGGTGGTTATTTTATCCTCGGCGGTAATACAACCGGTACCGACGATCTGGGTTCGGTTAAATTGCTTTATGTAGTGATCGGCTCCGTTATTCTGGCAATTGCCGTTTCCTTTACGTTTGTGAAAGTGCCGCCGGTACAGGACGCCCATGCGGTCGAACCGGCAGAAGCCGATGCCTATGCTGTTCCGACGACTCCCGACGACCTGAAAGCATCGAAAGGACTGTTCCAGCACCGGCATTTCATCTGGGCTGCCATTGCGCAGCTCTTTAACGTGGCGGCTCAGGGTGGCACATGGGCCTTTTTTATCAACTACGGAGTTGAGAAAATGGGGCTGCCCGAAACATCTGCGGCTTACTATTTCTCGGCCAGCATGATCATGATGATGATCGGCCGGTTTGTCGGTACGTACCTGATGCGGTTTATCGCACCGAATCGTCTGCTGGCGGGCTTTGCGCTGGCCAACATCATCATGTGCGTGATCATTGCCCAAAGCTGGGGCTGGCCGTCGTTTGCCGCACTGCTGATGCTCAACTTCTTCTTCAGTATCATGTTCCCGACAATTTTCAGTCTGGGGCTGAAAGACCTGGGCAAACACACACAGCAAGCCTCCTCGTTTATTGTGATGGGGGTTGTCGGCGGAGCCTTGTTCCCGCCGCTGATGGGCCGCGTAGCCGAAACCGATGTAGCAACGGCCTACTACCTGCCGATTATCTGCTACGCCGTTATTTTCCTGTTCGGCGCCAAATTCTCGAAATCGAAATAACTTAACCCTCCTGCTCCGGACGTGCTCTCCTCAACGGGAGCACGTTTTTTACGCCTATGAAACGTTTCTTTTCTCTCCTGTTAGCCAGTGTCTGCGCGCTGACTGTCTATGCGCAAAAGCCGGTAACCATTACCAACAACAGCGATGCTGCCTTTACCGACGCCGTCGTTGACATTCCGTGGCCGGCCGTGCTGAGCGCTTTCCCGAAGGCCGACACCAGTCAGTTACAGGTACTGCTGGGTGACAAGGCCATTCCTTATCAGTTTGAACGCAAAGGGACAACCGCTGTACAGAATCTGCTCGTGCAACTCTCGGTAGCCCCGAAGCAAACCGTTACGCTGACCTTCCGCAAGGGTAAACCGGCACCGGTGACCGCTAAAACCTATTGCCGTTATGTTCCCGAACGCTACGATGATTTTGCGTGGGAAAACGACAAGGTGGCGTTCCGGATTTACGGCAAAGCCCTGAACGGCCGCTCCGACAATGCCTATGGCAGCGACATCTGGGCCAAACGTACCGATCAGCTCATCCTTAACAAGTGGTATAAACAAAACGACTACCACAAAGACCACGGCGAAGGCCTTGACTACTATCACGTTGGCCTGACCCTCGGCGCGGGTGACATCGGTGTTTTCCTGAACGATTCGATTCAGTTTGTGCATAACTACCAAACCTGGGAAGTGCTCGACAACGGGCCGCTGCGGTCAACATTCCGCGTTACCTATGCGCCGTATGTCTTCAAGGGCGTGACGGTGAATACCACCAAAACGATTTCACTGGACGCCGGTTCGCAGCTCAGCAAAATTGTGGTCGCCATGCAGCACACCTACGGCAAGCCCCTGCCGCTGGTGGCCGGCATTACGCTGCGTCCCGAACCAGGGCAATTGTTGCTGAACGAACAGGCCGGTTTTCTGGCCTACTGGGAACCACAGCACAACAAAGACGGGACCATCGGGGTTGGCTGCGTATTCACCAAAGGGAGCGTCCCGATGCGGAGGCAATACCAGCACGGACTGGCGCAGGTAAGCATTCCGTCGGGCGAAACAGTTACCTACTATTCGGGTGGAGCCTGGGATAAGGGCGGCCAGATTACGTCCGGTCAGGCGTGGATGGCGTATCTCCATAGCTTCAGCCAACAGCTACAGACGCCACTGCTGGTGCAGGTTACCCCCTGAAACAGGCCGGAAAACCACATTTCCCCGACGAAGCCTAAATCTAATTTATTTCTAATTCTTTTGTAATCACGGTCTAACCCTGATGCCGTAATCTTGTACCATGCATTCTAAACGAAGGATATAGTGCCGTATAGACTTCGTACATAGGTGGTTAGCAATATGGTTAGCACAGTGGTAAACACCGGTAACACGTCTATTTACTTACTGTCTGATTTGAATAGCCATCTGGCGTTTCCAGGTGGCTATTTTTTTTCTTTTACAAACGAATCATCATTCAGGTTATAGATTTTTAGGTGTTTCATAATAGCTACCGGGTCCTTAGCGGTAGCTATTTTTGTTTCCCCCTTTCCCGTTCACTCAATTAACCGGTGGCAAAAAAACTATCTACCCGATAGGCTGTTTTGATTCAAGACTCAACAAAACAGATATGACCATGAAACGAGTGACCCTCTTATTCTTTTTTTCGCTTGGTGTCTTCACATTCCAGGCATGTAGTTCAGAATCAAAGAAAAACGAAGATAGTGTCGAACAGGCTGAAGACATGAACGAGGCCAACGAGCCGACTAAAGATGATGATGACGCTGAATTTGCCGTGAAGGCAGCCAGCGGCGGTATGATGGAAGTTGAACTGGGCCGTCTGGCGCAGCAAAAAGCGCAGAGCCAGGCCGTCAAAGACTTCGGTGCCATGATGGTGGAAGACCACTCAAAAGCAAACGAAGAACTCAAAACACTGGCAACCAGCAAAAACATCATTCTGCCGTCGACTATGGGCGAAGATCACCAGAAACATGTCGATGAGCTGAGCAAACTGTCGGGCGCTGAATTTGACAAGAAATACGTAAAAATGATGGTGGACGATCACAAAGAAGACATCGACCATTTCAAGGAAGCAGCCGACGATGCCAAAGATATGGAAATCAAGGCATTTGCCGCTAAAACACTGCCGACCTTGCAGAAGCATTACGATGCGATCAAAAACATCGATAAAGCGATGTAATCAGGCCGGAATACCAACCGGGCAGGTGAGCACAATCAACGTTCCCTGCCCGGCTACCGAATTAATTTCCAGCACACCACCCAGTGAATCCGCCCGCTGCCGCAGAAACAGAAGTCCGTTGCCCCCGCGTTGTGCAGCCGCATTAAACCCGACCCCGTCGTCAGTAATTTCCAGTACCAGCTTATCGTCAGTCAATGAGAGCCGTATGCATACGGTGCCGGCCCTGGCATGCCGCAGGATGTTATGCAGTGACTCCTTGTAAAACAGAAAAATGTCACGCCGCTGGTCAACCGGAATAAGCTCATCCGGCGCAATGGCCATAAAATCGAAGTAAAGCGAGGTAGTGGTCTTTTCAAACAGACTATACGCCATTTCGCGCATCCGGAACGTCAGGTTTTCGTAGGTCCGCTGCGACGAATTAAGGCTCCAGACAATGTCGCGGATGGCACTTAATACTTTTTTCGAGGTCTGGCCGATGGTGTGCAGCGTTTCGCTGACCTGCTCCGGCTGATCATACACCAGCTTCCGGGCCGACCGGCTCAGCATCGTGATCGCACTCAGGTCAGAACCCACTTCGTCGTGCAGATCACGCGCAATCTCATCCCGTATCCGGCTGATTTTCTGCTGCTTCTTTTCATTCTCCTGCAACTGATCGATCAATTGCGCCTGTACACTGATTTTTTCCAGCTCGGTCAGGTGATTCAGCCGCGAAATTCCCAGCGTAAAACAAAGCACCTCCGCCACCACGCCCAGTTCAATGTACGTTACCGGATACCCGAACGGCAACTCAGGCCGGCGGATAAACACCGTCGGGAAGAAGTTGGTAGACAGGGCGAAAATGCAGGCAAAAATAAAGAAAAAGGAGCCAACGATGAAGTAGACCATGACCTGATGCCGCAACCGGATAATCCGCGGCACAATCACCAGTGCACCGATCCCGAGCAGGTATCGGTCAATCGTGTAGATCTCACTGCGGATTGCATCCGGCACCCCGGCCAGCACCAGTATACTGTCGATAAACAGATGCACCACCAACACACCGATCATGCCCCGCAGCAACAGGAAACTGAACCGGTCGTTTTCACGGATATTCATCAGCAGGATGGCAAACTGCATGTAAAAACTAAAGGCAAATGTTTCCATGAACACAACCTTATAGTTCATACCCGGCAGGTACTCTGCCTTGCTGTAATCCCCGTCCAGCAGCCGGAACGTTACCATCATGCAGACGATGTACAGCGCATATTGCCAGTAAATAGCCTTGCGCTGCTGCCAGTACGACAGCAAGCCGTACAGCACCATCATGATCAGCATCCCATCCAGCAGTATCCGCAACTGCGCATAGCTATGCCATACCTCCTTCATCTTTACTTGCTTTCAATATCAGACAAGATCAATGTAGAAACGGTTGTATGATCCGGCGGACAAACAGCAATTTCTACCTGTCTTTGTTGAGTAACCTGTCAATTTCTCCCGTCACGATTGTCCTGCGTTCTTCCCAGCTTCCGGAAACATCTACGTAATTGATACCCCGCCGGATTAACGCCTCCTGAAACATCCTGTAAATTTCCTGACGGCGGTGCCCCAGATCACGCAGCCCGTCGGCAATCCAGGGGACATCTACATTGAGCAGAAAATGCCGGTCATAGGTAATCTCCTGCTCCAGTTCATACAAAACCGGCGGTACTTCATCCAGATAAATCTCTGCGTACAATTCGGTTGTAATGAGATCGGTATCACAAATTACTAATTTATTCGCCAGCGGTATTGCGTTTTTTACAGCAGCGGTCTGTGCTTCGCCGATCCGGACATAATCGTCGGGGGTAAGGTCGTTGGACGTAATCAGATCGCGGGCAACCTCGGGCACAAAAATAGTCTGGTAGTGTTCGGCCAGCTGACGGGCCAACGTAGTTTTACCAACACTTTCCGGACCGTACAGACAGATCAATACAGGTTTATCAATAGCCATTAATCAGGTTGTTATAAATCATTATCGAATGTGCAGGGTCTGTAAAAGCGCACTGCGTCCGACCTCCTGCACATCGCCCGGACGCATTCCGGCGGCGGTTACCCCTTCGATGGCCCAGCGCACAAGCCGGAGGGTCGGAAAGCCAACGGCCGCCGTCATCCGGCGTACCTGCCGGTTTTTGCCTTCGTGCAGGGTCAGGGCAATCCAGCTGGTGGGAATATTGGCGCGATACCGGATGGGGGGATTCCGCTCCGGCAAGTCCGGCTCGCCGATACGCACTGCCCGGGCCGGTAAGGTATGATAGGCCTTACCGTCGACCGAAATCGTTACGCCTGCCGACAGCTGTTGCAAAGCGTCGTCAGTCACTTCACCCTCAACCTGCGCGTAATACGTACGCTGGTGCTTAAACTTAGGGTCCAGCAGGCGGTGATTCAGGCGTTTATCGCTCGTCAGGAGCAGCAGCCCCTCGCTGTCGGCATCCAGCCGCCCGACGGGATACACATCTTTGCCGAACGCAAAGGGCAGGTCGGCCAGCGTCGGCTTATCGCCCTCGCGGCTAAACTGCGACATCATCAGGTACGGCTTATAAATCAGGTAATACATATTTCTATTGAGCGATTGTGTGATTGAGCGACGGCAACCTGGAACCATCCAGTATCAGGAACCACCAGCAACTCAGAACCATTCAGCAACCAGAACCACCAGAACCATTCAGCAACTCAGAACAACCGGAACCATCCAGCAACTCAGAACCACCAGAACCATTCAGCAACTCAGAACCACCAGAACCATTCAGCAACTCAGAACAACCGGAACCATCCGGCAACACGGAACAATCCGGAACAGCAAAGGTAAAAGTCAATCTTTGTATGACAGTAAACAAAGTACAATTAGCGGGGTAATCCAAAAAATAGTACTTTGCAGTGATTTACCCTTCATCAGCCACCGTTCTATACATTAGTAAAGTTTTTCTTTTTATTCTACAATAATAACCTACTATGAGCGAAGTAACTCCGCGCTTCCAACCTGGCGTTATTACGGGTGATGGCGTTTCTGAAATCTTCCGTCACGCTAACGAAAACAACTACGCGTTACCGGCCGTAAACGTCGTGGGTACGAACTCGGTAAATGCTGTTCTGGAAACAGCGAAAGCGGTAAATTCACCGGTAATCATTCAGTTTTCCAATGGTGGCGCGATTTTCTACGCCGGAAAAAGCCTGTCAAACGAAGGCCAGAAGGCAGCTATCGCCGGTAGCATTTCAGGTGCATTGCATGTACACAATATCGCTGAATACTACGGTGTTCCGGTGATTCTGCATACAGACCACTGCGCCAAAAAACTGCTTCCGTGGCTTGACGGCCTGCTGACTGCCAGCGAAAAATATTTTGACCTGCACGGTAAGCCGTTGTACTCGTCGCACATGATCGACCTGTCGGAAGAGCCGCTGCACGAAAACATCGAAATCTGCTGCCAGTATTTCGAGCGCATGGCGAAAATGGGTATGACGCTGGAGATCGAATTAGGGGTAACTGGTGGCGAAGAAGACGGCGTGGATAACTCTGACGTCGATGATTCAAAACTCTATACACAGCCTTCTGAAGTGGCTTATGCTTACGAAGAGCTGAAGAAAATCTCTGACCGCTTTACGATTGCTGCTGCGTTTGGTAACGTACACGGTGTATACAAGCCAGGCAACGTGAAACTGTCGCCGATCATCCTGAAAAACTCACAGGACTACATCCAGGAGAAATACGCAACAGGCCCGCTGCCGGTTAACTTCGTATTCCACGGTGGTTCAGGCTCAAGCCGCGAAGAAATCCGCGAGGCGATTGAGTACGGTGCCATCAAGATGAACATCGATACGGACATGCAGTGGTCGACATGGGAAGGCATTAAGGATTACTATCAGGCTAAAGAAGCGTATCTGCAATCGCAGCTGGGTAACCCTGAAGGTCCGGATTCGCCGAATAAAAAATATTACGACCCGCGCGTATGGCTGCGTAAAGGCGAAGAAAGCATGTCTAAGCGTCTGAAAGTTGCTTTCGAAGACCTGAACTGCATCAACCGTCTGGCCTAACAGGCATATAAGCGGCTACATAGTCCGCTTCAGGATCCCCGTCTTAACCGAGACGGGGATTTTTTTTTAACATGTTTTAAGAACCGCTCCAGACAACCCGCGTGGCTAAATCAGCATCTATTGATAAAGGACTCCGCTCAACCATGGGCTGCGTCCTTTCATTGAAAAGTAGATGATTTAACCATCATTCTGTCGTATTTTGTCATCGCACTAACACCGCATAACATGATTCAGCGTTTAACGATCGTATGTATTTGCCTGTTTATTCAAACCATTGCTCTTGCCCAGACCGGTATCCGGGGCACGATTAAAACCAAGGGCGGTGATCCGCTGCCCTACGCCGCCATCGCGGTAAAAGGCACCCAGAACGGAACAATCTCCAATGCAGAAGGCCGTTATGAGCTGACCCTTGCGCCGGGCAAATATCAGCTTCTGTTCCAGTACCTTGGCTTTCAGAGTCAGCAGAAAGCTATTGAGATCGAAAACGGATTTGTTAACCTGGATATCATCCTGGAAGAGCAGGTGTACACCCTACAGGAAGTTAACGCCAAAACAAGCAACGAAGACCCGGCCTACACCATCATGCGCCGGGCCATTGCCAAGGCGAAATTTCACCAGCTACAGGTGCAGAGCTATACCGCCCGCGTCTATACCAAGGCATCGGTAACCGTAACGGAGCTGCCGATGGAATTCCTGTATAAAAAGCAGCTGAAGGAAGCCGAAACTGAAGCCAACTTCAAAAAAGGGGTCCCGATCCTGAACGAATCGGTGTCGGAAGTGACGTTTAAACAACCGAATACCTACCGCGAGCATGTGATTGCCAACCGTAATACACAGGGGGTTAAGGTGGCTGTCAATGGCTTCTACCAGAGCAGCTTTTACCAGCCTGAAGTAGCCAATGTGGTATCGCCGCTCTCCCCTAAAGCGTTTGCCTACTACAAGTTTGAATACGAAGGTACATTCCGCGAGCAGGGCGTTGATATCAGCCGCATCAACGTCATCCCGCGGTCATACGGCGAAGGGGTGTTCAGAGGCTTTATTTACATCATCGAAAACACCTGGGCCATTCACAGCCTTCAGCTGGAAACACATATCCCGCCGGGAATCAACCTGAGCATCAAGCAGATTTACAACCCTGTCCGGAATGTCTGGATGCCGACCAATCAGCGGTATGATGCCAAGGGGTCGTTCTATGGCGCTAAGTTTACCGGTCAGTATGTCATTAACCTGACCTACAAGGACTTTACCATCAATCCGGCTTTTGTGGAAGAAGTACAGGTGATTGACGAGAAGATCGACAAACCGGCGAACGTGCTGGCTAACCGCGACATCAAGGGCAAAAAGCTGGATGAACTCGTAGCCAAACAAAAGGAGTTTTCGACAAAGAACCTGCGAAAAATGGTCCGTGAGTACGAAAAACAGGAGTACAAGGAACGGAAAGAAAAGAAGGAAGATGTGGCCGTAACACGGAATGACTCTGTCAGCATTGACACGCTGGCCTACAAACGGGCCAGTTCGTTCTGGGACTCACTCCGGTCGGTGCCGCTGACGACGGCCGAACTGAAAAGTTATGTCCGCAGCGACAGTGTCCGGATTGTCCGCGAGGTAAAGGCTAAAACCGACAGCGTGAAAAAAGAAAATCCGGGCATAAAAAACCCGAACCGTAAACACAAGTTTTCGCCGTTTGACCTGGTGACCGGCAATACCTGGCGGCTGAGTAAAACGACTTCGCTGCATTGGGAAGACATTTTGACCACCATTAACTACAACACGGTTGAAGGCTACCACGCTACGGCCGGTTTACAGCTGAATTACCGCCGTATACGGGTGGATTCAACAAAAGGGCGGCAAATCAACGGCAAGACGGTCTACCCTGCCATTAATACTCCCCGCTGGTATATAGGCGGCAATGCCCGTTACCAGTTTGGCCGTGAACAGCTTGTCGGCTACGGAAAGGCTGGTTATGCGTTCAAAAACACAACGGTTGACCTGACAGGCGGGCGGTTCATGTCGCAGCTGAATCCGGAAAATCCGATCAGTCCGCAGATGAACTCGTTTACCACACTGCTGTTTGAGCGGAACCTGATGAAGCTCTACCAAAAGGATTATGTCCAGCTCAATGTGGCGGTCAAACCGATGGAAGGCCGGCTTAAACTGAACGGTAGCCTGGAATATGCCAACCGCACGGAAGTTGCCAATTACCGCGAAAACCTGAAACCCTGGATCGACTGGAAAAACTACGCCTATACGCCGAACCGTGTCCCGAATAACGAAATCGGCACCACGGCCTTCCCGAACCATGAGGCCCTGGTCCTGAACCTTTCGGCTACCATGCGGCTGGCGTCTCCGCACTACTACATCCGCAACGGCCGGAAAATTACCCGGACGAACCGCGACGCACCTGAACTGACGGTCAATTACCGCCGCTCGTTTGGCAGCCTGCTCAACAGCGAAGCCTCAAATTACGACTTTTTGCAGGCCCGTATCGGCCACTCGTTCGAGACGGGTATCCGCAGCCGCCTGAGCTATGATGTGAGCGCCGGTGCCTTCCTGACCAGCCAGCGGGTATACGCACCGGATTTTAAGCACTTCATGGGCAATGAGTTTTTCCTGCAACAGGGTGACCCGGTCAGTGTATTCCGGATGCTGCCGTATTACCAGTACAGCACCGGCAAACGCTTTTTCGAAGCCCACGTGCTGAGCGAGCACCGCAAATTCCTGATTACGCAACTGACCGTGGCCCGTCTGGTCGGCCTGAAAGAAAACCTGTTTGTGCATTATCTGGCGACGCCACGTTCACCGCAATACACCGAAGTCGGTTACGGACTAGACGGCCTGATTCCGGGCGTATTGCCGTTCTTCCGCGTTGAGGTCATCAGCCAGTGGCAAAATACGACCTACAAAGGCCTCGGCTTCCGGGTGGGGACAACGCTGAAGTTTGGCAGGAATTAAGTAGACTGCCATACCTCCCCGAAAGGTTTGAACTTTCGGGGAGTTGAAACAATTACCTAAGCATGAAAGCCAATCACCTGTTTCTTATTGCCGGCCTGCTGCTGATCGGCGGGATACTTGGCTGGCGGTGGCTACACCCGGAACCGGTCCGCAAATCGGCGTTCGAGCGCTCCGGCGTGGTGCCGCCCGATGGTCGCCGCATTGTGAAAACGGATGCAGAATGGCAAGAACTCCTGACGGCTCCGCAGTTTTATGTAACAAGGGAGAAAGGTACCGAAGGCCGTAACAGCAGCCCGCTCACGCCACTGCATCAGGCAGGCGTTTACGCCTGTGTCTGCTGCCGGAACCCGCTGTTCAGCGATCAGACCAAATTTGATTCCCGCACCGGCTGGCCGAGCTTTTATGCCCCCATCGTCCCGAATGCCATCTATACCGACTTCGACGGTCGCCGCACCGAGGTACTTTGTTCGGTCTGCGATGCGCATCTGGGCCATGTTTTTCAGGAAGGCCCCGCCCCTACCGGACTCCGGTACTGCATGAACGGAATCGCCCTGACCTTCAAACCCGCCCGCTAAGGGGTCAGCCGGATTGTTTTTTCGGCGGCTGACTGCACTTTTTCCCGCGAGAAATACACCGGAAAATACCCGTTCTCGGCCCACAGCCCGAACAGGTCGCGGTAGTGCGGGTTGTCGGGATCGCCGGACTGCCCGGGCGTGTTAATACCCATTGTCCGGTCCCAGTCTTCGGTATCGACCAGAATCCGGAACGACGCGCCGTGGGTCTGGTTCAGCGCCGGCCCCGTCACGTTCGGCGTTTCGGCATAGCCTCCCCGCGCCACCGGTCCCAGATTGATTTTTTTCTGCATCTCCGCATCCACCAGACCACTTAGCGGATGGGTCAGCGTAATGTGTTTGTTTTTGGTCTGGCCATACTGCCACTCCTCCATATCGGGGCCAAGCCGTTTGGCCAGCTCATCCGTGGCCCGTGTCAGACTGGTTAACAGCAGGCTGTCGCGGCGGGCGACCGGAGCCGCCACCACCCAATCAATCATCCGTTTAGTGGGCAGGCTTGTAAAATAGGTACGGGCCTTTTCCGGCACCGCTTCTTCGTACAGCAACCGCCGCAGCTGACCCTCCCAGGCTACATACATCGCAGCCGGTACCGAATTCGGCTCCAGCCGGTAATCCCAGCGGCGCAAATAACTCAACGCCCGTTCGGTTTTATCGTCGGATGACGACAGCAGGGCCAGAAACGGCACCAGCGTCCGCGCAGGCAGCGACAGGTAGTCGGACTGTAGCTGCATGAAATCGGCCATGGTTTTACGCTGCCCGTTTTTGAGGACTTCTTCGATCCGGTGCGCCCGCGACGGACTCGACCAGATCCAGCCCACGGCATTACGGTGCCGATAGTCTACCGGCGTCAGGTTGTTATTGGCCGTAACGATTACGCCATCGGCCGGATTTTCCTTATGCGGTAACTGGCTGATGGGCAGGTAGCCCGACCATTCATAGCGGCCATCGCCCGGCACCGGCACCAGTCCCGTCCAGTTTTTCCGGACAGGAGCCAGCCCTACTGCCTGCCAGCCGATTTCAGGCTTGCGCCCCGCCGCAGGCCGTGTGGCCCAGATCATGTTTTCGCCCGGAATCCGGCTCAGCAGACAGGCCTGCCGGAACTCCGTCCACGACTTCGCCTGATTCATCCGCAGACTGGCCAGATAGGGCGCGCAGCCCTTTTCGAGCCATCCTGCCCGCACGGCATATGCTTTATGGCGGGCTTTATCCTCAAACACAACCGGTCCGTGGCGGGTATATTTCAGTTCGACCGATACATCCGGCTGGCCTTTTACCTGAATGGTTTCCTTCCGTACCCGCATGGTTTCCCACCTGCCTTTGTAGCGATACTGCGCCGGATTGCCGGGATTAATGTCATATACGTAAAGGTCTTCATTATCCGTATCGAAAATTGTCAGCCCCCAGGCACCGTAGTCATTGTGGCCAATAGAGATACCCGGCAGCGTAGGTTCTCCCCCGCCGACTACATGCCAGCCCGGGGCATCGAGGTGCACCCAATACCGGAGCGAGGGCGTCGACTGGGTGCGGTGCGGATCATTGGCCAGCATCGGATACCCGCTCGCCGACTGGTTTCCGTCGATCACCCAGTTGTTGGAACCCACATATTGCTTTTCGGTATCGAACCATTCCTGTACTTCCTGCGCTGATAACCCTACCTTCCCCTGCTCTTTCTGAAACTTCAGCGGCAGCCGGAACGCTTCGTAAAGCTCCAGAATCGGCTGGAAGAGAGCCTCGCCGTCGACATGCAGCTTCAGGTCAGGCTCACCGTCTCTGGTAACCGGATGAAACCACTGCAGCTCCTTTACTTTTTTTTCACCCAGCAGGTGCACCAGCCGCCCGTAGTTCAGCTCTTCGCGGATGTTGCTCAGCAGCCCCTGATGCCGGCTGATTACCACTTCAGGAGTCCAGAAACCAGGCTTAGTGTTCAGCACTTTAAATTCGAAAGGAAGCTTCTCCGGCGTTTTCAGTATCTCGCGGATATAGGCATTGATCCCCTCGACAAAGGCCCGGACAATGACCGGCCCGTGCGGGTGATAGTGCCGTAATTCAGCATCCAGATCATTGGTTCTAAAGGTAAACAGCCGCGTTCCGATGTCGCGTTTCAGCTCCTGCGGGCCCAGTAGTGCGGCCACGGTACCGGTCGCCTGCCGGCGCCATAGCTCAAACTGAAACAGCCGGTCCTGAGCGGCCGAATAGCCCTGGGCAAAAAACAGATCGTGTTCGTTTTGGGCGTAAATGTGCGCAATGCCCCATTTGTCGCGGATGATTTCGACCGGTTGTTGCAGACCGGGAAGCTTTTGTGCAACACCGGTTGTCAGGGCAAAACAGAGTAAGTACAGGAGCAGGTAGCGGTTCAGCATCGGATGAAGCAGTTGTCTGTTGTAAAGATAAAATTCAGCCGATAAATACCTACCGTTCGGCATTAGCGCTTGGCAAATCAGCAAAAAAGCCTTAGTATTAACCGGCTATTTACTGCTGTATGACCTCCGAGCCAGACGACATAACGCCCCTTTCCGGTAGCGATCTGCAACCTTATCTGCATACGCCTGCGCTGCTACAGGCATTGTTAAAACAATTGATCAAGGATTTTTCGATGGCCCGTGTGCAGTTGCCCGTCGCTTGTGAAGAGGCCTATTCATTTGAACGGCTGAGGCAGGTTATTGCCGACACCCTGCGCGATCAGGCACCGCACTCTGCTCAGCTCCAGAACGTTTTTTACCGGGTTGATTTAACAGAAAAACTGGTAAGGCAGGCCCTGCATAACCATCAGGGCGATACCTTACCAGTGATCGCAGAATTGATTATTAAACGTGAATTACAAAAAGTAGTGATTCGCCATTGGTATCAGCAAAATGATTCGTCGACTTAAAGTTGTTTACGCAGGCGGGCTACCGGAATGTTCAGTTGTTCGCGGTATTTAGCCACCGTCCGGCGGGCAATGTTGTAGCCCCGGTCGTTCAGCATCTTCTCCAGCTTATCGTCTGACAGCGGGTTAACTTTCGGCTCGTTATCAATCAGTTCCTTCAGGATATTTTTCACTTCGCGGCTGCTGACATCCTCGCCTGAATCGGTCGAAATCCCTTCCGAGAAGAAGTATTTCAGCGGATAGATGCCAAACTCGGTCTGCACCGATTTGCTGTTTGCCACCCGCGAAACCGTTGACACGTCCATGTCGATCAGCGTCGCAATGTCCTTCAGAATCATTGGCCGCAGTTTCGATTCATCGCCCGTCAGGAAGAAATCGTACTGAAACTTCACGATGGCGTTCATCGTCTTCAGCAGCGTTTGCTGGCGCTGCTTGATGGCGTCGATAAACCACTTGGCTGCATCCAGGCGCTGCTTAACGAAGGTTACCGTTTCGCGCAGGTTTTTGTTATTCTTAGTGCTCTTGTCATACGTATCGAGCATCTCCGCAAACGAACGGCTGATTTTCAGCTCGGGCGCGTTTTTCGAGTTCAGGGTCAGTTCGAGCTTACCACCGCTATTGGTCAGGATAAAGTCCGGAATCAGGTACTGTGCCGTTCCGTCCTCCCCCTCTACTGAGCCCGGCTTCGGGTTCAGTTTGGTGATGATGGCAATCACTTTTTTCAGCGTTTCATCGCTGATATTAAGCCGCTTCTGAATCTTATCGAAGTGTTTTTTCGAAAATTCATCAAAGCTCTCATGAATGATCTTGCTCGCCAGCCGTACACATTCGTCGGTCTGGTCTTTGCGGTCCAGCTGCAGCAACAGGCACTCCTGCAAGGTACGGGCACCAATGCCGGGCGGGTCAAAGGTCTGCACCTTTCTCAACACCAGTTCCAGCTCCTCGACATCGGTATAAATGCCCTGCGCAAACGCCAGGTCATTGACAATTGCCTGCAACGACCGCCGGATATAACCGTCGCTCTCGATACTGCCGATCAGCTGCAATCCGATTGCATGTTGCTCAGGACCCAAGCCCAGATAACCGAATTGCTGAATCAGTGAATCCGACAGCGTTGACCGCATGGCAATAGGCATTTCACGGTCTTCATCACCGTAAGCATCACCCTGCATTTTGTAGCCTGTATAATCTTCGTTATGCAGGTAGTTGTCAATGTCTAAATCGTCGGACCGGTCTTTGTAATCATCATCATAATCATCCGCGAACGGATCATCCGACTGGCTATTGTCGTCGTAATCGTCTGCGCCTTCCTCCAGGGCTGGATTAATTTCTAATTCCTCCTCAATTCGCGCATCCAGCTCGGCCGTCGGTATTTGCAACAGTTTGATAAACTGTATCTGCTGGGGGGACAGCTTCTGTTGCAACGACTGGTTTAGGCTCAATTTCTGCATAGTACATAAACGGGATTAAGGTCTTATCGAACGTTGAGTCGTATGAAGCGGGCTGCATTTACGCCCATCCACAATTATTAGACCAATTTTACGTTTTTTTTGGTTGCTGCGAAAAATTATCTCTAAATATCTTTTTGTGTATAGCTGACACTGTAGCCTGTAATAGACCTCAACTTCCTGATTTACGTCACATTATTCCTTTTGCCATCGTTTTATTTTCTGATCGAATGGTACTCAAAAATAAGTATACCTATAGACCGATTGATTAATACAACTCAAACGGTAATAGTAACAGGGCAACCCTGTAGTTTTGGTTATTCTTGTGCGGATAGTTTGCCGGGAATCACTGAATCGTTAGCACAGGATTAAATTCTGTGCTTTTTTTGCAGACAGGCTTGTTATAACGCTGTATTAACTGCCAAACACCCGTTGGGGTTACGTATGAAATTGATAAAAGTTGCAGCCGGCGTACTGAATCAGACTCCGCTGGCGTGGGAACATAACCAGAAAAATATCATTGCGGCCATCGAAACGGCCCGTCAGCAAGCGGTCAGTATTCTGTGTCTGCCTGAGCTCAGCATCTGCGGCTACGGCTGCGAAGACGCTTTTTTTGCGCAGAATACCATTGACCAGTCGGTTGCTTCACTGTTCGAGATTGCGGAGCACACGCATGACATGGCCGTGGCCCTTGGCCTTCCCTTACGCTATAACAACCGGACGTATGATGTGGTTTGTCTGGTGGCTAACAAACAGATTCTGGGCTTTGCCTGTAAGCAGAATCTGGCCAATAACGGCATCCATTACGAAACCCGCTGGTTTCAGCCCTGGACATTAGGCTTCCGGGACGAAATCCGGCTGTCGGCTCCCGGCCACAGCGAGATGTCGTACCCCATCGGCGACCTTGTGTTTGACCTGTCAGGCATCCGGATCGGCTTCGAAATCTGCGAAGACGCCTGGATTGCGAGCCGTCCGGGACGGGCGTTGTATGAACGCGGTATCGATATCATTATGAACCCGTCGGCCAGCCATTTCGGCTTTAATAAATCGGTCGTCCGCGAGCGGTTTGTGATCGATGCCTCGCGGTCGTTCGGTGTCAGCTACGTCTATACCAATATGCTGGGCAACGAATCCGGCCGGGCGATCTACGACGGCGATGCGATGATTGCTTCTAACGGTGAGCTGCTGGTATCGAGTCCGCGCCTCAGCTATGAAGATCACCATATTGTTACGGCCGTTATTGATGTCGACAATACCCGGCTGAGTCAGACCCAGAACCGGGTCAACATGGCCATGGCCTACCCGAATCTGAAAGTACAGTCGCTGTTTCATTTCCCTGACGTACGGCCGGTCCTGCAACGCGCCGAACTCGAGTCGTGGGAACGGGGCGGCTACATCAAAGAAGAAGAATTTGCCCGTGCCGTGGCGCTCGGCCTGTTCGATTATCTCCGCAAAAGCCGGTCACACGGCTATGTACTGTCCCTGAGCGGTGGCGCTGACTCATCGGCCATTGCCGCCACTGTGTTCCTGATGGTCCGGATGGCAATCGAAAACATTGGCCTTGACGGCATCAAGCGCAAACTGAGCTACATTAACGCAATACAGGACTGCCAGACGGCCGAAGAACTGGTCGGGAAACTGCTGACGGTAATTTATCAGGGTACCGAAAATTCGTCGGATGATACATATCTGTCGGCAAAAGAGCTCGCGGAGAGCATCGGTGCAACGTTCTACAACATCAACATTAACGGACTGGTCGAAACCTACCGCGGGTTAATCGAAGCGCAACTGGGCCGTAAGCTAAGCTGGGACACCGACGATCTGGCGTTGCAGAACATTCAGGCGCGGGTACGTGCTCCGGGCGTCTGGATGCTGGCCAACATACAGAACGCGCTGCTGCTGTCGACTTCGAACCGGTCGGAAGCCGCTGTCGGCTATGCGACTATGGATGGTGATACGGCAGGCAGTATCAGCCCGATTACCGGTATCGACAAGCATTTTCTGCGCGGGTGGTTGCGCTGGCTCGAAACAACGGGCCTGAATATTGCCAGCACCCCGTCGGCAGAAACGGCCATCAGGCTGGCCGGTCTGCACCGTGTGAACAACCTCCAGCCAACGGCCGAACTACGCCCGCTTGACAAAAAGCAAACCGACGAAGATGACCTGATGCCGTATGACGTGTTGAACCAGATCGAAAATGCGGCTATCCGTGACAAGCAGCCGCCGGTTGATGTCCTGAAACTGATGGAAGTACATTTCGATGGGGTCTATACGCGTGACCGGCTGATGCTCTGGGTAGAGCGTTTTTTCCGGCTGTGGAGCCGCAATCAATGGAAACGGGAGCGTTACGCGCCATCGTTCCATCTCGACGACCATAACCTTGATCCGCGGACCTGGTGCCGTTTCCCGATTCTGTCGGGCGGTTTCGATAAGGAAATTGCGCAGATGAAGGAATGGGCAGCGGGCGAAAGCGGTAAAGGGCGCAAGGGGAAAATCGGATTTTAGTCACAGCAGGCCTGCGGGCCTGCCTTTTTAGAAGTTTCGTAAAACGACATAAGTCATGCTAACGCCGGAGGAATTCCCATACATAAAGTCGATACACGTTAACGATTGTTACACTTATCAAAATTTCGATATCAATCTATTCGACTATCCGGATAAGCCATTCAGCCATTTAATTCTGACAGGAAAGAATGGATCGGGAAAGAGTACGATATTAAAGGCAATAGATAATCAGGTCGTAGCTTGGCGATCAAATAAGTCAAATGAAAGTTATTATCTTAGTGGAAGTATAGAAGGCCACATTAATACATTACAGAACTTAATAGCCAATAAACTTTTACAATTTGGCGAAGGGCACTCAGAGGTGACTCAATTACAAAATCAGTTAGATAGGTTTAAAGCGCTGACAATATCATATAGCAAAAACCCTCAGGAGTTTTGGATTAACAATAAATATAAAAGTCTATATTCTTTCTTGATAGCTAAACGAGAAAGCAACCCAGCTGCTGTAAATAGTGTAACTAAAGAACAGGATTTCATTGAATCTTTCTTAACAAGTAACTCAACCGAATATTTTACTAAAAAATTTAAACAATACCTAGTCAATAAAAAAATTAGTCAAGCCTTTGCACAATTAAAAAATGACAATGAGTCTATAAATAAAATTTCTTCTTTTTTCAATGATATTGAAAACATACTTAAAAAAGTATTTGAAGATGATAGTTTAGAACTAGATTTTATTCAAGATAGTTTTGATTTCCAAATCAAGCTATCTAACAACAGATCAGTAAGCTTCAATGAATTATCTGATGGTATTTCATCATTGTTAAGTGTTATAATTGATTTACTCATGAGAGTTGATCTAATAAGAAGCCAACGTAATTCACCCTTAGTTGACCCATGTGGCATAGTACTGATTGATGAGCCCGAAACACACTTACATATTCAATTACAAGAACAGGTTTTACCAATATTAACCAGCTTATTCCCAAATATTCAGTTTATTGCCGCAACTCATTCACCGGCAGTGATATCCAGTATTAAACACGCTACCATATTTGACTTAACAACGAAAGAAGCCAAAAATGATGAAGTTGCCGGAAGAAGCTATTCTGACCTGATGATGACTCATTTCGGACTTGATAATGAGTATTCTAACATTGCTGATGAGATTATTAAAGAAGTAAATACTGTTCTGAATAATCGCAGCCTTAACCCGGCAATACGCCATATAGAGCTTCAAAAAATATATGATGATAGCAGTAAGTTTCTATCACCAACGTTAAAAATTGAGCTTGAGTTACTATTAGCGAAGTATCAATCTAACATCTCTGCGGCTGAATGATAAATGTTACACGTGATGTAGCGGCTCCGGATTCGCTCTTACTTCAAAAATCCTATCGTAACAAAGACGTAATTGACTTACTTTTCCGGATTTTTAAAGGAAAATGCTATTTAACAGAAAGTCTTTTCAATCATCCTGAAGAAATGGAGATTGACCATTTTGTTACGCAAAGTGAGGACGCGGGTAAAATTTATGATTGGACAAACCTGTACCCTATTAGCCAGCGAGCGAACAAGCAAAGACCGAAAAGTACACCTGAAGGCGGCTATCTTGACCCTTGTAACTCAGAGGATGACGTTGAAAAAGAAATCGTATATGTTGTTGAGTTTGGCGGAAATGCATTGTTTAAAGCACGTAACCCTCAAAACATTAAAGCTGTCAACACGGCGAAGCTACTCAATAATCTCCACAAAGACCTTAAGCCTGCTATAAAAGACAAACATCACGAAATTGTCAACGCCGTGGCGGAATGGTACAATGCCAGAAACAAAATCGCCGGGCAGCAAGATAGCTCACTAACAGAAAGCACACACAAAACACTGCTGACAAAAGAATTACTGCTAAAGAAGCTATTATCCCGCGAAAGTCATTTTACAATGCTCATGCGTTCTATAGAAGCAGTTGAAAACCTTCCTCCTGATTTTTTTGACTAGCCGGAAGCCAAGTTTATGAACAAGTTTGTACAATATACGCTCCCCGGCCTGCTCTTCGCTGCCCTTTGGGCGTCGGCATCGGCAGCTACCAAGTTCGGCGTTAAGGTGGCCCACCCGTTCATTCTGGCTAATGTCCGCTTTTTCATTGCCGGTGGTGGCATGCTGCTCTTTGCCTACGCCATCAAACGGTATGAAAACGCGTGGCCAACCCGGACGGAATGGCAACGCCTGACCATCTTCGCCTTACTCAATACAACGATTTACCTCGGTGCCTACGTGCTGGCCCTCGAGCAGGTTTCGGCAGGGATTGGCAGCCTCTCAACGGCTACCAATCCGCTGTTTATCTCGGTGATGTCGGCCATCTGGCTGCGGCGGCCGTTACGGCTGAATGAAGGCATCGGGTTACTGCTCGGGCTGCTGGGTGTGGCGGTGGCCACTTATCCGCTGCTCGAAAAAGCCTATGCTACCGTGCAGGGGCTGCTGATTCTGCTTTTCGCCATGGTGTCGGTATCGCTGGCTACGGTCTATTATGCCCGCTTCGAATGGCGGTTACCGAACGTAGTCATCAATGGCTGGCAGGTATTTATCGGCGGCCTCCTGCTCCTTCCCGTCACCCTCCTGACCGCCGATTACGGCCAGAGTCACTTTAATACGACGTTCTGGCTTTCGGTATTCTGGCTTATTCTGCCGGTATCGGTAGCGGCACTGCAACTCTGGTTTTACCTTGTCCGGCAGGATGCAGTACAGGCTTCGCTCTGGCTGTTCCTCTGCCCGATTTTTGGCTTTGTTTACTCATCAGTCCTGTTGCATGAACCGATTACGGTATATACGGTCGCCGGCACGGCACTCGTAATCGGTGGTTTATGGCTTGGGCGGTCAGCAAAGAAGTAAAACGTGTCGGGGCAGTTACTCAATGCGAATGTCTACACGCCGTTTTTGCGCTAAGGGTACGTCCGGCTCCGTTTGCGCAAGGTTGGCGTTCCGAATAGTAATCCGCTCACTGCGAATGCCATTTTGGAGAAAAAAGGTTTTTACAGCTGCTGCACGATCACCAGCCAGTAATTCATTCAGGCTTATGTTACCCTGGCCGTCGGTAAAACCGGTAAGTACCAGACGCTCATTAGAAGCCGTCAGGCGTTTAAGCAGGGGTTGCAGCAACTGAGGCGCCGCCGGGGACAATACCGCACTACGGGCCTGAAAATAAACAGAATAAGCCGAGGAGCCGGAAGCTTGCGTTTTCCCTCCGGTTACTGGCGAGAGTTGCAAGCGCTTTCCCGTTACCTGCCGGACATAGGGAACGGTGAAATCAATCACATCCTGTCCGTTTTGATAGCCTTCTGCCTGTACCTCAACCGTGTAGCGTTGCTGCGGATTTAGCCGCATACGGAACGCTCCGTTGGCGGCAGTCTGCTGACGGGCAACGGTCTGGCCTTGTTCATTCTGAACCGACAGGTTGGCAAAGGCAATCGGCTGCCCCGTTTGCCGGTCCACGACAAACCCCTCAACGGAGGCCATTGCGGGTTGCCCGGTCTGTGCGGATACCTGCCCCCATCCCAGCAGCCACAGACAAAACCACCCTGTAATACATACCTTTTGCCACCCGCCTACCGTGTACATAGCCCCATAGATTAGTCCGTTAGTCAAAGATAAACCGTTTACGTATCCGGCTCTCACAATACGGCTTTTATTGAGCCTGTAAACGGCTCCCGGACCTCAGCAATTACCGGTAAAACGGTCTTCTGGCAGCGGCTGTTTTACCGGATTTTTTCATATGCAAAACTTAATCATAATACTCTAAAAATCAACTAATTACATACCAATATTTATCACATTAAACCGAACAGAATTCCGCGTTTTTTTGTTAAATTTATAGGTAAACAACAATACTTCTGGCGATGAACACAGTAAACAATCAAGTGCCTCTGACCAACGGTCAGATGATGGACGAAAACTGGCGGAAGAGCATACCGGCACAGGTGTTTCTGAACCATTTTTTTGCCATGGATTACCATATCCAGCATCAGAACGACCTGTTTGAACTGATGAAATTTCCCGTTTTTCAGGACTTCACCTCGACGGTTTCGGATGAGCAGCGCAAGGCACTCGAAAAACTCCTGCTTAACAGCTGGAGCGCTGAATATGCGTTGCGTATTACGCCTGTCGTTAATGACGAACAATATTTACAGAGCTCACTGCACTGGACATTTCCACAAGCTTATTATAGTGTACTGTTCAGTGCACGGGCTTTTCTAACGGTTCAGGGCATTAACGTCAGCAATGAAGAGCTGATCCGGAAGCGGATCGGCAGTAGTGTGGTGCGTGGCTTCTACCCCGCTTCGGTTGGCTATTATGCCCTGGGACCATACAATAACTACCGGATCCAGCGGCTGCCGATGGCGAAATACAAGCCGGAGCTGGCTTTGCCGTCACGTGCCAATCAGGCACAGGCTGAAGTGGCTCAATTCCTGAAAACAACCCGTGACCAGCGTGTAAAGGCGCTGCGGACCATTATTCAGAATAACCCGAAAACAGCCTTCCGGAGTGAGCGGACCGGCGAAGTGCTTCAGAAGTTCGGCGTAGAGCAATACAAGGTGCTGGCGCGTCAGATCGGGTACACAACCTTTTTTGACATGCTCAGCCGGTTGCGGATTTCATCGAATAACCGCGAGATCGAACGTTTTGTGGATTCATCCATTGATGTACGGCTGTTTCATCAGAGTCTGGTGAACATCGTTTCGCACATCAATGCCGTACACGAAATCTATGTTGCAAAGGCACTCGGACTGGAGGCATACCAGCAGCTAATTAGTAAGCTTCCTGCTTATTTACAGGAAAACTTTGTGCGGGAGCGGTTACAGTCGATCATCCTGCCGATATTGGGTAACCCCGAAAACGGCCCGAAACAGCACGCAATCGGACGGTCTAATCCCAGAATGGCTGCTTAATCAAATATGATTCTTATCAGAACTATAGCCGGAAACACCATCCGGCTATTTTTTTTATATATGAATAATCATATTTCAACAGACGAATCTGGTACTCTGTGAACATTCGTTTTCATTTTTAAAAGTTGACTGATTTTATCTATCGCTCATAGACAAAACCAATAAGGTTTAAAATTCGTTATAACTTATTTTTGTACAGTCGAATATGCTTCAGTTCAATACAATCTGATAAATAACTATGAAAAATCACATTATTTCAGTTGGCTCTCAGTTCCCTGAGTTCAAGAAATTAGCCGTTGTTTCGCTTGAAAAAGGCAACGAGTTTTACGAAATCTCTTCTGAAGACCACAAAGCTAACGGCCAGTGGCTGGTGATGTTCTGGTGGCCGAAAGACTTTACGTTTGTCTGCCCGACAGAAATCGCAGAGTTCAACAGCAAGTACGAAGACTTCGCTGACCGTGATGCCGTTCTGATCGGTGCATCTACCGACAGTGAGTTTGTTCACCTGGCATGGCGTAAAGACCACGACGACCTGCGTGGCCTGCGTTTCCCGATGCTGGCTGATACGTCAAAGTCACTGGCGGAAGAACTGGGTATCCTGGAAGCAAACGAGAAGGTAGCTTACCGTGTAACCTACATCGTTGATCCACAGGGCATCGTTCGCTGGGTATCGGTTAACGATCTGTCAGTAGGCCGTAACGTAAACGAAGTCCTGCGCGTGCTGGACGCCCTGCAAACTGACGAGCTTTGCCCATGCAACTGGGTTAAAGGTCAGGAAACGCTTACCGTTTAACTGCGATTGAGCGAATGGTAACCGTTAAGTGGTGTATATATACCTCTTCCACTATTTCAAGATACGTGGTAATTGGCGGTTCACTCATTCGCCCAATTACTCAATCACTCAATAAGTATGGTTTCAACACAAAACGAAACGGTTGTATCACTGCTGGGACTGGTAGGTCTGGATGCAGCGGCGGCTGAGTATCCGGTACTGGATGCGCTGAGCAAATCTGACAGCCGGTTTCTGCGCGACCTGAAGATAAACGTTGGCAATGCCCTGAACAGCAGCCAGCAACTGAGCAAACAGGAAGCCCGGTTGTTAGCGTTATCGGTAGCCGCCAACGAAAAGCACCAGCCGCTGATCGACTCGTTAAGCGAGGCTGCCCGGCAGGAAGGTGCTACAGATGCACAGATTGCGGAAACACTCGCCTGTACATCGCTGCTGAGTACCAACAACGTATTCTACCGTTTCCGTCATTTTGTTGGTAAAGATTATTACAACAACACACAGGCGGGTATCCGGATGAGCATCATGATGAATCCGGTGCTGGGCAAGGAGTTCTTTGAGCTGATGAGCCTGGTTGTGTCGACGATCAACGGTTGTGAGATGTGCGTTCGTTCACACGAGGAAAGCGTACTGAAGCATGGTGCCAGCGAGGCCCGTGTTTTCGAAGCGATCCGGTTAGGTGCCGTGATTAAAGGATTGATTACTGTGCTGTAAAGGCAATTGGTACAGATATGCAGAGGGCGGGTCTTGCGACCCGCCCTTATTTTTTAGCTAAACAGAAGTATTGAACTCAATACCTTCGTAAATTTCCGATACCGGAATCTGAACCCCTATCGATTCCAGCAGTACCAGATCATCCATTTTCTGATAGGCAGAATAACGCCACAGATGGGCATCAGTTTTGTAGTGAACAATAACGATTGGCTCCTCCTGATCAATCAGAACATACTCACGAAGGGTTGGTATCTGTTGATAAAGGAAAAACTTTTTGTCTTTATTGTATCCTTTTGTCGAGTCCGACATAACCTCAACAATAAGCGTCGGGTTCTTCACGGCATTTTTATGTACCTCGAATGTCTCTACCGGTCCGCACACCACGCTGGCATCCGCAAACAGGTACCGGCTCCATGAAATGGCAATTTCAAGATCAGCATTATACGCACGGCACGAAGTTCCTTTAAGTGTGTTGCCTAATTCTCTTGTAATATTGGCAGAAATGAGGCTATGGTTCGGCGTTCCGCCAGCCATGGCATATACCTGACCATCGACATATTCCCATTTTGTTTGCGATTCACGTAATAAGGAAACGTATTCCTCAACGCTTATATACGCTTTCCGGTCTTTGATTGCAGTTTCCATACTTCATACGAGTTACAGACCTGAAATAAACGTCATACCCGCGATTTAACCAAATCGGCAAGCAGCTCGATCCAGAGCGGGCTATCGTTCAGGCTTTCAACCAGATCCCACTGTTCGCCGCCATGTTCTTCGAATAGCTCTTTGTATTCTTCTCCGACCTCAATCGTTGTTTCCAGACAGTCGGCAACGAACGCCGGGGAAAACGCCAGCACCCGCTTCATGCCTTTTTTCGGTAGTTCCTTTACCAGATCTTCGGTATACGGCTGAATCCAGGGGTCTTTACCTAAGCGCGACTGAAAACAGGTAGTGTACTTACCCACCGGAATGCCGAGTTCCTTAACCAGCCGGCGTGTTGTTTCAAAACACTGTGCCCGGTAGCAGTATTGATTCATGGCATTGAGCGAGTCACAGCAACTGCCTAGCTTACAGACCTGGCCCTTCGTCACGTCACCTTTCCGGATTTGCCGCTCGGGCAGGCCGTGGTAGCTGAATACAAAGTGATCGTAGTCGGTTTGCTGAATGAATTTCTGTGCATTCCGGACAAACCCCTCGACAAATTTCGGATGGTCCAGAAAACTGCTGACAAAGGAAAGTTCGGGAATAATCTGCCATCCCCGCACAATTTCCATTACCTTATCGTGAATCGATCCGGTCGTGGCAGAAGCATATTGCGGGAAAAACGGAATAACAATTATTTTGGTAAGGCCCTGCTTCTGAAACGCTTCCAGACCGGTCTGAATACCGGGGCTCTGATAGCGCATGGCCAGTTTCACCACAAAATCATCGCCCAGCATGCGCTGCAGTTCACGCTCAGCCACTTCACCGTAGTATTTCAACGGAGAACCGTTTTCGGTCCAGACTTCCTGATAGGTTTTGGCTGATTTGGGGGCACGGAACGGTGCAATAATACCATTCACGAGCAGTGTTCTGGGAATCAGCGGAATGTCGATTACCCGCCCGTCCATCAGGAATTCACGCAGGTATTTGCGTACATCCGGCACCGACGGGCTATCGGGAGTTCCTAAATTTACCAGCAATACGCCGGTTTTTCCTAATTGTTTAGTTGCAGCAGGTTTTTGTAAAACAGTAGCTTCCATACGTATGTAAGTAAGGTATCCAGGCGCCGATTAGTTCACTATTTTGCCTGCGGATAACGCGTAAGATCGGTTCTCGGAAAATCCGTAAACACCTCACCCGGCAATCCGGTAAATACCATAATATCGGTAATGTCACGATCACCGCGGTCGCCGCCCAGCAGTATCTGGCCATGACGCTGGTAATCACCCCACGGACGGATAAAACCAGGTTTTTCGTCGGTGAATTTGGGATAATAGGCCCATTGACAAACCAGATGCGTGTTTTTATCAATCCAGACCTTGTATTTATTGTCGGGGGTATTGCCAACGCTTTTGAAGGTCATCTGGATCACGTCGGCCGGTTTATTCTCCTGCGTATTTTCCTCACCCAGATACTTCAGCGTCACACCGGAATCTTTGAGTTTGAAGGGCATCACCAGCCAGTACGAGTCATTGATCCAGGCTGCTTTCCCCTGTTTAACATATTTCGCTACCGAGTCAGCATCAGTGAGTTCTGCTCCGTTTTTAAAAACACGGCCTTTATCGGTGAAAATATTCAGGATGACAGTCTGGTCATTTTTCAGGTTATCGATCCGGACGTTTCCACGCCATTTATCCCAGATGAGACGGCGGTTACCAAAAAAATTCCATGCAAGAAAATGCGTATTATCCCACGCTTTACGCCCTCCCATGGCTTTCATGGCCCCGTCTGCCAGTTCAATGGCTTTAGCATCAGAACCAGCCAGATCGAAACCTTCAGCGGGCGGATTTGATTTATCTGACTGACTGAAACCAGTCAGTACACTACAAAAATAAAGGCAAAGTAGTACAGGAATACACGTAACAGGCTTCATGGAACGAAGTTTTTCTTTTAAAATTAACAAATGTGGCACTTTGTTTTGCGTTTATCGGTTATTTTGTAACATTAAGCAAAGCAGGTAAAGAATTTTTTTCTTTTTTCGCACCCTTTTTCAAAAACTTGTCCGCAGGAGCACCTCGTTGCCGGGCCATTCGTATGACTCTTACACAGCTCGAGTACATTATTGCCGTTGACACGTACCGCCATTTTTCTGCTGCTGCGGAAACGTGTCACGTAACCCAGCCTACCTTAAGCATGCAAATCCAAAAACTTGAAGATGAGCTTGGTATTCTGATTTTTGACCGTTCCAAACAGCCCGTTGTTCCGACCGAAACCGGTCAGCTGATTCTTACCCAGGCCCGTGAAGTGATACAGGCTGCGCGCCGTATACCTGAAATCGTACGGGATGCGAATAATGATCTGAGCGGAGAGCTTAAGCTAGGAATTATTCCTACGCTGGCCCCCTACCTTCTCCCTTACTTTATTGGTAGTTTTATCGAAAAAAGACCAGCCGTAACGGTTCAGATTCAGGAGCTTACTACCGAGCAGATTCTGGAAAAGCTGCGGAACGGACTGCTGGATGTGGGCCTTGTCGTAACGCCTTTACACGAATCAGGGCTTTACGAACAACCGCTTTTTCATGAACCGTTTGTTGTCTATACCTCAGATAATCACCCGCTTGCCGAAAAAGAAGTGCTGCGCGACAATGATCTGAATAATGAAGGGCTCTGGTTGCTGACCGAAGGACACTGCTTCCGGGATCAGGTCATTAATCTCTGTAGTACAGAACGTATGTCGAATGCGCATACGCATTCGCTCCATTACGAAACGGGTTCGCTCGAAACGCTTATCAAACTCATTGACAAACAGGACGGCTTTACGCTACTGCCTTATCTGGCAACGTTAGATCTTGATCCTGCCCGTAAAAAACGACTGCGCCCCTTTCTTGACCCGCAACCGGTTCGGGAGGTCAGCCTGGTTGTGCATCGCCGGTTTCTGAAGCGGAAACTGATTGATGCCCTGCAACGCGAAATCATTGCCCATGTTCCCCGTGAGTTGCTGACACCCAAACGCAACCACGTAGTGGCTATAAAATAATGCTGAAACAAAAAAGGGATTGGCACCCGTCAATCCCCTTTTTGTTTTATTCTACCGTAACCGATTTGGCCAGGTTCCTTGGCTGATCAACGTTCCGGCCCCGCATAACGGCAATGTCATAGGCCAGTATCTGCAACGGAATAACCGACACCAGCGGCAACAGTACCTCATGCACTTTCGGAATTTCGATGACAAAATCGACCATATCCGGCAGGTGTTTATCTCCTTCAGTCGTGATGGCAATAACCCGGCCCTTACGCGCCTTCACCTCCTGAATGTTCGACACAACCTTCTCGTATGAACTGTCTTTGGTCGCAATAACCACCACCGGCATGTCCTCATCAATCAAGGCAATCGGACCGTGCTTCATTTCAGCCGCCGGATACCCTTCCGCGTGGATATACGAGATTTCCTTTAGTTTAAGGGCGCCTTCCAGTGCCACCGGAAAGTTCATGCCCCTGCCCAGATAAATAAAGTTCCGGGCGTATGTAAAGATCTGGGCGATTTCGCGGATTTTAGCCGCACTTTCCAGCACCTTCTCCACCTTTGCCGGAATACTGTCCATTTCGGCCAGTAATTGCCGCAAAAGACTGTTTGAGATCGTTCCCTTCCGTTCGGCAGCCGCCAGGGCCATCAGCGTCAGCACAGTGACCTGGGCGGTAAACGCTTTCGTGCTGGCTACTCCGATTTCCGGGCCGGCGTGTGTATATGCTCCTGCATGGGTTGCCCGCGCAATTGACGAGCCAACCACATTACAAACGCCGAAAATTGTGGCACCCTTGGCCTTTGCCAGTTCAATGGCAGCCAGTGTATCAGCCGTTTCGCCCGACTGCGAAATGGCAATAACCACATCCCGTTCCTTAATAATCGGGTTCCGGTACCGGAACTCTGAGGCGTATTCTACCTCTACCGGGATGCGGGCGAGCTCTTCAAAAATGTATTCAGCCACCAGACCGGCATGCCAGGATGTACCACAGCCAATGATCACAATCCGCTGCGAATTCGCCAGCTGATCCATGTAGTCGCGCAGGCCGCCCAACTGCAGGTAGCCTTCGGCCGCCTGCACACGCCCCCGCATACTATCGGCAATAGAGCGCGGCTGTTCAAAGATTTCCTTTAACATAAAGTGGTCGAAACCACCTTTTTCGATGGCTGCCAGCTCCAGCTCGACTGTCTGCACATACGGCACGGTCTGCGTATTGTCCAGCGTCAGGAGTTTGAGTTCTCCGTTGCGTACAATTGCGATTTCATAATCGTTCAGATACACAACCTCCTTCGTATATTCGATAATCGGTGTGGCATCCGAAGCAAAAAAGAACTCATTTTCGCCCACGCCAATCACCAGCGGACTACCCTTGCGGGCAGCAATCAACTGTGTCGGATCATCTTCTGACATGACGACAATAGCATAGGCGCCTACGACTTCCTGCAATGCCAACCGAACTGCTTCTTCCAGGGAGCAACCGGCATTTTCCTGAATGTCTTCGATGAATTGAATCAGTACCTCCGAATCGGTCTCCGAGCGAAATTCACGGCCTTTTTTGATCAGGCTTTTTTTGATAGCCGCGTAGTTTTCGATAATGCCGTTGTGAATAATGGCCAGACCGCGGTGAAAGGAGTAGTGCGGGTGTGCATTAACATCGTTCGGTTCGCCGTGCGTTGCCCAACGCGTGTGTCCCATCCCGATTGTAGCGTGCAGGTCTTTTCCGGTCAGTTCGTGTTCAAGATCAGCAACTTTTCCTTTTTTCTTGTATATCTTCAGGCCATCCCCGTTCAGCAAGGCTACCCCGGCACTGTCGTACCCCCGATATTCCAGTCGCTTTAATCCTTTTAACACCAGCGGGCACGCTTCGCGCGGCCCGACATAGGCAACAATTCCACACATGATTTTCTTGTTAAGTAGACGCTGTAAAGTAACAGCAATCCGGTGAAATGGCCTAAAAGATGTACTATTTTGACCTAAAAATATAAGCCCGGTGCACCTTAGCTGGTGTACCGGGCTTATATTTTACTACCAGTATAGCCTACAGCGTGTTTGTATAAAACACAACGACTTTAACACTTGCATTCCCATCCAGCACCATCCGCCACAGACGGTCGTTCAGATAGTAAGGCGCCTGATTAGCCGCCGAGCCGGTGCTCACATCCACCAGATTACCCGTGCTTGGTGTCATCATCAACAAACCATTATTCGGCGTCAGGCCCGACATAATTGTCTGGAAATAGGCCGTCATGTCAAAGGTATAGGACTTATTACGCGTATTATAACTGCTTACCTGCGGATAATACCATGAGGAAATTGAGCGGTTAAAAACCGCAGTACCAATCGGCGCAAACTGTATAAGATCCGTTGACGGATAACGCAGCAGCTGGTTTTGGGCGCCGGCTTCTGCCAATACCAGATATGGCGGCAGATCCAGCTGTGCACTAGGTGCTGCTACCGGCGTAATCACCAGATCGGCACGGTTAATGGCTACACGACGCTTTTTCAGATCATCCAGGCCCGGAATCTGAATTTTTGTCGTTACACCGGTACCCGGCTGTACAAACGTCTGCCCTTTGGTAGCAGTTGACGAAGTAGCCTGTCCTGCTTTAAGACCCGAAAGCAGTGTACCGGCGCGGTTTGGTACAATCCGGTTAAAACGGCCCTGTGCCCCACTTACCATCAGAGTCTGGCTCAGTGCAGTCGTTTTCCCCTGGATGTGGTAGTATACCTGTAATACAGTTGTATAGGCAGAAGAACTACCCATAGCGCCAAAGTTCAGTACGGACGGGTTAGCGGTACCCGGAATCAAGGCAATTCCCTTTACTGACTGCTGGAAAATACTGTCTGCTTTACCGGCGTCTTTATTGGCTACCGCTACGATCTCTTTCCCAAACGCCGCATCAATCGGAATTTTAACGTACGCACTCTTGCCCGGTGTAGGCTTAAACGCTAACTTTCCCAATGGCTGTGCACTATAGCCAATAGAGGAATTATAGTTATAATTTTTGGTACGCGACAGGTCTTCTGTCAGGCGGTGAACAGCTACTTCATGCGTTTGCAGGGTATCACCGCCGTAGACCGGCGCGTAGGTATACTGCAAAAACAGGAAGGTAGAATCGTGGACAATCTGACTTGCAGGAATATCCACTTTAAGGGAATCCTGGACGATAAACTGGCTGCCCAGCGACAGTTGTGTGTAGGCACTGGCAGTTACCGGACCAAATACCGGATCCGTATAACGGCCAACCAGCAAAGCGGCGGCCTTATTGGTACGAACTGAATCGAAAAGAATCGTTGAGCGGTTAATCGTTAAGGTATCGGTATAAAAAACACCCACTGGTGTGGTTGGGTCTAAACCAATTTCTTTCGGTTCCTGGCAGGCAGCCAGCGCCACGATACTTCCTGCAAACAGCGTGGCCTTAGCCAGCAAGCTGCGTGTAGAGGTTGTAGTAACGGCTGGCAACATCTTTGTCATCTTCTGTACGACCGAGTTTATTTTTGGGAATGTCATTGAGGATAGCATTCAAACTTTCACTTACTTCATCTTCTGCCTTAACAACGGCATCCGCATAGGTTGCACCCAGACGGACAAATCCTTCGAAATCGGCTGATTTCAGATGAGCCAGCATCTCGTCATCGATGTCCATCATTTTGGCTTTTTCAATAAGCTCATCCTGATTGAACCGGTGCTCAAAGCTGTTGTTATAAATGGTGAACACCGACTTGGTGTCCTTAAACATCGGATCGTTCTTATACGTCGTCTTCAGATATAACGGAATCAGCGCCGTCATCCAGTCATTGCAATGAACAATATCCGGTGACCAGCCTAATTTTTTTACAGTTTCTAATGCACCTTTACAGAAGAAAATAGCCCGTTCATCGTTATCTGCATAGAAACGATCTTCTTTGTCAAAGAAAACGTACTTCCGCTGGAAATAGTCTTCGTTGTCAATGAAATAAACTTGTAACTTGGCGCTTGGGATAGATGCCACCTTGATAATCAGTGGTTTTTCCTCGTCACCAACCGAAATATTAATACCCGACAAGCGTACGACTTCGTGTAACCGGTTCTTGCGTTCGTTGATAAGCCCGAAACGTGGCACCAGAATCCGGATTTCCATTCCTCGCTCCTGCATGGCCTGGGGTAACTTACGCACAAAGTCGGCGACTTCTGATGTCTTCAAAAAAGGATAAATTTCACTGGCAACGTACAAAATACGAAGTTTGCTCATAGACAATGGGAGGGAAAAAGTCCAAACGCTTGACCTAAAAAACCTGCAAAATTATACAATTTTTTCTCGTATTTCAATAAGAAATGCGCAAAAAGATTGCCTGCGCGGCGTGATTTATCCGGTAGTGTTTGTAAAACGAGGATGTTGTCCCGACCTTTGACCCCGAACTTACACTTGACAACATGCTCACAGTTCATACGGTATACGACCTCCGGCAACACATACGCACGGCTCAGGCAGCCGGCCAGCGGATTGGCCTTGTCCCGACGATGGGTGCCTTGCACGAAGGCCATATTGCCCTGGTAACCCGTGCCCGCCACGAATGCGATCTTGTGGTTTGCAGTGTTTTTGTGAACCCTATTCAGTTTAATAATCCCGACGATCTGGCACGGTACCCGCGTACGCTGGAAGCTGATCAGCAGATGCTGGAAGCCGCCGGCTGTGACCTTGTTTTTGCGCCGTCTGCACAGGAAATGTACAGCGAGCAGGCAAGGCTGAGGATAAATTTCGGCGATCTGGAAACCGTTATGGAAGGTGCTTTCCGGCCAGGGCATTTCAACGGCGTCGGCATTGTGGTGGCCAAACTGTTCAATCTGATTCAGCCCGATAAAGCCTATTTCGGCCAGAAAGATCTCCAGCAGGTAGCCGTCATCCGGTGTCTGATCCGTGACCTGAGCTTCCCGGTCGAACTGATCCGGTGCGATACGGTCCGCGAGGCCGACGGGCTGGCGATGTCATCGCGTAACCGGCTGCTTTCACCGGAAGACCGTGCTGCTGCACCGGCTCTCTTCGAAGCCCTTACCATGGCCCATGAGCTGATGGCCGAAGGCCAGAGCCCGAGCTTAGCCAAAGCATCGGTTACGGGCTTTTTCAGCCAGCGTCCCGGCTTCACCCTGGAGTATGTAGAGGTAGCCAATGCGGATACGCTGCAACCGGTCCCCGAAGTGCAGGCGCCCGGTCAGACGGCGATCTGTATCGCCGCCAATCTGGGCAATGTCCGGTTAATTGATAATTTAGTGTTTTAAGACAATGGAACCCGCAGGACGTGGTTTACTGTTCTGACGGCATGCAGGTGAGCGCCTGATTTTACATTACCTTTGCGCGCCAACTACAACAAATCATGTTTCTTAACGTACTGAAATCAAAACTGCACCGGGTTAAGGTTACACAGGCAGAATTGAATTACGTCGGAAGTATTACTATCGACGAGGATTTAATGGACGCCGCCGGACTCCTGGAAAATGAACAGGTTCACATCGTCAACAACAACAACGGCGAACGACTGATTACCTATGTTATCAAAGGGGAACGGGGTTCGGGAATTATCTGCCTCAACGGCGCAGCCGCCCGGCGGGCTCAGGTCGGTGATATCGTGATTATTATCGCTTATGGCATGATGACCCCGGAAGAAGCCCGCTCGCACAAGCCAACCGTAGTTTTCCCCGATGAAAATAACCGGCTGGTAAAGGGGTAGCCCGGATTCGTTCCGCTCAGAAATATTAACGCGACAGATTTGGCCAAACCCTGTTACTTTGCGACGGGGTTTGGCTTTTTCTTGTATTAACATCGTTCACTGCTTACCCTCTTTGTTTATCCGACGGGCTGACGCCCCTTTTGTTATGACATTTGATCTGAAAAGCATCCTCAAGCTTCTGATATCACTCGGCCTGGCAGTTGGTCTGCTCTGGTTATTTTTCACGTACAGCGGTATCCGTGTCGACGAAATTGTCGAACGGTTTCAGCAGGCCGATTACCGTGTTGTCCTGCTGTCGGGCGCGCTTACCATTGTGGCGCACTATAGCCGTGCGCTCCGCTGGCGTATGCTGATGGAACCGGTCGGCTACAAACCAACCGGCAGCAACGCATTTCTGGCCGTTCTGACGGGTTACTTTGCCAATACCCTTGTCCCGCGTCTGGGTGAGGTAACGCGCTGCGGTACGCTCAACCGGCTGGAGCATGTGCCGGTCAATGTGAGTTTTGGTACCGTTGTGGCCGAACGCATTATCGACGTGTTGATGCTGCTTTTACTGCTGGGCGCTACTTTCCTGCTCGAGTTTGAGCGGCTCAGTACGTTTTTTATCGATTTTTTTTCAGCTAAATTAGGTGGAGGCAGCAGCAAACCTGCCGGTAGTTCGCCTGTGCTGCTATATCTGGCCGGCGGCCTGCTGGGTCTGGCAATTGTTGCCTGGGTATTATTTCAGAAATACAAGGACGTACTACAGCAGAAACCATTCTACCAGAAAATTGAAAAATTTGCGATTGGCCTGCTCGAGGGACTGACCAGCGTGCGGAAGCTGAAAAATCCGGGATTGTTTGTGTTCCATACGATACTGATCTGGACAACATACTACCTGATGTCATACATCCTGTTCTTTGCGATTCCGCAAACCAGTCATTTGGGCTTACTCGCGGGGTTAACCTTTCTGGTAGTAGGCTCTATCGGGATGGCCACCCCTACCCCCGGCGGTACCGGCTCGTTTCAGATTCTGGTTGGCAGTGTGTTGGTACTTTATGGTCTCGACAGTAAAGACGGCGGTTTGTTAGCCACGTTTGTCTGGGCCGTACAGACCATTTCGGTTCTGCTTCTCGGCGGCATCAGCTTTGTTGTGGTGATGCTGAAAGCTCCCCGCAAAACCGCCCCTGTTCTGGAAAACTCGTCAGTGAATACCGGCATTTAACCTTTTCTCCGATGACGGAAACAAAAATTCTCACCCGCCCGCAAGCTGTTGAGCAGGTAGCACAATGGCACCGCGACGGCCTTAACGTAGTCTTTACAAATGGCTGCTTTGACATTGTTCACCTCGGCCACATTGACTACCTCGAAAAAGCCCGCCAGCTGGGCGATAAACTGGTGCTTGGCCTCAACACGGATGCGTCTGTCAGCCGTATCAAAGGCCCGCTGCGGCCGGTAGTAAACGAATATGCCCGCGCCCGGCTGATGGCCGCACTTTCGTTTGTCGACGTGGTCACGCTTTTTGACGAACCGACCCCCAAAGAACTCATTGAAACCGTTCGCCCCGATATTCTGGTGAAAGGCGATGACTATACCGTCGATACCATTGTGGGGGCCGACTTTGTCATTGCCAACGGTGGTAGTGTTCAGACCATTTCCCTGGTGAAGGGCTACTCAACAACCGCCCTGATTGACCGGATTAAGAACAGTTTTTAGGGTTGAGCGGTTGTTAAGGTATGTAAACGGACGCCGGTTTGGGACGTTTTCTGGCGAACAATTGTTTTATTTGTACGCAGTAACCAACATGTCAATCATTAACTGCAACCTTAAAAAGAAGATAAAAATATGGCTGGTGCTTATTTAATTGGCATAATTGTCATGATCGTTAGCTGGATCGTCAGCTGGCGGTTAAAGAGTAAATTTAACGAGTATTCACAGATCGGGCTGGCCAACGGCCTGAGCGGGGCCGAGATTGCCCAGAAGATGCTCCAGGAAAACGGTATCTATGACGTCCGCGTGCTTTCGGTAGAAGGTATGCTGACCGACCACTATAACCCGCAGGACAAAACGGTAAACCTGAGTGCCGATGTGTATTACGGCCGTTCGGTAGCGGCAGCAGCGGTAGCGGCCCACGAGTGCGGTCACGCCGTGCAGCATGCAACAGCCTACGGCCCGTTACAATTCCGTTCGGCCATGGTACCGTTCCTGACCATTTCATCGCAATGGATGCAGTGGGTTATTCTCGGTGGTATCCTGCTGATTAACACCACTACTATTCCGCTGGCGATTGGCGTGGCCTTGTTTGCGGTAACGACCCTGTTCAGCTTTGTCACCCTGCCGGTTGAGTTTGATGCCAGCCGCCGGGCATTGGCCTGGGTACAAAACCGCGGTGTGGTTACCCAGCGTGAATATGGCTACGCGAAAGATGCTCTATGGTGGGCCGCCATGACCTACGTGGTTGCCGCTGTAGGTTCTTTGGCCACCTTGCTATACTACGTTAGCATTCTGATGGGTGCCAGCCGCCGGAGCGATTAAATGTTATAGACTATTCAATAAATCAAGCCTTGTCGTTTTTGAGCGGCAAGGCTTGATTTATTGACGTAAGGTACTGATGATAAAACAAAATTACTTTGCCCAAATCATACGCTTTCTTTTCCAGCCATTGAGGTTTCCAGCAATATACCGTCTTCCAGCGCATACACCCTGTCGGCAATACGCACCGATTGACTGCGATGTGTAACCATTACCACTGCCATTTCATTTCTGAGCCGGTTTAGCAACGTCAATACAAACTGTTCGGTTTGGCGGTCAAGGGCAGAGGTAGGTTCATCTAATAACAGCAATTCCGGCTTTTGATAAAGCGCCCTGGCAAGGCCCACCAATTGTTGCTGCCCGCCCGACAAGTTTACGCCTTCCTCTCCTACAACCGTCAAATATCCCTGCGGCAACTTGTGAAACCAGCTGTCGAAACCGTACTGTTTACACATTGCTAATACGGCTTCTGCTTCGGCCTGTACACTTCCGAGAGCGATATTTTCCAGTATTGTACCATTAAAAATCTTTATAGCTTGCGGAACCGACGCAATCCGGCGCCGCCATTCGTCCAGTTTGATGTCTGCAACTGCCATTTTACCCCACCCCCAGCAAAACCAATGCCATCTCGCTGAAAATCAACCATAATAGTACCTTTTTCAGATGTATAAAATCGCATTAGCAGCTGTAGCAACATGCTTTTCCCTGAACCGGTTTCGCCGATAATACCCACAATTTCGCCCCGCCGAGCCGTAAATGACACATCCTTTAGTAATGATTTTCTCCCTGGGAACCGAAATGAAACGCCTTCAACCCTTAATGCAGCTAACGCTCCGGGCAGACTCGTATCCTGTACTGCCGACGTGTTTTCTTTATCTATTTCTGTGAACTCACGCATACGGGCAAATGCAACACGGGCTTCCTGCAACTGAATGTTGGTCGTCGATAATTTAGCCACGGAGCTAATCAATGTATTCGCCATACTGATTACGGCCATCATTTCACCCAATCTCAGCTGTTTGGTCAGTACCAGCCAACCCGTTACAGCAACGAGCATTACCAGCAGGCCTACGCTGCCAAGCTCGCTCCATAAGGCATATCGGTTACCTAATGCGCCAAGATCATACACTTTTCCCTGAAATGACTCGTACACTGCCAAGGTCATTCGCCCGAAAAACGATTCTTTCCGGTTTGCTTTGATAACCCCCACACCACTGATCGCATCAATAAAATGACTTTCCGTCCGGGCATATGCCGCCATGACATCCCGTTGCCCGGTAATGATCGGCTTGTTGAAATGCCATACCAACCAGGCAAATAATGGCATACTCCCCAGAGCAACGATCCCGACAGGCCACGAATAACTGAACAAAAACGCAGCTGTTATAAGGATGACTAAGGTATCAATTACAACATTCCCTGTCAGATAGCTGATTACTGACTGAATCCGACGGGTATCATTCAGGCGCGCAATGAGATCACCGGTTTTCCGGTTATCGAAAAATGCTTTGGGTAACCGCAGAAGATCATTGAAAAAGCTGCCGGTAATGCGGCTATTGAACGCCTTGCTTTGACGGAGCAGTAACAGATTCCGGAGGTAGCTGATGCCTGCCCTGAACGCCAGTAGTAACGTCAGGGCGAATAATCCAATCAGTAGCTTTCGGGTATCCTGCTTAGGAAGAATCTCATCAATGAGGCGCTGCGAAAACAATGCCATTGATAAACCAAGTACAGCCACTACCACGCCAAGACCTGCCGCTGCTGTCAGCAATGATACATCGTCGTGTATAATCGACTTAAACCACTGCCATTGCGTTTTACGGGCTTCGGCTGTACGGACAAAACGGTCTGTCGGGGTTAGGGTCATTAATGCCTTCGACTGCCAGATAGTGGCTAGCTCATCGGCTGTCATCGTAACAACACCACGGGCAGGGTCGCCGATTACAAACAGATTTTCCAGCGTTTTTGACGCAGTCGGGTAAAATACGGCATAATGCTGTAGCCGCTGATCGATAACCACATGCAGGATAACGGGTTCTGTCAGTTCGGCCAGGTTATGAAGTCCTTCGCACTCCCATGCTTCTGTCTCAAACCCCAATGCCGAAGCACTTTGGAGCAAGCCCATCAGCGTGGTTCCTTCAATGCTTGTGCCGCTTTGTTCACGTAAGCGTTCGCGGCTGACATCGCCGCCATAAAAACGGATAACAGACAATAGACAGGCAACGCCACAATCGGTTTGATCGAGTTGGCGGACAAAGGTACGGTGGATATGTTTCATGAAAAGATCAGTTCGGTGTCTTTACAGCCATCACAAAGCCAATACTCAGAGCGCTTCCAGGATCGTCTCAATCTTTGTTTCGCCCCGAAACTCATGGCGTAGCTGTCCATCAGGGCCATAAATAAAAAGATGAGGAACACTCGTAGGTCCGAAGGCTTTGTAAAAAGCATCATGCGATAGAATACCGACAGCGACATTTGGCAGTGGTGCCAAACCTCGTTCCTGAATAAACCTTACGGTTTCTTGCCGCGAAACCTCAGTAAAGAAATATAGCCGGTGCTTTTCAAAAGCGCTGTATTTCCGGACAATTTGGTTTACTTCATCTGTGCAATACTCGCAATCCGGTCTGAACAAAATTACCAGAACATTTGCACCTTTTGACGGTTCTTCAAAGAGGCCTTTCACATAGGTTGGGCGTAACGTTTCAATATGCACAAAATTACTTACCTGATCGTTAAGCCTTTTCTTTTTATACAGGGCAAACAGCAAACAGGCAAAAATAGCGAGCACCACTAAGGTAATTAGTTTTCTTAGCATATGGCTCAGGCTGCTATAAGAAACAGCAATAACAGATATATAAAAACAGCCACTCCATAACTTAATAACACTAATTTAAGCATTGCCCCGAAACGGTATTTTCCCGCTAAGGAAAGACAATAGGTTAATAAAAAAACGAACAATACTTCAAATAGGCTTAGTATCTTCAACGGGTACGAGAACTGCTTTATAAACACCTGATCATCAATAAAAGGAATAATACCTAGTGGCGAAAAAAAGTTTATTTCTTTCCTTGTCGCTGCATTGTTGAAGAAAATAAACCATACTACACTTACCGCCTTTTCCAGCAAAAAAGCGAACTCAGCAATGATGATACTTTTAAGAACATGAACGTTGTCTACTTTAACAGACAGAAACAATTCGCCCAGATAAATCAGGATATAAATGGCAAATACTTTCAGGGCAATCTGAACCGGCAGCAACGCATACCTGAAGTTATCGATGCGCCGTATTGATTCCATCTTTTTTGCGGCGGCTTCGGCCGTACCGTCAAACCCCGACAGGTAAAGCTCATCGCCCCAGACTTCGTGGTTATATAAAAACATCAGTAGTAATGCCAGAAGCAGGTATATACCATAAAGCACAACCAGGGCTTTCTCATAAAAAAAGGCAAGAACCAGTATGTCCTATTTTTGTGGTGACGAAACTACAAAACGATGAC
>NZ_JBYFCJ010000036.1:0-68364 GCF_057652235.1 Arsenicibacter sp. R0_47 | reverse complement strand
GTCATCGTTTTGTAGTTTCGTCACCACAAAAATAGGACATACTGGTTCTTGCCTTTTTTTATGAGAAAGCCCTGATTGACTCAAACGGTGAGGTGGTAGTGACGATTACGGTTGAATCGCCTGAAAAATTTGTTACGGCAGGCTCTACCAACGAATAATTGACATCAATACGACTGCCGTTTTTTACACCAAACGTTTCGGCACCTCCATTATTCCACAGGATACAATTCGACAGCAGTGGCTTATTAAAATTCCCCGTGCAATAGATGACACTGCCCTTACCGGCAATGGTAAAGTTATTCTGAAAAGATGAATTGATAAACTGTGGCAGCAACGGTGGGGCGAATGAAGCGTCTCTTATGTTCTCCCCCCAATATACACCACCGGCATTCAGCGCATAATTATTTTGAAAAGATGAGTTAATAACCTGCACACTATTTTCACTAAGCTCCATCGAAGTAGCTATGGCACCTCCCGCATCATAGGCAACGTTATTATAAAAAAAGCAGGCATTAAACACTGGCTTATAAACACTTACCCTTGATTCACTATAAATAGCCCCACCGCTTACAGACGCAGTATTGTTTTTAAAAACACACTTATCAGACTTTTGCAGTAAGCTACACGAGTAATTTATATCAAAATACATGGCTCCGCCATAACTCGCTGAGTTATCCGTAAATTCACAGTTTATGAACTGAATTTCACAGATTCCGTTCCAGATAAGTCCCCCTATCGCGCCACCTTTTTCAGCACTATTATTGTCAAAACGGCAGTTCTCAAACAGGATGCTGTGTTTCCCTTCAGGCGTATTCAACCCAAAATTCAAACCAACGGCGCCACCATAGTCCACTGCCTGATTACCGGTAAAAAAACAGGTTCTAAAAACAGGTTCATAAATATCACGATTACGTATTGCTAACATTATTGCCCCCCCGCTAAAACCATTAGTAGTTATTGAATTTCCGGCAGTAATGACAAAGCCATCCAGAATTGTCTTCCGGGATAATGAGCGGCTTTGCTTAAAAACCTGAAAACTATTATCTCCGGCTACATTCGGCACCCCGATATCACCGCTTAAAATGGAATTTACCTGAGCTATAAAGTTTATTGCGGGGCGTTCAGAAAGTGTACGTTCATTTCCGGTAAATCCGCCGTAGACGGCTACACTATCTTTCAGGCTGAAACTGATAGTTCTGTCGGTTGTTGTCGTTGGCTTATAGACACCCGTTGCAACCCATACCACATCACCTGCATGGCTGGCATCGATCATAGCCTGTAAATCGCCGCTTGCCTGTTCCCAGCTGCTGCCGTCGCCGGTGCCGTCAGCTTTTACATACCGTCTTGTCTGACTGTATCCTTTTATGACGGAAAGAACTAAAACGCCCAGGAGAAAGGTACTCTTCGCAAATGACAAAAGACCTTTAGAAGAAAAAATGGTAAATGTGTGAATGCCTTGACCGTACTGGCGGTGTTTCATGATCATCAACTAATTAGCAGAATGTGGACTTAAGAACCTGCTTAAACTAAGGCTTTTTTTTGCGAGTTTACAACTATCTATTGCAAAATTTAACCTTTACGTGCACCCGTTAATACATAAAAAGCTCATAGATAAGATAGCTGCCTGACGTTGGCAGACCATCCTTTCTATGAGCACACGAATATCACAGCCGGCTACATAACCTCAACCTATTGAATCTGTATCGTAGCCCTGTCAGACGGTCACTTTATCCGTTTAGCAATGGCGTCAAAGTTGTAAACGGTACCTTTCAATGTATTTTCATCGGCTTTGTTCAGATCCAGCGCCAGTTCACCCGCCTGCGTTGACTCAAAGTAAATGATCAGCTTGTCTCCTTTTTCTTCCACTTTTGTAATCGGCAGTTTGGGTTTGTTACTGTCCGCAGGATCTGCCAGCTCACCGGTTAATTTACTATCCTTCCGAACCAGCTCCGTAACAAGCTTTACATCACCCATGGGGGTTCCGGCAATTGCAATTTCCCATTTACCAGCAAAAAAGTCAGTCGGTGGCGTTGCGGCGGTTTGTGCATAACCTATCACGGCAGCCATCATCATCATCAGGAATAAAGTAAGTCTTTTCATCGTAGTAATAGTTATTGTTGGAATCATGAATCGATACGATAATCGGACAAATATAAGCTAGCCTGAGTTTATTGTCTAGTAACAAGACAATAAATATAATAAAATTAATTATAGATTTAATTCAATTAACAGAGGCAAATACTTATTATTTACGGAAAACTACTGTACTAACTTCCTAAAGAAAGGACTGCGTAAATTCCCGTCGTTGCTCCGGCACCTGTGCGTAAAAATCCCTGATCTCAAAATCCAGTACTTATCCTGACAACGAACTCCCTGATTCATAAGACCTTTGTGCTATCGAAATAACTACTCTTAATCAAATAGCAAGGCACTAATGGAAGCACAATTCTGGGTCAAATCATGGGAATTAGAAGGCCACTACACAAGTTTTCACCGGCGGGATGTACACCCGTATTTGCTGCAACACCTGCCCCCGGACAGCTTAGCCGGCAAAACAGTTTTGGTACCCCTGTGCGGAAAGACACTGGATTTGCTGTATTTCAGTCAGTTTGCAGAAAAGGTAATTGGCGTTGAACTGGTCGAAAAAGCGGTTCTTCAGTACTTTCAGGAAAATGATATTCCTTACCAACGTTGTGGCAACCGGTTTGAGTCGGGCAATCTGACCATTATCTGTGGTGATTTTTTTGCGTTAACCCCGGAAGCTATGGGCGATATTGATCTGGTTTATGACCGCGCGTCGCTGGTTGCCCTTCCCTGCCCTATGCGTATGCACTATCTGCAAAAGCTGGAAGAGCTGACGAAGCCGGGGACGACCTATTTCCTGAATACACTTGAATATGCACCGACAATGGCAACGCCTCCGTTCAGCATCGACCCAACAGACGTTGGCCGGTATTTTTCGAATTACGCCATCCGGCATGTAGAAAGCCCGGTGTTGCCTAACCATGGCATGGTCCGTAAATACGGCTTACGCTTCCTGATCGAGCACGGCTTCATAATGAAAAAACTATACAACATTGATTTACAGCACGCTCCGGCAACGGAGATTTTCTTTCAGGCTTTCTGATTTTTACTGTTTTCTGATTTACGGCGTATGAAAACCGATCTTTTCAAAAAACTACTGCTTGTCTGTTTTTACCTGCTGGCCGCCCTGCCGACAATGGGTTGAATTGAACAGATAGTTAAGGTCCGCTTTCCGATGCAAGCCATAGCAAACAGGTGTATCCGCGTTTGCTATGGCCTCTATTTTTCCGGTCTGTAGCCGGAGCTGCTCACCAAAACATCACTGCGGTCAGCCATATCAATCCCTTCACCGGTTTCCGGATGCAGCCCGGACAGGCTGTCTGCTTCCTGAAAAGCCATATCCGCCGTTACCGGTACCGGCTCAGGTCTTCCCTGATACGCATGCCCCCCGGATTCTTCCAACGGAATCGCCATTATACAGGCGAATACGCCAAACCGGACAGCAAACTGAACCATCCGTAACATATTTAACCACATAACTTCTGTTTCCATAAACGTAGTTACCTCTGTGTCGACTTTCCGGTACCAATCTAGTACCACCCGCCCGGCCTCTCCTAATTCCGGGGGTAGACAATCGGGTGGACAATTTAATTTAAAGCAGAAAATCAACTACTTATAAGCTAATGTAAAACAGATGCGGCAACACTTACCGTAAACGTTATCATGCGGTCAGGAATTGAATAACCGGCAAAAAACTTACATATCAGGGATTATTCCGTTGACAAATCTGAACCACAACCTAATCTTCCGGTTGATCTGCCTGGTAAAAAAACGAGTTTGTAAACGATGACAATGTCCGTAAAAGCTGCTTATAAACGCAGAAAGGCGCAAATGAGCCAGCCCATTTACGCCTTTCTGTTATGTGGTTATAGTCCGATTACTGAACCGCGAGAATTTTAAATTCAGTCCGCCGGTTTGCCTGATGGTCTGCTTCGGAGCATTCAACCCCGTCGCCGCAATCATTGACCAGTTCACTTTCGCCGAACCCTCTGGCCGTTAAGCGTTTCGGGCTCACTCCTTTTGATACCATGTAATCCAGCGCGGCGCGGGCACGGTTCTCAGAGAGCCGCATATTATACGTGTCACTTGCCCGTGCATCGGTATGCGAGCGCAGTTCGATCTTCATCGTCGGGTATTCCTTCAGCAGGGCCACAACGTGATCCAGCTCGCGGGCCGCATCCGGGCGGATAAAGAATTTATTCAGGTCGTAATAAATGTTTTTCAGTTCGTAGACATCACCTTCACCATATAAGCCAAGGGTATCGGTCACTACCTGCGGCGACTTTGTCTTCAGCTGCTTGGTACGGCTGGTATATTTGTCTTTTTTTGTACTGATTGAATACGGAGCTCCGGGCTTCATGTCAAACTCATAGCCCCCATCCGGTCCGGTTTCGATGGTGCGCTCTGACTTGTCTTTTTCGTTACGCAGGGTCACTTTTACACCGGAAGCCGGTTTATCGTCCACCTCACGCTTTACAACGCCTTTCACAATAGTATTTTCACTGCGGTCAAGGTAAATCGAGATATTGATGACCGGAGCTGGCGACTGCGTCAGGGTTGAATACCGGGCACTGTTAAGGGCATACCCTTCTTTCACCGCCTTGAATTCATATTCGGTATTGGCGTCCAGACACATCTGTGTTGCGCCGCGTGCGTTGGTTACCAGCAGGTCCTGATTCACCCCGTTCCGGACAATCCGCACATCGGCACCTTCCAGCGGCTGCTGTGTCTTCTTGTCGTAAACTATCAGGTTAAGCTGCTTGCACGAACGGCGGAAGCTGTAAATATCGTCGTCGCTGATGCCTTTTTTCCGGTTACTGCTGAAAAAACCGGTCGTACGGCTCTTATCCGTAATTAAACCAAAGTCATCTTTTTCGGAGTTGATCGGCGCACCAAGATTTTCAACTCCTTTATAAGCGACACCGTCTTTCAGTTCCGCAAAAAAGATATCCAGCCCGCCAAGACCTTCGTGACCATCTGAAGCAAAATAAATGTTGCCGTTTCCATCAACGTACGGAAACATTTCGTTGCCCTCGGTATTGATGTCTTTCCCCAGGTTTACCGGCGTTCCCCATTGGCCGTTGTTGTACTCCACCACGTAGATGTCCGTACCGCCATACCCGCCGGGCATATCCGACACAAAATATAGTTTGCTGTCATCCGGCGAAAAAGCAGGGTGACCTACAGAATATTCATTGCTGTTGAACGGTACTTCCTTGGCCGACATCCACTTGCCGTTCTTTTCGTTCGCAATGTATAGTTTCAGTTTCCGGACACCGTCAGAGCTTTTCCCTGATTTCCCTTTACTGGCGTTGTTCCGTGTAAAAACAATCGTTGTCTGATCACGCGTAAAGGTCATCGGACCTTCGTGGTATTTTGTATTCAGCGTACGGCTGAAAATTTCGGCTTTCGTGACACCTTTATCCGGTGATGCATTTGTTTCAGCAGCCTGTTCGGCCGGTGCACTACCGCCTACCTGTGCTGTATTTGTGGCACGGGCGACTTCGGGGGCTGCTGTACGCAACTGGTTAGTATCCGCGTGGAAGTACAGGTCCAGGAATGGTGTCTGGTTCCAGTTGAACACCCGCTTGATCGCCCCTGATTCGTCTCGGGCCGATACAAATACTAACCCTCCCTTGTAGTACATCGGGCTAAAATCTGCCTGGCGTGAGTTGATCGGCAGGCTGGACAAGCGATAGGATGATGAATCCTGGTAAAAACGATTCATATCCATGTATGAAACCGTAAACCGACGACCGCGTAGGTCTTCACCCTGCTTTTCGCCATACTTGCTGTACATTTTCTGAGCATCGCGGTATTTGCCGTTAGAAGCCAGTGACTGTGCATAGTAGAGATAGATCTCACTGTCGAGGTCACTGTTATCCTTAACCAGCTCGGCATAAACGCGCTCTGCGTTCCGGCTGTCCTGTAGTTTCCGGTATGAAAAGCCTAGCTTAATCAGTGCCTCACGGGTCTCTGCCGCATCCTTTTTGCGGTCTGCCCGCAAAAACTCCTCGTACATCCGCACTGCGCTGACATAGCTCATGTTTTCAAATTGTTTGTTAGCCGCTCGTAATCGTGTGCTCTGAGCCTGCGCAGTGAAACACCAGAGGACCAGCCCGGCCAACAGCAGCGTTCGTACAAATCGATTCATGGTCTGAGAGAATACTGTTGAATTAATGTATTATGGGCTACCGTGTTACTATCAAATTGAATGCCAAAAAAAATTCTCAGGCGAAAAAAGAACAAGAATATTATCTAAACGCCTGCAAATCAGTTCATATCTACCAGGAAACTCTCATAACAATTTAATTACCAGACTTTTGCGTGTCATTGGTGTTAGTTTTACAGTATCGGCAATGCGGTAGCCAATCACCCAGACAATCACCCCGCCAGCCAGGAGCACATACACCGTTGCCCGCTCGGGCTGCGGGACCTTTTGTTCATTCAGAAAATCACTGACCAGTTTCTTTCCCTTCATCCCGATCGGCCGGAATGTATCCCCCTGCTGCCACGGACGAACAACAACATCGCCGGCCAACCGGTCTGCATCCAGACAGGCAACACGCTGATTAGCAGAGAACTTATAATTACCGCTCACTGCTTCTGCTGAAAAATCAAGGGCGCCCAGACCGGCTATTTCTACCCTACCGGCCGGCCACGAAGGCCAGCTATGCGTGGCAGCCGGCGGCACCGTTTTCGGCACCAGCAGCAGGCTTTCTTTCTGATGCCATAGCCGGTGGGTTGCCGTTTCAAAACACTGCCCCGGTTCAGACGTCAGACAGCCCGCGAGCTGCCTAATCTGATCAGGCACAAACCCAAATGGCCGCAGCCATTCAGCCAACCGGAAGGTTGGTTCAAGGAGCGTGCCAAGTTTAGCTTTATTGATAACAATCTGCTCTGAAGATGAATAATCTGTAACCCATTCCCAGCTTCTGTTCAGTTCACCGGCCAATATTGTTTCGGAAGCCTGCAACCGGTCAATTGTGCGCCGAAACGTTCCCCAGAAATTAGCATTCAATGCCTCAAGCCCGGGTACAACATGATGTCTGATCTGATTGCGCAGGTATTTATCATCCTTATTTGAGCTGTCCTCCCGCCAGATCAGCCCCTGTTGTACGGCATAGTCTTCGACTTCGGCACGCGTTGCAAACCATAGCGGCCGGATGATCACTCCGTTTTGTCTGGGCAAACCCCGCAGCCCCGCAATACCTGTACCGCGTGCCAGGTTCAGCAGCGTGGTTTCCAGCACATCGTTCTGATGGTGTGCCGTCGCAATGTAGGTAAAGCCATCTTGTTGTTGCAGCTGATGAAACCAGGCATACCGTAACCGTCTGGCAACCATCTGCACCGACTCACCGGTTTTGGCAGCTTCTGCTGCGGTTTCAAAGCGGGTTACGTAAACAGGTATCCCGTATTGTGCAGCCAGCGTGCGGACAAAAGCCTCATCGCCGTCGGACTCCTCACCCCGAAGCCCGAAGTTGACGTGTGCAACGGAGACGTTCAGGGCTGCCTGCACACACAGGTGTGTGAGTACCACAGAATCGATTCCGCCGCTGACCGTTAACAATACCCGGACGGATTGCTTAGCGGATGTATCGCCAAGCCCCCATTCATCGTTAACAAAGTTTAAAAAGCGGTCCTGCATACCAGTGTCTGCCCGGGACAGCCTATCTTTGTCGTTTGTTTTTAACCGATCACTTTGCGCTTTTAAAGCCATTTTTATACTCATGTGCGTTTACAGCATGTATGTCCGGCACGAACACCGGCTGTTTGCGCATCTTTTTTACTATGCACTGCAACGTTTTTCATAAAAACAGAGTCCTTATCATAAACGTGGTTCTGTGGCTGGCCATTGTCTGGCCGGTGCTCGCTCAGGCGCAGCAGGGCCGGCCGGGGAGCGCTCCATCCGGAAACACGGAAAAGGTTGAGCTTTTGTCTCCGCCGCCTGACAGCCTGGTTGTTCTGAACAACCCCGACGGGGTCGTCCGCCGGTTGGTTAATCACGTAAAGTTACGGCATAAAGGCGTATTAATGTTTTGCGACCTGGCCATCCAGAATGTGACAACCAACGTAATTGAAGCATACGGTAACGTACGGATTGTTCAGGGTGATACCATTTCCATTAAAGGCGATACCATGTTCTATTATGGAAATACCCGTCAGGCAAATTTGCGGGGACGCATCACGATGCGGGATCGCAAAATGACCCTGACAACCACCAAACTGGATTATGACATGGTGAACGGCATCGCCCATTATCCGGTTAAAGGGCGGATTGTTGACCGCGAAAACGTGCTGACCAGCAATGAAGGTTTTTATGATACCCGCATCAAGCAGTTCAGATTTTATAAAAACGTAAAACTGGTCGGGCCGAAAGGAACATTATCCAACGACTCGCTGGTTTACAATTCCCTGAGCCGGATCGCTACCTTCCGCGGACCAACCAAAATTGTGAACAAGGACGGTACAATTTTTGCTAAGGAAGGAGAATATAACACGGCCACGCGTGTGTCGAATTTTCAAAAGCGTACGACCGTTGAAATGCCGAAATACACGCTGACCGGTGATACGCTTTTTTACGATAACACCACTGAATTAGGCATTGCCAAAGGCAACGTGGTGCTGGTCTCGAAAGAAGACAAAACGGTGATTACCGGTGATCACGGACGATACAACGGTAAGGCAGGGGTGTCGCGGGTAACCGGCCATGCCGTGGTACGCAGTGTGGTTAGTCAGGATACGTTATTCATGCGGGCTGATACGCTGTTTGCATTTGATGCGCCGGCTGTTACAAAATCGGATTCGGCTCGTCTTAACGATGGTAATGGAAAAGACGAACCGAAAAAGCCGAAGAAACTAATTGGCCAGAAAAATGTAATTGTCTATAAATCAGACCTGCAAAGCCGATGTGATTCACTGGTTTACGACGTAGCTGATTCAACGATTTACTTTTATAAAAAGCCGATTGTATGGAGTCAGAACTATCAGATGGAAGCCGATTCCATGACGGCAAAAATGAAAAACAACCGGATCGACCGGATGCTATTACGCACAAGATCCTTCGTTATTGCGCAGGATACGCTGAAGAACTTTAATCAGGTTAAAGGCCGCAGTATTACGGCCTATTTCCGGTCAGTTACCGATACTGTTTCAACGGAACCACCGGCCAGTCAGACGGTGGCTAAAGGAAAAGCAAAGGTAAAACCGGAGAAACCAGGTTCTACAACAACCGTGAACCGGACCGTACTGGACCGGGTAATTGTGGAAGGAAACGGACAGAGTATTTACTTTGCCGTTGATGAAAAGAATAAGCTTGTCGGATTAAACCATGTAGAATGCAGCCGCATGAACCTGGAATTTGACGAGAAAAGTAAAGTGCAGAAAATCCGTTTTTACGGGCAGCCGGATGCCCAGTTTGTACCTCCGGTTGAAATGAATGAAGATAAGAAAGTACTGGAAGGATTTCTTTGGCGGAAAGAAGACAGACCCGACAAAACAACCGTGCTGACTCATCAGATTACCGTTCAGCCAAGGAAACCGGCCATTAACAAAAAAAGCGGACCACTGACTAAACCATCCGCCCTGAATTCTGTTCTAACGAAAAAGAAACAGTAATTTTAAGTACCATTTAACAATTTTTCACATTGTAACGCGTTGCAATTCTCTTTATTATAAATAGTTTTGTACTGTGGCGTTAAAATACCCTGATTTCGACTAACGATGAAACAATATATACCTTTTATTGGATGTTTAACCGGCTTACTGCTCATGGCCACGACTTCGCTGCAGGCGCAGACGAAGAGTCGCCTGGAGATGGGTCGTTCAACATCTGCCGCTAAGCCAATCACGCTGAAGGCAACAGCACCCGGAGGGACTACATCCCTGTTTTCCGGTGCCCCTACGCTGAACCGCACATTATCCAGCCCGTTGAACCGCTTCAAACTTACGTCCTCAACCGGTACGGCTCCCCGTACGGCCATGACTGAAGTTCAGGCGTCGCAGGCATCCGAAGCGCGGGTTTCAGCTAAAGAAGAAAACGAAAATCTCCGCGCCGATAAGAACGAGAATAAGCTGTATGTCAGCGACCGTCTTGTTGTGTCAAATGCCTATCCGAATCCGGCTGTTAACGACTACGTCGATATCGATTACCAGTTCATGACTCCGGGCGGTGATGCCAAACTGGTCATTCTGAGTATTCTCTTTACACCGGTTGCCGAATATACGCTCGATCAGAACGACCGCCGGATCCGTATCAATACGCATTCACTGGCCAGCGGCATGTACTGCTATCAGCTGATGCTTGACGGCAGAGCTGTTGCAACAAAGAAATTACTGATTCGCCGTCAGTAGTCCGGTTTTGCTGAACTAAGTTTTAAAAAATCTTAAAAAAGCAGTTTGTACACCTGTTGACTACTCAGAACAGGCACTAATCCTTCTGTCCAAACGTTTTTACAAGTAGCCGCCGAAGCGTCGGATCGCTCAGCGGCTTATTTTATTTTTTATTATCTTTGCGGCCATATGCAACAACGCCGAATCGTCGGATTTTTTTGTGGGTTAGTTTTAGCGGTGCTTTTCAGCGCATGTAGCCCTTTCTCAAAGTTACAGAAGCACGGTACTGATGACGAAAAGTACAAAGCGGCACTCGAGTATTACAAAAAGGGAGACTGGTATAAGGCAGGGGTGCTTTTTGAAGAATTAATTCCCCGCCTGCGTGGTAGTTCGGAACAGGAAATGTCTCAGTTCTATTATGCATACACACAGTATCATCAGCAGCTATACGCCGTAAGTGCTACCCTGTTTAAGAAGTTCTACGAAACGTTTGCCCGAAGTGATTACGCCCAGGAATCCATGTATATGTACGCCTTGTCCTTGTATAAGGATACGCCCAAATACAACCTGGATCAGTCGAATACCTTAGTGGCGATGGCTTCGCTTCAGGATTTTGTGAATGCATATCCTGAGAGTAAATACCGTGATGACTGCACCAAAATGATTGGTGATCTCCGTAAAAAGCTGGAAACGAAAGCCTACGAGCGGGCCAAATTGTATTACAAAACAAGTTCGTTCAACATTTCGTCACTGAAGTCATCCGTTGTTGCGATTAACAACTTTCAGAAGGAATTTCCGGATTCGGAGTTTAACGAAGAATTAGCGTATCTTAAAGTTGATGCCCAGTTTCAGTACGCACAGAACAGTATGGAAACCAAGCAGAAAGAACGCTACAAGGATGTTCTGACTTATCATCAGGAGCTGACTGATAAATTCCCGAAAAGCGCTAACCTCCGCCAATCGGAAAAAATGTTTGAAACGAGTCAGAAAGAAATTGAACGGCTCGATAAACTTGAAAAAGAAATAAAAGAGTTACAGCAAAAGCAGAACGATGCAAATCGTCCGGCGAAAGTAACATCAGCGAATTAATTTAAAGTAGTCTATTGTTGTTCAAACTGAAGACAAACTACTTCTTTCAACCAGCAAAATATGGCAACGAATCCTTCATTGATTACCCGCGATACGGATAAAATCGCAGCCGCAACAGGCAACCTGTATGAGTCTGTATCTATTATCTCAAAGCGTGCCCGTCAGATTTCTACAAAAATGAAAGAAGAGCTGAGCGGGAAACTTTCAGAATTTGTGTCGGCGGTTGATAACCTCGAAGAAGTTTTCGAAAACCGCGAGCAAATCGAAATTTCGAAATACTACGAACGTATGCCTAAGCCTACTTCGATTGCTACAGATGAGTTTCTGGAAGGCAAAATCTACTTCCGTTACAACACTGAAGAAGAAGCTTAGTCTGAATAGTACATGTGACAGAACCGCATGGGCTTTCCATGCGGTTTTTTTATGGTAAAATGATGCAGGGAAAACGGATTCTGCTTGGTGTCTCCGGCAGTATATCGGCCTACAAAGCAGCTTACCTGATCCGCCTCCTCGTAAAGGCCGGTGCGGATGTGCAGGTAATCATGACCGAAGCCGCTACCACATTTATTACACCCCTTACACTGTCGACCCTGTCGAAGCGGCCGGTATTAACAACCTTTGTCAAGGATCAGACCGGTCAGTGGAACAATCACGTTGATCTGGGTCTTTGGGCTGATGCACTGGTGATAGCCCCTGCTTCGGCCAACACCATTGCCCGCTGCGCGCAGGGGCTGTGTAATGACCTGCTGTCAGCGGTGTATCTCTCGGCCCGCTGTCCGGTGTTCTTTGCGCCGGCGATGGACCTCGACATGTATAAACATCCGGCCACCGCCGGCAACCTCAGCCGCCTCCGCTCCTACGGCAACCATATTATCAATGCAGCATACGGCGAACTGGCCAGTGGGCTGATTGGTGAGGGCCGGCTGGCGGAACCGGAAGAAATTGTGCAGGTGCTGGACCGGCATTTTAATCATCTGCCGGCCCTTGCCGGTAAGCGCGTATTAATCACAGCCGGCCCGACTCAGGAGCCCCTTGATCCCGTCCGGTACATCAGTAACCACTCGACCGGCAAAATGGGCTATGCCATCGCTGACGCCTTTGCCAAGGCCGGCGCATCGGTTACGCTCGTCAGTGGTCCGACAGCACTGCCGCTTCCCGACAGTACCATCCAGCGGATCAGCATCCGCTCGGCAGCTGACATGTTTGTCGCTACCGAAGAGGCGTTTCCCGAGGCTGATGTTATTATTCTGAATGCAGCCGTGGCTGATTATACACCGGCACATCCGGCGGATCAGAAGATAAAAAAGAAAGATGCACTTTTTGATCTCCAGCTAACCAAAACAACCGATATTGCGGCTACCCTGGGAAGCCGGAAAACGGCAGGCCAGCTGATGATGGGCTTTGCCTTAGAGACTGAGAATGAACGGCAAAACGCACTGAAAAAGCTGCATTCCAAAAACCTGGACTGGATTGTACTGAATTCGCTGCGCGACAAAGGTGCGGGCTTCGGACACGATACAAACAAAATTACCGTTATTGACAAAAACGAAGAGGTTTACGAATTTAGCCTTAAATCTAAAGAGGCCGTAGCCCGGGACATCCTGCACCTCGTCGAACGTGCTTTATAACATCAGCGCATTTTCATTTATGAAATTCATCCTCACATGCTGTCTGTCGGTCTGCCTATTCCTTACGGCTCAGGCACAGGAGCTTAACTGCCGCGTTACGGTCAATGCCGACCAGCTGGCAGCGCAGCAGAAAACTGATTTTACGTATTACGATCAGTTAAAGGCCTTTATTACAGACATGCTTAATAACCGTCGCTGGACCAATGATCAGTTTACCTCGACGGAAAAAATAAACTGTTCCCTGAATATTAACCTCCTGAAATCAACTTCGCAGGGCGTATTTGAAGGAACGGCGCAGTTTATTATAACAAGGCCGGTCTACGGGACAAATTATGAAACAACCGTGTTCAGCTACGTGGACCGGAACTTCAGCTTTGCCTACCTGCCGACCCAGCCGGTTTATTACCGCGATAACCTGTATACCGACGAACTTACATCGGTTATTGCCTTCTATGCCTATCTGGCACTGGCTGTTGATTATGATACGTTCAGCAGACTGGGTGGTAATCCATATGTCCAGAAAGCTTATTCGGTTATGAACTATGCCCAGCAGGGACCGGCACGCAGCTACTGGGGCCCCGAAGGTGACAAACGGAACCGATATTATCTGGTTGAAAATCTTCAGAACCAGCAGTTTCTGGCGTTTCGCGAAGGGTTGTATACCTACCATCGCATGGGCCTCGACCTGTTTGCATCGAATCCGATTGAAGTTCGTAAGCAAACCCTTGATCTGCTGACTAATATCCGTAAATTGATGTTGCAGGTGCCCAACTCTGTTCTGATCAACTCGTTTTTCGATGCGAAAGGCGAAGAAATCATTAACATCATGTATGAAGGCACGCCGAATGAACGTAAAAAGGCGTTCGATCTGCTGGCTCAGTTAGATCCGGGCAAAACAGAAGCCTACCGCCGCCTGTTAAATTAGGGTGATTTTCAGCGCTTTTTTTTTAACGTTGCACGCATTCCGGCAGGGAACCCGCCAGCCTGAGTGCGTTGTTTACTTTGTAAGGAGCTAACCGTATGCTGACGCATTTACTCATAAAAAACTACGCCCTGATTGACAGGCTTGAGTTGGTACCTGATACTGAACTCAATATCATTACAGGTGAAACAGGTGCCGGTAAATCGATCATGCTGGGAGCCATCGGCCTTTTGCTGGGCAACCGCGCAGATACCAAAGTACTATACGATCCGGAAAAAAAGTGCATCATTGAAGGGACCTTCAATGTGGCCGGCTATTTCATTGAACAGCTTTTTGATGAAGAAGAGCTGGACTATGGCACTACGTGTGTAGTGCGGCGGGAAATCAGCCCGAGCGGCAAATCACGGGCTTTTGTGAATGATACCCCCGTGACACTGGATGTCCTGCGCCGGGTTACCAGCCAGATGATGGACATTCATTCCCAGCACGATTCGGTGCTGCTGGGCTCCAATGAATACCAGCTTCAAATTGTGGATACCTACGCGCAGGATGATGATCTGCTGCGGATTTATCACAATGATTTTCAGGCCTACCGAAAGGCCCAGCAAGCCTACGATAAACTCCAGCAGGAAGCATCGTCGATGCGCAAGGAGTTTGATTATAATAAATTTCTGTACAAAGAGCTCTCGAAAGTTCAGCTACAGGCCGACGAGCAGGAGCAGCTGGAACAGGAACTGAACGTATTGGAAAATGCCGAGGAAATCCGCGAACGGCTACAGCTGGCCAGTGACTATCTGGACAATCCGGAACAGTCGGTTATTGACCTGCTGAAAGGCGTTGTCAGCAGCCTGGCGACCGTCAGCAAGCTCTCGGCCCAGTATGAGCCCCTGCTCGAACGCGCTCAGAGTGCTTTGATTGAACTACGGGATCTGGCGAGTGAGATCAGCGACGAACAGGATGGCGTTGAAACCAATGAAGACCGCGCGGAAACAATCCGGGAACGGCTCTCGGTTATTTATCAGCTTCAGACAAAGCATCAGGTAAAAACAGTTCAGGAACTGCTTATTATTCAGGAAGAGCTGGCCAGAAAAGTCAGCAAAGTCCTGAACCTGGACGATGAGCTGGATGCAGCAAAGGCGCGGGCAGAGCAAACCCGGCAGGTGATGATGCAGAGTGCAGAAGCGCTTTCGTCAGCCCGCCTGGCCGTGCTGAAACCGATTGAACAGGAAATTGCTACGCTGCTGGCCGATCTGGGTATGCCGAATGCTTCGCTGCATATTCTGTCAGAGACCGGTAAGCCAACCATGACCGGCATTGACACCGTTTCGTTTCTGTTCAGCGCCAACAAGGGCATTAAGCAACAGCAGCTAAAAAATGTAGCGTCGGGCGGTGAATTTTCCCGCCTGATGATGGCAATTAAATATATTCTGGCCAGCAAACGTTCCTTGCCGACCATTATTTTTGATGAGATTGATACCGGAATCTCGGGTGAAATCGCCATTAAAATGGGTATAATGATGCGGGAAATGGCCCATAATCACCAGATTATTGCCATTACGCACCTGCCGCAGATTGCCGGTAAGGGAACGGCTCACTATTTTGTGTACAAAGATCATTCGGCCGATAAAACCGTCAGCCGGATCCGGCAGCTGAGCCTGGATGAACGGGTTCAGGAAATCGCCCAGATGATCGGCGGGAATAATCCTTCGCAGAGTACGCTGAAACACGCCCGTGAAATTCTGAAACAAAACGCTGCCGTAGCGGTCAGGTAACGACCTGTCGGCTACGGCCTTAATTCCAGTATACGCTACCAGTTGCAAACACAATCATGAAAAAACTTGTACTGACCTTTCCGGCAGCCATGCTTATCAGTGGTATTCTGTTTTCCTGCGGAAATTCCGGACAGCAGGAAGCTATTGACAAAACAGAGAAAGAGGTTTTTGCCGTACATGATGAAGTAATGCCTAAAATCGGCGACATCATGAAACTCCGCAAGGAGCTAAACCAACTGATCACTACCGAAGATAGTCTGGCTGCCGCATCGGCTTCAGCTACCGTTCTCTCGGACGAAAAGAAAACGCAGGCTACCTTGCTCTCCCGGCAATTAGGCGAAGCCGATAGTCTGATGATGGCCTGGATGAACGGATACAACGCTGATACACTTAAAAAACTGGAGTCGGCAGATGCTTTGCGCTATCTGGAGCAGGAGAAAGGAAAAGTAACAAATGTCAAAGAAAAAATTAACAGCAGTATCGCCAATGCGCGTCAGTTTCTGGCTAAACCTTAGTCTGCTAACCGGTGTACTGCTGGGTAGCTGGGCCTGTCAGCAGGGTTCGGATAAATTACCGTTCCTTGGTGCTAAAAAGCCTGTGCAGCGAACTGTTAACGGGAAACAGGTTACAGATACAATCTATCACGCAATTCCTGCCTTTTCATTTGTGGATCAATATGGTGATACCGTTACTAACAAAACGGTTGCCGATAAAATCTACGTGGCAGACTTCTTCTTTACTACCTGCCCGACCATCTGCCCGAAGATGAAAACCCAGATGAAACGGGTTTACGAGCGTTTTAAAGGTAATGAAGCCGTAATGATTCTGTCGCATACCATTGATCCGGCACATGACTCGGTAGCAGTCCTCAAGGAGTTTGCCGGCAATCTGGGAGTAACAGGAAAGCAATGGCTTTTTCTGACCGGTTCAAGAGAAAAAATTTACGAAATCGGTCAGGATAGCTACATGGTTACCGCTGCCGAAGATAAATCTGCGCCCGGCGGCGTGGTCCATAGCGGCGCATTTATTCTGATTGACAAAGACAAACACGTTCGCGGCATATACGACGGCACTACTGAAAAGGGAGTAAATCAGTTAATGAGTGATATGGATAAGCTGCTTGCCGAAAAGAAAGGATGAAACTGACATTATATTGCGGGATCGGCCTGCTCTCCGCCACGCTTCTTCTGATGAGCAATTGCCAAAGCCAGGAAGAGATCAAACGACAGAAATACATTACGGAGGGCATGCTGGTGTACCAGAATACCTGTGCCAACTGCCACCAACCGGACGGGAAAGGACTGGAAGCCCTCTACCCGCCGCTCGTTAACTCGGATTACCTGGCCAAAAAGGATTCGGTAATTCATCTGATCCGGTATGGATTACAGGGGCCGATTCAGGTCAACGGCAAGCGGTACAACCGTGTTATGCCGCCCAATCCTCAGTTGAGTGACCTGGAAATTGCCGAACTCATGACGTTCATGTATGACCGCTGGGGCAATGATCCGGCGCTGGTTGATGTGGCACACGTTAAGGAAGTGCTTAAAAAAGAATAAAACCGAAAAGGGAGTCATCTGACTCCCTTTTCGGTTTTATAAACGACCCGGCCGGCTCAGAGAGGCGTACTTTCAACATTAAAGACACCCGTTGGCTTCCGGATTGTATATTTTGAAAAGTCCTGATTTGCATCCAGACCGATGCCTTTCAGACGCTCGCCGGTCAGTTTGCTGGTGATCGTAACAGGCCGTTCGGTAAAGATTTTCTTTGTGTTCGGATTCCAGTTAAGCACATCGGTTTCAAGCGTTTCCTGCTTCTCCTTATTTACAACCACTACGTTACCGAGCACAGTATACAGGTCTTTGGCTTTATCGTAGCGGCCGGAATCAGACCGGAGCGTCGTAACGACATCGGTACCGGTCGGACCGTAAAAATCGATGTGTACCTCTTCGGGATACTTCCGGTCTTCGTTCAGAAAGCGCAGCTGCCGAGCCGTCGTCATCCTGACTTTCATCAGCGCGGCCTCGCTATACAGCATCTGCACATTATTGATCTCTTCGATCGGCCCTTTATAGGCTTCGTATTTTTTCGCAGTTTTCTGCTCTTCACACGACCAGCATACGCTGACAGCGAACAGGAAAGCAGCAGAACGTAACAATAATTTCGGGTGCATAATCCAACGTAAACACTTAGTTAACAACAAGTAGTAACGTCTTGTTCACTGTTAATCAAGCGCGTAGCGGTAGAACCACTTATCGTTCAGGGTGAAGCCTAAAGCAATTTTAACGTAGCGTTCCCGGATCTGTGTACCAACCAGCGTTCCCCGCTGTCCGCCCACCACGGCCAGATTCAGGTTATTAACGAAGTAGGAACCGATAGGCAGGGAAATCCCAAGACTACCGTTAATATCGTTCAGCTGTTTGCCGGAAACCTGATAAGGAGACTTGATGTACTGAAAACCGGCACGATACGTCACAAGGTCCCAGTATTTTGTCGACGTAATCTTAGGAACATACTCTAAACCGGCCCCAATCCGCATACCGTTCATTAGCTTCGGATTTGAGTTATCAGCGGTCCGGAACTGGCTCCACTTCTGAAAGCCAACGTCCACCCCGACAGTCAGTTTGTTGTTGCGTTCAAGGCTGATCCCGAATTGCACCTGCTCCGGCAATGTCACATGTCCGGCCAGATTAGACCGTAGTGTGTCCGGATCAGACAGGCTGGTGCCTGACAGAGTAACCAGCTGATTTACATCCGTCTGCACTGCTTTTACGTTGGTTTTAGGATCATAGGTAGCCCCGACATTCAACGTCCACTTCTCCCCTAGCTTCGGTCGCCACGCGCCACCCAGTTTCCAGATAATATCGCTGTAATTAGTACGGTTGATCCGCGATACGGTAATATCCTGTGGCTGCACCGACGACACTACGTCATTGATCAGCAGCCGTGAATCTGAGTTATTCGTAATATTTCCGAACAGGTATGTGGCTTCAACCCCGACATACAGGTTTTTAAACAAGCGGAAACCATTGGAAAACGACGCTTTATTCAATGCCCCTTTTCCCGAATAATTTTTCTGTACTTCATAGATTGTATTCGGTACCTTGTCGAACACTTTCGTCTGGTAGTCAACATACGAATAGGGGCGCAGATTCAGCGAAGCAGTCCACCGCGACGACGCCGGAAAGGCCAGGGCAATGTAATTAATGTTTGCTCCGAAATCACGCTGTGACATCGTTGCGCCACCCTGATTCTGGCTTATCTGGGGCTTATACTGCCCGATGATACCGACTTCAAAAACCGTAAACCGGGCGCGGCGTGCCAGTAAGGCTGGGTTTTGCAGGTTCAAATGGATGGTATTTGCGTTACTGATACCAACGCTTCCCATACCCAGGTTGGCAATATTTGCCTGGCTGTATTCTTCTCCGACTCCTAACGCTGAATAAGGCGAGTTTCCTAACCCCTGCGCACGCGCAGCTGGTGACATGCAGGACAACAACAAGCCCCCAAACCCTAAAACTTTACTGAATCGCTGGTAATTTCTTGACATTATATTCTAAAATACGGTTCAATCCCCGCAGCACCAACTCCGGCACTGCAAATATCGGGGGTTTCAGATGACTTTCAAAAAGGGACGCATCCCCACCGCACAGAACTACGGTTAAATCAGGGTATTTCTTGCGGTGTTCTGCAATAATCCCCTCCAGTTCAAACAACATCCCGCTAACAGCCCCGCTGCTCATCGCCTGCCGGGTATTTTTTCCTAACAGGGGCGGCCAGCCGGTTTCGCGGATTTCCTGCACCGGTATGAGCGGCAATCTCGCTGTTTGCTGATGCATGGCCAGCAGGCGCATGTTCAGCCCCGGCGATATAAGACCGCCCTGAAAAGTGCCCGAGCGATCTACAATATCGGCCGTAATACAGGTGCCCAGATCCAGAACCAGACAGTCCTGCTCCGGAAACAAGGCCATGGCTCCTACCGCCGCCGCCACCCTGTCGGCTCCCAGCGTCAGCGGTGTTTCATAGTTCTTCGTGACCGGTACCGGTAACTGAGCATCCAGTACCAGCCAGTCAATACCGGCCAGCTCCGGAATAGTATCGGCCAGCGACTGCCCGGCGTGACTCGTCGAAGAAACAATCATCCGGTCCGGACGCTTTACCGCAATTGCCTCACCTAACTGCTCAACGGACGTAAAACGGTCAGTTGCCGTTAATGTTGCTCCGTCAAACCAGGCTGCCTTGATCCGGGTGTTGCCCCAGTCAACAATTAAATTCATGTGTTCAGCTACAGTTATGGAATCGGGCCGTACTGGTTTGTACTCCTTTAAAACCGGTTTCGTTGCGTTGCACATGTTTGCAACGTCAAATAACCCTATATTCGCCGTAAATACGGCCCGATTTAATTATTTTTAACATTATTCCGGCATTTGGCTCACAAAAGCCGGCAGTGTGACGTTTTTAGCAAGCCTGAGCCACAAATTGTCTGATCACCGGCCTCATGCTGCTACAATGCGATGCGTCGCTGCTTAGTTCTTAGTTCCATGAATACCCTCCAGAATTTTCTTGAGCATTACTTTACCGGTAACTCTCTGAACAATCTCTACTGGTTTGCCGGATTTCTGCTGGCAGGTTTGTTTCTGCACCGTGTACTGGCGCGGCACATGAGCCATCTGGTCTACCGGTTACTTAAACGCGATATTGCCGGTGTGCCGCTTAATGATTTCGTGCAGTTGATGAAACCGCCGATTGACGCCCTTATTTTAATGTCGGTTATCTATGTTGCCTGTCATCAGCTGACGATACCTGAACACTGGAATCTGATTCCGCCGGAGAAATTCGGCTTCAGAATGATTGTCGGCCGGATTTATAATACCGTTTTTATGAGCATGGTCACCTGGCTCTGCGTCCGCGCGGTAAAGGTGATCGGGCTGCTGTTTCAGAAACGGGCCGAACTAACCGAAACAAAGGTTGATGATCAGCTGGTACCGTTCGTGCGCGACCTGCTCATTCTGTTCGTGTGTTTTCTGGGGCTTTTTGCAACGCTCAGCTGGGTGTATGATGTCAATGTACTGGCACTGGTTACGAGCCTCGGAATCGGTGGTCTGGCACTGGCGCTGGCAGCACGCGAAACCCTCGAAAACCTGTTCGCGTCGTTTGCCATCGTTCTCGACCGGCCGTTTCTGGTCGGCGACTCTGTAAGTGTGGGCGGCGTATCGGGCGACGTTGAGCAAATCGGTTTCCGCAGTACCCGTATCCGTACCGACGACGGCAGTCTGTTAACCGTTCCGAACCGGCTCATGGTCAGCCAGTCACTCGATAACTTAACGGAACGGCAGACACGGAGAGCAAAGTTTATACTGCGCTTTCCCTACGACACACCGGCTGACCGGCTGAATGCCGTTCTGACAGACCTGCGTACCCTGCTTCAGAACCACGCCCGGACCAATAAAAAAACGAGCTATGTGCGGCTGGACTCGTTCGGTGACTCCGGTTTTGAGGTACTTGTTATTTTTTTTGTTGACTCACCCACTATTTCTGATTTCCGGATCGTTAAAGAAGAAATAAATTTCAGTATCATCGACATTATCCAACGGCATCAGGTCGCGTTTGCTATTCCCGCCCGGATTGTGCACGCTGCGGAAGCCGGTCAGGCCGAAAAACTGATATAATTCGCCCGGTGTATCGTATTACGAAAGAAATGCCGGGTAATTTTCCATAATAAATCAGAAACTTTTTGTTGTTTTACGCGTTATCTTGACAATACCAGGTGATTGACTTACTTTTGCTGAAGCATTCCGGCAAAAGCCAGCCAAATCAAAATATCCAAATTTGTTGAACACCGTGGCATGCAGGCAGTTTTATAACTCCGGCCAGCGCTTAGAAATCTCGGTCATTTAGCAAACTCATCCCCCAGAATGATACCTGTTTCGGTCCCCCCCGGGCTCTGTCTTCTGGAAAGAATTCAGCTACTTCTTGTTTCTAATGCCATTTCACTAGTGACACGTTAACTACTATACCGTCTTCTGTATCGACAGAAAGACCCTCTGTTTTCCTTAAACATTGTTTCTCAACACAAAGGTTATCTGTTGACCTGCCTTATATGTATAACATTGAAGAATTAAATCTTAAGCTCCTCTCCGAGCTACGCACGATTGCCAATGAGTTTGGGATTAGCGACGCCAGTAAGTTTCAAAAGAAAGAACTGATTTATAAGATATTAGACCAGCAGGCCCGTATGCCGGTTCCTGAAGACACTGCCCCTCAGGCTGACAGTGAAGCCGCCCCCCGCCGCGGACGCCGGACCCGTACCAACGCCGGTGAAGCACCCGCTACGGCACCGGCAGCCGCTACCCCGGCCAGCCCGGAAACACCGGCTGCTTCTGCACCGGCGACATCACCTGCTTCAGAAAGCCGTACCCGCCAGCGTACCCGCCGGGAGCCGGGCAACCGCACTACAGGCGATACCGCAACGGATTTGCAGGCAACGGCGCAACCGGCTGAAAACGTAGGTGCTGAACCGGCAGCAACGGAACCGGCTTCTCCGGTTGCCGAAGCACCGAAAGAAACACAGGCCCCGGAAACACAGGAACGCCGTCAGACTGACCGGTCTCAGGACGAGCGTCCACGCCGGGAAATGACCCGCAACGAAGCACGTCAGTTACGGGAAAACCGCTTACGGGCAGAAAACCCGCAGGCGTACGAACAACGCGCTACCTACGAACGGAACCGTCAGCAGAAACCGGAAGGCTTTGAACGGCAGGAACGTCCGCGCCGGGATAACTTCCGCGACCGTCGTCCGCCGGTTACCGACGAGTCGGCCCTGAACCTGAGCAGTGACCAGGAAGAAGAATTCGTAACCGCCGTGCCAATAGAAGTACCGGCACAACCTGTTGCGGAATTTGTACCGGCTCCCGACAGCATACCGGCCGATGCACCGGCATCGTTTACGGATGCACCGGTAGAGGCCGACCGCCAGCAGCCCCAGCCAAACCAACCGGCTCCGGCAGCGCCTTCGCGTGAATCGATCGAGTACCAGAACCGTGTTCGCCGCCAGTACAATCAGCATATCCGCGAATTCGACGGTATTATTGAAAACGAAGGGGTTCTCGAAATTATGTCGGATGGCGGCTATGGTTTCCTGCGGTCAGCTGACTATAACTACCTTGCCAGTCCGGATGATATTTATGTTTCCCCTTCTCAAATCAAACTGTTCGGCCTGAAAACCGGTGATACCGTCCGCGGTCAGATCCGTCCGCCGAAAGAAGGTGAAAAATACTTTGCCCTGCTGCGGGTATCTACCGTAAACGGCAAAACAACAGACGAGATCCGTGACCGGATTCCGTTTGAATACCTGACACCACTCTTCCCGGAAGAGCAGATCAAGCTGAGCACACGGCCGGAAATCCTGTCAACACGAGTGCTGGACTTGTTTGCACCGATCGGTAAAGGCCAGCGGGGTATGATTGTCGCGCAGCCTAAAACGGGTAAAACGGTATTGCTGAAAGAAATCGCCAATGCCATCACCAAAAACCACCCGGAAATTTACCTGATAATCCTGCTGATCGACGAGCGTCCGGAAGAGGTTACGGACATGGCCCGCAGCGTAAACGCCGAAGTTATTTCGTCAACGTTTGACGAGCAGGCAGACCGTCACGTGAAGGTGGCCAGCATGGTGCTTGAAAAAGCAAAACGCATGGTTGAATGCGGACACGACGTGGTCATCCTGCTTGACTCGATTACGCGTCTGGCACGGGCTTATAACACGGTTGTTCCGTCGTCCGGTAAAATCCTGTCGGGTGGTGTGGATGCCAACGCCCTGCACAAACCAAAACGCTTCTTCGGTGCAGCCCGTAACGTGGAAAACGGTGGTTCACTGACGATCATCGCTACGGCTCTGATTGATACAGGATCTAAAATGGATGAGGTGATCTTTGAGGAATTCAAAGGTACCGGCAACATGGAACTTCAGCTCGACCGCCGTCTGGCCAACAAGCGCGTATTCCCGTCGGTGGATGTGCTCACGTCGGGAACCCGCCGCGAAGACCTGCTGATCGACCGCGAAACGCTGCAACGTATCTGGATTCTCCGCAAACACATGGCCGACATGAATCCGCTGGAAACAATGGACTTCCTGCTCGACCGTCTGAAAGGGACACGCAACAACGAAGAGTTCCTCATTTCGATGAACCGATAGGTAATCCGGATTCCCGTTGTATAGTTTTAAAAAAGGAGTGGCGTAAAAAGCCACTCCTTTTTTGTTTGTCAGAAATCCTGAATTATTCCCTGTACGTAAGTAAAATTCTGATTTACTTGAATTTATGGTTTGTACCCGTAAATTTGGAATGACTTTTGTGATACTACCCTACTCTACCAGAGTTGTAGTATATCATTCCTGTTCAGGCCCTAAACCCCTGAAAACATTATGTTTACGAATAAAACGCCCTGGGTAATCATGCTGGTTATCTGGATTGCCGGCTCAGCATGGTGGCATGTCTGCCATATCAAACAGCTTTGCGCTGAAGAAGCAGCGCCGGTTGTGGCGGCCTCCGGAAACACGCCAATCGGCCTGGTCATTTCCGATGGCGGCCGTTTTCGCCTTGCCTTACCGGAAGACTTTGGTTTTGCTAAATCAGATCCGATTGCCAACCGGCGTAATATTGATATCAGTCTTGATTCACTGGCACTTTACCTGCTCAACAACCCGGAACGTCACCTGACAATCACCGGATTTTACAAACCCGGCGAAATCAACAATACATCGGCAACAAACCTGGGCATTGCCCGCGCTGAAAATATCAAGGAATACCTGATGCAGAAGGGCGTTCCGCTGAGTTCAATTACCATTACCGGCAAAGAAAAAGAAGATCTGGCGCTGAGTACAGCCGGCGATTCAGTCATGGGTGGCATTCAGTTTGATTTTGCGGCCATCGTACCTAAAGTCGATTCAGCGGCACTTGCGGCATCAACCGCAACTGTGGCGGCAAGCACCAGTGTAGCAACCACATCAGCGCTCTCAGCCAGTACAACGGCACCGGAAACCATGACGGCGATGACCGAAGAAGACCTGGCTAAATCGCAGAAATATACCTCTATTTTCGAGCCTATCGACCTGTATTTTCCATCGGGTCAGTCGGAGTACATAAAAACAGACGAGACAAAGAAGTTTTTCAAGGCTGCCATCCGCTATCTGAAGGAAAACCCGGATAAAAAATTGCGGCTTACCGGTTTTACCGACGACCAGGGCCCTGACGACATTAATTTAAATCTGTCGAAGAAGCGGGCCGAGTTTGTGAAAATGCGCCTTAGTAAGGTTAATGTGCCCGGTGATCAGGTGCAGGTTGAGGCCAAAGGTGAGGCGAACCCTAAAATGCCGAATACGACCGAAATTGGCCGGAAAGCTAACCGGCGGGTTACTGTTGTTGTGATTAAATAAACTATTTCAAGTTAATACGTATATGTTTACTCTAAATCCACACAATCTGGCTGATGCCATGCTACACCACGGCTTTATGCTGCTGGTAGCAGCGGTCATCGGTTTCATGATTGGGTTTATCTCGCAGAAAAGCATGATCAGACAGCTGGAGGGTGATCTGGCCATGGCTGAACGTGAGCTTGATTTGTGTGTGCGGGGCTCCGGTTTACCGACTAACATCGGCCTCGACGAGGCTGCCGTTCTGACCCGGATACGGGCGCGGGCATCTGAACTGAATTTTGAACGGATCGGGCGGGCCTCAGAGCTCGACGCCGATGACTTAAAGGCAATTAACGGAATCGGTCCGTTTCTGGAGCGCAAACTGAATGCAGCGGGTATCTACACCTGGCAGCAGGTGTCCAGCTTTTCGAAACAGGACATTGATAAAATTAACGAAATCATTGAGTTTTTCCCGGGTCGCATCGAGCGCGACAACTGGGTTGGTCAAGCCCTTGATTTGTACAAACGGAAGCAGTAACCCAATGCCTTAACTTTTACCCGTATGTTTGGATTAGATCCGCTCAGTCGTCCGGTTGCTATTATTGAAATAGTACTTCTGCTTTCCGGAGCTGCTTTTGCCGGCTGGCTTATTGCCCGCCTGATCATGAGTGCCCGGATTAAGGCATTACAGAATGAAATTGCCGGAAAAGAAGCATCCCTTGCCGAATGCCGCCGTACCAAGTCGCCCTCGGTTACAGCAAGCGTAACAACGCCGTCGCCGTCGGTTCCGGTACCGACAACCAAAAATACCCGGCCGGTAATCGCCGAAGTCGTGTCGCCAACCGTAACAATGCCCAGTCAGACGGTTATTGCCGATCCGTTAACGACAAAGGTAACCGAAACACCTGTTATCCCGCCGGTACCGGAGTCAGTACCCCAAACACCGGTGGTTCCCAAAGCAGCCGTTCCGGCAACGCCGCCGCCAACCGGCAACTCGGAGTCAGCCATTCTTGCCAGAATAGCCTTACGCGCCTCAGAACTCAATTTCGACCGCATCGGTCATGCCGGTCCGCAGGAAGCCGATAACCTGAAGGAAATTAATGGCGTTGGCCCCTTTCTGGAGCGTAAACTGCATAGCCTCGGCATCTATACATTCCGGCAGATTGCCAACTTTACCAAAGAAGACATCAAAAAGGTCAACGAAATTATTGAGTTTTTTCCAGGCCGGATTGAGGGCGACGACTGGGTCGGACAGGCCAAAGCATTTGCTGAATTTAAATCGCGGTAACCAGCATTACGCAGCTTCGCTGAGTAGTTGTTCAATAAGACGCGGCAAACCGGTTGACGCAGGTTCCGTAATAAACGTAACGTTTTTCCGGTTCCGGATCTCGGGCGTATTCGGGTCAACGACATAAACCGGCACACCCGGACGAACGGCATAAACCAGCCCCGCAGCAGGATAAACCGCCAGCGAAGTACCGACAACAATCAGGATGTCAGCCCCTTCGGTAATATCCATGGCGACATCCATCATGGGAACGGCCTCGCCAAACCACACAATATGCGGCCGGAGCTGCGATCCGCGCTCACAACGGTCGCCCATTTTAATTTCCCATCCGTCTATATCGTAGACCAGCGTCGGGTCATACGTGCTTCTGGATTTAGTCAGTTCCCCGTGCAGGTGCAACACATTGGCCGATCCGGCTTTTTCGTGCAGATTATCCACGTTCTGCGTGATAACCGTAACATTATAGCCACCTTCCAGCCTGACAAGCGCCCGATGACCGGGGTTCGGTTCGGCCGCCAGGGCCTGTTTCCGGCGCAGGTTATAAAACTCCTGCACCAGGGCCGGATTTTTCCGCCACGCTTCGGGCGTTGCGACATCTTCGATCCGGTAGTTTTCCCACAAACCGTTTGAATCACGGAACGTTGCCAGTCCGCTTTCGGCGCTGATGCCCGCGCCGGATAACACCACAATATTTTTCCGGTTTTCCATTCGCTCAGATGTTGGATTCGGCCGGCAATATACCAGTGTTATCGAAAACAGAAAGCCTTTTTTTAGCACACAGCCCCCCGGAGAAACAAAGACTGCTTTTGCCCGGGCAGCTATGTGCTAAACGGTTCAATGAAGCTTAGAATCCGGCAGCGTCGTCGGCGCTCGGGCCATAGCTGCCCGGAATCGGAATGTCGAGCAGACGCAGGTAAACACCTAACTGCGCCCGGTGGTGTGTGGTCTGGCTGAAGGCATGCCGGATGGTTTCCCCTTTGGTCAACTGGGCCAGCACTTTATCGCCATAGCGCATCTCCCAGGGCAGATCAAGCTGTTCTTCACTAACAGTGGCCAGTGTCTGACGTCCTGACGCTGCTTCCCTGTCAAAAATGGCCAGCAGATCATCAGCGCTGCTAACCGAAGCCGGTTCATACGGATGGGCGGCAAAATCCAGTACATCAGTATCAACAGCCATCGTTACCCAGCCCGGAATTTCAGCGATGTGGGTGGCCAGCTGGCGGATGGTCATGCTCTTTGGATGGGGCTGCCAATCAAGTTTGTCCGCAGGAACAAGGGCCAGGAATTTACGGGTAGTTGCGGCCTCGGCCTCAAACTCTTGCTGAAATGCAGGGATGATTTTCATACTTGTCTTTGTTGTTTTTACAAAGGTACCCTCCCCTTGTGACAGCCCTATGTCAGCAGGATTGTCGTTTTTTTAATTTTCTTTGTAAATCAAGGCAACCAGCCGGCCATACCTGTCTGTTGCCACAACGCTGTATCCGGCACGTTTTCGAACGCAGCCTCCAACTAAAGCCCTTTTACGCCCATGAAAACACTTCGCTTGCTCCCGTTTCTGCTGCTGGCCCTGGCAGCCTGCCAAAGCAAACCCAAACAGGAAACTGAAACCAAATCGGCCGTTGCTAAAGATGACAGCGCTGCGGCGCTGGCCAAAAAGCCGGGCCCCGACGATCCGCGCTCAGCAGCCGACCGGCTGATCCGGGCGCTTTACTTTGAGCATAACAAAACGGACAACCCGTTCCGTGAAAAAAACCGTGAACTGATTGACCAGTATTTTGCGAAACCCCTGGCCGACCAAATCTGGCCAAAAGCCGATGCCCTGAAGGCCGGAAAGGTAAACCCGCTGTTCAACGCACCTGATAAAGCCATAACCAAAACATGGGTTAATCCGGCGGCGGTTGGCGGCACACGGGCCATTGTCTACGTCACCTTTCAGGACAGCGGCAAGGATCAGGAAATTAAAATTGATATGCAGCAGTTTGCCGGCCGATGGCGGATTACGGAGATGACTTATCCCGACGGTAAAACACTGACACAGACTGTTCAGTAATGCTGTAGACAGTGCATGGCATTTTGTTGTTTACAGAAACAGACCCTCTGAACGGAACATCATTCCGTTCTACATACATATACTTGTGAAGGATTATCAACCAGAACTCAGAACCGTCGGTGTGACGCGCTATGTCACACCCCTGCGCGAAGGCGGATCGCTGCCGGCGATTGCCGAGGCCGACGATGACTTTTTATACGTGCTGAAATTCCGGGGAGCCGGTCAGGGAGCCAAAGCGCTGATTGCCGAAATCATCGGCGGCGAGCTGGCCCGTCTGCTCGGTTTCCGGATTCCGGAAATTGTGTTTGCCAACCTCGACCCTGCTTTTGGCCGCACCGAACCCGACGAAGAAATTCAGGATCTGCTGAAAGCCAGCGTTGGCCTTAACCTGGCCGTGCATTACCTCTCGGGAGCGATTACGTTCGACCCTATCGTCAATTCGGCCGACCCGCTGCTGGCCTCGCAGATTGTGTGGCTCGACTGCCTGATTACCAACGTCGACCGGACAGCCCGCAACACCAATATGCTGATCTGGCACAAGGAACTGTGGCTGATTGATCATGGCGCCTCGCTGTATTTTCACCATACCGGCGGCGACTGGAAAGAGCACAGTCTCCGGCCGTTCGGTCAGATCAAAGACCATGTTTTATTGCCCAAAGCCTCGGAGCTGGAAGCCGTCGATACGCAGTTCAAAGCCATCCTGACGCCCGACCGTATTCAGGCCATTGTGGCCCTGCTGCCCGATGAATGGCTACTGGCCGACCCGAACGTTGAGTCGGCCGAAAGCCAGCGGCAGGTATATGCTCAGTTTTTAGATTCACGGATAGCCCATTCCGACGTATTTGTAAATGCCGCGCAGTATGCCCGAAAGACACTTATTTGAGTATGCCGTCATTCGCGTTGTACCCCGTGTCGAGCGCGAAGAGTTTATGAACGTCGGTGTGATTTTGTTTTGCCCGTCACAGGGTTTCCTGAAAACGGTGTATACCATTCCCGAAGACCGGTTGCGGGCCTTTGCGCCGTCGCTGGATATCGACGAGCTACGGGCCCGTTTGCAGGCGTTTGAGCGCGTCTGTGCCGGCCGGTCGCAGGGCGGGCCGATCGGGCAGCTGGCCATCGCCTCACGGTTCCGGTGGCTGACGGCTATGCGGAGTACGGTCGTCCAAACATCAGCCGTTCACCCCGGTCTGTGCACCGATCCGGCAGAAACCACAAACCGGTTATTTGATCAATTAGCGGGGTAATGTTTCGGCGTCCATCTGCGACTGTTTTTCGGTGTCGCGCATGCGCAGGCTGACGCAGAGCGAAATAGCGGCGCAGGCGGTCAGGTACCAGTAAAACCACGTAGCATGCCCCATTTGCTTGAACAGCAAGGCCACGTACTCGGCCGTTCCGCCGAACAGGGCAACGGCCAGCGCATACGGCAGACTGACACCCAGCGAACGGATATTGGCCGGAAACAGCTCGGCTTTGATAATGGCCGAGATGGACGTGCACATGCTCAGAATCAGTAACGCCAGCGTGATCAGCAGCGTTGCGAACCAGAAGCTGTGCGTTTCGCCCAGCAGCATCAGGATCGGTATGCTTGTCATGACGCTCAGCACACCGTAGATGATCATCATGCGCTTCCGGCCGATCCGGTCGCCGAGCATACCCATAAACGGCTGGGCAATCATAAAGACGACCAGTGAAATAACCGCAATGGTAGTGGCATCGCTCTTGCTGAATCCGGCGGTGTTGACCAGATACTTCTGCATATACGTTGAGAAGGTGTAGTAGGAAACCGTCAGCCCCAGGGTTATGCCCACGACCAGCCGCGTTTCGCCGCTGTATTTTACCAGCTCCTGCAAGGTACCCTTGCGGCTGTCGTCGACCTGTTCCTGCTTAAACGACTCGGTTTCTTCGATGCCACGGCGCAGGTAAATGGCCGACAGCGCCAGCAACGCACCGATGCCGAACGGGATGCGCCACCCCCATTCTGTTAACTCCTCAGGGGTCAGCAGCCAGCGTTGCAGGATCATCAGCACCGCCAGCGCGACCAGCTGCCCCATGGTTGTTGTTACATACTGAAAGCTGGAATAAAACCCGCGCAGGTGCTTCGGTGCCATTTCGCTCAGGTAGGTTGCCGCCGTGCCGTATTCGCCCCCGATGCTGATGCCCTGAATCATCCGGGCCAGTACCAGCAAGATCGGGGCAAACAGTCCGATCCGGTCATAGCCCGGGGCCAGCATGATCATCAGCGACCCGCCGCTCATCATCAGTACCGACAACGTCAGGGCTGATTTACGCCCCCGCCGGTCGGCATAAGCACCCATGATCCAGCCGCCCACGGGTCGCATCAGAAAGCCGATGGCAAAAATACCGGCGGTATTCAGGAGCTGAGCGGTTTCGTCGCTCTGCGGAAAAAAGGTACCGGCGAAATACAGCGAAAACACGGAATAGGCGTACCAGTCATACCATTCGACGAGATTGCCGATGGAGCCTCCCAGAATGGATTTCAGTTGAAAGCGGTTTGTTGATGGCGTATCAGGTTGTGTCATACAGTACATGGGTAATGAATCAGGCCCAATGTACAATGAACGGGTCTGATAATGCATGTATGATACGAGTTTATGTAGAGTTATCCACAATTTTACTCAACCGGCGCCAATCAGGATCACCGGCAGGCCACCGGTTGAAATGCGCTGGGCATCCGCACCGACCTCCTGCATACCCTGTGACGCCATGGCTGCCTGCAACGCCTCAGCCGAGGGAAACGGCAGCTCGAACATCTGATAAAATGCCGGTGCCTCTGCTGATGCAGGGAGCATTTTTGTGATGGTATACGGTGCTTCACCGACCGGAATGCCGGCTTTCTCGTGTAGTAATGCCAGGTGAGCAACATAGTCTGCCTCAAATTGCTGAACATCCGAAGGCTGCGGATAAAGTACGATTAATCTGAGCATGATTCAGGGAGTAATTAGTTTGTTTTAACGTCAATATGGTGGCCGCTTACCTGTTTCCAGCCGGCCTCAGTTCGGGTAAACACATACGTCAGCAGGGATTTGGCATCATACTTTCCCGTTTGCGGACTTTCAAAACCCCAGTAAGATGTACCGGTAACGACGCCGGTTGTCCCTATACCCGGTATTCCTCATTTTCAATCCGGCAATAGACATTGGTCGCATTAGCAAACATAGTGCAGGTTGTTTCCAGATCACGCAGCTTTCCGTCTCCGCCTAACATCCGGTAGTCTTTTACCGCTCCTTTCCGAAGCGTTTCCGACGGATTCATCTCATAGGCTTTCACATAGGCCTGAAAGTACGTTTTAAATTCACGGGTATCTCCGGATTGCTGGCCCAGGGCACCAGTCTTTACGCAGATGATCAGGAAAAGGGTAGTTAACAGTTGCTTCATACAATCAGCGTTTTGGTGAATGCCCAAATGTCTGCGTTTCAGCAAGCTTATCCTTTTTTTCTTTCCCAATCACAGCATTGAGTTTCTGAACAACACCCGTTCAGAAACAGCTATGCCAGCTGAAGCCGTGTCAGCAACGTGGGTTTACCGGATCGGGAAACGCTTACCTCACTCCCGTCATTCATGATCAGCGTTCCGCCGTCCCCTCTGACATACCGTGTAACCTGATTGAGGTTAATGAGATGGGATTTATGCACACGCAGGAAATCGTTACCGGTTAGAAACGGTTCAAATTCGGCCAGTGGTTTAGAGGCCATTATCTTCTTGCTGTTCGTCAGGTAAATGTTGCAGTAACTTCCCAGAGCCTGTATACGGACGATGTCTGTAACAGGCAATAATAAAACGCCTTCCATTGACGGTACAGCCAACCGCTGAACAGTTCCGGAGACGTTGTCCTGATGAGCCGGCCTTTGTACACCGGCCTGCTCCAGTCTGAGTTTTTCTTCCAGCAACCGGTTATGGGTTAGTAACAGCTGTTCGTTCTCTTCCAGCCGTTGCATCGACAGCGCCTGCGCATCAGCGGCCTCCTGCCGGTAAATCCTGATCCGGTCTGCCAACGCAAACGAGAATAATGCCGCCTCCAGCATAACACTGATCAAAAAACTGTTGTAGATCAGAAAATGATTGATGGTAAGGATGCCCAGCTTCCAGAGCGTAAACAGAGTAGTTCCCAGCAAAAACAATGTCCATCCCAAGAGATAGAACCGGGCCTGCCGGAAATCGCGGCGGTACGCAGTCAGCGCGGTCCAGAATAAGAGAAAGGCTCCGGTCAGAAAGGCCAGCATGACCAGGTTATTTGACCATGGCCGTATATCAAAAAGCTCCAGCGGTATCAGCAAGGTCACAACTCCCATAAAGATGGTCAGTATCCGGTGGTGCGCAGGCAGAATGGCTTTTGTCTGTAAAAACTGCGTGGCAAAATAGACGACTACCAGCGTATTGATGATTCCCGGAATATCAATCCATTGGTTGAACCATGGCTTACTACGCCATAAAAGGTCAAACCCGATGCCTTCCAGCCGGATGATCAGGAACGTACACGTACAAACATACAGGCAATACCAGAGATAGAGCCTGTCGCGCAACTGTACGTAAATGAACAGGTTATACAGGAAAGTCAGCAACATCCACCCTAAAAAAATCCCTTCAGACACATCATTCAGGTGCTGCCAGGCAGCAAGCGGCTGCTGAGAAGCAATATAAAACGACGCCAGCAGGGACGCATTGCCGCTGATACCGATATATAACGTCTGAGGCTTGCGGCCAATTGGCAGCGTCAGCTGGTTATTCTCAAAAAAGCGGGATGAATACGGCTCAGTAAAGCCGGTCCTGCGGTAGTTGACCCGGCCTGTACTATCGATGACATACAGCTGACAGGTAAAAATATTCTCTTCATCGCACAGCAGGAACAATGGTTCTCCGGTCTGGTTATGCACTGTTACTTTCAGCCAGAATACAGAGCGGCCCGCACCGAAATTCGGCGACGAATCCGGGCTCAAGCGGAACAGGCGGTCCGGTGTCCGGCGCAACGTATGGATGGTCTGCTGCCGGTGCGGGTCCTCTAAAAAGCGGATAAAGCGGCCAATCGGTACCACACCCGACGAATCGGTGTATGTCAGCGTTTGCTGCGCACATGCTACCTGCATGCACAGCAACAGCCAGCCAATTACGAAGCCAGTACACCTTACCATACCGTATTCCGTTACAAATGCAGTTTCAGCCCCTCGTGCGTTGCCCGGAAGCCAAGGCTTTCATAAAACCGGATGGCGTCAGGTCGCTGTTTGTCGGAGGTTAGCTGCAATACATGGGCACCCCGTTCTTTGGCCCGCTCTATCGCCCACATAAAGAAGTGCTTACCAACCCCCTGATTCCGCGCACTTTTGTGCACGCGGACAGCCTCAATCTGTGCGCGGATGCCGCCCTGATACGTCAGGTACTGGATAAAACTCAGCTGCAGTGACCCGATGCGGTCACCCGCCGGATTTTCGACAATGATCAGTTCCTGATTCGGGTCCCCGTCAATCCGGACAAAGGCGTCGTAATACACAGCCGGCAATGGTTCGGTATATTTTTCTCTTTTTTGTCCCAGCGGGTCATCGGCCAGCATCTGTACAATAAACGGGACATCATCACGGGTTGCTTTACGGAAAGTCATGTCGGGAAACGTGTCAAACTCATCAGTTATTCATGCGAAAGTAGCTTAAACTTTTCATACTACTTTGCTCTCTTAATTAATCCCAAAGTATGCACTAAGAGCCAATCCGGGTATAAGATAGTACAAGTGACGTACTGTTTTCCATCAATTAAGCAACGGATTACATAAAAGTTTAATCACCTATACTGATCCCTATTTTTTTTAGACGCGAAATTATTGCCCCCTTTTTCCTTCCGTGCGCTGTTGCAATTTCCCCAATAGCTATTCCTTCAAAATATTTCATTTTCAGCGCTCTTTCTTCTTCCTTCGTCCATGGCATGTATGCTGATTTGTGTTCTTTCCGGATATTTTCAATTGAATATGCCTTATTTGGAATAACATTATCAACTTTTAGCTCATCACTCACGTCTTTGTCTTTAGCTTTCATTATTAAACTTTTATATTCTTCATATGAAAGCTGAACATAAATCACATTACCTTCAGGATCAGTTACATATTGTACCTTATTCATGTTAATTATATTTTACATTCATTTGACAGAAACACTAAAACAAATTAATATATTTTTATATTTAATTATAATATTCTCCAAAAATTCACCTATCGAACAAGACCATATTCGCACTAAAAAAGCCCCCGTCCGGAGAACAGGGGCTTTCAGTCGTATTAACTTGTTCTGAGAGCAACCCTCAGCAAAATGTTAGTAGCTCGGATTCTGCACCAGATAACCCGGCAGGTTCGACGCACCGTCGATGGCCGTTTGCGGGATCGGGAAAATACGCTTCTGCGGGTTGGTATCGGTTTTCTCCGTCCACGTTCCTTCGTATTTGCCGAACCGGATCATGTCCGTACGACGCACCATTTCCCAATACAGCTCAAACCCGCGTTCACGGAACAACAGGTCGAGGCTCATGCTCGTCAGCGCCGGAGCCGGATTCGTACGGGCAGCCCGCACGAGGTTCACATCGGCCAGAGCGGATGCCGCATCATTGCTCTTCCGCAGTTTGGCTTCTGCCCGCATCAGGTATACGTCGGCCAGGCGGACAATCGGCAGGTCTACGTCGCCCAGGTTACGGCCCGACTGTGATTTCGGACTGAACTCATACTTCAACACGCGGTAACCGGTGCTGTAATCGCTGCCCGCCACCGTATAGTTAATGGCCTCAGTAAAGATTACCGGGGTATTCGGACGGTTTCGCGTCACGTTGTAGATTTTCCCGACTTTGTAGTTGTTGCCGCACCGGACAAACGCACCGTTCACGCGGATCAACCCGTATTGCTGCCCACGCAGAATACCGCGGTTGTACACAAAATCAGCCGCTGCCATGCAGGAGTCAGCCGGAATGTTCATGTTCTGCTTGTAAAAGCGCGGATCCGTTCCGGCAGGATCTTTCGGTGCATAGGCATTTACCCAGGTACGGTAAAAATCGGGCGTAATACCAGGACCGTCCGTTCCGTTAGCTCCTGTGAATGCCGGCAGCGGGAACTGATCACCCGACAGCGAGAAATACGCCAGACGGTTATGGCCGTTCAGCTCAGCGCGCTGATCTACCGCAAAAACCAGCTCTTTGTTATCGTGGTTATCCGCATTGAAAATACCAAAATAATCCTTTGCCAGCTGATACTGACCGGAGTTAATGATCTTATCGCTATACTCCACCACCTTATCCATATCCTCCGGTTTGAAGGTGAACGAAGCAGCATAACGGTCTCTGTATACGGCAGCGTTCAGATACAGACGTGCCAGAAGCCCCCATACCCCGCCTTTTGTCAGACGGCCTGAGCCTACAGTTGTCAGCAGGTCCGGCTCTACAGCCAGAAACTCGGTCTTAACATACTCATAGGCCTGTTCGCCGCGCAGGATTTCCGAAATGGCCTGCGGACTTTCTTTTTTGAAAACAACACCGAATAAGTCCAGCAGCAGCATGTTGTAATACGCCCGCATACCCCGTGCCTCGGCAATGTACACCTTTGCGTTAGGATCGGTGTTGGTTGGCAGGGCATTGATAGCCGTGACGGCGCGTGAGATCCCCTGCGTCAGCAGCAACCAGACACTCCGCAGGTTTGGATCGGTGCTGGTATGCGTATGCTGGTGCAGGGCAATGTAAATTCCGTTATCACCCCAGTCGGTACCACCCCGATAGGGCAGAATCGCTTCGTCTGTCGAAATTTCCTGAATGGCGAAATAGTTTGTATGATTAAACAACGTCGGTAACTGCGCATATACTGGTGCCAGATTACCGTCGGCGGCCTGCTTGTCGGTCAGGCCGGTCACCGATGACTCATCGAGTACCTGTTCCTTTAGGTCCGTACAACTGTTTAAGAAAAGCAGGCTTGCCAGAGCGAGCGAGCTGGTTAGTATTTTTTTCATGGGAAATGCTAGAATGTCAGGTTAACGCCAAATACAAATGAACGGGCTTTTGGATAGCTCAGGTAATCGATACCGTACGATGAAATACCGTTGACGGTCCGGTCGATGTTTACTTCCGGATCGTAGCCATCATACTTCGTCAGCACAAACAGGTTCTGACCCGTTGCAGACAGACGGATATTCGATACCCATTTGCCCAGTCCGATTGTGCGCGGGCTCAGGTTGTAGGCCAGCGTCAGGTTGTTGAGGCGGAAGAACGATCCGTCTTTCAGGAACCGGGTTGATACCGGTGCTGAGTTGTTGATCGATTCGTTAGGCTCACCAACTGCCGATGCCGGTCCGTTCAGGTTTTTCACCAGACGGGCTTTGTAGAAGAACGCGTTGGCGGTGTTGTCATACAGTTTGTTACCCGAAACGCCGTTGAAGTTAGCCGTCAGGTCGAAGCCTTTGAACGACGCGGTCGTATTGAAGTTAAACTGCTTCGTTGGCAGGGCGCTACCGGCCGCAATCCGGTCTTTATCGGTACCACCGATCCCGTCGCCGTCGATGTCGCGGAACTTGTTAACGCCTTTATCGTCAACGCCCAGAAACTCGCGCAGGTAGAATGTACCGATCGGCTGTCCGTTTACATACCCGTTCACCGTTGCCGATGTCAGACCAGGGCCGGAAGCCGAACCGGACGTAATTACGGTATACGGCGAGTTCTGCACCATGTTTTTGATAAACGTAATGTTACCACCTACATCCAGGCGGAAGCCGCTGTTGCTGACATAACGGTAGTTCAGATCAAGCTCAACACCCTGGTTGGTGATCGTCATGTTCGGCACGTTTGTCCAGTAGGTAGCTGCGGGCTGAATCGGATCGGCCGGGATAACTTCAAGCAGGATTTTACCGGATACCTTCCGGAAATAATCCAGTGAGCCCGTTAAGGCACCTTTGAACAATCCGAAATCAAGTCCGATGTCGGTCTGCGAAGATACTTCCCACTGAATGTCAGGGTTGGCCAGACGGGTATAGGTCGTACCAGCCGGGAATACCGATGTGTTATCAAGCGGATAGCTGTTTGCCGCACCGGTGCTCGACGTAAAGAGCGCCTGCGTAATCTTCGACGGAATTTCCTGGTTACCGGTCTGGCCCCAGCCTGCGCGCAGTTTCAGATCAGAGAACGGCCCTGATTTCAGGAATTCCTCCTCCGACAGACGCCAGCCGGCCGAGAACGACGGGAACACACCGTACTTGTTGTTGGCCCCGAACTTGCTCGATCCGTCGGCGCGAACCGTAGCCGTCAGCAGGTAGCGGTCATTGAACTGGTAGTTCAGACGACCGAAGAACGACTGTAGCTCGTTGATGGTCGCAAAACCGCTTGGCCGGTTGTTGGCCAGTGTCAGGTCCTGGCCTAAGCCCGGGTTGTTAATCGGCTCAATCGGCGAAATAGGGAACTTGTTGATGCTCCACGTCCGGCCCTGAATCACAAATTTCTGGTATGAATGACCCAGCAACGCCGTCAGATTGTGCTTGCCAAAGCCTTTTGTATAGGTAAAATAGTTTTCTACCAGAATATTCCGGTTCGTACCATAGTTGCTTTCCAGACGGCCGTCTTGCTGCGGTATCGCACTCGCCAGCGACTGGATATCGCGCACGGACGAAGCATTATCGACACCGATATTCAGCTTATACACCAGATCGTTCGTGATTTTATACGAAGGCGATACGCTCGCTACTACCCGGTTGATTGTTGTCTGGTCTTTCTGTAATTCCAGCGTAATCAGCGGGTTGGTAAATGCCTGATACCGCACCGGCACCCCATTGGCGTCGTAGGCCGGATACGTCGGGTTGGCCGACAGTGCTGCCCCGACGATACCTTCGATAGACGGACGGTTATTGACGGTCTGCGATGCCGTCATATTCACGTCGAGCGTCAGGCGGTCGTCCATAAATTTCTGCGAGGCATTGAACCGGCCGGTGTAGCGTTTCAGGTCGCTGCCTTTCAGAATACCCTGCTGGTTTTGGACGCCTACCGAGCCATAGAACGTCAGTTTATTCGCGCCGCCGCTGAACGAGACGTTGTGATCCTGGGTAACGCCGGTACGCGAGATAACCTTCTGCCAGTCGGTCGATGCCTTCTGGTCATCGAGGGTACCGCCAACGGCTGGCACCTGCTTCCGGAACTCATCGGCTGAGAACAACGAAATTGGCCGGGCCATGTTCGAGATACCGATGTTCGACGAAATGGTCAGGTTTGATGAGCCGGACTTGCCTTTTTTAGTCGAAATCAGGATAACCCCGTTGGCACCCCGCGCCCCGTAGATCGCCGTTGCCGAAGCATCCTTCAATACGTCAATCGATTCAATATCCTGCGGGTTCAGGAAGTTCAGCGGGTTGCCGGAACCACCTGTACTTGAGTTATCGAGCGGAATACCGTCTAATACGAACAGGGGCGTACTTCCCGTCCGGACACCACCAGGCCCCCGTACGGTAATGCTCTGGCGGCCACCCGGCTCACCGCTGGCCGATGTCACGTTGACCCCGGCCACGCGGCCCTGTAGTAACTGCTCCGGCGAGTTCACAATCCCGCGGTTAAAGTCTGTGCTTTTTACCGTTTTCAGAGCACCGGTCGCGTCCTTTTTCGTTGTGGTACCGTAGCCGATAACCACCACCTGGGCCAGTTCCGAGGTCGATGACTTAAGCGAAATATTCAGGGTTGTACGCGACCCGACGGCCACTTCCTGCGATTCAAAACCAATGAACCCGAACACCAGGACAGCGTTCCCGTCCGGTACGGCCAGCGAGAAATTACCGTTTGCATCGGTAGTGGCCCCTTTCGATGATCCTTTAATAACCACATTACAACCGGCCAGCGGCTCATTGGTCGAGGCATCGATTACCCGTCCCTTAATGGTAATGTCTGCCACGGAGGTTGCATTGACCGGTTCCCGGCCCGTAAACCGAACCGGCTTTTCGGCCCATGCAGGAACGCTGCTCCCCGAGAGCAACGTAAAGACCAGGCTAAAAGCAAGTTTTAGCGGTGGTGAAGTGTAAACATGTTTCATGAAAAAATAAGAATTATTAAGTGTCGCAGAGTACAAAAGAACATTTAGAATGTCCTATACTATTCTTTAAATATTTTAAAATGATTTTCATCAGTGCCGCAAGTTTGTAAGGGCGGCGCTGAGATTCCATATTGGTCCCACAATTTAACGATACCATAACAAACAGCAGCAATAAGCCATTAATTTTCAGCGCATTAGTACCCACTATTGCGTTTTGTATTAACTTATTGTTAAACCAAAAGCCGCCCACAGCAAAATTGCTGCCAGGCGGCTTACGTATACGGAGAATTATCCTGGTATCAGTCTATGACATGCCTGAATTCGTGTTCGGCCGCATAATCGCAAAGGGCCGCAAAGTTGGCTTCGAGGTTTGGCTCTTCTACATCGGGAATAAGACCTTTCAACTCCGCCATATCGAACGGATAATCATCGGCCAGCAGGTATTGGCTTAACTGTGCCCCCGCTGTCCGGTAGTAAAGTTTCTCCACCGGATTCAGATCGGTCGGAATCTGGCTGACAAATTCGTAGTTGGTCCAGCCGGCAGCCTCTAACATTCTGGGCACAGCAAACGTATTCGGCACATATTTGCTGTGGACAATGTTCAGGTCCTTAACCGGGGAATCGAGCGCCCGGACGATGACCTTAGCCGCATAATCGACCGGCACCATGTTGAGCCCGCCGTTCGGGTTCAGGGCAATCCGGACGTTCATGTTGCCATACGCCTGCTTTGACCGGTAGAAAAACGCCCCGAACAGATAGAACACCAGAAAGCGGTACACCACATGATAGGGCGCATCCATCAGGCGGCCGGCGATGATGCTTGGCCGCAGAATCTGCCAGCCGAGGCCGTATTCATCGCAAAGCTTCGGAATTTCCTCCTCAATCTGCGCCTTGAAAATTTCGTAGTAGTTGCGGTACTGCACCATATTCTGCGCTTTCCATTCGTCAGGCCGGAAGGCAAAGGCGGTGCTGATGTAGCTAACCTTATGGATATACGGCCGCAGCTTTTTAATCAGCCGCAGCGTACCGTAGTAATTCGTTTGTTTGATCTCTTCACAGGCGGCCGCACTTGTCCCCAGATTAACCGACGCAGCACAGTGAATCAGGTGATACGTTCCCTCTTCGGATTTAAAACAGGCATCCAGCGTTTCTGAGGTCGTGATGTCATAATCCTGTAACACGACATGGTCTTTACGGATGCGGTCCAGATCGATTTCCTGCATAAACGCCGGCATCAGCACCGGATTCAGTAAATCCAGAAAACGGGCGTCAATCGATTTACCTTGTTTGGGCCTCAGCAGGAGCACCAGTTTTCCCTGGTAGCCAGCGGCGTGAATTTTCCAGAGTAATTCGTACAGAATATGGGAGCCTAAGACGCCCGTAGAACCGGTAAGAATAAAAAGAGGGTTGCCTGAACGTTTCATGATCTATTGCGCTGCAAGAATTTTCCACATGGTTCCACGCTTACATCCCGGACGTTGGCCTGCGTGTTACCGTTGTGACAAAGTTTGTGCTTTGCTCATAGATTTCTTTTGACAAAAGTCAAAATCGGCAACCAGCTATTCCCTTTTTGCACGGATACGGCTCAGTGTTTCCTGCGATACACCCAGAAATGAAGCGATATGCCCCAGGGAAGCACGCTGCAGAATCTGCGGCTGTTTGCTGATCAATTCATGGTAGCGTTCCGTGGCCGTTTTAAACTGAAACGAGAGCGTCCGTTCTTCCAGCTCAATAAAATACTGTTCAGTCAGCAGACGACCGATCAGGTTAAATTCCGGATAGCTTTCCAGCAACGCATTCAGCTGGTCGAAGGTAAAGCCAATCACAGCGCTGTCTTCCAGCAGTTCAATATTTGTATAGCTTGGTTTGCCGGTAGCATATGAATACAGCGACGTCAGAACATCACCCTCAAAGGCAAACCACAGGCTTACATCTTTGCCCTCGTGGTTGTAATAGCCGCGCGCGCTGCCCTGCTCCAGCAGGTAAAAATGCTGACATACTTTTCCCTGTTCCAGCAGCAGGTGGCCTTTGGGCAGTTCCCTGCGCGTTACCATAGCCGCCAGCGCCATCTGCCCCTCCAGGCTAACCGGTGCGGCCCGTTTCAGTCGTGCAAATAGTTCGATCAAGTTGTTTCAGGTTAATGACGAAGCAAGTTACAGGTATAGCGGATAAAATGGATAAGCTGGAGGCTGGTTGCTGGATGCAGGATAAGCCAGGCGCTCCCGGTATTCAGAACCATCCAGAACCATCAGCAACCATCCAGAACCATCCAGAACCATCAGTAACTATCCAGCAACCATCCAGAACCATCAGCAACCATCAGCAACCATCCAGCATCCATCAAGAATCTCCCGAATATCAAGTATCTTTGAACTAACCGGCCGCCTAAACAGGCCGGCAATCGTCAACATAAAACCCATAGTATGAAACTCACGCTAAGCCTTCTGGCATCAGCTACGTTTTTAAGCTCATTTATGATAGTGAGTCAACCACCTGTGACCGACAATCCGTTTTTCAGTGCCTATACGACGCCGCACGGGGTCCCGCCGTTTGACAAGATCAAACCGGAGCACTTTGAACCTGCCTTTGAGGAAGGCATGAAACAGCAGTCAACCGAAATTGCGGCCATTACCCGCCAGCGGTCCATGCCGACGTTTGAAAATACCATCCTGGCCCTCGAAAACAGCGGTGATCTCCTCGACCGCGTCGGCACGGTGTTTTTCAACCTCAACAGCGCCAACACATCGGATGAACTCCAGAAAATTGCGCAGGTACTTTCGCCTAAGCTGTCGAAACACCGCGATGATATTCAGTTGAATCCGGAACTGTTTCAGCGCGTAAAGGCCGTTTATGACCAGCGCAACAAGATGAAACTGACTGGCGAGCAGAAAATGCTGCTTGACAAAACGTACAAGGGCTTTGTGCGCAGCGGAGCCGCTCTGTCGCCGGAAAAGCAGGAACGGATGCGGAAAATCAACCAGGAGCTATCGATGCTGACACTCAAATTCGGGCAGAATCTGCTGGGCGAAAACAACGCCTATACGCTGGTAATCGACAAAAAAGACGACCTGAGCGGCCTGCCTGCCTCCGTTGTCGCCGCGGCGGCCGACGAAGCAAAAAAGCGGAAACTCGACGGCAAATGGGTCTTTACCCTGCAAAACCCAAGTGTGATGCCGTTCCTGCAATATGCTGATAACCGGGCACTGCGCGAGCAAATGTTCAAGGCATACCTCGAACGCGGCAACCACAACGACGCCCGCGACAATAAGAAAATCATGGCCGACATCGTTACGCTGCGTGCCGAAAAAGCCAGCCTGCTCGGTTATCAGAACCACGCCGCCTATGTGCTTGAAGAAAGCATGGCCACTACCCCGGCCAAGGTAAGCGAACTGCTGAACCAGCTCTGGACCGCTACCGTGCCGGTGGCGAAACAGGAAGCAGCCGACCTTCAGGCCATGATGGATAAAGAAGGAAAAGGTCAGAAACTCGAAGGCTGGGACTGGCGCTACTACGCCGAAAAACTGCGCAAGGCGAAATACGACCTCGACGAACAGGAACTGCGCCCGTACTTCTCGCTCGACAATGTCCGCGAAGGTATTTTCACCCTTTGCAGCCGGTTATATGGCCTGAAGTTTGAGAAATTAACCAACCTGCCGGTCTATCAGGACGAGGTTGTCGCCTATGAAGTGAAAGAAGCCGACGGCCGCAATATCGGCATCATGTACATGGATTTCTTCCCGCGCGCCAGCAAACGCGGCGGTGCCTGGATGACCAGTTACCGCGAACAGGAAGTTGAGAAGGGGAAAAAAATCACACCGGTGGTATCCATTGTCTGCAACTTCTCGAAACCAACCGGCAACACCCCTGCCCTGCTGAACCTCGACGAAGTGCATACGTTCTTCCACGAGTTCGGCCACGCCCTGCACGGCCTGCTCTCAAATGTGACCTATGGCAGCCTGTCGGGTACGGCCGTACCGCGCGACTTCGTGGAGTTACCGTCGCAGATCATGGAGAACTGGGCGACTGAACCGGACATGCTGAAGCTGTATGCCAAACATTACCAGACCGGCGAACTGATTCCGAACGAGCTGATCGACAAAATCCAGAAGAGCAACCTGTTCAATCAGGGATTTGCGACGTCTGAATACCTGGCGGCGTCGTTGCTTGATATGGATTACCATACCCTGGCACCTGGTCAGGCACCAAACGACGTGCTGGCTTTCGAGAAGCAGTCGATGGACAAAATCGGCCTGATTCCGCAGATTCCGCCGCGCTACCGGAGCACGTATTTCCAGCACATCTTCTCAGGTGGCTATTCGGCCGGCTACTACAGCTACATCTGGTCGGCGGTATTGGATGCCGATGCATTTGAAGTGTTCAAACAGAAAGGCCTGTTCGATCCGCAATCGGCGCAGTCGTTCCGGAAGAACGTACTGGAGCGCGGCGGCACCGAAGACCCGATGGCGCTTTACCGGAAATTCCGTGGGGCTGAGCCGGATATTAAGCCGCTCCTCCGCCGCCGCGGATTGCTGAAGACGTTGTAGTTGATTCGCTCTTTCTGAAAAACGTTTCACACAAACTCTCCGAGAGTTTTAAAACTCTCGGAGAGTTTATTTTTTTCCCCTCCCCGATTCCGGCCACACACTCATTCGAAGCCGCCACTTATTCAGTCGCCTGTCCACCTGGACAGGTCCCGCCCCATTTTTGGCAAAAATACAGCCTATGCCGTTTCCTCCACCCAACGCACGCTGGCAAAAACCGGCGCTGATTCTGCTGGTTATGCTAACCATACTCATCAGCCTGTTGCTCATTTTACGCTAACTGTCATGCTTACCCGATTTACGCAAACGATCCTGATTATGTCGTTTTTATCATTCCTGTTCGGTACCAAACCCGCAGCGGCACAACCAAAGCCGGTCGTCCCGTTTGAAGACGCTACCGCCACCTGCCGCGGCTTCACACTGAAAACCGGCAGCGGCTGGGAAACAGCCATGTATTCCGACGATAACAAACTGTTCGGCCGCACACAATTTACAATCATCGCGCTGGAAACGGTTAACGATTCGACCTGGATTGTACTGGATGTTCAGGCCTTTGACGCCAAAAACAAGCAGCATCAGGGTTCCCGGCTACAGGCGATCTGCCTGCCCGACGGCATACAACCCGATCTGGCAGGGCTTCCGGTTTCCGCTTATGTCATGTATACCTACATTGATGCCCTGCTGCTTCCCCGCACGACCAGCCAGGGCTATAAGCTTCCCGCCAACCTGAAAACCGGCCAATCGCTGCCCGACGTTACGCTTGATCTGCAACGTGCCTTTCCTCCGTCGAAGGAGCGGCGCAGCGCCCTCAACCGCCCACACCGCAGCTGGGAAACCTACGTCGTCAGCGCCGCGGCCACCATCGCCGGTGACCTGATGAAAAAACAGATCGGCCTGCGGATTGTACTGACAAACCAGCAGGTGCACGAAGCCAGCACGGTAGATACCCCAGTCGGATCGTTTCCCGCCCACCGGCTGACGGCCACTATGGATGTCCGGAATCACGGCGGACTGGCGGTTGGTAATTCCACGCAGGAGATCGTTATTTTCCGGTCCGCAACCCTCCTGCCCAACGTCCGGTCGGAGGTTTATCTGAACGGCAAACTGAGCTCCTACGAAGTCCTGAACCGGATTTTCTGATCTTATTTTACCCGTACCGGCTTTTCGGCACCGGCCTTCATGACGGCCGGCAACCGGAATACCTCACCGGCTTTATTGCAGAAATAGAGATACGACGCCGACGGTTTGCGGGCATTACCATCGGCCCAGAACGCATAAAAATCCGGATGTACCGCCACGGGCCGGCGCGGGTAACCCTGATTCCGCGCTGTATCGTGGGTCATGGTTTTGGTCGTTTTCCAGCTTTTGCCGCCATCCCGGCTTTCGAGCAGTAGCAGATCACCGCCCGTGCCGTAGGGTTGCGGCCCCGCCCCGATGGTGCCGATAATCCGCCAGGTGTTGCCCTCGACATAGAGCGAGCCCATGTCGTAGTTGTGGTCAGACGTAGTAACCGGCAGAATCTCCCATGCCTTACCGGTCCAGTGAGCCAGATGCCAGGTATGCGGCCCGCTCTGCGGTCCCGGCTCCGGCCCTTTGCTGGTGATGTAGAGAATCATCGGCCGGTTAGCCGCATCAAAATTAACATCGCTGATATAGGCGTTCATGCCCAGCGACTTATACTCCTGTACCAATGCCGGATTAGCGATATCGGCGAGTGGCAGCGAAACAGCTTTACCGTCGGCCGTGTGCCAGGATTTCCCCATATCGTCAGTTTCGACATAATAGACGTTTGTGCGGTAATCGAGACCCGCCCCGACTTTTGTATTCGGGTGGTAGTTGAAGGCACTGCCAATCTTATTTCCTTTCTGGCCGCTGCTCTGGTAATGGCCCTCTTCAATGGTACCGATGTCGTGCCATGCCGACCATGTCACCCCGTCCGGGCTTGTGATGAAGGCGGTGGTCCGGCGGGGTTTATTAGCGCCGTACAGCAGCATGCCCCGGTCATAATGGGTCATCAGCCCCAGAAAGCCCTTGCCGCGTTGCTGGTAGACCTGTAGGTAGGAGAAATTGTTGAACGGAACGGTTTTGCCGTCCTTGTCGAGCCGCGTGGCATCAATCCGGTCAAAGGCGTCAATCTGATAGGGCGCGCGGCTTTTATGGATAAACGACGGCCGCTCGGTACCGTGTGAGGTCGAAAAAATCCAGATGTAGCCCTGATCGTCCAGTTGAATAACCGGATTGTCGTGTGCATCGTCGGTCTGTTTGTCGAGTAGCAAGGTCGGGCGGGAAACCATGCCGGTTTTGTGGTCAAATACCCCGACCATATGGCACAGTGCCCTTGAAGTTGAATCGGTGACGCCGCCGTAGCAGAAAAAGGTCTTGTTTACGGCCGGAGCATACACCGAAAACGGATAATGGTTAGCCGGATAGGTGCCCAGGCCACCGCTGTATTTGTAGGCATATTCATTTTTGGTGGGGCCGATAAAATACCAGATTCCCCGATAGCCTTCAGCAGGCTTGCCGACAGGCTGACCGGAAACGGTTGTAGCTAATACACTAAAAATCAGAAACAGGAGACGTTGAAACACAGGCAGCAGGGTTAGTTGATCTACTGCCAATAAAGAAGCGATCGGGGGCCGGATACTGTGTCCGGGGCCCAATCCCTGTACATTTTTACAGAAAATGGTTACTCCTGCTTCAATACCCGCAGCGTTTCGGCCTGCCGCCCGTTACTGATACGCAGCAGGTACATGCCCGACGGTTGCCGTTGGATATCCATACCCGTGCGCTGATCGGCTTCCGTTACATCCAGCTGTTTTTCGGCAATCGGTTTGCCGCTGAGATCAGTAAGCTGCAACCGGATACGCTGCCCCTGCGCCCCTTCGATGCCCACCACCACGGCCGGCCCCACCGGATTCGGATACAGGCGTGCAGTAAAAGGCCGGGCGGTTTCCGGCGTGGCCGTACGCGCCTGTCCGCAGGCCGCCTGAAGGTTGAACAGGAAAGTGGTTTCGCGGCCGCCTTGCCGCGCATAGAGCGTAATCGGTTTCGGATCGGCCCGCAGACCCGCCTCTACATATTGCATCGGATTCAGGGTCCAGGGCGTTATGCCGATGGCAAAGAACTCAACCGGAGACCCGTTACCGCCTGATGTCTGAAAGACCAGCGAACCGGTTGAACAGTTGTAGACCGGGGCCGTAAGCCGCAACGGTTCCATCGGGATTGTCTGCTGAACCGTCAGCGTAAACTGCCCTGAGGCGGCCAATCCCCACGGGTCTGTTGCCTGAATCGTGATCGGGAAATCACCCAACTGGGTTGTTGAACCGCTGATGATGTTCCCCGACAGCGAAAGGCCCGGCGGGAGTCCGAACGAAGAATACACCAGCAGCTCGCCTTCAGGATCCGCAAACGCGCTGCTTAGAATGGTCATCGAATAGGGCTGGCCGGACAGCAGCGATACATTGGCAAACGGGCCGACAAAGGCAGGCGGCTGGTTTGTGCCGTTGCAGGCTCCCTGAAGATTGAACATGTAATTGACCAGCACATTGTTTTGGCGTGCCCACAACATCATGGGTTTCGGATCGGCCCGCAGGCCGGCTTCTATAAATTGATTCGGGTTGGTTGTCCAGCCGGTAACGCCAACCGCCTGGTACTCGACCGGTGTTCCGTTACCGCCCGTCGTTTTAAACTGGATGGCACCGGTCTGGCAGTTATACACCGGCGCTACCATCCGGAACGCTTCAGGCACGTCGGGGATCAGGTGGATGATTTTATACAGCATCCCGCTGCTGCCCCCACTACCCCGGCTCAGGCTATACAAAACGCCGTCGGTTCCGAGTGTAAGGCCCAGGCCACCCGCCGGCATACCCGTCGCGAAGGCCGAACGTACCGCCGCCCCCGCCGAAAGGTCGATGTAATTGACCCAGTTGTTGCACAAGTCCTGATAAAAGTATTTCCCCGTCATCGTTGCCGGATAGGTGCCGTTGTCCGGATCGTAGAAGGCCCCGCCGGTGATGGCACACCCCTTTCCGTCGCCGCTGCCGTGCGGATAGGCAAAGACCGGGTTCGCCAGGCCGGAGGTACTGGTCGAGCCCTCGGCCAGCGGCCAGCCAAAATTCTGCCCGCCGGTCGTTGCATCGTTGATCTCCTCCCAGCTATCCTGTCCTACATCGTTGACCAACAGGCGGCCACTCCCCGGCTGAAACGTAAGGGTATACGGGTTCCGTAAGCCATAAGCCCAGATGCGCCGCCGGGCATCGCTGCCGGTCGCGAACGGATTATCGGCCGGAATGGAGCCATCGGCATTGAGCCGCAGTACTTTTCCGAGATGGTTTGTAAGGCTCTGGGCATTCGGCGCATTGGCGTTTTCGCCCACCCCGATGTATAACTTTCCGTCGGGGCCGAAGGCCATAGCTCCCCCGTTGTGGTTAGTTGCGCTGCTTAGCGGATCAAGGTCGAGAAGCACCGTTTCGCTCCCGGCCACCGCTACATCGCCCGCAGCCGTGAAGCGGCTGACACGGTTGTGGGGAGCCATCCCGTTAGCCGCCGGAACGGTGTAGTAGAGATAGACATACCCGTTGACCGGAAAAGCCGGATCGACGGCCAGGCCGATCAGTCCCCGTTCGCCGCTGGCATCTACCGACAAACTTACAAACGGGGTTGGCAGCAGTGTACTGTTTTTCACGATGCGCAGGGTACCGCCCTGCTCCGCGATCCAGATGCGGCCGTCGGCGGTAGTGGCCATGGTCGTCGGATTGCGCAGACCGGCCGTTACAGTAACAAGGCTAAAGCTTTGCGGCAACGACTGCCCGTTGGCAGCCAGGATACAGGTAAGGAGAATGATGCCGGTGATGTGGCATATGGCAAGTGTGCGGCGCCCAATAGCCGCCGGTGCCCTGAGGATGCTGAAGATGTTCATGGCAGTAGACTTTTTTCATATTCGTTAATAAAAAGCGAAGCAGACAGGCAGGCCAGCTGCTTCCCCAGAAGAAAGTCTAACTATCCCACCTATTTAGTCGATCAAATTCATAAAACAGTACATTTGTTTACTTTTTCTTTATAATGGTTTATTCGAAAAGGAGAAAGTGGGTTATTTCCTGTACATCACCACCGCACACATGGCATGGGGCACAGGTGCGGACCTCCAGTCAAGTGCAGCAAAGCGGACATTGTTCCATATTCACTTTGCAATATTTCGGCCTTGCCGGATTTTTAGTTCAGCCCTGATCTTTCTCAGAGAATACCGGCTAAATATTAAGGCAATACCAAAACCACCCATGGAAAGCCCGTATCGCCCGGTCAATTCCTCAACTGAATACACCTTTTCTGAAACAAGGAGGTAAATACCATATCCAATCATGGCTGCAATGAAAAAAGCAGCCACATACATAACAGCACTCATGAGTGCTTCCCGACTTTTAAGCTCTTTTATACTTACTTCAGACAAGGGTTTCGCGGGCATTTTTATAAGAAAATAAAATTGAAAGGGATGCTAATGGCCAGGTCTTGAGTGAAAGTACCCTCTTGCCAGGTAGCTTAAAAAAATAAAAACAAACCGTCTTATAAACGTTGGTCACGATTGGTTACCGCATACTGCGGCTACGGAGCTCAGCCTTAATGGCGTTGAAGTTGTCGTCGTTTTTCTTCCCGCCACTCCCCAGAAAACCGAATAATAGCACAAGCAGCCCTATTTTAATTAGCGAAGCATGAAACAGAACGGCCCAGAGGATTATACCGATAAAGCCTCCGATCACGAAAGCCCAGATGATCCGCTGCTTTTTAACTTTGGCTTCTGCGGCCAGTAACTCGTCTATGGTTAGTTTTGAATAATCGGTAGCTGCAGCCATGGTTGGTTTGGGATATGAACAGATCAATACCAGACTAAAATACACAAAAGAATAATCCGTTTTTAATACCGGTCAAAAACACGGCAGATAGTCTCTTGTTGATCTCTACGGATGGGTTAGTGTTTTCAGGAAACCGCTCTTGCTGCCAGCTTCGTTGTGTTAATCAAGGGCGCTTCAGAAACCGTGTGTAGACCGGTTAAAACCAGCATTGGTTAATTAACTTACTCATGGTCACGCATGAACTGTCATTGATGAGGTATTTGGTCGATTGGTCTGAAAACCGTCCTTTGGGTGCGGCAGTATGTCAGTGGGAAGTTGGGTTTGTTTTTCTCAGACGTTCTTTTTCATAATTCCATTTGATAATGTCAGGTAGTTGAGCCCAAACGTGATCCGGAATACCAGCTTCAGCTTTATCAAAAATCATCTTACATTTCTGCCAGATTTTTACGTATTCCCAATACACCAAAAAGAAATCGCCTTCGTGAATAAATTCCATCCAGCCATCGGCAACCAAGTTATCATGTTCATCAAAAACCAAAATACCGGAGTAATTTTCTAAGTCGCCATCCAGGTAACTACTGTTATGCCCTTCAATACAACTGTCAGACCAGTCAAATTTTAACGTTGAACCTGCCCTTCCATAGCTGGCTAAATCAGCTATTAATTGCGTCTCAACTAATGCCCTGAGTTGCGGACCCATTAGAGCAGAAAAGCCAAAATCGGTATAATTAGGTTTGCCTGTCTGCATATGAGCTTGTCGTATGTCGCCTACGCTTAAAACTACCCCTGTCATGATTGAGGCTTTTCTGATGTCGACTACAGCTGACTAACGAAACCAAAGTTTACATATTGGGATAGGCAGCCTGTCGACCACAAGCTGGACCTTAAATCAATCACTATTGGATCACCCAAGGACGATAAGTATGTATGGCGACATAAATTGTTTTAACGCACATAGATTGGTGGACTATCGGCAGCGATACAGCACATAGTAATCTAAAACTCTGACTGACAAGGCAACTCAATAGGCGTCAGTAGCCATGAAAGACCATCTTCCCGTTGTTTTACGTGCCAAATAGTGAATCCGGCTGTAAATTCTGAAGTCCTTGCTCCTGTAAGCATAAACGGCGGGACCCACATTAACTCTATTTCCCCATCGCCATTCCAACCCGATTCCGAAAACTTTGCTTTAGCTATGGCTATGTACTCATCAGCATTGTCAAGACACTCCCTCGGGTCAATGGTGAAATTAAGGTTGTCAATCCACTCATACATAACTACGTTAAAAGAATGTAATCTGTCAGATGAGTAGTTGATTATTTGCCTTTTGTCTCTTTGCCAATTCACATGAAAAAAAAGTCAATATTATCAAGCCTGAATAGTACAGGCATTTGCATTGTCGCACGAAAGCCAAAATTGGAAGCTCAAACTAACTGCTGCTCTGCGGGGCATGCGGCCTGTCGCCGAAGAGCTATCTACCAAACCTTAACCCAGTTGCTGCTTAAGTCCATTCAGATTTGAACCTGTAAGTGTCTCCAGTCACTTGTTCAAGCTCTTCAATTAGTTTAGGGCAATCTTCATAGATGTCCCCACCGCTAATTTCGACTGCGTTATTTCCGTATAAAGACATAGTATGTGTGACAAAAATCTCGTATAGCTCGGGATCATCCTTCTCTGGATCAGGGATCTTACCATATCCGGCAAATTCTCCCATCTCCTTTACTGTGACGTAGTTGAAAAAATTAACGGAAGATGGATAGTAAACTAGTTCGTCACCCCAGCCGTCATTCTCCTGCCAGCCTTTGTCCTTATCAAGAAAGCCAATTTCATGAAGATGATTAACTATAGCTTCAGTTTTGTCGTCCTGAATCGACTCATCAGCAAAAACCATGTTACGAACCATTGTCATACTGGTGAAGCAGAATGTTTTGTGATAAAAAGATAATAGTGATTAGATAATCGAGGCGTTCATAACACTATGTCTCTGAAAAACCATAGCATCAACCTTTACACCCTCGTCATGTTAGCCTACCAAACTTCTTTCTGCGCGAGCCGCCAGTCAAAGCCCTTAATGAAAATAAAACGACAATACCCAACTGCTTTAGCGCCGGAAGGCACCCCAAGTCAGGGGGCTAACCGGCTCCGAATGGCTGAAAAGAGTACCTCGTTATAGCGTATTTCGGTCAGCAGGTTAATCTTCCACAACACCCAACGCTTACGCCAGCCGGTGGCTGTTTGACGTTGAGCTTCGTGCATGGCCTCCACCTGCTTTCGTATCTGATGGTAAACACCCGGATGTCCTGGTTGAAAAAAACGGCCGGGTAGCCAGGTATCGCCGGGTCGGCTCTTTTTCCGGTTAAAACGCCTGTCTGTTTTCATGGTATGTTTACTTATTGATATCACTAACCTCTAAGTAATCAACGGCAGAGGCGTTTTTTGCCATGCAAAGCCTCGCAATGGAAGCTTTTACTGACCAATTTGAGCAGCGCGCCTTGTCGCACGAATTAAGCTAACTGCAAGGCTGCAACGGGGAAGGTATCTTGCTGCAAAGCTCCTGTTGCATCAAACCACTGGCATTTAACCTGCTCTTTATCTTCCACAAGCGTAACCAGTATAGAACCGGAACCGTATTTTTTTCCGTAGCCTGTGACGGTCATCTGAGGACTGCCTGATTTAAGTTTGACTACACTACCAATTGAGATTTGTTCCATTGTGTTATTATTTACCGGGCCCGAAGCCCGAAACTGATATTTTGGGGCGGTTGGCGTCTTGTCTGAACGTTGACGTGTCAATAAAAACCTGACTTTCGCGGGGCTCGATTTGTCAACCCTAACCTGTCTGGTTGTCTGGCGCACCCAACACCCGCAGGTGTTGATAGCGAGCGAGTCACTCAACTAAGCACAAGCCGCTTGTACCTTTACACCCCTGTTTGGTTAGGCTGCCATGCCTACTTTGGGACGTGCTCCCTGTCACACGAGGCCTGAAATTACAGCTTTTCAAACTTCTCCTCAATATTCCACAACACTTCCGAGTCGTCGCCAGCGCCATTTTCAACAAGCCAATTTCTCAGTAGCTCAAAGTCAATTTCGTTTTCAACGCAGAACTGTTGAGTGAAACTAAAATTCGCGTCTGTTTCTTGGTCAAGGTTCTTATCCAAGAAGTCAAAAAGCTGCTCAAACAAATCCACCGACATAGGTAAGGACTGCTGAAACGAATCTAACTCTTGTTGCCTAAATTGATTTTTAAGAGCTTTCTTTTTGTCTTGATTTTCCATCTTAATGGTTGGTTTTTCTTTTCATAATGTCCCCGCTGTCGCCGGAAAGTTGAAAAAGGAAGTTTAGATTTTCGAAACGGGAACGTTTACGTTGTCAACCGCAACCCGATTAACGAGCACACAGCTTGCCTGTCGAGACGTGCGACCGGTCGCTGGTGACCCGCTATCAACACACATCTTCGCCGCTTCGCCCAATACCCATGAGCGCTAATGGAGGAGGACGAAACTCAAGACAACAAACGTAACGTCGACCTTAAAACCCTCATTGGGTTGGGCTGAATACTTCACCTCGGGACGGTCTCCCTGTCCCGGACAGGGTGGTTACGCTCAACGCAATGCCTGGACTCAACAAAGGAGACTTCTCACTCACCCGGAAGATTAGTGGCTGTTGCACAACTTCAAATGATTACATTTCAAACCATTCCTTGATAGTTTTAGGACGCTTTTCCAGGTAGCTATAAACTAATCCCAGCAGCACATTGAGACTAAGGCCAATAAACCAGCCGGCTCGGCGACCATTAGCGTGGGTAGCAAACGTTCCCATAAAGAATGTCCATCCCCAAACAAGGACCATACTGAAAGTCAGCAGTATTTTGGTGAGTTTGATCATCTGCTTTGTGAGATTTTATACTTCTACTTTTCAAGCGATATGTTTCTGGTTGACTTGCGGAGCGTTCGCTTTGTGGCAAACGCTCCGAAAATGCAAACCCAAAGCTGACTAATTCAGGCGTTCAATTTGTCGAACGTAACCCGAAACTACAAGCCCAGAGCCGCCTAACGAGCCGTGCGGCCTGTCGCAGAGACGACGGCAAACACGCAACTGCTTTTACTGTCCACCCAACGACCATGAGGGCTGATGGTGTGGGCAAAACTTGCCTGAACACACGTACCTGAACCTTTACACCCCCTGCCGGTTGGGCTGCACAACCTGTACTTGGGGGCGAGCGTCCTGTCAGCGGAAAACTCACCTAAACAACTTTACCTATGCGATAAACGCCAATTTTATTAAACTCCAGTGCTGTCACAAAATCTAAGCTCCAGATTTTAAAACCAGAATCGCACAAACCTTGAAAGAGCAGGCTGCGGACTTGACTTTGAAAAAGAATAGCCGAATCGTGCCGCCCTCGAATCAAAATGACTTTTTCACTATCGAAGCTGGTGCCGAGAATTTTGGCAAAACGTTCTTCAAGACCAGACTCTAAACCAATGTACTGCCAATCATCAATCCACTCCACTTGACGGGACAAAAACTCAGCTTTGATGAATAGTTGTTTCGAGTCTAATTCCATTCGATTACTTGTGGCGTTTCTTGTGTCGTACGAAACCCGCTTTGCAAGCCTGACTTACCCTTTCCGAGTGTTCGCTCTGTCAGCCGAAACTCGGAAATTGAAACCTAAACCTGCCCACGCGGGCGTTCAAACTGTCGCACGAAACGCGGAAATGGAAATCCAAAAATTGCCCTGCGGGACGTGCAGCCTGTCACACGCCACACGGAAATGGAAACACTGCTTGGATGGGCCACCCAACACCCGCAGGTGTTGATAGTGCCCAAGTCACTTGACTAAACACACGTACCTGAACCTTTACACACCCGTTTGGTTGGGCTGAAAACCTTCCTTTGGGGACGTGCTCCCTGTCGCCCGGCAAACCGCCTATGCAGAGCGAACATAACGCACTTACCGATGAAACCGAGCGCGAAGCCCACCTACCGAACAAATTTTAGCGTCTAACCTCAAAATAATACATTACGGACTTGTTAATTGATAGTAGGCCCATGCAAAGATTCAATTTCTGATTTTGATTTTTCCAAGAGCGACATTCTAATTCAGACACGCTTACATAAGGCTTCTCCTTCTTGTATTTACGCCTATTCATTTCACCTTCTAATGAATTATAAAGATCTTCTGAATAAAAAGCTAAATTTATGAGATCGCCACTTATACTTCGACTTAAAAACATACTTGATTCCTCAACTCCTCTTTTATCTCGACTGAATATGAAAACATATACATTCTGTTGGCTTTCTAAGCCTTGGTCAACTACTGATTTCTTTAAAAACTCAAACTTTAATTTATTAGCAGCTTTAGTAAACTCCCCCAAATTGTAATTACTCATTTTTTGTAACTCGGTCATAAGAAATGAACTATACTGATCCATTTGAGTTTGTTTCTTTAATTTCCCTTGCCCAAAACTCAATGATGAGTAAAAAAGACAGATTGTAAGAGTTCTCATTAGCACGCTCATGCCCTATTTGAGTTTAGCAAGTACTTAGATTTTTGAATTTACCCTGTCGCCTGTAAGCTGCCCAATCAAAAAATGCTACCAAATCGGGGCGTTCCATTTGTCGCCAAAACGTCAGTTTTTTAAACAAAAAACCTGACTGTCACGGGCGTTTGCCATGTTGTCCGAAAGGTGGACGTTGAAGCACTGACAGAGGAAACACCCAACATACTATTGTACGTAAACTCAATTAACGACAAAAAGCTGATAATTAGAAACTAATCGTTAATTGAGTGTATATTGTCGACTAATACATTAAGCTTAATGACGGATTGTTCATCAACGACACAAGCATATTAAAATAAACTTACTTTTTCAACAATATGACTCAGAAGTTTTTTCAGCCAGTCGAACGGGTTTGGGACATTGACGGCTAGCCTGATTATTTCTTTAGTTCCGACAAACAACTTTACCGCTTCGACAGTCAGGGCAGAATTCGTCAAAATAAACGAACCGTTATTGGGTATACCGAGGGCTACGTACTGAAAAGTAAATTTTTTAGTCTGATTAAACTTCGCCCAATGCTCCGACGACATACCCCCCTGGCTCTATCAGCTACAGATCATCCAATGGACTTTTGAGCTTGCTGATCTTATCTGCCGTCACGTGCGTGTATCGCATCGTCGTCAGAATACTTTCATGACGAGGCAATTACAGAATGTCAAAGCTTTTGCCTTACTGAACTAACCCTGTGCTTTAGTGCAGGGCTACTGGCAGATCACCCCTGCAAACAGGCATGGCGATGGTATCGAAGCTAGCAAATGATGCGTTATGGCAACACCCATAGCCAGGCCAGTTCCAGAGGCTTGCCGTAGGCCCCAAACTGAAGTTTGGGGTTCAAAAGATGGGCCATCTCCCCTCTACATGATCAGGGCTAAATACAGTGACGGTTAGTATAGCACCCTCCGGCATCCACCCCTCCCTGCCCTCTCTTACTCCTCAATCACCGCTGACTCGCAGATGTACGTCGGGATAATGCCGGTGCTGCGGACGCGGACCTCAACGTCGTCGGCGAGGGTGTTGCCGGTCAGGACGAGGGCGGTGTCGAGGCCGAATTTGTTGCCGCCCAGGATGTCGGTGTGCAGCGTATCGCCGACCATCAGGATGTCTTTGCGGCCTACCGCCGGGTAACTGTTGATGTGCTCGTAGGCGAAGATAAACATCTGGGCATCCGGCTTACCAAAACGCATAAACTGCTTGCCCACAATGGTTTCAATCATTTTGGCTACCCCACCGATGGCAATCGCAATCTGGTTTTTCGAGACCGGATACGTGTTGTCGGTGTTGGCCACAATCACCGGAATGTTGCGGCGGCGGAGCAGGTTCACGGTCTTGTTCAGGTCGGTGTTCCAGTCGAACCCTTCGTCGTCCAGAAACACCAGGGCGTTTACCTCGTCAATGTCGTTCAGGTCAAGTTCGCGGATCGACAGCGTTTTCAGGCCCGCCGTTTCAATGTAATGCGCCGATTTTTCGGTCCCCAGATAGGCCACCGTCCCGTGGCTGACCTTCAGCTGCAGGTACTCCCTGGCCAGCATCCCCGATGAGATAATGCACTCGGGCACAATGTCGTACATCTCCAGCCTGTGGTATGACTGCGCCAGCGCCTCGGGACTCCGCGACGCATCGTTCGTCAGGACATAAAACTCCTTGTTCGTTTCTTTCAGGTAGGCAAACGTCTTTTCGATCCCCGGAATCAATCCGTTGGAGTTTTTCAGCACGCCGAAGGCGTCGAAGAAAATTACTTTGTACTGGTCAACAACGTGTTTAAACGACTCGAACTGCGACATAGAAAGGTAGAATGTGGTAAGTACGGCTTAGTATTTCGGATAAAACAGGTGGATGTGCGGGCGATGGTCTCACCCGCACAAATCAGATTTTCAGCGCTTTCAGGATTACATCCGCATCAAACAACTTGTCAATCGACGGCAGGTAAATGTCGTAGGCTTCGCGCTGTAGCTTGGTGGCATAGGTGCGGTGGAAGAAATACCGTCCGTATTTAATCACGTAGTTCAGGATAAAGAACCGGTAGGCCTCCTTCATGAACCGCACCTCGTTTTCGGTCAGCGGATATACCTTGTGGTATTCCTGCAGAAACATCAGAAAACGCTCTTCCATCATCGGCCCGATCAGGTAGCTGAACACCGTCCGGTCACCCGCGTCGGAGACTACACGACTGAAAAAGTAAAAGTCCATGACCCGGTAACTGATCCGGAACCAGTCATAATCCCAGCGCGAGTAGAGCTTCAGGTCGTCGGTCACCGAGAAATTGCCGATGTTCCAGTCAACGAAGACAGGCATGGTCTCCACCGACCCGTGCACCAGTTTCTGGCGGTTTTTCAGGAACGTCTCGCACTGCATTTTCAGGTAATCGACGTGATTCCGGTGTTCATACTGACCGGCTTCGGTATCCAGCATATCGACAAAACTCTGGATGTCGCTCCGCAGCGTTTTCGACGACTTCGGCAGCACGTTGGCCACCCGCGAGCACGCCTTGTGGAACCGCCCGATCTCGCCGCCCAGCTTCCGGATATGCTCCTCATCGAGGCGGCGCGGCATCCGGTGCATGGTCCGGATCGGGTTATAGAACACGACCCACGTATCAATCAGGTCATCCTTAAACCGGTACGTAAAGACCTGATTATTCTTCAGCAGCGACTTGGCCAGCACGTTCTCAAACGGATAGAGCAGGTTATTGGCCAGGGCATGAATAATCCGGTGATCTTCCTTAAAGTGCTCGTATTTACCAAAGTAAGACAGTTTGGCAATGACAATATCGTCGTTATCGAACCGCACACGGAATACGTGGTTGGTCGATACCTTTGCACTGATATCTTCAATGGTATGAATCGTATGTGAGGCATCAAAAGCCGCCCAGGCCTGTCGGATAATGGCCGGGTAATCGATCATTCGCATGTATGTGTTTTGTTGTACTAGATTAGTTCGAAATAACGCCGCAGTTCCCAATAGCTTACCTGACGGGCATATTGCCGCCATTCCCATTCGCGCGTCTGCGTAAAATGGTCAACAAAGCCTTCGCCAAACAGTTCCGCCGCTACGGCTGATTGTTTCATTACCTGCGTGGCATCCCACAGATTTGCCCGAATTACCCCGTTTGCCTTGTCGGCGTATCCGTTACCGACCGTAGCCGGTATGTCCAGGGATAACTGGTGGCGGATGCCGTACAGCCCCGATGCCAGCGAGGCCGCAATGGCGAGGTACGGGTTAGTATCCGAGCCCGACACCCGCTGCTCCAGCCGCGTGTAGGCTTCGGCATGGTTGAGCACCCGCAGCGCCGTTGTCCGGTTGTCGATGGACCAGGTGATGGTCGTCGGTGCCCATGCTCCTTCGACCAGCCGCTTGTAGCTGTTGACGGTCGGGGCCAGCATCGGCAGGATATGCGGCAGGCAATACAACTGCCCGGCCAGGTACTGACGGAACAGCGCACTCATGTTATCGGGTTGGGACGGGTCGTAGAACAGGTTTTTCGACCCATCGGGCGTCCAGAGGCTTTGGTGGATGTGGCCGCTGCACCCCGGCAGCTCGGCGTTCCACTTCGCCATGAACGTCGCCATGATCCCGTGTTTATAGGCAATTTCCTTGACGGCCGTTTTAAACAAGGTCGCTTTATCGGCGGCTCGCACCACTTCGTCGTGGTGAATGGCGGCTTCGTAAACGCCCGGGCCGGTCTCGGTATGCAGGCCTTCGAGCGGTATGTCAAATTCAGCGAGCAGGTCAAACAGATCGTGATAAAAAGCCGTTTCGAGCGACGGGCGCAGGATGGAGTATCCGAACATGCCCGGTGTCAGCGGCTCCGGATTCCGGAAATCCTTTTCGTGCAGCGACTGCGGTGTTTCGCGGAAATTGAACCACTCAAACTCCTGGGCAATTTCGGCCCGGAAGCCCATTGCTTCGCTTTGCCGGGCAATGCGTTTCAGCAGGCTGCGGGGACAAGCCACCAGATCGTTGCCGTCTTCGTGGCTGAAATCGGCGATAAAAAACGGCAGATTATCTTCCCACGGAATCCGCCGGAAGGTCGAGAGGTCGATGCGGGTGGGGGTATCGGGATAGCCGGAGTGCCAGCCCGTGAGCTTTACATGGTCGTAAGGGGCGTCGGCGCTGTCCCAGCCAAAGACCACGTTGCAGAAGCCATAACCGGACTTGAGGCCCGCCTCAAACTTCCGGCGGCTGATGACTTTGCCCCGCAGCACCCCGTCGATGTCGGCAAAGGCAAACTTTACTTTCTGTATGCTGTGTTGATCGAAGTATTCCCTAATCTCGTGCTGCTCCATAACTGTTGGGTTATGCTATGAACAGCAATCTACTACATTTACCCAAACTGCGGCAACTTATGCGGAATAAATCTAAGGAAGCAGGTTGCGGTAATACGTAGCCTGAAGGAATTTACTTACCACAAAGGCACATAGCGCACAGAAGAAGTTTACATTCTTTGTTTTCTATGTGCCTTTGTGGTCAATCAGTTTAGCGATAATGCTCTGTGTTTTACACGCCGAACTTACGCAGGTTGTACGTAAAGCTTAGGAGGAAGTAACGGCGCAGAATACGGTTCTGCACATCCTCCACATAGGTATCCGTCACGTTCCGGATGATGCTCTTGTTCTGGTTCAGTAAATCATAGACCTGTAGCTTCAGCTCACCCTGTTTGTTTTTGAAAAACTGACGGGCCAGACCAGCGTTCCAGAGCGTAACATTCTGGTTATACCCCGCCGACCGGCCGGTATTGTTCAGGTACAGCACATCCGTGGTCAGCACAAACCGGAACGGCAACTGCCAATGAATGTTGGCATCGGCCATGTTAGTAAAAAATGCGTTGTTCTGCGCCGATTGCAGGGAGTAGGTCGCCCGCTGGTAGGTCACGTTGCCCATCAGCCCGAACTCAAACTTCCCGTTGAACGCCGAATTCAGGCTCAGCCCCTGCCCCAGTGTCATATTCCGCGAATAGTTAGTCTGCCCGTTCACAAAGCCGATCCCGCGCGAGAAGCCCAGATTTGTATTCAGGTTCAGATTAATCTTCCACGGCATCAACCGGCGGCCGAACGACACATAGCTATTGACGGCGTAATAGCCATCGGCATTCACCGGCTGCGTGGTCTGTACACCCGAGGCATTAAAACTCGTCGAGTTTACGATCCGGTCGTTTACCTGATTGACATTCATCATGGCAAAGAAACTCTGCGACCCCGCCGACCGGTAGGTGTTATAAGTCATCGACAGCGTGTTGTAGTACTCGGGCCGCAGACCGGCATTGCCCAGCCGGATCTGCAACGGGTTGGTATTGTCCGGCACCGGCTGCAGCTGACTCACCGACGGCGCATTGATCCGCGTCCGGTAATTGATCCGGAGCGTGCGGTTGCGGGTCCAGTTGTAGGAAAACATGCCCACCGGCAGCAGGTTGGTAAAGCTGCGGTTCAGGGTTGTGTCGGTGGTCCGGTTAGTACCCTGTAACGAGGCCTGCTGCACGTCGAAACCCAGTGAGTAGGTATACCGTAACCGGCGGTTCTGCAACGTTGTACCGATCCGGTGCGTCTGGTATTCGTTACGGAAATTGTTGCTCAACAGCGCGTTCCGGCGCGAATAAAAGCCGGTCACCTCGTCGAAATCGTTTACTTCGCGGCTGGACAGGTTCAGGTTATTGGCAAAATTATACCGCAGTTCCAGCTTCTTGCTCAGCGACAGCGGTTCGGTAAACGACAGCATCAGGTTATGGGCCCATACGTTGTTGCCCTGCTCATTCTGCTGGTTGATGCGCGTCGTCCGGTCGCCGGTTGTACCACCAAAGAACAGGTTCGTTGCCTGGTTGATGCCACGGGTATCCTGCTGGTTCAGCACCGTATTCAGGTTTGCCGAGAATGTCCGGCCTTCCTTCATAAATTTCCGCATCAGCAGGATATTACTCATACCATTCAGTCCGTTGCCGTTCATGCCATAATCAGTAGTGTTCCGGCTCAGCGCGGCCCCCGACTGGTTCTGTACCTCCTGATTGGTCAGGCTGTTGAACCGCGAACCATTATACGACACATTGGGTGTAAACCGCAGGCTGGTCAGGCTGTCGAGCTTCCAGTCGAGGCGCATGTTAAACCGGTGGTTGGTATTCCGGCTCGTCGACGTAAGGGCCTGATTGGTCAGAAACGACCGGTTGGCGGTAGCCTCTCCTCCCGCTGTTTGTGCCGGCAGAATATTTTGCCGGCGGCTGGTCTGTTCCGTCCGGACGCTGACATCATTGATAAAATAGCTTGCCGCCACTTCGGCTTTTTTGCCCAGACCGTCGCGGAAGTTCATCCCGGCCGCCTTTGAGCTGGTGATGTTGGTTGGTTGCTGATTGCCGCCGAAACCACCGCCTCCGCCACCGTTTGACGTGACCATAAACGAGCCTCCCCCTCCACCCGCAAGCCCGCCGCCGGCGTTAATGCCCGCGCCGTCCTGCGCCGTAAAGCCCTGATTGTTCAGGTTATTGCCCATCCCCACCAGCGACATCTGGCGGCCGTTGTTAAACCGGTTCAGGTTGAGGTTAGCCTGATAGCGGTCGTTGGTGCCGCCACCCAGTGAATTGCGGCCAAAATAGCCTTTGCGCTTATCCCGTTTGGTCGTCAGGTTGATGGTCCGTTCACGGTTGCCGTCGTCAATTCCCGAAAACGACGACTGATCGGATTGCTGGTCATACATCTGCACTTTATCAATGATATCGACGGGCAGATTGCGGGTAGCCATTTTCGGGTCATTGCCGAAAAACGGTTTGCCGTCGACCAGTACCTTGTTCACCGTTTGCCCCTGTGCCTTGATCGTACCGTCGCGGCTGACTTCAACGCCCGGCAGCTTTTTCAGTAAGTCTTCCACCGCAGCATTGGGCTGGGTTTTAAACGAATTGGCATTAAACTCGAGGGTATCCTGCTTAACCGTAATCGGTGCCCGCTCCTGTACCACCGTTACCTCGTTGAGGGTTGTCATTTTCTGGTTCATCCGGATCGTGCCGGCGTCGGTCGATGCGCCCTCCGTCGTAATGAGACGCGACCCGTTTTCATAACCGACATAGGTCACCAGCAGCCGGTAACGGCCCGGCGCCACGTTCCGGAGCAGGAAGTTGCCATCGCCGTCGCTGATCGTATAGGCGAGATACGACGAGTCTCTGGCCTGCAGCAAGGACACCGATGCCTCGCGGAGTGGCTTCCCCGTAGTCGAGTCGGTGATTGTCCCGCGAATAACGCCCTTACCAGCCTTACTTACCGGTGTTTGCTGCCCGTGAAGCGCTCCGGCCACGGCCATAAGCATCAGAAAAATGTATAGGTAGCGCATCCCTTACTATGATTTACTATGATTGAATGATTAAATTGCCGAATGACTGAATGATTAATGTCATTTGGTTAATTGTTGTGGGTACCGGCCGGTTTTTGATTAGTCTGATTGCTGTTTATTGCGATATTCATCAGCATATTTGTTGTTTACTGTGATTAGCTGGCTAATATGAATTCCGGGTAACGCACTTGCTTAAGGAATCAAAAACCCTGTAAATCAATAGCTACCACTAAAAAATCACACTAATCATTTAATCATACGAATCATAGTCCTAGTTATTCCGCTCAAACATCCGGGCGCGGAAGTCAGCCATGGCCTTGTCCCGCACTTCCTTCATTTCTTCCGGCGACACGGCCTTAGCCGATGCTGAAGGCAGCACATCCTGCTCAGATACAGCCGCTTTCAAATCTACCTTAATCGCCTTGTACGCTTCTTTACTTCCCTCAACGGACAAAACCACCCCTTTCTCCGGCATCAGCTCCCGCACAGGCGAGTAGGTTATAGGCAGCTCGGTTGTGTACCAGACTGTATAGTTTTCATTTTTGTACGGCACAACGGCTTTCTGACAAACGTATCCCGCAATTTTCTTTGTCTGATCGGCTGGTTGCCAGGCAGCTGGCTTTTTAAACGGTGTTTCCGATTTATAAAGTTTTGCCTCGGCATCCTTCCCGACCGTCAGGACGGTAATCAGTTTTTGTCCGGCCAGATCGAGATAGGTCTTTTCGCTGAACGGTGCCTCTATACGCGTTGTCTGTGCCGGTGCAGCGTCACCTCCCCCCGCACCATCAAAGGACCGGCGGATCATTGTAGCACCACCGGCTCCTTCACGCTCCTCTTTCGCATTACTTCCGTTAAAACTGGTTTTGATCTCAAACGTGCGGGTATCCGGAATATCGGCCGGAAACGACGGGTCACCCGGCTTCATTTCCTGGCCGTTGATGTTGATCCGCATTTTCGAGAGATCGACTTTAACCATCGCTTCGTAGGATATCCGGCCACTATTCTGGGCCTGCGTGGTCAGTCCGGCAAAGAGTAAGGTGGCGGCAATCAGTAGTTGTTTCATGGAATGTCTGTGATTAATTATGTGCAGCAAAGGTCAGCGGAAGTACTGTAAAGAACCGTTATGTAGTGTTAAACAGTGTTAAGATGACAACACAAGCCTATGAAGTAGAAAGTGACCTGATTCGGGTTTTGGTAGAAATAAACCCGTTATGAACGCCCGCAACCTTTTTGTCAGCAGCCTTTTAGCGCTTTGCCTTTCACTTACTTTGGCCATGGCCCAGACCGACCACCTGCAATCGGTTTCTGCCCCCGGCAGCCACCCGCGTCTGCTGCTGCCCGCCCGCGACGAAGCGGCGATCCGGCAGGTTGTTGGTACCGACCAGACCTGGGGAAAGGTACACAAGGCCATGCTGACTGAATGCGATGCCCTGCTTAACACCCCGCCCGTCGAACGGATTCAGATCGGCCGCCGGTTGCTGGATAAGTCGCGGGAAGCGCTGCGGCGGTTGTTTCTGCTTTCCTACGCGTGGCGGATGACCCGTCAGGACACCTACCGGCAGCGCGCCGAAAAGGAAATGCTGGCCATCGCCGCGTTCAGCGACTGGAACCCGTCGCACTTTCTGGACGTGGCCGAAATGACCATGGCCGTCGCCATCGGCTACGACTGGCTGTATAACGATCTGTCGCCCCAATCGCGGGCAACCATAAAGGAAGCCATCCTGAAGAAGGGCATCGAACCGTCGCTCGACCCCAAAAACAACAGCTGGCTGAAAGCTTCCCATAACTGGAACCAGGTCTGTAACGCCGGCATGACCTTCGGCGCACTGGCTATCTACGAAGACGAACCCGCGCTGGCGAAACAGATTATTAACCGCGCCCTCGATACCATCGTGCTCTCAATGGGCGATTACGGCCCGGACGGTGCCTATCCTGAAGGCTACGGCTACTGGGGCTACGGCACCAGCTTTAACGTGATGTTTATCAGCGCCATGGAAAAAGCCTACGGGCAGGATTTCGGTCTGAGCAAACAACCCGGCTTTCTGCAAACCGCGGTCTACATGGAAAACATGACCGGACCAACCGGCCGCTCGTTTAATTATTCTGACGCCGGCACGGGGAGCGAACTGCAACCGGCCATGTTCTGGTTTGCCAACAAAACCAACAACCCGTCCCTGCTTTGGATCGAACGCGAACGGCTGCAAACCGCCGAGGGCAAATCATTCGTAAAAAACCGGTTGCTACCCGCCATCATGGTCTGGAACGGCGGCCTTAGCATCGACAAAATAACCGCCCCGAAATCGCTGGCATGGACCGGAAACGGCAAAAATCCCTTAACACTGATGCGCACTTCGTGGACCGATCCGAATGCCATTTTCGTCGGGGCTAAAGGCGGTTCTCCGTCGGTAAACCACGCCCACATGGACGCGGGATCGTTTGTGATGGATGCCAACGGCGTCCGCTGGGCCATGGATTTCGGCATGCAGGACTACAATTCCCTTGAATCCAAAGGCGTCAAAATCTGGGATAAAGGCCAGAACGCCCAGCGCTGGGAAGTGTTCCGCTATGGCAACGCCGTCCATAATACCCTGACCATCAACGACGGGCTTCAGCGCGTAGATGGTTTCGCCCCCATTAAACGCCACGGCAGTTCACCCGATTTCATGCAGACGACTATCGACCTGAGCGACATCTACAAGGGGTCTCTGGCAGAAGCGACCCGAGGCATTGCCATTGTCAAAAAAGCGTATGTCGCCGTGCGGGATGAGCTGAAAGCAGGAAGTACTGATGCCACCGTGCGCTGGACGTTGCTGACGCCCGCAGCGGTTAACATCCTCGGGCCAAACCGCGCAGAACTGGTCATAAACGGCAAAAAGCTGCTGTTACAGGTGCAGGAGCCTGCCACCATCACCCTGCAAACCTGGCCAACCACGCCGACCCACGATTATGATGCACCTAATCCGGGATCAATCCGTGTGGGTTTTGAGGTGAAGCTACCAGCCAATACCGCCGGCAACCTGACGGTTCTGCTGATTCCGGAAGGCAACGCGACCGGCAATCCGGCCGCCGTTCCGCCCCTGCGCCAGTGGCCTTGAGGGTTGTTGCGGTTAAGCTTCGTTATCTAATGTTAAGCAGTGTTAACGACCTGCGGATTCTGTCAGAACACGCGTTACTTTTGCGTTGTAGGTTCAACTCCCCAAGGGTTTAAAACCCTTGGGGAGTTCACCACTCGTCAATCCATGAAAACACGAATCCGATCCATATTCTGGCTGATGACCGTCTGTATCCTGGGCATAAACCTGTTCCAGGCCTACTGGCTGTTTCAGACCTATCAGCTGACGCTGGAGCAGTTCAGGCGGGCAGTACGGGAGGCGCTGTTTGAAAGCTTTCAGAATAACCAGTTGTCGGCCGTCGAAAAGCTGGTTGGTCAGCGGCATAAGGGACAAGTTACCGCCCGCGTCACGTACCGCGCTCTGTCTGATAAGGACTCAACCGGACATAAAGCCTTTTTTTACAGCGAGCAACATAGTGAAGCCTCCCGCCTGAAACCTGACCTGGATACCGGCAAAAGCATCCGCCGTATTGTTATTAACCTGAACAGCAAGTCGGCCAAACCATCCAAAAATGCGGATACACTGGCCCGTAAGCTCTCTGACCTGTTCATTTACCGGTGGTCGGGCAAGGATCAGTTTAACCTCAACCAGTTCACGAAACAATACGAGGCCGAACTCACCAACTGGGGCATTACCGACCCCGATTTTGTCCTCGACACGCTATCCCGCAAGGGCCGTTTTCTTCAGACTTCCGACCAGCCGGGCATTCAGCGGCCGGGGTATCGCGTACAGACACCGCTCGTTCCGATCAATCCGGTGAGGGGGCAGTTTATCCAGGCATCGTTCAAAACCCCTACCGTCTATATTCTGCGGCGTATGGGCTGGTTGCTGGCCACATCGGTCCTGTTGCTGATCCTGACGACGGGCTGTTTTCTGTTTATGCTGTCGACTATTCTGCGCCAGAAAAAGCTCTCGGATATCAAAAACGATTTTATCAATAACATGACCCACGAGCTGAAGACACCCATTGCCACGGTGTCGGCGGCGGTGGAGGCCATGCAGCATTTCGGGGCGCTGAACGATCCGAAGAAAACCCAGACTTACCTGACGATCTCGCAGAACGAGCTGCGCCGGTTGTCAGATCTGGTCGAAAAGGTGCTGAACATGGCCGTTGAAGAGCAGAAGGAAATGGCACTGCAACCCGACTGGATTGATCCGGCCGGACTGGTGCTGGAACTGGTGCAGCGGCATCAGCTAAAAGCACCGAAGCCCGTTACCTTTCAGGTGAATGTCGAACCGGAACTGATTAAAGCCGACCCGATGCATCTCTCGAATGTGATTAACAACCTGATCGACAATGCCATTAAGTATTCAGACGACGAGGTAACGATCCGGATCAGCGGCATGTCAACGCCGGATGGCTGGCAGCTCACGGTCGCCGATAACGGGCCGGGGATTCCGAAAGGCTACCAGGAGGCTATTTTTGACCGTTTCTTCCGCGTCCCGACGGGTAATCTGCATCCGGTGAAAGGCTTCGGGCTTGGCCTATACTATGTCCGTCAGGTAATTGAGCGGCATGGCGGTACCATCCGCGTACAGAGTGAAACCGGCGCATCTGAGCGGCGCGGCAGCGAATTTTTTATCTGGCTCCCCCTTTAACATGGCAACCGTACTTTTGATTGAAGATGAACAGGCCCTTGGCATGATTGTGAAAGACAGTCTGGAGGTGCGTGGTTTTACCGTAAACTATGCCTGCGACGGCGAAGAAGGCCTGGCGCTGTTCCGGCAGCAGCCACCGGACATTGTTGTGGCCGATATTATGATGCCGAAACTCGACGGATTCAGCCTGGCCGAGCGCATCCGGCAGCAGAATACGCATATCCCGATTATCTTTCTGACAGCCCGCTCGCAGACGGCGGATGTGGTGCGGGGCTTTGAACTCGGCGGCAATGATTACCTGAAAAAACCATTCAGTATGGACGAGCTGATTGTCCGGATGAAGGCCCTCCTTAACCGCCAGTACACTACGCTGATCCCGACGGGCGACCGCGTCAGCATCGGGCGTTACGAGTTCGACTACCCTAAACAGAAGCTTATTTTTGATGGTCAGGAAACCACCCTCTCCCACCGCGAATCAGAGTTGTTGAAGCGCCTGTATGAGCAGCGGAATCAGGTATTAGAGCGTACTACGGTGTTGCTGGAACTTTGGGGTGACGACAGCTTTTTCAACGGCCGCAGCCTCGACGTATTTATTACCCACCTGCGCCGGTATCTTAAGCACGACGCTCAGGTTCAGATCGTTAATGTGCGGGGTGTGGGGTACAAGCTGATTGTGTAGCACTTACTGACCAAGGGTACGTCTTCTTTCTCTATATTTATATACAGGGCTTTCTCATAAAAAAAGGCAAGAACCAGTATGTCCTATTTTTGTGGTGACGAAACTACAAAACGATGAC
>NZ_JBYFCJ010000035.1:0-74496 GCF_057652235.1 Arsenicibacter sp. R0_47 | reverse complement strand
CGATCAGTTTGCGGATGATTTTAACTCACTAATCGAATTTATGACCATGCATAGGGTTTTATGAGAAAGCCCTGCATTGAAATATGGACAGTTCCGGCAGGAGTTTATGCTTTAGATATAGAAGTCAGAGGTGCTGAAGGTGGCTATAACACCCGTTCAGTTTTCTTTCCTGGTAAAGGAGCAATAGTAAAAGGAACATTTGCCGTTACGCCCGGCCAGCAATTAAAAATATTAGTCGGCCAGCAACCAAGTGCAACTTCCGGAAATGGCGGTGGCGGAGGATCATTTGTAACCGATATAAACAATAACCCTTTAATTATAGCCGGAGGTGGAGGCGGAAGTTCTCAAGATACTGATTCACCGGATAAACATGGACAGGCTGGTACTAAAGGCGGTACCGGCGCTGCAGGAGGTGGTGAAGGAGGTATTAATGGTAATGGTGGAAAAGTCGGACCATCCGGTTTTCAGTCAGGTGCAGGTGGTGGACTATTAACGAATGGAGAAGATGGATGGGCAACTGGAAGCGGTGGCATTGCATTTGTAAACGGTGGTTCACCAACTTCTGTTAATGGCTCGGCTTTCGGGGGCGGAGGTGGAGGGGGGAGTGGCAGTTCTTATGTTGTTGGAGGAGGTGGAGGCGGATACTCTGGCGGGGGATCAGGAGGAAATAATTCCGGCGGTGTTGGCGGTGGCGGAGGGTCATACAATGGTGGCTCCAACGCATCTTCACTTGTGGCCGAAAACGGTAATTCAGGGCATGGTAAAGTAATTATTAACGTCTCCAACCCGTGCGCATCTATTACCCCAAGCAATGTAACAATTAGCAAAATACCAGCTGATACTCCGGAAGGTAAAAGTAAATTTTCTGCTGTGGCCCCTGGCGCGTCCTACGTTTTTACCGGACCCAATGGCTATGTCTTTTCCAGTGTTTACAGAACTGATCAAATACATACCGTTTACTCCGGCACAATAACAACTAATGGTCAATACACTTTATCCGTATTCAATAGTAATGGATGCTTAGTATCAAACGGTTCAATTAGTTTTTAATGACGTTTTGAGATTTATTCTTTCGTTAATATTTACAATCTAAATGTTGAGCGGACAATGGTGAGTTTTATAAAAACCGCCATTGTCCGCTCAACATTTAGACGGTACCTATCAGTGGTTAGTTATAGTTTTCCGCTGACCTTACAGAGATTTATGTACAAATAAGTCACTTTGACGGCAGTTTTAGCCAGAACACGGCCCGTCTTACCGCCCTATGAGCAGATAGCTTGCGGCTCATGCGCAAGCATTTTCTACACCTTCTCATGGCGTTTTCAATCCTCACCGCGCCCGATTCCCTGGCCCTGAGCCGGGGCGGGCGTGCTACGTACATTTTCCAGGGTAATGCAGCCGTTACGGTGCCGGGCACAAAAGCCGTATCCGGCTTTGCGCTCACGGGCAGCATTCCCGACGGCGCGCAGATCACCCTGCGCTGGAACGGTCAGCCCAAAGTATTCACCGCCCGCTCATCGCCGGCGCTGCCAGGCGAATTTCAGGCCGGCCCTGTCAACGCGGGCTATGTCAATGCGCTGGCTGATTTCTTCCGCAGTAATTTCTATATCCGTTCGGATTTTACCGTGTCCCGCGATTCGCTGGGCGGTTTTGAGTCGGTAATTTTTACCGCCAAAGAGCCGGGCCCCAACTATGAAGTGGCCGCATCAGCCTCCGTAACCGTGTCGATTTCGGCGGCCGTCATCACCCCCGGCATTCAGCCGGTGCTCAAGGAGCGCTACGGGGTGCACGTGCAGCTCTATAAACTCAAATCCGGCCAGGTACGCAGCTCCGTTTTCGACGAGAGCCAGTACGAGGAAGTCTACCGCGGGCTGATCGAAGCGGATGCCACGGGTAAGGCCGTCTTCGATGCCGGCGATATGCTGCACAACGAAATGGAGGCTGAGCGGGCTGTCTGGGCGGGTAATCTCTCGGTCGCGGCTACAACCTCCAGACGGGACTACTACATCGCTTACGCTGAAAGTTACGGCTCGCCGCTGATTGTGGGCCAGATCCTGCTCGACGAGCCGCGTACGGTCTATCTGGGCGGAGCCGATTTTCTTAATAAGGCGACGGGCTACCGGCTGAGCCAGAAGCTAAAGGGCATCCAGCCGTCGCAGGACCGTGCGCTGCGTTTCGGCCCGCGCCGGCGCTACGTGCTACCCGATGAGTCCCAGTGGCTCACTATCATCGGTCTACACAATTGCCTGTTTTTCGCGGTCCCACTGGCTGCTCAGGCATTCGATGTGGGTTGAGCCCAGTTCGGCGCGCTTGCCCTCATAACTGATGCGTACCTGAATAAATCCTGACGGATTTTCGGAGTTTGTTTCGCTTGGTTTTTTGCGAAACCAGAAGAGCACGTACATGTGCGGAATATTGTTGAACATAGGATGATGCAGTTTAGTGCATCATACCGAAGTTGAATTTTAGTATATTAATACTGTCATATTGTATATATGACTATAGAAAGCCATGTAACCGCAGGTCACTCTTGTAACCGGGATTGTAACCGCAGCCATAACGTGCTGAATACAAGAAATGAGGGTTGAATGGAGTTAAATCGCTTTGTACGAGACAAAAAGAAAAAGCCACGTATTGCTACGTGGCTCGGTCATTTTTGAACTTTTGTCTTATTTGTGAAGACTTTGTGATCCGGCTGGGATTCGAACCCAGGACCCATACATTAAAAGTGTATTGCTCTACCAGCTGAGCTACCAGATCGTTTTTCCCTGCGGCGTTTTATCGATTTGGGACTGCAAAATTAGTGTTTGACTTTATATGACGCAATACCTTGCTTAAAAAATTTTCAAATTTTTTTTCAGCTGGATTACTTCGGCTGCTTCCCGGACATCGTGCACCCGCAAAATATCGGCATGTTTCAGTACGGCAATCGTGTTCAGTACGGTGGTGCCGTTGAGCGCTTCTGCGGCGGTTATACCCAGTGTACGCCAGATTGTTGACTTGCGGGACAGGCCGGCCAGCAGCGGCGCATCAAACACCGTAAACGCTTCCAGCTGTCCGAGCAGTTCAAAGTTTTGGGCAGGGGTTTTGGCAAACCCGAAGCCGGGGTCGAGAATAATATCTTTATGCCCCAGCTGCCGCAGACGGGCATATTGTTGTCCGATTTCGTCGATAATCTCGGGTACCAGCTGCTTATAAGTCGTGAAGGACTGCATAGTTTGAGGCGTCCCGCGCATGTGCATCAGTACGTATGGTACGCCCAGGGTAGCCGCAGTCGTAAACATGTCCGGATCAAGCGTGCCGCCGGCTACGTCGTTGATCATTACGGCACCGGCCGCTACCGCGTGTCGGGCAACTGATGCGCGGAAGGTATCTACCGAAATCAGCGCATCAGGCAGGGCGGTCAGAATTGCCTCAATCGCAGGTACTACCCGGTCAGTTTCTTCGGCCGGACTGATGTCGGCCGCGCCTGGCCGGGTCGAATAGCCGCCCAGGTCAATAAAACGGGCACCGTCGCGGATCATCTGCGCCGCTGTGTCGGCCACTTTTTCCGGCTTTATCCGGCTGTGCTCATAGAAGGAGTCCGGTGTCAGGTTCAGAATGCCCATGATGCTGGTGCCGGGCGTCGGACCGTCGGCCAAATTGACAAGCCGCCCCCGGCAGTTCAGCGTTTTTTTCGTAACTTTCGGCATATTTTTTGTAAAAAACGGTTCGGGCAGACACTGGCGCTGCTGCGTTACGGGCCCTTACCGCCTATTTTAGTCTTAGCTAATGTCTCAAACAGAAACCCAATATCGCCAGGTCATTCAACGCTGCAAAGAATTATTTCTGAAAAAAAATCAGGACTACGGCACAGCCTGGCGGATTTTGCGGCTTCCCTCCATTACCGATCAGATTTATATCAAAGCCCAGCGCATCCGGACGTTACAGGAAACCGGCGTCAGCAAGGTAGGAGAAGGTATTGAACCGGAATTTGTCGGCATCATCAATTACTGCGTGATGGCACTGATTCAGCTTCAACTGCGTAACGACCCGCGCATGGAACTACCGACCGATGAGCTGGAAGTCCTCTATGATCATCAGGTAGGCCAGGTCATGCACCTGCTGTTTGCCAAAAATCACGATTACGGGGAAGCCTGGCGCGACATGCGGGTCAGCTCCATGACCGATATTGTGCTGATGAAGCTCCTGCGTACCAAACAGATAGAAGACAATCAGGGCTCAACGCTGGTCTCAGAAGGAGTGGATGCGAATTATATGGATATGATTAATTACGCCGTTTTCTGTTTGATTAAACTGACACTGACTTAACAACTCATTAACAAACGGGGGCAGGAACAAACTGTATTTTTGCTGACCGTTACGCCTCTCTATTTTCTTAACATATTCGATGGAAACGAAAGTAACTACGCCTAAAGTAAAAACCGGCACCCCCGGTATGTTACTCATTGCCCAGATCTCGCGGTTTGTAGTCGGGATAATCTTTATTATTTCGGGCTTAATAAAACTGAATGACCCTGTGGGTACGCAGATTAAGCTGGAAGAATATTTCGAAGTATTTGCCGAAGATGTGCCGTTCCTGCATGATTTCTTCATGGGACTGGTTCCGGCGGCGCTTGGTCTGTCGGTCTTTATGTGTGCCCTGGAAGTGGTACTCGGGGTAGCCCTGCTGGTGTCATACCGCCCTAAACTGACGACCTGGATTCTGTTAATTCTTGTTTCATACTTTACGTTCCTGACGTTTTATTCGGCCTACTTCAATAAAGTGACCGACTGCGGCTGCTTTGGCGATGCCCTGAAGCTGAAGCCGTGGACATCGTTCACGAAAGACGTCGTACTGATGGTGCTGATTCTGTTTATTATCGGCCACCGCAACCGGATGAAGTCGCGGAATACGGGCTGGATTGTGGCCGCAACGACCATTGCGTCGGTAGGGCTGGGTATTTATGCCATTCAGTACCTGCCGCCGTGTGATATGCTGCCTTATGCCGTTGGCAAAAGCATTCCGGATCAGATGAAGCCGTCGGAGCCGATGCGCTATAAATACATCATGGAGAAAAACGGCAAAACGGAAGAGTTTGAGCAGTATCCGTCGGATACGACCTACAAGTTCAAGGAAATGGTGTTGCTGAATGAAAACGCCAAACCGAAAATAACCGACTACCGTGTCTGGAGCGATGCCGAAGGCGATTTTACCCCGAAGACGTTCGAAGGCAATAATCTGTTTATCATCGTGAAAGATGTAAAGAGTTTCGACTCAGGCAGCATTCCGGGTATCCGTGCGCTGGTAAAAGGTCTGAAGGGTAGCAACATTACGCCGTATATTCTGACGTCGGCCAGCGATGAGGAAATTAAAGCCTTTAAAAATGAGTTTCAGCTCGATGTACCGGACTATAAAGCGGATGCTACTGTACTGAAAACGATTATGCGCTCTAATCCGGGTACCTGGCTGCTGAGCAACGGTGTCGTAAAAGGCAAATGGCATTCAAACACTACGCCGGACGCGGATGAAGTGAAGAACCTGTTAAACTAAATAAGGGCGCTGAAAAGCGGGATAGCGGAGGAGCGAAAGTAGTGGACGCACCACTCTTTCGCTCTTTCTGGCTTTCGCTCGTTATGTATGAAAAATATTTATCTGATTGGCATGCCTTCGTCGGGCAAAAGCACATTGGGCAAGCGGCTGGCCCGCCTGTTACACTACCGCTTTGTTGATACCGATAAGATTATTGTAAAAGACGAGCAGCGTAGCATAAACGATATTTTCGCGACGGATGGTGAACCCTATTTCCGCGATGCGGAGACCCGCGCGCTGCATACGGTAAAGCCCGGTAAGAGCCTGGTGGTGGCTACGGGTGGCGGTATGCCATGCTTTAACAATAACATGGCTTACATCAAACAAACGGGCGTTTCGGTTTTTCTGGATGTAAAGCCGGAAACCCTGGTTGCCCGCCTGACGGCCCACGCCACCGACGACCGCCCGCTTTACAAATTCGATGATCCTGCCCTGCTCGAAGGTCTCCGCCAGAAATACAATGCCCGCCTGCCGTTCTATCAACAGGCCGACATCATCATCACCGGCGAAACCTCCGAAGACATTCTGATGAAAGAATTAGGGAGGTGGCTGTAATTATTGAGTGATTTGTGAATGAGTGATTGAGTGAATTGGTGCAGCTTCAGGCACTCAATCACTCAACCGCTCATTCACTAAATAATTAGAAAAACGTTCCAACCGACAGGGTGACGGTTGTCAGCTTGTTGTTGATTTCGGCAGAAGCGTAGTCGCGGGAGTTCGGAAGCGTGTAAGGCGTAAAGGCTGATTTGGCCGCATTGAACGAACCGGTAATGTCTGCAAAGAAGCGCTCGTTACGCACACCGATACCACCGGAAACCAACAGTTTCGTGCGGTCAATGTTATCCAGTTTCTGCGTGTACGGATCCGGCATATAGGCTGCCCCGGCGCGGAAGCGCATCATACCGGCACGGATTTCAGCCCCTGCACGGAAGTTAATCACGTTCTGATAGGTCCGCTGAATCGAGCTGCGTACATCGTTCCGGAAATCCGTATTCCCCTGGCTGTTATAGTAATTCGTTCCTGCCCGCATACCCGCATAGCCTACATATTCGGCTGTAGCCGTCAGGAAGCCGATCGATTTCGCGCCCTGGCCCAGAAAGATGGTTGCGCCACCCGCCGCCCGGAACGGACTGGTTACGGTATAGTTGAAATCCGACGGATAAACATCAATGTTATTGCGCGCAACCGGCAGATTCGGGTCTTTGACCGACACACTCAGGCTCTGCTCAAAGGTTTCCTGGAACTGTGACCAGGTGGGCGTTGTAATCGTTGCCCCGACCTGAATGGTAGGCGCCACTTTATAAATCATCCCCAGCGCCAGATTCAGACCACTGCCCCGTACTGTTAGCTGGTCGCGTTGCGTATTGCTGTTAAAAACCTGCCCGCCAACGATCGTTTCCGTAAAGACATTATCCGAGTTGAAACGCAGACGTGTCAGTGAAATACTGGCACCAAGGTAGAACTTATCGTCCAGGTTACCGGCATAAGCCGCTGTCCATTGTGAACTGGCGCCGTTGGCTTCATACGTATTGCGTTGGTCGCGCGGAACGTTGGCATCGAAGCGGCGGTAGGGAGCCCGGCTATCTTCCTGTCCCTGGCTGTTGGTAAACGGCGTTCCGTCGATCAGAAAGAGCTGATAGGCCGCTCCCAGCAGGCTGTTGGCCTGACCGGTCTGTGAATCATATTCTGCATCGAGCTGGCTACCCGTTAATCCTGAATTATTGGCGTCATTAACAAAGCCCTGAACAAAGGAGCTGTTTGTATTATTGTTCCGGCCACCGAACGAAAACCGGTTACTGAAGTTGTTCGTCTGCATATAGGTAATGCCGAATACCGAACGCTTCCAGCGCGTGTTGTAATTACGGTCACCGCTTGCCAGCACAAGGCCCAGCTGCGAAATAACGGGTTTCGCTTTTGAGTCGGTCAGGCTGCTGCCGATATAGCTGCCCGTAGCGCTGTTGAACACAACCGACGGGCTGATGCTTAATTCGGAGCGGTTATAAAACCCGAGACCGGCAGGGTTGCTGACGATCGAAGCAGCATCGCCGCCTAACGCCGCCTGGTTACCTCCCAGCGCCCGGAAACGGGCCGTACCGTATTGCGGAATTTCGGAAAAACGGAAGGCTTCTCCTGCGTAAATATCGGCGGTCTGGCCAAAAGCTGCCTGTAAGCTCAGGGCCATTGCTGCTGTCAGAATGAGTTGTCTGTTCTTCATAGTGATCGTTCGTCTAGTGGAGTTTGGCACTTAGACATTGTGAGTGTACGAACGTTTAATCGGTACTGCATTATAAACGAAAAACCCCGCCGATTGTCGTAACCGGCAGGGTTTTTTTATGCAAAATCAATACTATTAACGCGGACCGCGTGAACCACCGCCACCTGAGCTGCTGCCACCGCCTGACGAACCGCTGCTGTAGCTGCCACCGCCACGGCTGCCGCCGCTGTTGTACGAAGGTGTACTTTGCTGTGCAGGCGCCGAATAACTAGGCTGTGAACTCCGTGTATTGTACGACGGCGATTCATAGCTGCGCGACTGGCTTGGCTGTGATTCATAGCTCCGTGACTGGTATGACGGCGCTGAATACGTTGCTGAACGGCCACCACTGTAATCAGATGATGTCGATGGCGGTGTATAGCTGCTGCCGCGGCTGTTCTGCCGCGGACGGGCATAATAGTCGCTGCTGCCGGAATTGCTGTAGCTTGGCGCGGTGTAGCCCGATGAGCTGTTGCCCGAGCTGGTCCGGCCGCCGCTTGTCGAGGCTCCGTTTTCGTAGTAATAGCTGCCGCCACGGCTGTTCTGCCGCGGACGGGCATAATAGCCATCACTTGATGAAGGCGAACCGTTAGCGCTTGAATAGGTCGAACGAGGATTGTTCGTGCCTGCTGCACCACGGCCACCGTTCGGATTGTACGACGGCGCACTGTTTACGAAGTCGCTGTTATAACGACCGGTACCTGATCCGGTACGCGGGCCGCTGTTGCGATAGTTGCGGTAAGGATCAGCACCGTTAACAACAACATTGTTGTTAACGATAACCGGACGTCCCCAGCCACCACCATAGTAACCACCACCGTAATAACCGCCGTAACCGTAGTTCCAGGGGTTATAACTCCAGTACGGGTCATAGCCCCACGGGCTGTAGGCCATTGAGCTATAGCTACCCCAGTACGGATCATAAAATCCGGTGTTCCAGCGATTCAGGCCCCAGTTGTTCCATCCCCATGCCGAACCCATGCCCAATCCGATGCTGAAGCCGGAGTTGAACGGGTTATTATACCCCCAGCGGTTCCAGCTCCATGAATTATACGCCAGTGAACCGGCATTATATCCATTTACGAAGCCGGCATTGTAATCGTCGGCGCTGCCACCCCAGCCCGGATCGGCAGAAAGGCCGCGCTGTAGCTTACGGGTGGTTAATTCTGTGTAATATTCGTCCTGGTTCTGATTATAGCCCACCTTTTCGTCGGTATAGTCAGGGTTCAGGGTTGCTCCGGAGCGTTGCCGCTGCGGCTGAAGAGAGCGTTCGGTCTTTTGTTCGGTGTACTCCTGACGATTGTCGGCAAATACAACCGCATTGGCTGAACTGGCGTAGAGATCGTCGACTTCACCGGACCGCTGCGCTACCTGCTTTGTTGAGGTACAACCCCAAATACTAAGCAAAGTAGCCATGGTTAGGTATTGCCATGTGCGTTGCGTTTTCATGGAAAAAGTCAGTTTTGTATTGGAAACTCCAAATGGTCGTACTTTTTAGGTAATAACGCCTGGAAGAGCACTTTGATTACAAATATAGTATAAAAACCTATCTTTGCAAGCCCTTTTATACATTAGACCCAAAATGGGTGATAAGGGTTTAAACGCGGTTAAAAGTTTTTTATTTGGCCTAAATGGTGACATCAAAAAACAGGGTAACGGACAACTAAATTAAGATGGCAAAAGCGATTCCTTCACGCAGCGAAAATTATTCGGAGTGGTATAACGAATTAATCAAAAAAGCAGATCTGGCTGAAAACTCAGCCGTCCGGGGGTGTATGGTAATCAAACCCTACGGCTACTCGATCTGGGAAAAAATGCAGCGGGCGCTGGATGATATGTTCAAGGAAACCGGGCACTCCAATGCCTATTTCCCGTTGTTTATACCCAAGTCCTACCTGAGCAAGGAAGCTTCGCATGTGGAAGGATTTGCCAAGGAATGTGCAGTAGTGACGCATTACCGGCTAAAGAATGCAGAAGATGGCTCGGGTGTCATCGTTGACCCGGAAGCGAAACTGGAAGAGGAACTGATTGTGCGCCCGACATCGGAGACCGTAATCTGGAGCACATATAAAAACTGGATTCAATCCTATCGTGACCTGCCGCTGCTGATCAATCAGTGGGCCAATGTGGTACGCTGGGAAATGCGTACGCGGATTTTCCTGCGTACAGCGGAATTCCTGTGGCAGGAAGGCCATACCGCTCACGCTACAAAAGCAGAGGCTGAAGCCGAGACACGGCAGATGCTGGATGTCTACGCCCGTTTTGCGGAAGAGTGGATGGGGGTGCCGGTAGTCCGGGGCAGTAAAACTCCGAATGAGCGTTTTGCCGGTGCCGAAGATACGATGTGTATCGAGGCCATGATGCAGGATGGTAAAGCGCTTCAGGCCGGTACGTCGCACTTCCTGGGCCAGAATTTTGCGAAGGCATTTGACGTGCAGTTCCTCAATAAAGCCAACCAGCAGGAATATGTATGGGGCACATCCTGGGGCGTCAGTACCCGTCTGATGGGCGCGCTGATCATGGCGCACTCGGACGACGACGGACTGGTGTTGCCGCCGAAACTGGCACCGATTCAGGTTGTGATCGTGCCGATTTACCGGAATGAGGAGCAACTAGCGCAACTGTCGGAGCGGATTCTGCCGCTGGTGAAAGACCTGCGTAAAGCTGGTGTTTCGGTGAAATTCGACGACAGCGACACCAACAAGCCGGGCTGGAAATTTGCCGAATACGAACTGCGCGGTGTGCCGGTTCGTCTGGCAATGGGTATGCGCGATTTTGAGAACGGTACCGTTGAAATTGCCCGCCGCGACCTGAAAACAAAAGAAACTGTTCCGTTTGACGGTATCCTGGAGCGTATTCAGGCGTTGCTTGATGATATTCAGCAGTCGATTTACCAGAAAGCGCTGGCTTTCCGTCAGGCCAATACGTTCAAAGTTGATACCTGGGACGAATTTAAGGACCAGATCGAAAAAGGCGGTTTCATCATGGCGCACTGGGACGGTACGTCTGAAACCGAAGAGGCTATTAAGGAGGAGACTAAAGCAACTATCCGCTGTATTCCGTTTGATGCGGAAGACGAAGCGGGGACCTGCGTTTTCTCCGGTCAGCCGTCAGCCCGCCGCGTGGTGTTCGCCCGCGCTTACTAAAGGGCCGGGTGTTGGAAAACGGATTCCGGATAATGTTCATTTAGTAAGCATTTTACATTGTTCACTATCCATTATCCGTTTTCCAGGTTCATTTTGCTAGTTTTGCCAAAAAAATAGTAAACTAGATATGGCACAAGCAAAAACCGGGGATACTGTACAGGTGCATTATACGGGCACATTGACAGACGGAACATTGTTTGACTCTTCAGAAGGTCGTGAACCACTGGAATTCGTTGTTGGCAGCGGTCAGGTTATCAAAGGCTTTGATGACGGCGTAACCGGCATGTCGATCGGAGAGTCAAAAACAATCAATATTCCCGTAGAAGAGGCTTACGGACCTGCTCATGAGGAGATGATCTTTACGATCAGCCGGACGGATATTCCGGACGACATTCCTCTCGAACAAGGTATGACACTGAATATGCACGAAGACGGTAATCCGCGCCCGATTCCGGTCATTGTCCGTGAATTGACAGAGGAGTCGGTTACGCTCGACGCAAACCACCCGCTGGCTGGTCATGAACTGACATTCGCTATCGAACTGGTAGGGATTAAATAAGCTGTTCTGCGGAACTTCTGACGTTTGGAAATAGCCTGCGGGCTGTTTTCAAACGTTTTTTTATGCCCTACGCATTAACCTGGGCCAGCACATTGTCCATCTCTCTGATCACAACCTGAATGCCCTCCGAATCCGCGCGGGAAACGTAGGCTGCCAGCGCAACCAGAATCGCGCCTGAGCTCAGGCAAACCGAGAGGTCATTGGTTTTGTCAAAAACGGTAAGGCCGCGGCAGGTGGCTGTCCGGACAATAGTCAGTAAGTGATCGGCCTGGCGGAATGTGGGCGGAGCAGGGCGGTTCTGAAGATCATAGGCGCGGGTAAGCAGGCTGTTCTGGTATGCATTTACATCAAGGTGCTGCTCAAAACTGAATTCATTCCAGTGTGTTGTCTGAAAACGGCAGAGATAACAGGCCGTTTTTTCCCACATTGCAATCAGTTCCTTCGTTTGTTCTTTATCCAGACTTTCCATGGCGTGCAGATGCCGTTACTAGTTGTTAAATGGTATACTATTTTTTTGCCGGAACTTTAAATTAATAGTGCATCTTCATAAATCAATAACTTATTGAACGAACGGTCTTTTGAGAATACGGCCGCCGGGATACGGCCGCCTGAATAGCAAAAAAAGAAACCCCGGCCTGCTCAGACCGGGGTTTCGTCCGTATGTATGCCAGGCAACGGAGTTGTCCCGGATAGTTAGCTGATGAAAGAGAGCGACTTAGTGCGTAATAGTAATCTGCTCACTGAATTTTTTGGCTGGTGAACCTACGGTCATGGTGTAGTTACCGGCGGGCAGGCCTGACAGGTTATACCGGTTAACGATACCGGATACGCTCTCCATAAAAACGATCTCGTTGTTCTTGTCGTACAGAGCCATCGTCATCTCCGGCAGGTTGGTTGACTGAACTGTAAGCTGTATTTTGTTTTTGGCATAGCTGGACACCGTGGGCCGGATCAGCTGGGTAACCCGCTTTTCGTCAACCGACAGGGTGTTGCCTTCAATTTCGAACGGCTGGGATGACCACCAGGCATCGTTGGTTACAGTCAGAAAATACTTGCCGTCCGGCAGTGAATTCAGGTCATAGGAAATGCCCTGCTGGTAGCGGTCGATGGCCGTACCCTGATGCAACACAGTACCGTCCATGTCGATCAGGGCAACCTGTACCTGTGATCCACCGAGCGGCAGTGTCGACGGAATATACAAACGGAATTTCTTTCTCTCAGACTTTACAACTTTCACCGTACGCACTTCCGGATTCTTTCCGGCCAATACACCTCCCATGCTGACCAGACTTCCCATTACCAATAATGAGACTACGGATAAACGAATTTTTTTCATAGCGAAAAGTTTAATTTTTCCGTGACAAAAGTATTTCAGGTAAAATCGGATAAACAAGTGAATTGTGTCATTATGACCTATTTCGGGCTAAAGTTCTTTTTTTTGACATACTTTTTGTTTGATAATTTGCCTGAATATTAGCATACTGCAAAAGCATCCCCGGAATGTCGGATGAGTTGTATTTTTCCAATAAAGTGATAAAATTGTATTACTGTCCGTGAATACGCTATTTTCCGGCCCCATTATCCTATTCCGGAAAAGCAGCGTTTTTTAGGGGCAAAAAAAAAGACAAGGTGGAGCCTTGTCTTTTTTGATTTTCACGGGTCTCTCCGGCTTATTCTGTCGGGTTCCGAAGGGCCGAAAACAGCAGGTGCCTCAAAAAAATGAGTAGCTGTGGGGGGCCGGTTTCCCGACTGAAACTGGTCAGCGAGGGGAGATGCTGCATGAAAAATGTCTGGTAATGCGCCGTTTCAACGAGTGTACTGGCCAGCGAGCGGGCAAATTCATACTGAGGCTGCATATCCTGAATCAGCCGGGCAAGCCGGTTGCACAGGTCTTTGTAGGGCTTAAACAGGTGCTGGCTGTTGTCCTGCGTAACATGATGGGTAAGGTAAGCCTTACTGGCTTCATGAACGACAATACCGTGCAGTGCTTTCAGATCAATCCCGTCGGCCGAGTCGCTGGTTTCAATCGTGTCCGGCAAATTAAGGTGCAGCAGCAGGTGCAGGGCCCGCTCGAGTTTCTCGGCCGGATTGCTGAGATTGTGGGTCTCATACACCAGCTGATACTCCATCCATTGCCAGTACCAGTCAACAATGTAAATCAGCAACCGGTGCTTACTTTCAAAATAGCGGTAAATACTGGCCTCCTTTGTGCCGATACGTTCAGCTAACTTTTTAAATGTAGCTTCTTCAAACCCAAGATCGGCAAACAACAGAATGCCTTGCCGGATAATTTTACGGCCTAGCTCAGAGCTATCCGGGTCCCGCAAATATAAATTTGCGTTCATCCGGATATGTACAGTGTATTCCATGTTTGCAGAAAAATTCAATTGATTAATAGAGCATTTGTAAATTGTTAACAAAGATAGGAACAAAAGTCAAGGCGTAATAGTTGTAATATCAATAATGATAGTAAAACTATCAAATGCAATAGCTATGCTTCAGGAAGTTACTAACCAACCACCTACCCCGTTGCAGCGGCTGATCCGCCTGCTGACGACGGAAAAGAGAGATATTCTGTACGTATATTTATATGCCATTATCGCGGGACTCATCAGTCTGTCATTGCCCTTGGGCGTACAGGCGGTCTTTAACTTTGTCTCCAGTGGCATGGTCTTCAACTCGATTTACCTGCTCATCGGGCTGGTAATCATCGGCGTTATTCTGAACGGACTGCTGACTGTAGGGCAGATGTCTCTCGTAGAAGTGCTGCAACAGCGCATTTTTGCGAAGGCAGCCTTTGAGTTTACCTACCGGTTGCCCCGGATTAAGGAAGAGGCCCTGGAGGGTTCCAATCCGCCGGAGCTGATGAACCGTTTTTTTGATGTGCTGACAGTACAGAAGAGCCTGCCAAAACTGCTGATCGACATTACGGCGGCGGCGCTGCAAATTGTCTTCGGCGTAATTCTGCTCTCATTCTACCATCCTTTTTTCATCGTTTTTGGGCTGTTAACGTTTTTGTGCGTCGCCGCTATGGTAGCGGTATTAGGGCGCAAGGGGTTGGAAACCAGCCTTAAGGAGTCGAAGTTTAAATACAAGGTAGTTGCATACCTGGAAGAGCTGGCAACGGATCTGCCGGCGTACCGCAGGGAAGGCAACTGCGATGCGGCAATCAGTAAGATGGATAAGCTGGTAGCAGGGTATCTGGAAAACCGCAATGACCACTTTCGGGTGCTGAAACGGTTTTTCTACAGTACAGTTACGTTCAAGACGTTCATTGTCGGCGGTCTGCTCATTGCGGGTACCCTGCTGGTTGTAGAGCGTCAGATGACACTGGGTCAGTTTGTGGCCGCTGAACTGGTAATCGTACTGGTAACGGGTGCGGTTGAAAAACTCATTATGAGCATCGATACCGTTTTTGACCTGCTGACGGCGGTTGAGAAGCTGGGCAGCGTTACTGACCTGCCGATCGAGGAAACCGAAGCGGTCTGATCCATTCACAAGACTTTGTTTGCCATTTCAATATGCTGAACTTATCAAGACAACGCGTAGATGAAGCCCTCTGGAATACCTATCCGCTACAGGCACTGCGCTCAATACCCGAATTACAGGCTGCCCGCAAGCTGGGGCGTTTTATGCTGTTTATGCTGGCCGGCCTGATTGTTATCCTCTTTCTGCCGTGGCGGCAGAACGTTACCGGAGAAGGGACCGTTACATCACTTACCCCCGAAGGCCGGCCGCAAACCATCCAGAATGCCATCGCGGGCCGGATCGAGCACTGGGCTATCCGTGAGGGCCAGCTGGTTAAAAAAGGAGATACACTGCTGGTTATTTCCGAAATCAAAGATGAGTACTTTGACCCTAATCTTGACCAGCGCCTGGAAGAGCAGCTGGGCGCCAAGCAAGGTAGTCTGCAGGCTACGGATTCAAAGATTTCAGCCCTTGACGGGCAGCTGAAAGCGCTTGAAGCCGGCTTACGCTTCAAACTGTCGTCGGCGCAGAACAAGGTAAAGCAGTCGCGTTTTAAAGTCCGGATTGACAGTACAGACCTGATTGCCATCCGGAAAAACTACCAGATTGCGGTTGACCGGCTGGAACGCTACGAAAAAGGCTACAAGGATGGCCTATTTTCCCTGACCGACCTGGAAACCCGCCGCCTGAAATTACAGGAAGACTATGCCAAGGTGGTTACGCAGGAGAATAAACTGAATGTGTCGCGGCAGGAGCTGGTTAATGCCAGCATTGATCTGAGCAATATTCAGGCTGAGTATCAGGAAAAACTAGCCAAAGCCATGTCGGATAAGGCCTCGGCAGTGTCGTACCGTGCCGAAGCCGAGGGCGAAATTTCAAAAATCCGGAATAAAATCAGCAGCGTCGACGTACGTCAGGGCATGTATGTAATCCGGGCGCCGCAGGATGGTTATGTCGTTAAAACCCTGAAAGCCGGTCTCGGCGAAACCATCAAGGAAGGCGAGTCGATTGCCACCCTGCAACCGGAGTCACCAATGCTGGCCGTTGAGTTGTATGTACGGGCAATGGATGTACCGCTGATTACGCCGGGCCGCACGGTACGGCTTCAGTTTGACGGCTGGCCGGCGGTTCAGTTTTCGGGCTGGCCAACGGTGGCTGTCGGTACGTTTGGCGGTGAAGTCGCAATCATTGATGCTGTGAGCAGCACGAATGGTAAATACCGGTTACTGGTCAAGCCCCATGCCGATGACCATCCGTGGCCGAAGCAGTTGCGGCTGGGCTCCGGGGTATACGGCTGGGTGATGCTGGATGATGTACCGATCTGGTACGAAATCTGGCGCCAGATGAACGGCTTCCCGCCAAGCCTCAAAGAAGAGCCGAAGCCTGCGGAGGGGGCCAAAAAATGACATTAATGCTGAAACAGCCCTTTACGGGCTGGCGCATCGTCATCGTGTTCCTGCTGCTTGGCCACGCCCTGACCGCACAGCCGGTGCGTACACAGCCGCAGGATACAGCGGTGTTTTCGCTGAATGACCTGTCGGCGCTGATGCTGGCTAATCACCCGATTATCCGGCAGGCCAACCTGTTGAGCGAGGAAGCGCGGCAGGAGGTGATGCAGGCACGCGGCGGTTTTGACCCTAAACTGGCGTCTGGTTTTGACCGTAAGCAGTTCGGTAATCCGGATGATGCCAAGTCGCTCTATTATAACAAGTGGGCCAACGAGCTGAAAGTGCCCGTCTGGTGGGGCGGTGCCGACCTTAAGGTAACGTATGACCGCTTTGTGGGGCAGGCCGTAAATCCGGAAACGCGTACGTCAAACAGCGGTCTGGCCGGTGTCGGCCTGAGCATTCCGCTCGGACAGGGACTGCTGATCGACGCACGGCGGGCTACCCTGAAGCAGGCACAGACGATGCTGACGGCGGCCGAAGCCGAGCGGGTAAAACAAATTAACAAAGTCTGGTTCAGCGCGGCGAAGGAATACTGGACCTGGTATCTGGCCTATCAGCAGGTGACATTTCTGCGCGAAGGATTTGACCTGGCCGATACGCGGTTTCTGGCGGTGAGCCGGCGGGCGCAGATCGGCGATGCGGCTGCTGTTGATTCCGTTGAGGCGAAAATCACCGCTCAGGATCGTCAGGTGCAGCTGGAGCAGGCATTGGTTAGTCTGCAGAATGCAAAACTGATGCTGTCGACGTACTTATGGAATGACAGTTCACAGCCTCTCGAGCTGCCGGACCGGGCGGTTCCGCAACCGCCGGCGGAGGGTGTTGTCAAGGCCGATGCCTTTCAGCAACTGCTGGCACGGGCCGCCGACCAGCATCCTGAATTGCTGAAGCTGGATGCCAAGGTGCAGCAACTGGCCATTGAAGAGCGCTTCCGTCGTGAACTGCTCAAACCGCAGATTAATGTGACGGGAACGTTGCTGAGCCAGCCGCCTTTGTTCGCAACACAAGGACCGGCTTATTACGATTTCAGCCTGAACAACTATAAGGTAGGGGTTGATTTTCTGTTTCCGCTGTTTTTGCGGAAGGAGCGGGGCAAGCTGAAGCAGGTGCAGATTAAAGCGCAGCAGACAACGCTGGAACGCACCCAGACCAACCGGGATATTCAGAACGGTGTGCAGGCGGCTTATAACGACCTGCTGGCGCTCGAACGGCAGATTCAGATTCAGCAGCAGTCGGTCCGGAATCAGGTCGTGCTGGTACGGGCCGAGCAGCAGAAGTTTGATATGGGAGAGAGCTCCCTGTTTCTGGTCAATACCCGCGAAAGCAAACTGATTGACATGCAGATCAAACTGGCGGAACTCCGGTCAAAATACCAGAAAGCCGTGGCCGAACTGTATTATACGGCCGGAACACGCGGTTAATAAACGGGCGCCGGCAACTGACCGGCGCCTTTTTTATGCCGTTAACGTATTATTTTCAGCTATAGCCCGATTCTCTATGGTTACTATATTGCGTTTTGGGGAGATGATTTATAACTTTAAATACAACAACCCTCAATACAATGAATAGCCTATACATCTGTATGCTGGTGGGCTTGCTGGTAGGGATGACTGATGAAGATGATCCACGGCTTGCCAAACGTCTGAAGGACCGCGTACAGCGGAAAGAATACCTCGACGGGATTGAAGAAATAACATTTAATGATCGCCGGAAAGAAAATGCAACCGTACGCTATTATACTAAAGACGGTCGCCGGCTTTCCGAGGAGCATTACAGTAATTATCAGTTAAAGGTCAAACACGGCCGCACACAGTTCTGGTACCCTAACGGGCAGCTGCACTGGGCTTGTGATTTTAATAATAATCAGATCAACGGGCCGTTTTTTTCCTATTATCAGGATGGTTCGCTGAAACGGAAAGAATTGTACAAGTGGGGTTATGTGAAGTCAGGACAGTGTTATTCTGCCGAAGGTGAACGGGTAGAATGCGAGCCGTTTATCCAGCGGGCTGATTTTCCCGGTGGACGCGATAAGTTTCTGGCTTTTCTGCGCGACCGGCTGAAACACGTTAAACCCGCGCAGACACCGGCTTTTGTTACGCTCGAAGGCAATGTCTGGGTGGATGGCACTGCTTATGTGAAACGACCGGCGCCTGACCGTGACCTGTTTCATCAGGTAGCAGATTCAATCGGCATTATGCCGGCCTGGAAACCGGCTAAAGTTGATGGCGTACCGGTACAAAGCGGCTTTCAGGTCATTCTGTCGTTCCGGGAAGGCACGGTCTTTATGTACGACTACTGAGACAGGTCAAAGTCGAGTGCCAAATCGTTCATGCACTTAAAATGCTTCAGCGGGCATTCCTTATAGCCGATTTTTGAGCAGGGGCGGCAACCGAGATTGTTATTTTCCAGTACGATAAACGGCGTCTGATACGGGTACATCCCCAGCAGTGGTGTTGTATTCCCCCAGATAGAATAGACTTTTTTCTTCAGCGCCGCTGCAATATGCATCAGGCCTGTGTCGTGGCTGAAAACGACGCGGGCCCGTTGCAGCAGGTCGGCCGACTGGTTAAGGTTGTACTTACCACACGCATTATAAATCAGCCGGCTGCCCAGTGTTTTTTCAATCAGTTCTCCGGCATCCGCATCTTCCTTACCACCCAGCAAAACAATCGGGTAGTTAATTTTCCGGCATAACTCAATCATGCGCGGCACCGGAAGTTTTTTGGTCGTATGCTGCCCGCCGATAGCATAGGCAATGTAGCCGCGCCGGTGCGTATCCGGAAGCCAGTCCGGCTCAATCTGATCTTTGTACGGAATAAAGTAATCAAGGCCCTTATCGTCGTTCTTAATACCAAACGGCGTTACGGTAGCCATGTACCGGTCAACGATGTGAACCGCCGGCATGACATTGATTTTCCAGCGGACCAGCAGCCATTTCTGCCAGTTGAGCTTATCAAAACTGTAGGATTTTACGCCCAGCCGCAGTTTAATAATACTGGTACGGAGGTTGTTATGCAGGTCAATGATATAATCGTATTTCTCCTGCTGCAATTGCCGGATCAGCTCGTTTAATGACCCTTCCAGATAAAACCGCTTGTCGATGTACGGGTTGTCATCGATCAGGACTTTATTCGAATGTTTTGTACAGTAATGAACTTCAGCGCCGGCCACCTGTTTTTTCAGGCACCGGATGACAGGAGTAGTCAGGACAATATCGCCAATGGACGAAAAACGGATAATCAAAAACTTCGGCATACGCTGCAAAGATAAGCAGATATCGCCGGGTTCATGAGTGATTCCCTAATGTTAATCAGTCCACCAGCGTGGTTTGACGGCTGTACGGTAGATGCTTTCAGCGCAGACGCGGCAAGGTGGTGGCATTGATGGCACAGGCGGCGGTGGCGGCAGCAGGTTAGGCGTGTCGCCGGTATTGGCGCGATTGATCAGCAACGCTTTGGTCGATGCCCCCGATGCGCCGAAGAAGCCAAAGACACGCTCTGCCGGATCATTTACATTGCTGACATTACCACCCAGCGTAATGGGTGCCGAATCAAAAATACCGCCGGTATTCTGGGCCAGACTTTTCACCGTTTTCCAGTAATCAAATGCGGCTTTGCTGATCGAATATTGGGTTACCTCCACGTAATAGGGAGCAATTGACTCAAAAGGGGCCCGCAGCACAGGCTGCCGGCTGATTTTCTGCCCGTTAATGAGTTTGTCGGAGGTGGTTGTCACACACGAATAACACCGGTTGATATCCCAGCAGTCGGTGCAGCACGAGTGCGGAATTTGTGTTTCAACTCCTGTGAACCGGTTTCGGATTACCTCAATTTCGCAGAAAAGTACCCGCTGAAAGGCTTGCCAGCTCCAGCGGTAATAGTTGTCGGGTGTGGCAGGGTCTTTGGTATCAATATAGACATCAAATCCTTTATCAACAAAGTTTGAACCGGCCGTTGCCTTGCGGCTGTACGTGTAGTAAAGCGTATCAATCGGCGGAACGGCGCTCAGCAGGTCTGGTTGTGACCGGTATGTTTTGCCGTCGGTTGTGGTAATGGTCAGGGTGTAGGCTCTGCCGGCAATGCCTGCCCAGGTAGATAACGCCGGTTTATACAAGCCGGCGCCTACTTCCAGCAACGGGGTTTTCTGCCCCTTGTCGTCAGTGATCGTGACCTGTGCCTTCTGGATCGTCAGATTCAGCGCACTGGCCGTATAGTCGGCGGTGCGGGTCAGGGAGACAAAGGTCTGCCCCGGAAAGTCTGTCACCAGTCCATCCACAATCAGCAGGCCTTCCATTGACGGAATATCCGGATTGTAGGGTTTGATGCAGGAACCCAGAAACAGCAGAACGAAATAGATACTATAGGTGATCGTTGATTTCATAGGATAAAGGAACAGCTACGTCAAATTCGCCGGATTAAAACTTGAAATTGTACGTGAGCGAAGGGAGTGGGGCACCAAAAATAGATAGTTTGTAGGCGTCGCTGAAAGAGCTGCTGCGCAGTTTGAAAAAGACAGAGTACGCATTCTGACGTCCATACAGGTTGTAAATAGAGAAAACCCAGCTATACCAGTATTTCTTCGATTTTTCGGGATGTTTTTCCCAGGTAAGTGACAGATCAAGCCGGTGGTAATCCGGAATCCGTTGCTGGTTCCGGTCGAGGTAAATCGGTACAATTACGCCGTTGACCCGCGCCTTGGCATACGGAATTGTTACCGGCCGGCCGGTGCTGTAGGTGAAGTTAAAGGATGCGTTAAACGTCAGCGACGGCCGGTAAATGGCGACGGCATTGACGGTATGCGGCTTGTCGAAATTGGCCGGGAACCAGTTGCCGTTATTCACCCGCTCGCCCGGTGTCGGACCATTGATCAGCAACAGGCTGCGGCTGTAGGCATAGCTGAACCAGCCGGTCAGGAAGCCTTTGTTTTTCTTCACCATCAGCTCCAGCCCGTAGGCTTTGCCTTTGCCCTGAAGCAGCTCCATTTCAGGATTCGGGGTAAGCAGCAACTGGGCTCCATCGCGGTAATCAACCGCATTCTGAATGTTTTTGTAATAGACTTCGGCCGACGTTTCGTAGGTGTTATTGTCCAGATTCCGGAAGTAGCCCAGCGAAAGCTGATCGGCAATCTGCGGTTTAGTGTATGTATCACTGAGTTTCCAGCGCGACGTTGGCAGGGCGGCGGTGGTGTTAGAAATCAGGTTCAGGTACTGGCGCATCCGCGTATACGACAGTTTTACCGAGCTCTCGGGCTGATTGCTCCAGCGGAATGCCAGACGGGGCTCCAGCCCTCCATAGCTTTTAATTACACTGCCGGATCCATACGTTTTTTCGCCGCTGACATTATCGGCCAGCAATCCGCCGGAGCCGGTATACTGTAGTATCGTAGCCGGACCATAATTAAAAAACTGGCTGTAGCGCAGCCCCGCAATGGTCGACAGCGTTTTGGTCAGCGCTATTTCATCTTCTACGAACAGAGCGGCTTCCAGACCATGTTCCTGTGGCAGAATGACCGGCAATACGTTTGACTGCGGCCCCGGAATCAGCGAATTGGGCGAAAGCCGGTACATGGTTGCCTGAAGACCGCCCGCCAGCTTATGTTTGCCGGTGGTATAATCGAGTTCGGCCTTAACAATGTTTGTCCAGAGATCTGATTGGAGGCGGAAGGCATTACTCGAGTCTGGGCCGGCAAGGGCTGCCGAATAGTGTCCCATCACACCTGTAATGGTCGAAGACAGATTGTCCTTAAACGTATGGGTCCATTTAACCGATCCGTTGGTGGTCTGGTAATAAAAATCGGTCCGCGAGGAGTTGATGTCGAGCGACAGCAGGGAGTCAGAGGGAAAGCGGATAAAATCATGGCTGGCATACCCCGACAGCCAGACCGTATTTTTTTCATTCGGCAGGTACTTTACCTTGGCCGTCAGGTCGTAGAAACTGGCACGGGTATCGCGGATACTCTGCGGCCCGAGCTGGAACAGAAAACTGTTGGCCGACAGACGGGCATCGGCCAGAAAGGTAAGCTTCGGCGGACCGGTTGTTTTGCGGGACAGGGGGCCTTCAATGCCTAACCGGCTGGAAATAAGGCCAACGCCACCGCTAACGGTCAGTTTTTCGTTGTCCGGTTCCTTAGAACGTACGTCCAGCACTGACGATACGCGGCCACCATAACGGGCGGGCAGACTGCCTTTTTGCAGCGTTACGTCCCGCACCGCATCCGGATTAAACACCGAGAAAAAGCCCATCAGGTGTGACGAGTTATAAATCGGCGCATCGTCGAGCAGGACCAGGTTCTGGTCAATGCTGCCGCCGCGCACATTGATGCCGGTTGCACCTTCGCCTACGGTCGAGACACCGGGCAGGAGCAGGAGGCTGCGGACAATATCGACCTCACCCATCAGGGCCGGCATCCGTTTGATATTCCGGATCGACATCTGGGTTACCCCCATTTCAATTTTCTTGACGTTCCGGTCTACGGTTTCAGTCCTGACCGTAACCTCGTCCAGCAGTTTTGTGTCGGGCGAGAGCAGGATATTGTTTTCGTAAACGCTGGGCGGGACCTTGATTTTCTGCGTCTGTTTCAGATAACCAACCGACGTAATCAGCAGGCTGTAATTTCCGGCCGGAATATTAATCAGGTAATAGCCGTCTTTGTCGGTAGTCGTACCACGACGGGTCTCCTGCACGAATACGGTAACCCCGGAAAGTGGCTTATTGGTATTGGTCTCGCGCACATAACCGGCAATGGTGTGTGCTGTTGTCTGGGCATTGGCAATACCGTGCAGACCTGTCAGAAAAAGAACAGCAATCAGAAGGATAATAGCCCGCCAATTGCCTGATTGGCAGGGCTTATCCGGCTGAAAAACAAACATGTCAGGAGCGTTTAGGAAATAAAATAACCTAAATAAAAGACAAATTTTTCGTTTTACAGCACCATTCTGTCCACTGAGGATTATTAAAAGTTAATTAAATACCAATTTGTTTATAGTTGAAGCGTTATGGTAAACTATGGGTAAGGTTAGTTTTATACGCCTTTCTGCTGTTTACGGTTAATCAGCCAGGCTTTGATTTCCGGCAGCGTCAGGGCGTTAAACGTCATGTTTTTCGTCAGCCCTCCCTTGCGGCCAACGGCCACACCATACTGCATATCCTGTAATCCGTCGGTACTATGCGCGTCAGGATTAATGCTGAGCATAACACCCTGCTGCATGGCGTAATCAATCCAGCGCCAGTCGATGTCGAGGCGGTACGGGCTGGCATTGATCTCAATCACGACATTATGGGCCGCACAGGCGTCGATCACGGCTTTGTGATCAATCGGGTAACCGGCGCGGGCCAGCAGCAGCCGGCCGGTCGGGTGGCCCAGCATGGTGGTATAGGGGTTTTCAATCGCTTTAATCAGCCGCGCCGTTGCCTTATCAATGGCCATGTTCAGGTTCTGGTGCACCGATGCCACCACGTAGTCAAACAGCGCGAGCGTTTCGGTATCATAATCCAGTGAGCCATCGCCCAGAATATCTGACTCAATACCTTTCAGAATCTGGAAATCAGGGCCGTATTGTGCGTTGAGGCGGTCGATGTCGGCGTGTTGCTCCCGCACCTGCTGGGGTTTCAGGCCATTGGCATAGGCTGCGGTCTGTGAGTGGTCGGCAATGCCGAAGTAGCTTAGACCCAGCCCACGGGCAGCATCGGCCATTTGTTCGAGCGTGTTTTTCCCGTCTGACCACGTACTGTGGTTGTGCAGCGTTCCCCGCAGATCGTTCCAGGTCACCAGCTCATCCGGCTGGTGGTAGGCTGACCACCGGAAGGCAAAAGCATCCTCCCTCATTTCAGGCACGATGTAGGGAAGACCGGCCCGTTCGTAAATGGCGGTTTCTGTGGCATCGTCGCCGGCCATCGCAGCCTGCAACAAGGTTTGGCCTGTCTGCCCCGCCTGCTTCAGATGCGCATCGGTGGCGGTGTGCATAAACAGCTGGCGGTCAAGCTGACTGGTCGGGTAAAGCAGCAGTTCAATGCGCACGTCCGTGCCGTCCATGGTGCCGCGCCAGGCAAACGGCGACGATTCAGGTTCGTTCTGGTGCAGAAACGGAATGGTGTTCAGGGCGTTCATGGTAACCCGCAGCTGGCTGGTGCCGATCAGCAGCTGAATGGTATCCACCTCCTGCGCTTTCCGGCGGACCTGCCCGCTGATTTCTACCCGGTCGACTTGCGGAGCAATGGCATCCCGCAGGACATTCGCCAGGGCATCGGCCTTGTCCATCCGGATTTTACCGCTCTGGCTTTGCAGAAACTCCATTGAGGCAAGGATTTTCTCCTGGGTACTGGCCCCGAATCCTTTGAGTTTAGCGATCTGACCGTTTTCACAGGCAAGTTGCAGGTCACGCAGGTTTTCGATGCCCAGTTCCTGCCAGATCGTACGGATTTTTTTCGGGCCAATGCCTTTAATCCGGAACATATCCAGCACACCCTCAGGTGTTTGTGACAGGAGGGTGTCCAGCTCAGTCAGGTGGCCGGTATCAATGATTTCGCGGATTTTGTTGGCCATACTTTTACCGATACCAGGTAGTTTGGTAAGTTCGGCGGCGGGCAGGCCGGTTATATCGTCAGTAAGTTTATCCAGATTAAAGGCAGTCGACTGATACGAGCGTATTTTGAACGGATCGTCGTTGTGAAGTTCCAGCAATTTGGTGGTTTGTTCGAGTATATCGACAATATCAGCGTTTGTCATGGTAAAAAGCCTGTTTACTCCGCAAGTTAGGCAATTGGTCAGAATCTGATAGCTGCGGGCCGGGCCGTACGCTACCTTTGATGCATCAATGACACGCCAACAGGCTGTCAGCCAAACTACTAAACGAACCGAAGTCATGGAAACTCCATCAACCAATATGTCACACGACCCATACATCTGGCGTCAGGCTAAAGCACGCGTAGGGTTTAAAATGCACTTCCGCACCTACATTATCGTGTTAGCCGGTTTATGGTCGATCTGGTTAGTAACGAGCTTGTTTTTCAATAAGAGTGGCTTCATCTATCCGTGGCCGATCTGGGCAACGCTGGGTTGGGGGATCGGGCTGGCTTCCCATTATTTCAGTGTCTACCACGGCGGCGATGAAAAGAGCATGATTGAACGGGAGTACGACCGGCTGTCGCAGCGGCAGTAGTTTCTATGACGATTCACTGTTATGCGCCTACGGAGCGGATTGTCGGATAATTGTCCCGTCAGGGGCAATACAGCGCAGCGTCGGTAGCCCGCCCGTGATGTTCCCAGCCACGGTCTCGTGCCGTAGGTACGAAATCGGCGTTTGTACCGCCCCTACAGGGCGGATTGATGCGGGGCGTTTGGGGGGGGCTACCGACGCTGCGCTGTTGTGCTCCTACGGAGCGGATTGTCAGATAATTGTCCCGTCAGGGACAAGACAGCGGAGCGTGGGTAGCCCGCCCGTGAGGTTCCCAGCCACGGTCTCGTGCCGTAGGTACGAAACCGGCGTTTGTGCCGCCCCTATGGAGCGGATTGTCGGATAATTGTCCCGTCAGGGACAAGAGAGCGGAGCGTGGGTAGCCCGCCCGTGAGGTTCCCAATCACCGTCTCGTGCCGTAGGTTCGAAACCGGCGTTTGTACCGCCCCTACAGGGCGGATTGATGCGGGGCGTTTTTTTGGGGGGGGGGCTACCGACGCTGCGCTGTTATGCTCCTACGGAGCAATGGATACGTGGCGGTTGGGGCGTTACCGACGCTGCGCTGTTGTGCTCCTACGGAGCAATTGATCGCCTGATTACCTGAACGCTTCCGGCGGTTAAACTGCGATGTCTTTCGTGAACCACTGCCGGCAGATCATATCCACCTCTTGCCTGTTTATAGTTCCCGGCTTCCGGCGAAAAGCCTGATAATGCTCCTGACAAAGGCGCTTGGTGAGGTCGCCGACGGTGTTTACTGACAGCTGCCGGCCCAAGCTTTGTGCAAAGTAAAGGCCTCCTATAGCCGAAAAGAATACTGTAACAAACAGAGGTCCACTGATAAACAGCAGCAAAGGTGATGCCGGCAGGCAAAGAAAAAGGCAGGTTACCAGCCAGTCCGGAGGTTTCAGCAGGTGTACCGAAATGCCGAGTTCATGCTCCAGCTGCCGGACGGCCGCGTGCCTTTCCTGTTTTGGGAAAATCATGCTGAGTGCTGTCGATGGCCGTATGTCGTGGTGAGACGAAACCGTACGGAGAGCTTGCCGGAGCTTATAAAAGGCTTGCTGTGATGTACAACTATTGTCTGACCATTCCGGAAGCTTTGCCATAATAGCGGCGTGTAGCTCATCAGCGGTTGTCGCCATGATTTCCCCTTCGGCAAATTCAATCCCAAATGATTTTTCTACAGCCAGTATCCAGTCATTAAGCTCTTCCTGATCGAATTTGTTGAGTGGTGTGTTCATATCCAGTGAGATTAGCCACAAAGGCACTAAGATTGGAAAGATACACAAAGAAAACATTCGTGCTGCTTCATTTCTTACTGCCTTTGTAGTTGAAAGCTACTTACTCCGCACGTACTTCTCAATAATCACCCGGTCGATGCCCAGCTTCTCCACCTTCTCGACGCCTTTCTGGATCAGGGTATCGTTACGAAGGGTTACCGTAAAAGCAAAGGTATGGTGCTCCCAGGCCGGATCGCTGAAATAATCGAGGTGCTCGGTATAGGTACTGTCTTGTAACGTATACGTTCCGCCGCCGGCCGAAAAGAAATGCTTTGCTGAGTCGGCAGGGGGCTGTGCGCTGTGGTTCAGAAAGGCGAAATGGGTGTCGTTGATGATTTTAATCATCTTGTGTGTGGTATCAAACGTCGAATAGGAAGAATCCTTTTCAATCGTTGTGGCATCTACCAGCTCCCAGGTGCCTTTCAGGGATAATCCATTGTCTTTAAGGGCTTGCTGACAAGCTGTAAAACCAGCTGCCAGCAAGGCAGCCATTACCATGTACCGGATGTGCATAAAGGTTTAGAGGAATTAAGGGTAAAAGGCTTATGGGGGTGATTCAACCGGATTTACACCGGTTGAATCAGATAATATACGCAGGTCGTTACGAAATTACGCAGGTACGGAATGTGGGTGATCAGGCCGAATTGTTCACGGGGTTTCAGCTTGAACTTAAACTCGTAAATCGGATTGATCAGGTAATGGCGGCGGTTAGCAGTCCGGTAGCCGGTTCGTTTTACAATCCGTTCAAAGCGCTCAATGGAAATGCCGGTATCTTTGATCTCCAGCAGATCCCGTGGCTCCTGGCCGAAGGCCCGCAGAAAGGCCGCGTATACCGGACGCGGCAGCAGGTGATAATAGGGCAGCGTAGACAACAGCTTATTACGGCAAACCTGCTGATGGCCGCCAAACGGCATCTGCCAGGGCGGAAATCCGAAATAAATGGCACCGCCCGGCTTCAGAAACGTTTTCAGCAGTTGCAGACACCGCTCCTGGTCGTGAATATGCTCAATCACATCTTTCAGCACAATCAGGTCGAAGAGGTCGCCGAATTCCTGTCTGATGTCGACCAGGTAAATGTCTTTTTGCGAAAAGGTCGCCTTGCCGGCCGCAATCTCTTCCGCCATCATCTGGCGGGCAATGTCGACCTTACTGGCGACAAGCTCAACCCCGACGCCGATGCAGCCGCGGTTGGTAAAGGCTTTCAGTACGCCACCCTCACCCGAACCGACCTCCATAACGCGCATGCCCGGCCGGAGCGCAAAGGTCTCTTCGATAAACGGAATGACGTACTTCTCGGCATTGATCGTTTGCTGGTGAAAATACGCAATACGGTCTTTATGAAATTCGAACATAAGGTTAAGCGCAAAGCGGACACCGGGAAACGGTGTCCGCTTTCATTATATTAAACGGCTACAGGGGCTTTGATGGCCGGATACGGATCATAATTTTCGAGGGTAAAATCGGCGTACGTAAAATCAAAAACTGACGTTACGTCCGGATTTAACCGCATGGTTGGCAGCGGCAGTGGTTCACGCGACAACTGCGTTTCCACCTGATCGAGGTGGTTGAGGTAGATGTGCGTATCGCCGCCGGTCCAGATAAACTCGTACGCTTCCAGCCCGCATTCCTGCGCAATCATCATCGTCATGAGCGCGTACGACGCAATATTGAACGGTACACCCAGGAATACGTCGGCGCTGCGCTGGTAAAGCTGGCACGACAGTTTGGCTTTGGTCTCGCCTTTTTCGGGGTCGGCCGGTGCCACGTAGAACTGAATGAACGCGTGGCAGGGGGGGAGAGCCATGTTGGGCACCTCGGCCGGGTTCCAGGCCGAAATAATAATCCGGCGCGAATCCGGTTTATTTTTGAGTTGGTTCAGTACATCCTGCAGCTGGTCGATGGTCTCGCCCGTCGGGGATTCCCAGCGGCGCCACTGCTTACCGTATACAGGACCCAGTTCGCCGTTTTCGTCGGCCCACTCGTCCCAGATCGACACACCGTTGTCCTTGAGGTACTTAATATTCGTGTCGCCCTTGATAAACCAGAGCAGCTCGTGAATAACTGATTTCAGGTGTACTTTTTTGGTGGTTACCAGCGGAAAGCCCTCCCGAAGGTTAAACCGCATCTGGTACCCGAACACACTGATTGTGCCGGTGCCGGTGCGGTCGGTTTTGCGGGTACCTTCCTTCAGGATAAAGCGCAGCAGGTCGTGGTATTGTTGCATGAAACTTAAGCGGTAATCTCAAATGAGTAGGTAATATCAGCCGTTGGCCGGAGCTGGGCCGTGGCTGAGCAATATTTATCCATCGACAGGTCAATGGCCCGTTTTACTTTGGTTTCGTCGAGCTGGCCTTTGAGCCGGTACGTAATGTGGATCGCTTTAAACGGAGCAGGCGTAGCCCCTTTCTCCCGTTTGCCCGATACCGACAGCTTAAAATCTTCGATCACCTGCTTTTGTTTCTGTAGAATCAAGATCACGTCGATGGCCGAACAGCCGGCCAGACCCATCAGCAACATCTCCATCGGACGGGCACCGGCATTGTGGCCGCCGATGTCAGTTGCTGCATCAATATCCAGCGCAACACCCGACACGCCGGTCGCAGCAAAATGAAAGGCATCGTCCACGCGGGCTAGTTCAACCGTCATCGTATTATATTCGGTTGGTGTATCAACACTTTGGGAATCAAGCATAAAATGGTTGTTTTTACGTTGTAAAATTAGTAACTTCACCAAAAAGAATAACCGGATGCCATGTCAGAACGATTTTCAAGTGACCTTTTCGATATAAAAAATGACCGTCGTCTGAGCGTTTACCTATACCGGCTTGGTTTTGGTTTCTGGCTTCTCTACATCGTGTCGGGCGCACGGTTCATGCACGACTTCAGTGTCTACCGAACAGATTTCGGCGTGTTCTCGTTCTTTCTGATGGTATTAGGTTTGTCGACGTCAATGGTATATGACTATTACCACCAGCCGATCGAATTTGACCAGAAAAAAAAGTGGTTAGTAATCAGTTACGTAGCACTCGCCGGCGTTATTTACTTCTTTATCCTGCGCAACCGGTAGCTTATTTCATGACGCGGGTAATCTCGTTGAGCCGCTCAAGCTTTTCCTGAAAATCACCCTTTAGCTTATTGCGGATCTGCGTCAGATTGTCCAGCGTTTCCTGCAGACTGTCGGGTAAAATTTCTTCCAGCACTTCGCGGAAGCGCTTGGCAAAGGTAGGCGACTTTCCGTTGGTTGATATGGCAATTTTCAGATCTCCCTTTTTGACCACCGAGCTGAGGTAAAAGTCGCATAGGGCAGGGGTATCGGCAACATTTACCAGAATCTTCTGCGCCTTACAATCCTGCTGAACCTGCTGATTAACGGCCTTATCGTTGGTGCCGACAATAACAAGATCCTTTCCCGCAAGATAGTTTTTGTGGTACAGGTCTGTAACCAGCTCAAGGTTCGGATACTGGCAGGCGAGCTCGCGGATTTCGTCCCGAATTTCGGGGGCAACCAGCGTTACCGGTGCGGCCGGTGCATTAGACAGCACAGCCGTTACTTTTTCCAGACCAACATACCCGCCCCCGACAATAAGCATCCGGAGCTGTTCAGCCTTGACAAAGATGGGAAATAAGGTGTTCATAAAACAAAGATAGTCGGTTTACGGCTAGGAAGATAAACTACCTTAGCCATAAACCGACCAGTTGCCTTATCCGGAATGTGTTGGTTAAAACTTCAGACCGACGTTTACGCCCAGAATCCGGCGTTTTGAGTTGCTTTGCTCTTTCAGTACATCGGCAAATCCGTGGTGATATACCAGATCCAGGAAGAGCGGACCTGCATCAAAGCCGATATTGGCCAGCCCGCTCAGCGTTGCATTCTGAAAATCATTGCGTTCGAAACCAAAGTCCTTGCTGTTATTATTGCCGACCGGCGTCGCAAATTCGGCACCCAGCTGGAGGCGTACGGCTGAAACACCCCGCTTTGATTCGGCCAGTTTGAAGCCGATATAAGCCGGTACATGTACATAACGCAGGTCGATGCGGGAAGTAATGTCGTCTACCGAAGCGCCGTCACCGGCCTGATAGAAGTCCGAACTCGACGTCAGATACTCGGCTCCCAGCTGCCCGTACAGCCGGCCGCCGCCGCGTACGAATGCCCCGAACTGCCAGCCCAGACGCCCCCGCAGGGCATCGCCGTTTACGTCTTCACCTTCAAACCGGGTAGAGTTCGCGCCGGTGTAAATTCCGAAGGTAAAGTTTTTATAGTCTGACTTGCGGTTATCCTTTTCTTTCGCCTGATCGCGTTCCCGATCACGGTTGTAGTCTGACCGCAGCATTTCTCTGGCGTCGCGCTTGCCGTCCTGATAGCCTTCATCGTAAGCCCGTTGTAATTCACGTCCGTCCGGCTGTGAGCGGTAGTTGTCATTCCGGCGGTCGTATCGGTCGTCATACCGGCGCGGGTAATCGTTTTCATAGCCGCGTCCGTTGCGGTTTGAGTCATACGAGCGCTGCCCGAAAGCAGCATCCGATAAACCGAATGTTGTTGCTGCCAGCAGTAAAAGTGTCCATTTGTTGTTCATAACGTATTGAGTTAATCTATCAATTTAACAGGGATATGCCTGTATTGTTTGTTGGTTCCAGCGAAAAGCAATAAAAAAGGCTGCCCTGTTGCGGGCAGCCAGCGATGAAGTATAATCCGGCACGCTTATTAAAAGCGGAAACCTAAGTTAAATGCCCACAGGCGGCGTTTTGTATCTGCACCATTGTCGAATACATTGGCGAAACCGTGGTTATACACAGCATCCAGTGTCAGCGGGCCGAGGTTTACACCGGCACCTACCAGACCGTTCAGGATCGTACGGTTCAGATCGTCTTTACCCAGCTGGAAGTTGTTGTTGCCAATCGCTACCAGTGATGCCAGCTCGGCACCTGCCTGAATACGGAGACCAGCTACACCACCCACACGCAGACCTACATAGGCAGGAATGGCCAGGAAGTGCTGATCGATTTTACCACGTACTTCGTTTGCTACCGAGCCTGGCGTTGTGCCGGTTCCGGTACGAACCAGGTTCGAGGTAGAGTTACGATATTCCAGACCAATCTGGCCAAATACTGTACCACCCGAACGACCGTAGATACCTGCCTGCCAGCCTGCGCGGTAAGCGTTGTCAGGAATCGGCTCATTGATGAAGCGTGACAGGTTCACACCGGCATACACACCGAAACGTCCCTGCTTGCCGTCAGCACGTGTGCCTGTCCGGTCTTTTGAGTCGCTGTTGTAATCTGACGTCGTTGTTGTTGTCGTGGTCGTGCTGTTGTAGCTGTTCCGCGAGTTCATGTTCGACGAGCCTGTGTTGTTCATGCCATTGTCGTATGTAGTCGTTCCGGTAGCCGATGTGTTGTTGTTGTACATCGGCGTACTCATGGTTGCCCCGTTATTCGCACGGTTTGTCGAATCATAGGTTGTCGTCGTTGTTGTTGTTGTCGACGAAGAGTTCATGGTCTGACCATACACGGCACCGGCGCCCAACAGGCAAAGTGCAAATACTGACTTTTTCATAGCGTTCATAACGTTTGTTGAGTTGATAAGTTAGCTAAGCGGATCAGCCGAAAAAAAAAGGGATGCGATCAGCTGATCACACCCCATTAACAGAGCAGTAAGTTGCAATGTTTTAAAAATTTCTCATCTGCTTATAAAAATTAATCAAACCGTTGGTTGAGCTGTCGTGCGAGCTGATCGTGTCATCTGTCTCTAACTCAGGTACAATACGGTTTGCCAGCTGCTTACCAAGCTCAACGCCCCACTGGTCAAAACTAAAAATATTCCAGATTACACCCTGGGTAAAAATTTTGTGTTCGTACATCGCAATCAGGCTGCCAAGGGACCGCGGCGTGATCTTTTTGAGCAGAATGGAGTTGGTCGGGCGGTTGCCGGAGAAGGCTTTGAAGGGTGCCAGGAACGCAATTTCGTCCGGTGATTTACCGGCTTTTTTTAGTTCGTAAGCCGCCTCTTCTTCAGTTTTGCCATTCATCAATGCTTCGGTTTGTGCAAAAAAGTTCGACAGCAGCAGCTTGTGGTGTTCGCCGATCGGGCGGTGGCTGACGGCCGGTGCAATGAAGTCGCACGGGATCAGTTTTGTGCCCTGATGGATCAGCTGATAAAACGCATGCTGCCCGTTGGTGCCCGGTTCGCCCCAGATAATCGGGCCGGTCTGGTAATCGACCGGATTGCCGTCGCGGTCGACCGATTTGCCGTTGCTTTCCATATCACCTTGCTGGAAGTACGCCGCAAAACGGTGCATATACTGATCGTACGGTAAGATAGCCTGCGACTGGGCACCGAAGAAATTATTGTACCAGATGCCAAGCAAGGCCAGTGTTACCGGAATATTCTGCTCAAAAGAGGCGGTCCGGAAGTGTTCGTCCATTGCATGGGCACCATCCAGCAGCTCAATGAAGTTATCAAAACCAATGTAGCAGGCAATCGACAGCCCGATGGCTGACCACAGGGAGTAGCGGCCGCCGACCCAATCCCAGAAACCAAACATGTTTTCCGGATCGATGCCGAATTTTTCCACTTCCTTTTTATTGGTCGAAATCGCTACGAAGTGCTTCGCCACGGCCGATTCGTCACCGGCTTTTTCGAGGAACCAGCTCCGTGCCGAGTGGGCGTTGGCCATTGTTTCCTGAGTGGTAAAGGTTTTCGACGCAATCATGAACAACGTCGTCTCCGGATTAACGGTTTGCAGTGTTTCGTAAATATGTACGCCATCGACGTTGGATACGTAATGGACGTTCAGGTTCGGTAAAGCATACGGTTTGAGCGCTTCGGTTACCATGACCGGACCCAGATCCGATCCGCCGATTCCGATGTTTACGATATCGGTAATGGCTTTGCCGGTATAGCCTTTCCAGTCGCCGGAAGCAATGCGTTCTGTGAAGGTCTTTATTTGGGCAAGCACCGCATTTACGTCAGGCATTACATCCTTGCCGTCGACCAGGATTGGCCGGTCAGACCGGTTGCGCAGGGCCACATGCAGAACTGCCCTTCCTTCGGTGGCGTTGATGGCATCTCCGCCGAACATTTTGCCGATTGCCTCGCTCAGCCCGGCCTGTTCAGCTAATTGAACCAGCAGGGTATGGGTTTCGGCCGTAATCCGGTTTTTCGAAAAGTCGACCAGCATATCCTCGAAACGCAGTGAGAACTGTGCAAAGCGCTCCTGGTTTCCGGCAAACAGATCGCGCAGGTGTTGCGGCTCAATGTCGGCAAAATGGCTTTTCAGCTGCGCATAGGCCGGCAGGTTCAAAAAGGAATGATTCGTAAGCATGGGCTAAATTCAGTGGTTTGTTTGATGGGCGAATATCGGAATTTTGCCGGTAACGAGAAGCGTACTGCTGCTCAGACCGGTATAAATAACGGCATTGAAGCCGGGAAAATGTGTCGGATAAGAACGGGTTTAATGTCGGAAAAAGTGCTCTGAGAAGCCCGGAAACCTTGTTTTAACGCTAAAAAATACGTATTTTAGTGTACTAAACGAGGGGCATTTCACCCCACCTTCTCACACAAATCTACATTGAACGCCTGCACTGGATGCCTATGGAAAACACCTACGCACTACCTGTTCTTCCTGAAATTTTTGTTGATAATTATGCGACTGAACGGGCTCAGCCGCTTCCGTCCTACGTTGCTGTTGTGGACACCGAATCGGAATTGATCCGCTTCCGTGACGCTTACCGGCGCATGTCGGGTAATGACGTACCGATGAGGTATCTTCGGGCGGCGCATGTCATCCAGTTTTACCGCGGCTGGGAATGCGTCGGTGGCTTTGTGCTGAATACCGCCGACCGGCAGCCGCTCCGTTACTTTTCCTACCTCAAACCCGGTCTGGCCGAAAAGCTGCTGGATGCCGGTGATCTGGATGCCGCCGACATTGTTGAGTCGTGTTGCAACTGGCTGAAGCCGGGGTTGCCGCTCCGCCGGAAGTTACAATTCTACCTTGTGATGTTGAATCAGGCCAGACAACTGGCTATCGGAACCGGCAAAACGGTTCTAATGGGCGGGAGTATTGAGAAAAAAGTCAAGAGGCTCCAGAAAATGGTTATGTCAAATTCATTCTATCACGGAGAGGTGTTTACCGGTAGTGGCCTGACGAATGACAACGGAAAGCTCCTTGAAATTTATACTACCCCCATCCGGCGGATGCGTACGCGGCTGGTACGGGCCATGGTCCGGAAATTTATTCTCGAACCGCTGGCCCATACCCGGTTTTTAGGATAACAGCCGGTTTTTCTGCAGAAATGTACTGACATCGCGGGCGGTTTTAACCGGCAGGTCTTCCCCGAACATTTGCTTGGCTTTGGTCAGAATGGTTTTGTGATACCCCTGAATCGTCATGGGTTGTGTCTGCGTCGCCTGGGCGATTTCTTTTGCCGTAAGTGCACCTTGCTGGTCAGCGGCATAAAGCCGGAGAATCTCCATTTCCTTCGGAGAAAACAGGTTCTGTTTGGCAGGAAGGTTTGCAAACAACTGCCGGATAATCTGATTATAGGCTTCCTCTTTGACGGGATCAACGTCGAGGAACCGCGGATTCAGTGGTTCACCCTCGTAATCCTTAAGAATAACAAATTCAGAGAGGTAAGCCGTAATTTTACCGTCCTGATTCAGTTGCCAGGGCGAAATGGTTCGTTTCAGCAACAGCGTTCGGCCGCGGGCATGTTGCAGCGGAATGTTGGAAACGAGTTTCGGACTCAGGAAAGACGTTGAGGTATTATCGGCCATACGGAATGTCTGCTTGCCCAGTAACGTAATCAGCTGCAACATACCGCCATTGGGAATCATACTAAGGTATTTCCGGAAAGTAAAGCTGTCATCACTGTAGCCAAGAGCACCGAGGCCGGTAGCATGTGATAGCGTCAGGGTAACAAAGTCAACGACGAAAAAGAATTGCTCTGTGCGCAGGCCTTGTTTTAGTTTGGTAAGTTCCCCGGCCTGTTGCTCGGGCGAAATAACTTTTTGAAACGAATCGGGATTTGGGTAAAGGGTATTTACAAATGTCTGGATACGCTTGTATTCCTCATCAACGGTAAAAAGCTGCATAAAATAGTAAGCACGGTTACGTATAAGGCTAAATACCCCCAGGGTAGGGGATATTGGTTAATACGCACCGATGTAAATTTGTAACAAGTTTTAAAGCACAACACAACTTAGCAAGTTTTGCTGATTCTTTAAAATCCATACCAAAAATGAATCGGCAATGCAGGCATCAATAGCCGGCTTATCCACGCTCCGATTACTCTACACCACCCTGAAGCGCCCTGTTTTTCGCAGGACGCTTTCGGCGTTTTATAAAGAGTGAAAGAGATAAAGAGTGAAATGGGGACCGGCATCTGTGCCATGAGAAAACGGTAAGGACAATCAGGACATCAGGAAAGGTAAAAGATTCTCTGTGTAACTCTGTGCCATCACTCCGTGTACTCTGTGGTTTAAAAGAAATTACAGACAAATCTCCGTAATCCGGTCGGGTTCAGCGACAAATGCATTAAAATCAACTTTCCCGCGAATCCCGTCAACCCAGCCGCTTTGGTTATGCTGCCAGATGTAGAGCTGGTCTTCGTCGTATTTGTTAAGGTGGGTATTTGAATAATCGGCAATCCAGAGCGGGTACTTATCAAAGTTGCCTTTGATATAGCGTTTATACAATGTTGCGTTGGTGTAAATAATCGGCTTAATGTCGTAATGCTCCTCAATAGCCTCCAGCCAGGTTTTCAGGCCATCAACCAGTTCGTCGTCGGGAACGCCATTGACTACTTCAAAATCCAGCACGGGCGCAAAGTCGCCTTTCGACAAGGAAACGAGCTTGATGAAATTGTTTGCCTGTTTAATCGGGTCGCGGGTCGGGTGGTAGAAGTGGTAGGCTCCCCGTAAAATATTAGCGTTTTTAGCTTCTTTCCAGTTGGTCTTGAACTGTTTATCACTCAGCGTGGCACCTTCCGTGGCTTTGATGAAAACAAAATGAATCTTTACGCCACCGGCCTCCATGTTCTTCACTTTGGTCCAGTTGATCCGGCGGTTGTGTTTAGAGACATCAATGCCATGCAGCGCAAAGTGCATCGGCATCTTAATACCGAAGGCTTTAACAAAACGCCAGTCTTTATTGGGTTCGCCAAAGCATGACCGCAGTAGCCACCAGGCCGACAGAATCAGCAGGAAGATGGCAATCCAGAAGGCATTCCGGCGGGCCAGAATGCGGGTCAGTACGCGGCTTTTCATGAATGAGCAATTTCGGGCCCTAAAAATACAAAAGGTGAGCCATTCGCTCACCTTTCATACAACCGGATTACACAACCGGTTATTTATTGGGCTGAGGGGTAACCCGCAGATAGGGCTTCACAAACGTAACGCCTTTCGGGAATTTACCTTCCAGCTGATCGTTTGACACGGCCGGCGTCACAATCACGTCTTCCCCTTCGTTCCAGTCGGCCGGTGTCGCAACCTGGTAGTCGGCAGTCAGCTGAAGCGAGTCAATTACGCGCAGGATCTCGTTGAAATTCCGGCCTGTAGAGGCAGGATACGTCAGTGTCAGCTTGATTTTTTTGTCCGGACCGATGATAAACACCGAACGAACCGTTGCCTTTTCGCTGGCATTCGGGTGAATCATGTCGTATAACGTGGCCACATGCCGGTTTTCGTCGGCAATGATCGGGAAGTTAACTTCAGTGTTATTGACTTCATTGATATCCGGTACCCAGCGGTTGTGCGATTCCAGATCATCAACAGAAACGGCGATTACCTTAACATTACGTTTTTCGAATTCGCCTCTCAAAAGTGCAGTTCTGCCTAGTTCGGTCGTACACACCGGCGTAAAGTCGGCCGGGTGTGAAAAAAGAAGACCCCATGAGTTACCGAGCCATTCGTGAAAATTGATAGGGCCTTGTGTTGTATCGGCGCTGAAATCAGGAGCGATATCGCCTAAGCGGAGTGACATAATGAACTGTGGTTTAGTTTATAAAATCTATCAACTTTATCTATTAATTGGTAAGCTGAAAAACCGGCTTTCGGGCCGGTTATGCCCATAAAACTACAGCAATTTGAAAATAGTTCTTAATTTTTCGGCATAGCGGCGGCGAAAGTTTTCGCTTTGGAACCAAGCTTTGTATTTTTACGTACTCATTGAACAAGCTGACCTTGATAACTCTATGAAGCGTTTAGTGCTTTTAACAACCCTTCTGGGAATTTTTCTGACTGGTTTCCGTCCGGCAACGTTCGAGCCGGTTAAGCTGACCTGGGAAACTCTGCGTGATGTGACTTTCAAAAAGAAATGGTATCCCGAAGAGTCAGTCTATATGTTGTATCCAACGTTCGGGCCGAGTGTGCAGAAGCTGAACGGAAAGCCTGTAGAGTTGACAGGATACGTACTGCCGGTTGACCTGGAAGCGAATTTATATGTATTGTCGGCATTCCCGTACAGTGCCTGTTTCTTCTGCGGTGGTGCCGGACCGGAGTCAGTCGTGGCCCTGAAGTTTAAGAAATCGGGCCGTAAGTTTAAAACCGATGAGCGTCGTACGTTCCGCGGTACGCTGAAGCTGAACGCCGATAATATTTACGAACTGAATTATATTATTGCGGATGCCGAAATGCTGGAGCAATAACCGATAACCTGCTGAATTTGAGTAAAAAGGCCTTTCAGGGCCTTTTTTTATGCAAAAAGTTTAGGAGGAAAGTTGACAGGAATCAACAAATTCCTCATATTTGCACCCACAAAACGCGGGGGTATAGCTCAGTTGGCTAGAGCGCTACAATGGCATTGTAGAGGCCGTCGGTTCGAATCCGACTATCTCCACCATTTGCATTTTGCAAAGATAACGCCCGTCAGGTAACCCCTGACGGGCGTTTTGTGTTTAAATATTCCGCGATTAATAAAATTCTTCGAATGACCACCATCCTACAAGACTTGGAAGAATACCTTTCGTACAAAGAATCCTACCTAAGACCTGACAGTTACAAAGTGTACCGAAACAGTGGCGCCAACTTTAAAGCGTTCCTGTTAGAAAAGGGTTGGAGTGATCTACCTGCCAAAAAGTTTACGCCGGTTATGTGTGAACAGTATAGGATTCACTTGCTTAAACAGTATCAAGACCCTACTACCCGAAACAAGGAAATTGCTCAATTCAAGAGCTTCTTTTATCAACTTACAGACCCCGGTTGGGCAAAGATTAAAGACAGTCCAGCGAAGCATTTAAAGCTAGTACCAAAGGTTGAATCTGTATTACATGAACCTTATACAGAACAGCAGGTTGCTGATATTTTTGGCAAGGTCATTGAAAAACAAGATTACTACCTGTTACTATACATCTACATGATTCATTATACCTTTTCAAGGCCAGGTAAAGAGGTTAGATTATTGAAGGTCGGAGATATAAAGCCAAGGGCTATTGTAATAAAGCCCGAGAACAGCAAGACCAGACGTATAAAAACCCCTACTATACCTAAACCACTTGAAGAGTTAATAAACGCATTGGGGGTCCGCAATTATGCGTCTCACTTTTATGTATTTGGGTCAGAAGGAACACCAGGAGCAATCCCGGTAGGTAAAGGGTGCTTTTACTACCGGCACAAGAAAATCTTAAATGAGTTGGGAATAGTAGGAAAATACACGCTTTATGGGTGGAAGCATACCGGAAATATTAGAGCCGTTGGATTGGGGATCAATGAACGTACCTTACAGATACAGAACGGTTTTACTGAGCATAGAACAATGGAAATTTACTTACGCCGGTTGTCAGCTTATGCCAGTAACGAAATATATGATAAGTTTGTCTAGTATTTAACCATTCATAACACCATGAAACAATTCGTTTTTTCTCTCTCCCTTGCAACCCTCTCTCTTATGTTTGGATGTCAAAAACAAGAGACGGTTACACCTGTAGACCCAATACCCGGCGAATACTCAATGTCTGGAGTAACCTCGTACACCATTGATGGTGTAAAATCTACTTCGCCATTGTCAGGCACATTGTCCGTATTTGCTGGAAACGCCCAAGGGCAATACTATTTCATCGAGCGTTATAGCACGACCGAATTAGGGTATATGACGTATCATAACAACGGAGGTTTTACAGTTCAGGAGGTGCCGGATTATACTTATCTTAATCAAGTCAAGTATTACGGTTATCAGAAAGGAACGGGCACGACTGCAACACGAACGATTAAAATTACCCGTTCTGCAAATACCAATACATCAACTTATATTGCGCCTACGGGTTCATCCTTCAACTACACGAAGGATATAAAAAAAGAATCAGTGATTACGGCTACTAAGTAGTAAATAATATAAGCAGTCAACAAAAAAGCCCGGCCAATTGGCCGGGCTTTTTATTTAAAAAGTTGGGAAAGGAACTATTGGTACAGAATTAGGACGAGCAACACCAACGGTTAACCTGAAATCAACTATTCGAATATTAGCAAAACCGTCACTATTATGTCCTAAAGTTAATGGAATTGTATTTGATATTAAAGATGCTGTACTAGTGAAAGTCCACCTTTGGACCCCATTTAAATAGCCATAAAATGTATTTCCATTGCGAATAATTTGTACAAAGTAATCCGTATTAACTGATAGGGTTTGGAATGAAGTGCCCGAAGATATATCCCATGAGGTTCCATTACTTGAGGCAAAGAAATATAATGTCCCGTTCGTCCCACCTAACCAAATTAAAAAAGGCCCGAATGAGCTTCCGTTTGCTCTTTTACTTATTACAGCCCCATCTGGTATAGTTGATTTTGTTCTTAGCCAAACCTCAATTGTAAAATTTTGATTAGTTAAATTAAATAAAGAATTATGTGGGATGCTCAAACCAGAATTGATACCATTAAAATCAATAATAGATTGGTTGTATATGTTATTGGTTGTACTAACTTGTGAAGAACCAATAGTTTCAATATTATTTTTTCGTGTAGCATCAAAGATAGATGCATTGTTAAATTCTAAAAATAGTATAGTGTTTGAGTCACTTCCATACTTTGTTGAAGGTGTAAAATTGTTTGTGTATCTAGCCAACTTTGATACTCTATAAAGAGAAATATATCCATAATAAAACGCCCTTCCACCATTGTTATTATCAAAAATTCCAATCCCAATTTGGCTTGTAGAGTTTCCGTAATTAGATGCAGCATTATTGATGGTTAATGCAATTATTCCATTGATATAAACTTTAATGACATTACTCTGTCTTACTAAAGCATAATGAGTCCATACCCCAACATTAGCACCAACGAATACTGAAGAACTATATTCCGTCCCGCTAGAGGAAAGGTAATTTATATATGTTGACCTTAAAGAAAGGTAGCCACCGTTTGTTTTCCAATCCGATTGATTTCCATTTATTGAAAATAAACTTCCATCTCCAAGCGTACTATAGTTCTGACTACCATTTAGGCCCGAAGGGTTAACCCACATTTCTACAGTGAAGTCATTTGAACCAAAAGAAAGTAAGCTTGAAGCCTGAACGAATAAGCTATCGCCACTTCCATCAAAGTAACCACTGCTTAATTCATTTGAAGGACCATATTTCCCTTGTGACACATTTCCGTTTCTTGTTATAGATAAAGCATTAGAAGAGCTATCAACGAAAGTATTATTATTACTTCCGTTGATCCCGGAATTTTTTATTAATAAATGAGTCTGTGCCCAATAAGGATCGTTTTTGCCTGCCTGTTCTTTAAATACTGAAATCATTGGTATTTAGTCCAGTTGCCGTCTAAAACTGTGTTTGATGCGCATACAATGCCGTAAGTATTAACTTTTCCGGCAACCGTATTCATAATTACCGAACTTGGATAAGTTACGGATGGAGTAATGTCTAATGTGAAGTTTCCCGGAGTACCTTGAACAGCACGTATATATATTTTCTTACCTTGGGCTGCGCCAACAATGTTGATTGTAATGTTTGCTTTTAAATTCAAATACAAATCTGTTTCATCAAAGTTAGTGATGTCAAGGTTATAGTTTGTAGACCGGTCTAACAAATCAATTACCTGTCGTTTAGTTGCAGTAGATGCCGTTGCTTTTTGCCCAAGTAGTGTGACAAGTTCATTTATTGCTGCGACAATAGTCGTTTTATTTGTTGTGCTCAACCACTGTCTATCACCTACCTCTAGTACACCAAATTTGCTATTCCAAGAGTTTTTTTCTACATCGGACGTAAATCTATAATCTGTACTTTGCGCAATATTTGCAGGGTTAGTTGCATCAACGTTTGGTACATTATCAAGACTTACATCTGACTTAGAAATAACGACAGCACCTGTACGGCCATTAATACTTACAATATTTCCGGCCCCGCCAATTTCCGCCCAGTTACTAAGAAGTGTAGCGTTACCGCCTGTCAATAAAAATCTTCGGTTTCCAATATCGCTTCTTATTGCTACATCATTATTTTGGGCTACCAGCGCCAGCATTTGAGATTGGGAAGAAACTGTAAAGGTTTCACCAATTGTAATTGCGGGTAGATGTATCTGCGGTATTTTATTATCTGAACCTAATGGAGCAAGGCCGTTAGAGTTGCCTTTTAGAAAATCAATTATTGCATTGACAGTAGCGTCAAAGTCTGATATTGTATTTGCTGCTTGTAACCCTGTGTGGTTTGTTCTGTTTGTCGCGAAAATCTTGGCCGCATCAATTGTAGCTTCATCTATATTACTTGCTATAAATGAAGTAGGCATATTTGACTCAGCTAAGCGACCTGAAATTCTTGTAGCGCTAATTATATCATTTTTGCCCTGCTTATCAGCCAGTAACAAGTACAAAGTATTGAGTTTCTTTACAATAAATGTACGAAGGCTATTTATTTCAATGAATAAGCGTTCCATAATTAGAATGTTATTTCTTGACTTGCGCTGGCGACTTGATCACCCGGATTAAGTGAGTTTATCGTTTTAGTCAATGTCGCTATACGTTGGTTATTATCCCATACCAGATAAAGCAGGATCGCTAAAACACTGAGATAGAAAAAGTCTTTAGTTCCCATTGAAAAGATTTATGTTTAGCGTTATGAGAAACAGCCGGACCAATGGCCCGGCGTTATCCTATTCTACCATTAAGATGTTTTATTCTTCAGCCTTTCGGCTCTTTTTGTTTTTACATGTTCTATCACTTTTTCAAAGGCTGATTCAGCCAAATTGATTAGTAAATCAACAGCAATTTCAACCAATAGCCCACGGCGACTATTTGCGCCCGGTACATTTGCAAGTTCTTGTTTTGTTAGTTTCACGATTTTAGCTGATTTATTTAATAGCCAATTAATTCGAAATTACCACCTGTATTTAAACGGTATTTTAGCTGTCTCATTCCGGGATCGGTCGGTATAGAAATAGTAGTATTAAATGCACCATTGATTTGTTGTATTTGATTTGGTGCTGTCATATTAATATTAATTGGACCTGTACTTGTATTATCATATCGTTTAAATACAATCTCAGTGCCGGATTTAACATCAATAATAGAAATAGGAATGTTCATTGCCTGAGCGGTCGTATTATTTATTGTAATACAATCGTATTGTTTAGGATCAACAGGTATTGCTGGATTACTGTCAAGATAAAGCGTTTTTCTTGGCTTCCTGCTTTCTCCAATTTGTTTTATGTTTGTTTCGTCTAGGGCTAAAACGGTAATCACTTCACCTTGCTGGTATGTCTCATGTACCCCTTGCATCAAGGATAAAGAAGCCGAATTTGACAAATACATTGTCTCTGAGAATTGTAAATTTGCCTGTAAACCTGTACGCATTTTAATGCGCGTTATTTTAGGCGTCGATTCTGTAATATTACCTCTCGTTACTATTACATTTCCAGCACGTAAATAATATAGATCAAGTTCGCATCCAAGAGGTTTATTGTTTGGGTCAATATATTTTAAAGTAATTTCCTGTAATGAATCAGATTGATCTTTGGGGTAATTTGACCAAACAAAATTCTCTTTAGCTTCTTGACGTACACTTAAATTTCCTTGTTCTCGTCTATTATGATATATTTCATTATTAACACAGGCTTGCCCTTGCTGCCAAACCATATCCTTATTTGATCCTGCTTTTAGTGCAAAATAATTATCATGAATTTTATTCATTACAGACATTATATCACCTGTTGCAGAAAGCAATATCCCATAAGGATCAACTACATTGGAGTCGCCTAAAAATAAGCCCGAATTATCATAGATATGCCAATCTGATATATTATGGAGAAGTAAATAAGATACAACGTCATTTGGTATTATCGAGCCACTATTATAGAATAAACAGTTCGATATTTTTCCTTGCTGAACATTAACAAGTCGAATATTAAATTTACGACTTGATATATGACAACCGTCGATTACATAAAAGGGCGCCCCATACATTAAACTTTCAATATCAATTCCTATATCAGAGCCTGTCACAAGACAATGATTTAGGTGGAGACCTTCAATTCCTTTTGCTGCCGATGATCTTACTTTAATACCTACGCTGACATTACCAATTTTGATATTTTGCATGAATGAGTCAACGGCCGCCCTTGCTGAATATAATTCAAACCCAATATCATCTACGTTTGCTCCAGACCCTTCTATTTGAATGTCTCTAAAGGTCATTTGATTTGGGGTCTCTACGTAAATGCCTCTTTTAAAGCCTCCTTTTCTTGGCTGTGCCGTATAAGCGTCAAATCCAGTTATTGTTATGTTTGACAAATAACCTAACTGTTTATGCCTTAATACATCGTTTGAAGCTTGGTTAGGGAAACCATAAATTGTAAGGGCGGTAGCTACTTTACACGATGGGACGGCTTCAAGTGTAATATTTTGTAGGTAAGGAGTATGAAGCCCAAAACGTTGGTCTATTTCTAATAGATTTACATCTTCAAACTGCCTGATTTTACTATTTGGGTTCCCAATTATAGAGACAGGTAAGTTTCTGGCTTTGAGAGTTCCACCAATATTTATTACACCATCAGGTATAAAAAGCTTTTCACCTGAATCAAGTGCATTGTTTAGACTTTTTAAATTTTGTCCAATAGCTAATGCCGTTAAATTTTCACCAACTTTAACCCCAAAACGTTTTACATTTATGCCCGTAAAATTTTCTTTTACTTCCTTAAATGCTAAAAAAGTCTGTGCTTGATCTTGTGTGAGATTACCCATTGGTTTTTAATTTAAAGCGTTAACGTAATTGACAGTTACTCTTTGGGTGCTTTCTAATTCTGTTATTCGTTTTCTGGCATCCCAAGCTAGATAAATCAGAATGGCAAATAAGCCAAGCCCTATATAATCTCTTTTTTTCATTGAGGTTAAGAATTTAAGGAATTGATATGATTAAATCACCGTCAGCGTTGCGTACACCTGTAGGCCGCTTTTCGGCTATAAATACGAACAATGATGCAATAGCAGACAGTATGAAAACTAAGCCTGCTTTTCTGTATCCACCGAATAGATACGCAAATAGAATCAGGGAAATAGCGAAGTACACATAGACCTTTTCGGCAGTCAATAACGCCTTTAATGAGTCGGGAGCAACGAAGCCTCCATATAGGTAAAACCGAATATCGTTACCACTACGGTCGTTGGCCGTTAATAATCCATCTGGTAGCGCAATTGTATAACCACCGACATTGAAGGGCATGTAGCTATTATGCCGGTCGGCAACGCTGGTTTTCTGGAAGAACGTAAGCGGTTGCCGGTCATATGGATTTTCGTAAATACTGACAGGGTGCGAGTGAAACCGGATCGGTAAGGCCCCTGCATTCAAGGCGTCGTTTACAGCTGCATTAAAGTTACCCGGTCTATATGCAGTTTTGCGTTCTACTGTTGTCAACGTATTGGTCAATTGCCGCCATTGGTTAATGATCAATCCGCCTTTACCATCAGCATAAGCATAGAGTATTCCCCCCGTTTCTTCATGTAGCGGATATGCCGCTTTTAGTTCGCGCAAGACAGATGACTTTATAACCACCTGTACCGGATTTCTTAAAACCAGTGTTTTCCGGCCTTCGGTCGTTATCTGTCTGAAATATCCTGCGTTTATCAAATCGGCAATCATAGCACAATTCAGAATTAAATTTGGTCAGTCCGTAACTTTTTGGCTTGTGATAGCTTTGGCCATTGCAGGAGCCTGGAGCGATCAGCGTCCCTCAGGCCCAAAATGCCCATTCGGGACAGAATTATATTTTGTTTGTTACCCTGCCCAATGCCAAAAGCCCAAGTAGTAAAAAGCCAATGACAAGGTACTTTGAACGCTTAATAAAGATCAGCATCAGCACAAAGGCAGTTAGGATCAGCAGCACCCAATCAAATGTCTTAATGGTGCCTGGTGCCGCGTAAAGCACAACGGGTAAGACTTCTGTTTCCAGTGATGGCCCATAAGGCGTACTATCGACAAAGAATTGATTGGTTAATGAGTCTGCCCAATCGGTGCCGTATTGGTCAATCATTAAACCGTATAAATGGTCATGTTGTCCGAATGCTGACAGCCAGTAAGAGCTATTAAAATCAACTCCTTTCCAGACATCAGGAAAAGCATTAATAACGTCGGTTTGGGCCTGTGCTGTAGGGATGTCATATAGCGAGCCAGCGACGGCCGTTAATTGCTCCTGAGCCAATACAAAGGCTAAATTGGGCATCTTGTAGCGTTCCCGGATAGCCGTAAAAACGTACTTGATTTGTTCTGTAAAATCTTGGCGGCTCGTACCTCTGTCATTATATCCATGTTCTACCAGAACTGCCCGTAAACCGGTACGCGGAATATATTGTTCCAGCACTGTTTCAAGCGGGGCATAAGGCATTCTGGATGCTGGTTCTGTTGTACCCGGCGGCAAGGAAGAACGTTGTTTCCCGGCTAGTAACTCGTAAGTCATTTTAAGACTTGAACCACCATAAGCAACGCCGTAGATCAATACCGGTACACCTATACGTTTTACCAGATTGTCACCAAATACTCCCCAGGCATCAGGCACGGTATTAAATGGCCCAATACGCTGTGTCAATGGCCCGAACTCATAAGCCCGTTTATCCATTGTATCAAGCAATGTAATTACCCTTGGGTCATTGGCTGGTTTCTGGTTAATCTGATCGTGCCCACCATCCATGTAAGAATGGCCGAACTTTATAAAGACTTCACCACTTCCCACACGGTTAATGTTCGCAGCGTTAACAGACTTCCCATTAACCACCAGCGAATACCATCCACCAGTAACCCCAACAGTGCCGGCAAAATTGCCTGACTTATCTACTGCTATGGATTGTGTCGTTTTTTGCCCACCGTTTACCGGTGTAAACGTGGCAATTACGGTATCTAATCCAACTGCTCCACTACCAGCAACCGGGATGAAAGCAAAGCCGTTTTTATCGCGCTGGTAGACACAACTGTTAAACGGCTCGGAAAGTATCAGGCTAGTTTGCATGAGGTAAAGCAGATGATAAGAAGTAAAGAATTGCGGCAAAAACGGCGGCAATGATCGACAGGCGAACAGCTGGACTAACAGCAAAAAAATCAGCCTTAAAGTTTACTGGTGTATAGCTTGGCATAAATCGTTGCAATACGATAGATGCTAACCAGACACCACCACAAGCGGCCGAAATATTGAAAAGGATTAATGCCCCGTATTTGAGCAAATAGGATATAAACCCCGTTTCTATTTGACCTGCCGTAAAGTCGCTCAGGAAGTATGCTATAAGAGAAAAGAAGCTGGCAAAAAATAAAGAATTGATTCGACGGTGAAAACGTAAACTTTCAGCTTTCCCGCGTTCATCAGGGGTATTTACATTTTCGGGTAAAATCCCTAATTCTTTCCGTAGCTGAAAGGCTTGTTCGTCTGCATCATCAGCATAACGATACAAAAGCGCTTTATCAGCAATAGCCGCTTTTTCTGCCTGGTTCCGGTAGCTTTCGCCTAGTTCTTCAAATTCTGCCAGCTTATCTAACTGCTCTGCGCGTTGCCTTTCAATTGCTGCCCGTTTTTGGGTTTCAATTTCATCTAACTTAGCTTTTAAGTCAGCCGCTTCTTTATCAAAATCCTGTAATTCCATGATAATGAATGGTTAAGTTGTTTCGGGAACAAACCGTCGTATCTGGCTTTTAACATCGGTAATTGTTATTAGCCCGTCCCGATTGGTGTCTAATACACGATTGTAGGAATAGCGCCGCCTGTCTAATGCCGTTTTGCCGTGGCGTCGATACAAAACGGTATGATCAGGACAGCCCAAAAAGCGCGGAGCAAAAACCACTATGTAAACGTCATAAGGGTTATTCATTCGGCCGCAATAGGGCTTGAAATATTTTTCTACCCACTTTAATTGTTCGACGGCTGACAGCCCGGATAAATGCCCCGTAGTTGTACCAAGGTGGCTTGCTGTTGTCGGAATGAATTGGATAAGCCCTACGGCACCACTGTATTTATTACGAATATTGGGCCTAAAGCTGGAGCCAGTTTCAAAGCGCATTACAACCATTAACCATTCGGGTTGCACCTTTAAGCGTGTTGCCATTTCTGTTACTTCACTGATGAATGCTGCCCGATAAGGCGCTGGTACATATTCGGCGTATAGAAGAGTTTTGGGCCGGTAATGGGAATGGTTTTGACTGCCAGCAAATGACAATGATGTTACCAGCAGCATTAACATCAGTAGGAAATATTTCATTTAGGGGATAGGGTCAAGGTGAACAAAAAGGGCCGGGACGTTGCCCCGGCCCGTAATGGTTTGGATCGTCGTGTGCTTAGATCGTCAGTTCGTCGGCGGGAACATAATGCCGGGTTTCGATTAACACATCAACGGTGCCGGTTCCTGTGTACATGTTGAAGGTTACATTTTCCTTCATCCCAACAGATGAATGGTAAGGAGACAGCGAGTTATTTAAACTCGCAACAGTTGTGTTACTGTCAAGTCGGACCATTCCCATTGTTGCATCAATAATTGGCTTTACCAGTGTCGAGTTTGCAGCCGTTACCGCTGTATGAGTCGGGAACGTCTGGACTATAGTAGCCTCACGCTGCCGAGTAATCTGAACTGATTGCCCACTTGTCAAAACCTGCGCAAGACATTCGTCTCCCTCAATGGCTATTGTTTGAGGTGTATTTAGGGCCAACGTCAATAGCCGGAATGTTGACCGGGACACAAAGCTTTTTACCATTTTAGTTAAAATCGGGGTTACTTAATTTTCAATGAATAGGACAGCAGAACCGCCAAAGCCTTGTGTAATCGACACATTGTAAGTGCCTGTTTTTAGCGAACGTGTTTCGCCTGGTTTCAATGCGAAAAGTGCATTCAGTACGCTTTGCTTTGGCCCATATTCTAGGATTTCCAGGGCTTGGTCAGTATCAGCATCTGTTACAAAAACAGAGGATGTACCAGTATTGATAATCGTTGTTTTGTCTCCGACTTTGGCGGTAACAGTTTTGTCTTCAGAGATAGGAATAAATAACTTTGGCATTTGGGTTAGGAGATTTTGAAAAGTATAAAACCAATTATAATAGCGCCCAAAATCGGACCGTATGCTTGGGTTACGGTTTGGCCTGTATCTGTGCCTGCCGGGATGTACCGGCTTATTACCTGTTTAATTTCACCGATGGTTATTACTCCATCGTTGTTTGTGTCAAGTGCTTTGTTTGCCGTGTATTGAACAGATGGGCTACCGTAAACTTTTTGTGCGTCAGGGCGACCGACATAAGCAGGAGCGAATACCGCCATGTATACTTGGTACACATCTGTCATTTTTCCGACATAAGGCTTTAGGTACTTTTCTACGTAGTCCAATTGAGTAATAGCATCCATGTTACGCAATTGGTCTAATGTCACCCCTAAGCCGCTAATCCCCACTTGGGTAAACTGGATAAGGCCATAGGCATTTGCATTCGGATTCTTAACCGATGGCGAAAATGTCCCGGCTGACTCGAACCGCATTACAATCATTAGCCAATCAGGCTTAATACCCAGACGGGCCGAAATCACTTTTACTTTTTCGATAAATGCAGTCCGGTAAGATGCCGGAACCATGCTTTCATATGCAAGGGCCATGTTAAACCAGTTTGATAGATGCTTTGTGGACGTATACTTTCACATCGTAAAGCCAGTCAAAAACGTGTGCGGTTTTGACGACAACGAAACGGGTTTTGGTGCCGGTAACCATTAAGTCTTGTTCACTATCAAATGTCCCGATGGTTTCCCCTTTTTTTGCCTGACGCTCGATAACCGTAGGCTTTTCAAAAGAGCGTATATTAACGGTTTGAATCGCTACAACCGACTTTGTCTTAGTTACTACGGTGCCATTACTGGTTGTAGTAGTTGTTGTCGTTGTACTACCTTGTCCGTTTCGCTTATATACGATGTCGTAAAACTTTTGCAGGTCAGTCCGGCTTAATTCATTCTGCAAATCAAGTGTCAACTCAGAACCGTAAAGTGTTCTATATGCGTCTGAAACAGCCGGGTAGCTTTCAATGGCCGATGCTGTTTGCATAATTAAATCAACATCAGTTCCATCTACAGACATTAGATAACTGATGCCTGATTTATTCATGGCATCGCGTAAAGCCTGCGCCTGTTGTGTTGGTTTGTCAATGCCAGCTTGCTCTAAGTACAGTTGTTGCCGGGTCTTATTGACACCATTTACTAACAGATATACGGCCGTTGCTCCTAAGCCAATCAAAAGCAGATTGTTGTATCCCCCGTCATTGAGACTCTTAAGCCGGTCATTTTCCATTTAGATAAAGGTTTTTAAGACACCCCAAAACGGAATTTGCTTTGTAAGTTCAGGGTATGCCTGTTCAAAATCAGCAGGTTTCAACCCGCCTTTTGTTTGTGCTTTTTCCTTAAGCTGGATAGCTTTACGGATGTTGTCAGGTGTAAAAATCATACGGCTAAATGCCGGGTCTGCTTTTACGCCGTCCCGAAGTTCTTCAAGTACTGTGATTGCCGTAACGGCATCGCCGGTTGCATCAGTAAGCGAGTAGAACAGATCAGCCAAAACCGTTTGTACATACTCTTTGGTTATTACCTGTGCTTGATTATCAGGTTGATTAAGCTCTTTTGCCATAATGGTAGAAGTTGGGTTTGGGGTCTACGGGGAAAGGGTTTAGAATAACTTTCCGCCCTCAAATACTCGTTTAATTTCGCTGCCTGCTTTAGCCAGTTCAGCGCCTTTACGTGTCATTTCCAGAATGTCAGGTGTGCCGTCTTCGTCTTCATCTGCCAATATTTTTTCTAGCTTTTCGACGCGTTTTTCCAGATCTTTAACCAGATCCACCATTGGCCCGAATTTGTCATGCATTTGCTCAAAGAGCAGGGTACGGCGAGTTTCGTTCTGGATTTGTAAAAGCACATGATCAGGTATGCCATAGGCATTATTACTTTGTGCCATTGGGGTAGGGGATTGGCTGGTTGGTTGTCCCTGGCCTTTTGAAAATGGAAACTTAAAGGAACCTGACCGATTGGCCGCTTTGTCGGAACACTCCAGCTTGTAAGAACCAGATGGCCAAAAACGAGATGCTTCCCGAAACCTTGAAATACTATCTTCTACATTATCGGTGTTCGTGCATTCCGCAATTTTTGAATTACCTGAGAATACCCACCAATATGCGGTCTGGTTATGCCGTAGATATTCGATAGCGGTTTCTACAGTGTCCATAGTTTAGGATTCGGTTATGAGTAGAAACTTGCCCGGAAAGCTATGCCCGCCGGGCTTTATGTTATCGCTTTGCCTTGATTTTCTTCGCCGTAGCGATCAGTGATTTTTTTGCGTTTTTGTCCTTGTCAAGCTGCGCGTTGTATTTGTCAACATCCTTACATTTTTCAACGTGACGCGCCCAAACTTCTTTACTCGCTGATTGCTTCGGGCTTTTTGGGTACTTCTTATACTTTGCCATTGTAGCAAATTGATTAAGGGGTAGAACTGTGTTTTTATGGTTGCCCAAGCCCATACAGATTGGGCAACCAAAATATTTTGTATACGATTACCGGCGTTTCCGCTTGCCCATTCCAAGGGCCGGAGCGATAAACGGTTTCCAGAGAACAGCGAGCAGAATAAGTGCAACGAGCCACCAGTAGTTTGACAGGAATGTTTGTACTTGCTCCATGAACGTTGGTGCTGAATACTTGGTGTCTGTTGTGGTAGTGCCGGTTGTAGTTGTAGTGCCGGTTGTGGTTGTTGTGCCGGTTGTGGTTGTTGCTGTGCCACCTGTAGGAGCAGGCATACTTACCCAATCCCCCGCAACATCAATATAATAGTCAAATGCAATGCCTGTTGATGGCTGCTTGTAGGCGGGAATGTTGCCAACGATTTGATTGTCAGTGTATGGGCCTAATGCGCAATCTGCGGAAGCGTAATCAAAGACAAAGTTTGCACCTGCGGTAGACCCTCGTAGGTTATCAGCAAAAGCGGGCTGTTTAGCTTGCAGCTTACCTAAATTCAGATCACCAACAAGAATGATTTTTTTGCCGGCGACAGTAGCATCATCTACGAAAACGGGGCCGGTACGGCCTAAAAAGCCGACTTGTACAATTGCCATTGTGAAAAAGGAAAAGGTTAAAGAATGATTGAAAAATTAAATTGTCCGGGAGAAAACAGGGTTAAGATTGGTCCAACCTTTATCCGGTGTAAAGTCACTGACGAATTTTAAGCCACTACCCAACGACTGCACGTTAAAGCGGTCGTCCAATGTGGTAGATTGGTCAGACGCGAACTTTAATTCAGTAGCGAAGGCTGGTGTTGGTTCATCAGAAAACTTGTTTGCAACAGACGAAAAGACACCAATGCTTTTCAGAAACTGCCGGGTTCGTAACCGTACCCGGCCGGTTTCGTCTCCTGTCATCACATACCGCCGGGTTTCATGGACAACCTCGAAAATTGGACGGTTGAGACCTGTTTGCCCGATTTGGGCAACTCTAACGTTTGGCATTTTTAGAAGGGTTTAGAAATAGGAAATACCCCAGAATCAGTAATATCAAGAATGTGATAATCAGTACTTTAGGGTCTGTGAAGTCGATGTTAAACACCCGATTAGTCGTGTCCGGTGCGTTACTGGTTGTAGTTGTTGCAGTGTCTTTATCTGCTGCATAACGTCCGGTCGTATCCGTGACGTTGGTATATCCTGCCAGCAACAGATTTTGGTTTTTCAAAACACCGTTGCGTACAAGAATAGCAAGTGCCTTATCACCATATTTCAAAATGAAATCAAGGGTATTGGCCAGCTTTGTATTACCGGTTGTTGTTGCCTGTTGTTTAGCCGCTGTTACATCAGCCGTCATACGGGTATCTGTCAATGTATCCGCTTCATCGAAATAACCGATTTCATCAAGGTAATCCAGTATTTCGGCATTAGTAGGAGGGGTAACAGAAGAATCCCAGAGCGAGTAAGGGTCAAAAAAAGCCATTGTTAGAATTGGGGTAAAGTGAAGTCGAACGATTGAGAAACAGGAACCTGAAACCCTTCTGCATAGACTAACCCGTCAATGGTAAGCCCTACTTTACCACTCTTAAGGGCATTAAAAATGCTCCCAGCGGCCGTAATAAGGTCGTAATAGGCAATTGTTACACGAACAGGTAAAATGGTTTGGCCATTAGGAGCAATTGTAATTGCGTCGGATAATATGGCCTTACCTAAGAACTTTCCGGCGCTCATTACATCGAAGTCAGCAGATTTTACCCTTACTGAACCACTGACCACATTACGGGCAGTTAATGGCAGGTCAAACGTAAGCGAGCCGCCCCGTAAACTTACGTTCTTAGGTACTCCAACAGAAAACTCTAACTGCCTTGCCGTACTAACCTTGTTAAGTATGTACAGGCTGATTATCAGCACAATTGCGAGTATGATAAAGCCTTTTTTCATAATTCTTTGGGTTGGCCCGGTCTATCGGGTTTATATTACCCTTAGTGCCGGGCCGGTCGGGCGGGGTTTTATTTCATTTACGCTGCTTAGAGCGCTTTTTTGCATAGATTAATGATGCTGCCAATAAACCAGCGCCACCTATTAAAAGCGTTGTGTTTGAGACGGTTGGGGCATTACTAGTCGTAGTTGTTGTAACTGATGTCTGTACTTTTTTTAGTTCACCTGTGAAGGTGTCTCTTAGGGCAACTAACATCTTGACATCCTGAGCATAAGATTGGATTAGTTGCTGTGTTTTGGCTGTTTCTACAGCTTCGGCGGCTTGTTCTTTACCAACTGCATAACTGGCAAATGAACCAACCAGAGGGACAGCCGATAGCACGGAGGTCATTAAACGTAAAGCAACATCGTAGCCGCTTTGTCCTGAGCTTTTTAAATTATCAAGTAATGCATCTGTACGTGCCTTGATAAATAAAAGGCGTTCATTAATAGCGGCAATTCGGTCAGATAACCATTTTGCCCGTTCGTCCTCCGTGCTGCCGGTGTAAGCTACTTTAACCGCATTTACTGTATCAATTGCCTGTTGGTTTGTCTGACGTATGGCCGTCCGTATTTCATCCGGTAAGTAAATCGACTTTTTAGGCGACCAGGGCCAAAAGCCGCCGGGAATACGGGCAATTACTATATCAGGGTCTGTGAAATCGCCAGTACCTGTATATGTTGCGTTTGTATCGGCCATTCTGCTTTTGCAATTAAGTTTGATACAAATATGGTGTGCTTTTTAGGGTGCTTTTTGGTTTGCGTATCTATGTGTTTATATTTGAGTGTTAACGCATAAAAACGTAGGTATGAGCCAAAATTATCTAGTTCGGACCCAAGGCAGTTTTACCAAAAAGGACTTTCTTGTAATGTATGGAGGGGTAAGAATGTCAACGTTTGAAGCATGGATTGAAGATATAAGGGGAGAAATAGGATGGAAGCCTGGCAAACAAATATTCCCACCTAAAACAGCCTTACGGATTATTGAGCATATAGGACAGCCTTTGAATGTGAAGGTCATGGAGATTTAGTTTTGTGGATGGTTATAAATAATAAACCCCGGTCTGTGTAGGCCGGGGTTTATCGTTTCTGAAAGTATGTGTCAATCTTCCTTTACAGCTAATAGCTTTAACTCATTTACATAAAGGGCCAAATCAATACTTTGCCCACCGTCTCGGTTCGTATAGAGTTTTGGCTTTAATAATCCCTCTAGATATAGCTGAGAGCCTTTTGTAATGTACTGTGCGAGTGCATCCGTTTTAACCGGATAGGTACAGTTGTACCAGGTAGTGTTTTCCTGCTGTTGTCCGTTCCGGTCTGTATACCGATCATTTACGGCAATAGTGAAGGCAAGGAACATACGGTTTTCTGATTGACGGGCAATAGCCGGACTTCCGACGTTCCCGATAATGATTGTCTTTTGCATTGTGATAGTTGATTAAAGCCTTGTAAAAGCCTGAGTGAAAAAATAGAAAAGCCTGTTTAAAGCCCTTTAAAAGCCATTAGAAAGCTATAGCGTATATTGTTATAGGGTTTGTAAGAACTCGTTAAAGTCTTTGTGCGGAGCATAAAGCTTTGACCTATCAATGACATTAACGCCCTCTTTTCGTAGTCGGTCCAAAGCTTTACGTCCGGCGCTGTCATTATCCAGAAAGGAAAATACAGTGTGAGCGTTTTTAAGCGCCGGTAGAGCATGGTTAAGATGTGAAACTGAGTTTAAGACAATGGTAGTATTGTGCATTTTGGTTGTCTTAAACCATACACAAGCCGACAGGAAGGAAAAGAATCCTTCAAAAAGATTGATACATGTAGAGCCTTCAATCGGTAAGGTGCTAATGGTGGCTTGACCTACCCAAGACTTATAATTTTCAGATCGTACCGCCCAGCTACCGGCATCAGTTCGGAATCCAATGCCGAAGTAATTCTTTGACATGCCGGTTTTCTTATCGGCCCGTTGAAAGTGGATTTGCCGGCAATAAGGAGAGATAAACGAGAACGGAATTTTACGGGTTAGTTCGGCATAGTTCAATAATGCAGGGTGTTGAAGTGTTCGAATGAACGTTATCACAGTTGTGTCGTAAGTATCGTTAATTGTGGCGCCAGCCGGTTTGGCGGTGTCAAAATTAACCAATGCAGAACCCATAAAGGATTGCAATCGCTTAATGGCCGTGGGAAAATTGATACGTTCAAGTATCATTGCCAACCTGATTATATCGCCTTTCTCACCTGAAGAATAGTCATTGAATACATTTTCTTTTTCGTTGACGAAAAACGAAGCGGTGCTTTCGTTCGTAATTGGAGAGCAATACGAATACTGATTCTTGCCGTCCTGCTTGGCTGCGGGAAAGAAGTTTTTTGACAGTAAATAAGAGGTTATAGGCACTTGTTTAACCTGCTCTATTATAGTTTGATCAATCATTTAATTTTTGGTTTTGTGCTTTTTCTTTAGCGGCATAATACAATTTTATTTTAGCCGCTAAAGAAAAAGCGACGGTTCAAGAAAAGATCTTTTTAAAAGTTTTCAAAAAACATCGTACAACACTTACTACTTACAACATTTGACTACAACAGACTGATTTGCTCCCTCTTACCAACTACTATCACATAAAAACAACCTACAACACTTTCAAACCTACACCCTTAAATGTTGTAATTTGTTGTATGTTGTTGTAAGAGAAAAAAGAAATACTTACAACATGTAAATCACTGATATATAGTATGTTTTGTTGAATGTTGTAAGTGTTGTAAGTAAAAATATCAGAAAGAGTATTTTTTAAAATGGCACTAAAATTGGGGTTGCTGGTTGGTTTTCCTGATTCAGAAGTAATCGTCTTAACCAATAACCGTAAGCTACACTTTGTCCTATTCTGTGCGACTTTCGTTCGACCTTCATTTTGGTTAATGCCCGTCCGACTTGTTCTGAGCTAATGCGAATAGTGTTCCCAGACTCTATGGTGAGTATTTGCGCTAATTGGTAAGGCTGGTAAAACTCGCCACCATCGCTTTTTTCGCATGGTATGAAGTGTTGAAGTAGCATTTGATATTCAACAGTCCTTTGGCCGTATTTCTCATTATTCTGTTCAGAATGTGCAAGTTCTTCTTTGCTGAGCTGAACGGGATAATTATTCTGAAACAAGAAAAAGGCTTGCGCCCAAACTTTGTTAATATCAACATCTACGTAGCCCCCCGGCTCCCCGTTGTTGTGGTTTATGTGAAGTACTTCAAATACTACCCATCTGACATTTCCGGTTTCATCGACAAGAAATTCACGCTTATTGGTGGAGCCAACAAATGACGCTTTTCTGAGCATCAGCGAGTCTTTTTTGTCGTATGGTAAACGAACTTTAATTTGTGACTCAGAGAACGTGGCTTTGACCTGGTTAACGTCTTGTTTTGTTAGTGCAGACAGTTCATCAAGGTTCAGTAGAAAATTCTCCGCTAAGGCCCGTTTAGATTCTTTGCCGATGATGTCAGGATTCTTTTTGTAGTAGTCCCAAAGTGGTGTGCTATGTACCAAAAACTCCCAGAAGTATGTTTTCCCATCGTTCTGATTCGAAAACAACGTTAGGCATTGCTTATTAAAAGATATGGTGCCGTATACCTGTGCAATCATACGTACAAGCATCTTTTTAAATTGTGCTTGCCAAAATCCATCGTCGGTAGTTCTTACGTAAGAAGCCAGCAGGTTTATAAAGTCTGTTTGTTCGTCCCATGCCGACAGCGATTCAAAGTAATGTGTGATCGGGTTGTAACGCTCGACAAAATCAGGGTTTTTAAGCATCGCGGTAAGTTGCTTTTCAAAACCTGTGAATCCCTGCTCAAATAGCTCGCATTCAAGTACAGCAGGGTCTAACGGTTTATAGTCAGTAGCTGCCTTGGCCTTATACTCCAGATCCACCGCTACGGTGTTGAATCTGAAATCGTACCTACTCGATAAGTAATCCCGAATCAGTACGAATTTTGGCACTTTATCCCCTGCCTTGCTCATTGCCTAAAAATGTGCTTAATAGTTGTAGTCGTGATTAAATCAATCTCTTTTATACAAATCATAGCGGTGCTGCCGGTGTGACAGAAAGGTTAAGGGTTAGGGTTGAAGCCTAAGTGTTTTATGGCCGCTATTACAATTTTATATGGCGTTTCACCGGTATTTGATTTGTATTGCCATGTTTGCTGAAATCGTTTCAGATAGTTTACACCATCAGCGAATTGCGCTTCAAGCAATTCCGCGCTAAATCGCATTTTCTGTTGTTTCTGAGCAGTTTCGTAAGCAGTGCCAAGGGAGCTTTTTTGTGGAGTCGCTTTTGTTTTCATAATAAATAAATGGTCTTGTACGCTGTTTTCGATGTGTCGTGTTTTATTTTCGTTATATCGAACGCACAATGATAACCAAAAACAATCCTTTTTGTCAAACTTTTTGTCAAACTTATTTTACTTGATTCATTGGGTATGGAGAATCACGGGGAGAAACTTGAAACAATCATTAGAGACAAAGGCTTTTCTATCAGGGGAATAGCTGAAAAACTAGGGGTCCATCGAAACTCGGTAGACAAGCAATTACGATCCAAAAAAATATCTAGACTTGTACTCAATAAGTATGCTAAAATATTGAAGTTTGATGTTGATGAGTTCTATGACTCACCCATAAAGCAACCCGACATTGAGAGTGACAGAGATAACGGTTCTATGGTTCCTATGGAATTATACATAGAGCTTCAGCAGAAGTTTATGGATCAACAAGCCGCTTATATAAAGCTTCAAGCAGATTTTTTAGAGTTGACGAAACGTTTTTTTCCGAGTGCAACACAACCGGTATACACACAGGGCAGGGGTATGGCCTTGGTATAAACGATAATGAAACCGTTGGAAAACAGAAAGGTAAGTAGCTGTTTTTTAGGGGATAAGATAAGCCCCGCGTTGCAAGTGGTGGAGTACAGCGGTAAAAAGTCCGACTATCTCCACAAATACAGTCAATAAAAAGCCGCTACGATTAGCGGCTTTTTTGTTTATCTTGCTGTAAAAAAATCCCGATAAGTCGTATTTTAGCAAACTACAAGTACGTAATTAGCGAGTAAGGGTTGAAACTTCTCGTGTGTCAGATACATGCATACTGTCTATATCATTTACAGCGAGTCGCTTGACAATTATCATATTGGTCTGGCTCGTGATCTGCAAATCGCGCTTTGGCAGCATAATGCAAAAGCAGTTCCGGCTACGGCCGACGGGAAGCCCTGGGTGCTGAAATTCTCGAAAAGTTTTGAAACACGTAAAGAAGCCCAAAGCCTGGAAATGAAACTCAAACACCGGAACCGCGAGTTTTGGGAGGAGTTGATACAGTCGGCTGCCGTGGGTCAGTAACACATCAGCACACAATTGCCATCGGAAGGTGGCATTTTTTTTTGCCTATGGTTCTCCTGGAAGTATTCGATGAAGCCAATCAGCCGCTTGGCATTACCAAAGAAAAAGCCGCTGTGCATACCGACGGTGACTGGCACCGTACGTCGGAAATCGTGGTCATTAACCCACAAAACGATATTTTGCTGAGCCTCCGGCACCCGGACAAAAAATACCTGCCCAACTTCTGGGACGTTTGTCTGGGCGGTCACCTCGATCCGGGCGAAAGCTACGAATCGGCGGCCTGCCGGGAACTGGAGGAGGAAATCGGGATCAAACCTGCCGACGGCGAACTGGTTTACCTGGGCGTTATGGATGTGGTCGCTATTGATCCGGCCTGCCAGCTGATTGACCGTGAACATGCCGGCGTGTTTGTCTGGCGGGTGGATGTGCCACTTGAGGCGTTGCAGATGCAGCCGGATGAAGTTGCCGACCTGAAATGGGTGTCTATGGATGCGGTAATGGCGGATATGGACAGCGAAACACCTTCCCTGCGGTTTACCCCGCCGCATCATACGTATCGGGAAACGTTACAGTGGGTGAAAAAGTGGCTCAGTGCCCGCCAGGCATAAGCTGGCAGGTACTGAGGCTCAGAAAGGCCGGACTGCCTTCACAAACCGGCCTTTAAAATAATCGGTGAACAGGTTGTCTTCACGCACCCCCCGCGATGAGGAAGCGTGAATAAACCGGATATCGCTCCGGCCGCGCACTTCCGTGACAATGCCGGTATGGGAAATATAGCCCGCTTTCCCCTTGTCCGGCACAAAAAAGAGCAGGTCGCCGGGGCGCACTTTGTCAACTTCTACTTCGTAACCAATCTCCGACTGCTGCCACGAAATGCGCGGCATCTGCAACCCGACTGTGGTAAAGGCGGCGAAGAGCAGCCCCGAACAGTCGATGCCTGACGTAGACGTACCACCCGACCGGTAGGGAGTCCCGGTATAGGTGCGGGCAATACTCACAACGTCTTTTGCATACTGCCGCTGGTAGGTAGATGCATCGACAACCTTACCCGCCGGTTTCACCGCACCGGGGCGGCTGCCGGGTTTCGGGGCGGGGTTCCGGTAAACGACCGGCTCCGGTTTAGACCGGAACAGACTGCATGAAGTAAGCAGAAACAGAAAAACAAAGGAAAGGAACGTAGTAGTTTTCAGTTGTTGCATACGGCTCGATGCTTGGTAAATTTCTGTAAGGTTGTCAGGAAACAGTACAGATACAACGAAAAAAAGCTATTTCAATTGACTGGCTTTAATCTCCTGCACCCATTTTTCTTTGCCGTTACTATCGTAGACGGTGACTTTCAGCGTTCTGTCTTTCATGGGGCCGGTGACGCTCATCATGGCAAAGTTGCGTTCGGTCACCAGCGTTCCGTTGATTACGGTCGGCTGTTTCAACTCTTCGGCCAGTGGTTTGGCCGGCCCTGACGTGAGCGGCGAAATGGTGAAATCGTAGAGCGGATAGGTGCCCGGCCGGTCTAGTTTGTGTACAATCGAGTGGTGACGGTCGCCCGTGATAAAGATAACACCCGGAATCTTCGCATCGGTAATGGCGTTGATCAGCCGGTTGCGCTCATCGCCAAACGTAGCGTAGGTTTCATAGACCGCCATCGGGTTAATAACCTGCCCGCCGATGATCACAAACTTAAACGGTGCCTGGCTGCTGCTCAGTGCATCAATCAGCCAGTCGAACTGCTTCTGGCCAAGCATGGTGCGCTCCATGGTTTTCAGGTCATTCGGGGTGCGGTAGGTCCGGTCATCGAGCAGGAAAAACTGGCAGTCGTTCCAGAAAAAGGTCCCGGTGCAGCCTTCGTTAAAAATATAGTTCGGATTGGCCCAGAACAGCTTAAATGCTTCGAGGGTGATCGGCTTAAACCAGTAGGCACGGTCGGAGTCGTTAGGCCCGAAATCATGGTCGTCCCACATGGCGTAGTTATGCGTTGAACCCAGCAGCGGCTGCATTTCGGGCAGGGAGCGCGTGTGGGTATACCGTTTTAACACACCCGAACGGGTATTCCAGTCAACCTCGCGGAGGTAGGTGTTGTCGCCGGTCCAGAGCATGAAATCCGGTTTTTTGGCGGCAATGCTGGTAAAGATTTCGTAATTGCCGCCGTAGGGCGTGCCGGGGCGGTCAACGTCCGGCTCGTTCACGTACGCGCAGCTGCCGACAGCAAACTGAAACGCCGGCGGATCGGTACGCCACTGCCAGAGCGTCTGTGTCTGGAACGAGGTCGGGTAGTTGAGCGCCACTTTCTTGCCGTTGATCAGCACTTCGTAGTCGTATTTTTTGCCGGGCTGCACCTGATCGGCCAGCAAATGGGCGGTAAACGCCGTTTGTTTGGCGGTCTGCACTTCGTCGGTCAGGAAGGTTTGTTTCGGGGCGGCCTGGTCCCAGTACCGGATCTGCACACGGGCAGGTTCTTTGGTTTGCGCCCAGAGCATGACCTCGCGCATCTCGGAATAACCGACCATCGGACCCGATTGCAGCGGGGATTGAGCATGAGCCGCCACCAGCAGCAGCTGGCACAGGAAGAGGAGAATCGTTTGTTTCATAAAAATTGATTTAGCGGCCGGTTCGTCACATCAGTGTAGTGAACCGGCAAATTTGTTGATGTACAGGTCAGCATTTCCGGTCCGTCAAAGCAAAAGGAATATTTAACGATTATATTTGCACTTCTTTTTGAAAAGACACCGCAAGTCGATGCAGTTAGCACAAAACCGTTATACCATTCAGGGCGTTGATGTACTGGAAATTGCCGAAGAGTTTGGCCTGCCATTGTACGTGTACGACGCCGACAAAATTATTGAAAAAATCGGTGTACTCCGGTCGTCCTTTACCGGCGTTAACCTAAAGATAAAGTACGCAGCCAAAGCGCTGACCAACCTGTCGATTCTGAAGCTGATGCGTATGCAGGGGACCGACATTGAAGTGGTGTCGGTTAACGAGGCGCGGCTGGCCTTACTGGCGGGTTTCGAACCGGCGCAGATCATGTTTACCCCCAGCGGCAACGCCTTCGCCGAAATTCAGGAAGCGATCGGGATGGGGCTGAAGCTGAACGTCGACAGCATCCCGCTGCTACAGCAGATCGGTGAGGTATACGGCGGTTCGGTTGCGGTTGGTCTCCGGATTAACCCGCACATCACGGAAGGCGGTAACGTAAAAATTCAGACCGGCCACGTTGATTCTAAATTTGGTATTTCGGTGTTGCAGCGGGCGGATATTCAGGCCGTCGTGATGCAGTATGGCATGTCGGTAATCGGGCTGCATATCCATACGGGCTCTGATTTCAAAAATGCCGATGCATTCCTGAAAGGCGCTGATGTGCTGTTTGAACTGGCGTCGGATTTTCCGGACCTCCAGTTTCTGGATTTCGGCAGCGGGTTTAAGGTGGCTTACAAGGAGGGCGATCACTTTACCGATGTGGCCGATCTGGGCGCCAAGGTCTCGGCGGCATTTCAGGCGTTCTGCGCCGGATACGGCCGTGAGCTGGAGCTTTGCTTCGAGCCTGGCAAATTCCTCGTGAGTGAATCAGGGCATCTGCTCGTGAACGTAAACGTGGTGAAACAAAACCCGAACCGGACTTTTGTTCAGGTCGATTCAGGGTTGAACCACCTGATCCGGCCGATGATGTACGACGCATGGCACGATATCGTAAACGTATCGAATCCGGCGGGAGACCACCATCGCTACAACGTGGTTGGCTATATCTGCGAAACCGACACGTTTGCTACTGATCGGGATCTGCCGGAAGTACGGACCAACGATGTGCTGGCGTTTAAAAATGCGGGCGCTTACGGGTTCTCCATGGCATCAAACTACAACTCGCGGCCCCGTCCGGCCGAGGTATTGGTCTACGACGGCAAGCCGTATCTGGTTCGTCAGCGCGAAACGTTTGACGACATCCTGCGCGGACAAGTAAATTTATCTGTACTGAATGAAGCTGCGACTGTGGCCGGTGAGTAAAAACTCGTCGCGTCCAGGTTTGCGTATCATCAATTGACTTATAATTTTTTCATTTTACAAAATGGGAAGAGCATTTGAATACCGTAAAGCACGGAAAATGAAGCGGTGGGGGCAGATGGCAAAAACCTTCACCCGTATTGGTAAAGATATCGTTATCGCGGTAAAAAGCGGCGGACCGGACCCTGACACCAACGGTCGTTTGCGGGCGGTAATCCAGAACGCCAAAGCGGCAAACATGCCGAAAGAAAACGTGGAGCGGGCGATTAAAAAAGCATCGTCGAAAGAGCAGGAGGATTACAAGGAGCTTACCTACGAAGGCACCGGCCCTCACGGCATTGCCTTTGTGATTGAAACCGCTACCGATAACCAGAACCGGACAGTTGCCAATGTGCGCAGCTACTTCAATAAAGTTGGCGGAACGCTGGGTACTTCCGGGATGAATGACTTTTTGTTTAACCGGAAAAGCGTATTCCAGATTTCGGCTGATGGCGTTGATGCGGACGAGCTTGAACTGGAACTGATTGACTTCGGCGCTGAAGAGTTTGAGTTTGACGAAGAAGCGAATGAAATCGTCATCTACGGCGGCTTTACGGCATTCGGCGGCATTCAGAAATACCTTGAAGGAAAAGGGTATGAGCTGAAACGCGCTGAATTTGAGCGTATTCCGACGATAACCAAAGAGCTGAGCGAAGAACAAATGGCCGACGTAGAGAAGCTTATTGATAAGCTCGAAGACGACGACGATGTGCAGAACGTGTACCATAACATGGTATAATCATACAGCATTCAACTACAAAAGCCCTGAGCAATCGGGGCTTTTTTGTTTGTAACACGGAATGATATTTCGTGGGCAGAAAATAACTTTTTGCAGCAAGGCACCTCGTTCCGGGTTACAGGTGTATGATACATACAATGGGACGAGGCGATCTGGTCGGCAAGGTGGCACTGGTAACCGGCGCAGGTTCAGGAATCGGGAAGGCAGCGGCGCTGCGCTTCGCACAGGAGGGTGCCAAAGTGGCCGCACTCGGCCGGACAGAAGACGAGCTGGCCAAAACGGTCGGCGAAATCGAAAAGGGGGGCGGAGTTGCCCGCATGATTCTGGCCGATATTGCCAAACCAGATGACATGCAGCGGGCGGTCGCTGATATCGAAGATGCCTGGGGACAGCTCGATATTGTCTTTGCGAATGCCGGCGTCAACGGCGTCTGGGCGCCGCTCGAAGAACTGGAGCCCGATGAATGGGAAAAAACAATTCAGATTAACCTGACGGGCACCTTCCTGACGGTCAAGTACGCCATACCGCTGCTCAAAAAAGTAGGCGGGTCAATCATCATCACCGCCTCGGTCAACGGCACCCGCATCTTCAGCAATACGGGCGCCACGGCCTACTCAAGTACCAAAGCCGCTCAGGTGGCCTTTACAAAAATGGCGGCCCTGGAACTGGCTAAGTACAAAATCCGGGTCAATGTCATCTGCCCCGGAGCCATCACCACCGAAATCGACGAAAGCACCGAAAAACGGGGTATCGAAGCGGAGAAAGAGCCGGTTGAGTTTCCGGAAGGCAACATTCCGCTAACCGACGGAGAACCAGGCACGAGCGAACAGGTAGCTGAACTGGCGCTGTTTCTGGCCTCGGACCGCGCCAGCCATATCACCGGCACACCGATCTGGATCGACGGCGGCGAATCACTGCTGATGGGTTAGGGTAGCAGGCCGGCCCCTTTTTTAATCTGCTCGCAGGCTTCCTTAATGTTGTTCAGTGGCGATAACTGGTCTTCACGGGTCACGAGTTTGACCATGCGCTGTGTGTTGGCCTGAATGGACAGAATGTTTGGTTCGAGCGTATCAGCAATGAACGTCCGGAAACGGGCTTTCCGTTCTTTTACGGTTTCAATCTGACGCTGGTGTTCGGCGAGTTCCAGCCGGGTACGACGCAGTGTGAGGTGTGTATTCGCGAGCTTTGCCAGCGCTTTCAGTGAAAGCAGCTGATTGTCCGTTAGTGTCCTTGGCCGGTTGTCGATCACACAAAGTGTACCCAGCGCAAAGCCATCCTCATCAACGAGCGGAACGCCCGCATAAAAGATTACATAGGGCGTGCCAGTGGTTAAGGGATTGTCGGCAAAGCGTTCGTCAAGCCGTGCGTCAGGAACAATCATCAGGTTATCGGGCTCAACGATGGCATGGGCGCAAAACGCGTGATCACGCGGCGTTTCAGTATCTGCCAGCCGTTTTTTGGCCTTAAACCATTGCCTGTCCTTGTCTATAAACGCGATACTTGAAATGGGAGTACGGCATATTTCAGAGGCAAGGCGAACAACGTCATCAAAAACGTCTTCCGGGAGCGTATCGAGTATATTATAGGAGGCAAGAGCCTTGAGCCGATCGGATTCGTTGGCCGGTAAAGGAGCTGATTTCATTACACAAACGTCAATATTCACTTCTAGAACGTGTGAATATAGCGAACGGAGCGTGTCCGGGCAAATGAATGCAGCCCTGAAACGGGCAGATTTGTCAGCTTACTGCACCCGGATAAGTTGCTCAACGCTGACCGGACGGCCATAATTGGTAACACCCTGCACGGATACCCGCAGGTACCGGACAACATCCGAAATCGGGAAATTCAGTTTTACCTGTCCCTGTGCGTCGGTTTGTAAAACGGGTTTCCAGTAAATCACATCCCTGCGGTCAATCGGTTTGGTGCCGTCAGGCATAGCCTCAAACGCCGGTATATAAAACTCACGGACGGTCGGAAATCCGATAACCGTCAGTTCGGTTGCCACGGCATCGGGTGAGGAAGTTTTTGCTTTCACCGTTGTCTTTTTTGTGTAAATAATAATGACGCCGTTAGCCCCGCGTGCTCCGTAGGCTGCTGCACCGGCATTTTTGATGATGTCGATACGCTCAATGGAATTGGGGTCAAGGGTGAGCAGGATACTCCCTTCTTCGTTTTCCGTCAGATAAACCCCGTCAACAATATACAGTGGCTGGACACTGCCCGTGAGTGTGCCAACCCCGCGGATGACAACGCTGTATCCGTTGGTGGATTGCGAGACCCGTGATACCTGCACGCCCGGCACGCGCCCCATCATCATCTCATAGACGTTGGCATACTGTGATAGCCGTTCATCAATGACGAGGCTATAATCCGGCGTCCCCAATGAAGTGGTGCGCGGTCTTTCCACATCCCTTGGCTTTTCGGCCCGGACTGTCACTTCGGTCAAGAGTTTGGCGTTTCGCTGGCGGTAAAACTGCGGTGTTGCTTCCTGCCGGGCCCTTGCAGCCCGTAAGGCTGACGCCAGCGCTACCCAATCGACCAGTGTACTGTCGTTCACAAAGCGCGCTTTCGGATCTACCGGCATTGATGCCGTTGGTTTGTCGAACAAAATGGTGGCATTGATGGCTTGTAGTTTATAGTCAAACACTTGTGCCATCAACGTCAGCGTATCCGTAATCATGAGGCCGCCCAGCCGGAAACGACCCTGATTATCAGCGCCGGCTGACCGGTTGAAGGGCCGGCCCGATGTACGTGAGGTAAACATGATTTCGGCATTAGGCACCGGTTTCCCTTTTTTGTCTATGACGCGGCCGCTGATGACAATGCCTCCCAGCGTGTCGGCGTCTTCCGTGGCGGCGGACTGCGTCTGTTGCCAGTTGACGCGTCGCCAGCCAGCTGTCATAAGGGCCTGATCGAGTACTACCTTGTCTGCATGGGCATTACTGCGTAGTGCCGACGCCAGGCCAGCCATCGGGCGCCGGAGTTCGCCGGTAAGCAGCAGATGACTGTAAATATCGGTCGACAGGGTGTCAGGGGGTAACTGATCGGCATCCGTAATAGTGGCCGACAGGTTGGCATTCAGCGGAAACCCGCCGCCATCGGTAAGGGTCATGGTAAGCTGCACCTGCTGCCGTGGCTGGTAGCGGGTCTGATCCATCTGCATACTGAGCTGCACGGGGGGCAAATGTTCCGGAATAAATACCAGCCGTTCGGCCCACGGCCGTGCATGCGCATCAAACAGCGTGATCTGGCACAAGCCGGGCGGCAGTTTGGCCACGAGCAAATCCAGATTGGCCTTGCCGTCTTCCAGCTGGATTTTATTCTGCTGCAGCAACTGGCCACGGCTTTGAATAGTCAGGTAAATAACCTGTTTAGCATAGGCCGCTGAGCCGCGGATATAAATGGCCAGCCGGCTGCTGTCGGTGGTGACGTCAGCTTTCAGGGTTAGTCCTGCGGGATCGGGTTGCCGGAGCATAACGATACCCGAGTCGCTTTCGGTTTGCCAGTGCGCCACAAATGTCTGGTTGTCTGCGGGAGTTACCGCAATCAACCCCATGCCATTCGCGCCCGTTTCAAACCGGACGGGTTCTCCTCCCTGCGTTGGCTGTACCCGTCCGCGGAGGGCAATGCCTTTGCCATGCCGGTCCACCGCGCGGATAGCCAGCCGGCTGGTCAGGCCGGTAACCCATCGTCCGCCTTCCGGCAAAAATTGTACATCAATCGTCGGGCGACCAGCCAATGCAACCGGGGCTCCTGTTTGTATAGCCGGATTAACGGGCGCTGCCGGTGGGGTAGAGGCCTGTGCTGCCGGAAAGAAATTATAAACCGACAGAGTACGCTGAAAAGCAGGCAATGAGTCAACCCGCTGGCTTTCGGTGTAGGCATAGAGGTGATAGAGCCCTGTCCGCAGGGTATCCGGCAGGAAAAAGTCCCCGTTGCCACGGCCATCGTGCAAGGCAACCCATTCGTGGCGGACGATTTTTCCGTCGGGGCCGATAAGGGCCACATGAATGGATGGGTCCAGGTCTGAAAACGTGTTCGGAATCAGTTGCAGGCTGGAGGCATGGAGGTAGAAGGCGCTGAACCAGAGCCGGTCACCGGTGGCATAGAGGGCCTTATCGGTGTGCAGGAAAACGGCGGGTGTTTGCCGGGTATGCTGCTGTTCCCAGGCACGGGTGAGGGAATCAAGGCGTTTATCGGCCTTCATAATGGTTCCGGCACTGGGTACCTGCGCCGCCAGTGAGGCACCTTTGACCGGTGGGTACCAGTCGGCAGGCAGCATATTGGCCAGCCGGTCGTTGCCGAGATAACCACGGATTTCCATGCCTTGCGCCTGCGTAATGGTACCGTCAACGTTTACCTGGCAAGTTCCTTTCGGCAGCATCATCAGCGAATAGGCGTAGGGCATATCACGGTACGGCGATGTTTTCGAAAAACGATGTGCGTAGAAGATTTCGAGCGGTTTGTTGGTTGTCATAATCCGCTCGAACGATAATTCACCGGGCTTGAACAGCGTGTCGGACTTAACTGGTTTCGAACGGAACTGATTGTCGTTAAGCAGAACACGGGTTGACGCCATCGACGGTACGTTGATACTGCTTTCGTATACCATAAAGCCTTCCCGTTCGGTGGTGCCGGCAATCATACTGGCCAGCAGGTGTCGGGTCGATCCGTCATACGCCTGTTTGCGGTGCCGCTGCCAGCGTTCGGTCTGATCCGGATTGGCTGCTTTCAGCTCTTCGAAGCGGGCGGTCCCGGCATAAAACGTAGCCATCTGATACAGATCGAAATACGACAGGTCGTAGGTGATCCGGTAGCCGAGGGCTTTGTTTTCAATGATCAATGGTTCGGTGACACTGGCTTTGAGGTGACCGTCTTCCTCTGACAACTGCACAACGCCGGAATTGACGATAACGCACTGACTCTGAAACGGCGAGTCGCCGAGGAGTGCTTCACGGAAGAGACGGAAGCGGCGCTCCCAGAACTTGCTGCGTTTTGCGGATACGGTAACCCCCGTCAGCTGGCTGGCGTCGGCTTTCAGCTTGATCTGCACTGAGTAGGCCGGCCGGTCATCCAGCCGCAGGTACTGCCGGATGGTTGAGTAACCGACAAATGAAGCGACAATTTCGATGGTGCCGATCGGTACGTTAGGCAGCCGGTAGTTTCCGTTTTCATCGGTTGACGTACCGCGTGTGGTGTTATTGATAAAGACGTTGGCAAAAGGCAGCGGATTACCCGTCGCTTCATCAACGACTTTACCCGTCAGCACGGTGGTCGGTGTGCCGGACTGGGCCAGAACATCCGGTGTAAGAAAACGGAAAAAGATCAGACAGAGTAAGAGGAGCGAAGGCTTCATACCAATCGGCTTAGGTAAGGTAAAGATATTGAAAAATAGAATTTTAAAGGAAGATGTGTTGATTTTCCGTGGCCGGCGAGCGGATGGCCGTCAAGGAACGGGCTAAACGGACTCAAAAAGTAGAATTCCGGCCCGGAACCGCTTTGTTAAGTAAAATCTGACAACGTTTCCGATGAACCGACGCTATTTTACCCGCCTTTTTTCGGCGCTTCCGCTGGCCGGATTTACCACGACACATAGTTTCGCTGCCACGAATACCGCGCCGGCTATTCTGGCCGAAACAGACCGCGCCTACTGGCTGCAAACCCTCCTGAAAGTGGCCGATCCGGTGCTGAATGCCCTGGCAAAAGGCCAGTTAAAAGCGACGATGCCGGTCGAATCGGCACCGGGGCAGGAGGAAGGTCGCCGGCGTGTTTCGCATCTGGAAGCACTGGGCCGCACACTGGCCGGACTGGCCCCGTGGCTCGATGCCCCGGCAACCGGCGCGGAAAAGGCACAGCAGCAGAAATACGGCGATCTGGCGCGCAGGGCCATTGCCAACGGCGTGAATCCGCAGTCGCCGGATTTCCTGAACTTTACACAGGGCGGGCAGCCGCTGGTGGATGCGGCTTTTCTGGCGCACGGGCTGCTGCGGGCTCCCGATCAACTCTGGAAACAACTCGATAAAGAAACCCAAACCCGCCTGATCGCGGCCCTGAAAGCAAGCCGCGTGATTAAGCCGGGTTATAACAACTGGCTGCTGTTCAGCGCGATGGTCGAAGCGGCGCTCCTGAAATTTACGGGCGAGTGCGACGAAATGCGGATGGATTATGCCATCCGGCAACACCAGAACTGGTACAAAGGCGACGGCGCCTATGGTGATGGCCCTGACTTTCACTGGGATTATTACAACAGTTACGTGATTCAGCCGATGCTGCTGGATGTGGTGCAGACGCTGGTTGATGCGAAAAAAGGCGACAAGAACCTGCTGGCAACTTTGCGGGAACGAGCACAACGCTACGCCATGATTCAGGAGCGGATGATTGCGCCCGACGGGTCGTTTGCGGCCTATGGCCGGTCGCTGGCCTACCGGTGCGGCGCGTTTCAGCTCCTGGCGCAAATGGCTTACCAGAAACAGCTGCCCGCCGAATTAACCGCCGGACAGGTGAAGGCCGCCCTGTCGGCCGTAATCCGCCGGACGATGGACGCACCGGGCACCTTCGACGCCAAAGGCTGGCTCCAGATCGGCTTGTGCGGGCATCAGCCGTCGATTGGCGAAGGCTATATCTCGACCGGAAGCCTGTATTTATGCACCGAAGCCTTCCTGCCGCTCGGCCTCGGTGCCGACGACCCCTTCTGGACCGCACCGGCCGAAGACTGGACGGCGAAAAAAATCTGGTCGGGGCAGGATGTCAAGGCCGATCATGCCATAAAGGGATAAGGGTCGCAGTAGCAAACCGGCCGGAGGTTCTTTGTTGGAGTACAACGTATTAACTCCTCCAACCCCTTATCCAGACTACGTATGTCTACCATTAACCGAAAAACATTCCTGAAAGAACTTTCCCTGCTGGCGGGCGGATCTATCCTCGCTGGTAGCAGCGTTGCGCATGCTTCATCGTGGAAAAAAACAAAGATGAAACTCGGACTCGTAACCTACCTGTGGGGAAAGGACTGGGACGTGCCGACGATTATCAAAAACTGTACGGACACCAATATCCTCGGCGTTGAATTGCGGGTAGAACATGCTCACAAGGTGATGCCTGAGCTAAGCGCTGCCGCCCGGCAGGAGGTCAGGAGGCGGTTTGCCGATAGCCCCGTGAAACTGGTCGGTCTGGGTACCAATCAGCAGTATGATTTCATCGAACCTGACCGCGTAAAGGCATCGATTGAGCGTACAAAGGAGTTTATCCGGTTGAGTGCCGATGTGGGCGGAACCGGTGTGAAGGTGAAGCCGAACGCGTTGCACAAGGAAGTGCCGGCCGAACAGACGCTCGAACAGATCGGAAAAGCGTTAAACGAGCTGGCGATTTACGCAGCTGATTTCGGGCAGAAAATCCGGCTGGAAGTGCACGGCGAAGCCACGCAGGAACTACCGGCCACGAAACAGATCATGGATGCGGCTCCGAACAAAAACGCCGTTATCTGCTGGAACTGCAACCCGCAGGACCTGAACGGACAGGGATTCGAGTATAATTTCAATCTGGTAAAAGACCGGTTCGGTGATACCTGCCACGTCCGTGAGCTTGACCGCACGGATTATCCCTACGCCGCCCTGCTGACCAATCTGGCCAACATGAAGTACGATGGCTGGGTGCTGCTCGAATGCCACACGAACCCCGCCGACAAAATCGCGTCCATGAAAGCCCAGCGCGAGGTATTCGACCGGATGGTGGCGAAGTTGTAATTGTGTGTCATTTATCTTCCAGGAAGTTCAAAACTTCCTGGAAGATAAATGACACACAATTACCGGCTACAGAAAAATAGATACCGAAACTCAGGCAATTTCTGTCTTTATCAATGCAACGGTTATCTTTGCGGCTCAATTCGGGTTTCGGCCCGGTGAAATGTATTGACAATAACCAGCGGAAAGAAAGTCCCTCATGTCAGATAACAAAGAGACGCAGGCAGCAGCGACACCGGCAACCTCGTTGCAGGACATCATCGCGCACGCGAAAGAATACGGTTTTGTGTTCCCTTCTTCGGAAATTTATGATGGTTTACAGGCGGTTTACGACTATGGTCAGAACGGCGTTGAACTGAAAAATAACCTGAAAACGGCCTGGTGGAAGGCCATGACCCAGCTGCACGATGAGGTAGTGGGTATCGATGCGTCGATTTTCATGCACCCGCTGACGTGGAAAGCGTCGGGCCACGTTGACTCGTTCAACGATCCGATGATTGATAACAAGGACTCGAAAAAACGCTACCGCGCTGACCAGCTCCTTGAGGGCAAAGCCGAACAATACGAGAAAGCCGGTGACGAAGCCCGTGGCCAGGCATTACGCAATGAGCTGGGCCGCTTGCAAGGCGCCGAAGACATGGAAGGTCTTCGTGACCTGATCATTGCCGAAGGCATTGTCTGCCCGATCTCCGGTACATCGAACTGGACGGAAGTGCGCCAGTTTAACCTGATGTTCTCCACGCAGGTGGGTTCGGTGGCCGAAGATGCCAGCCTGATTTATCTGCGTCCGGAGACGGCTCAGGGTATTTTCGTGAACTTCCTGAACGTGCAGAAAACCGGCCGGATGAAGGTCCCGTTTGGCATTGCCCAGATCGGTAAGGCGTTCCGGAACGAGATCGTTGCCCGTCAGTTTACGTTCCGGATGCGGGAGTTTGAGCAGATGGAAATGCAGTATTTCGTACGCCCCGGCACTGAAATGGAGTGGTACGAAAAATGGCGCGATACGCGTCTGGCGTTCCACAAGGCCATTGGTCTGCCGGCCGCAAAGCTGAAGTTCCACATCCACGAAAAGCTGGCGCACTATGCTAACGCGGCCGTGGATATTGAATATGAATTCCCGTTTGGCTTCCGCGAGATGGAAGGTATCCACTCCCGGACCGACTTTGACCTGAAAAGCCATCAGGAGCTGAGCAAGAAAAAGCAGCAGTATTTCGACAACGACATTAACCCTGAAACGGGTAAGCCATACGGGAACTACATTCCGTATGTGGTGGAAACATCGGTAGGGGCCGACCGTCTGTTCCTGGCTACGTTCTGCAATGCGTTTACGAAAGAAACCGTTGGCGAAGGCGAAACTCAGAAAGAGCGGACATACCTGAAACTGCATCCGGCCCTGGCACCGATCAAGGCGGCCGTGTTCCCGCTGGTACGTAAGGATGGTTTGCCGGAAAAAGCCGAGCAGATCGTGAAGTCGCTGCGGAGCGAGTTCCGCGTGATCATGGAAGAGCGCGACGCCATCGGTAAGCGGTATACGCGTCAGGATCTGATCGGAACCCCGTACTGTATTGCCGTGGATTACCAGACGCTGGAAGACGACACGGTTACGATCCGTCACCGCGACACAACCGAGCAGGAACGCGTACACATCAGCGAGCTGAAGGCCAAAATCGGCCATGCCGTTTCGATGGAGCGGATTCTGGAGCAGCTGTAAGGCCGCTCATCCGGATTTGTAAATCCGGATGCTGCTGACTGCGGATGTATACATCCGCGATTATGTACGTCGGGATTCGGAAATCCCGACGAGCTGAGCTTTCTCATATAAGCCCCGCCCGCATCTGCGAGCGGGGCTTTTGTATATTGGTGGTTCCCGCTCATCCGGATTTGTAAATCCGGATGTTACTGACTGCGGATGTATACATCCGCGATTATGGGCGTCGGGATTTTAAATCCCGACGAGCGGGAGGAACGCTTATTTTACTTACTTTACTAGTAAATCTACACCGTTGAAATCACCTTCAATAAGCCATTGAGGAATATAATCAGACTCCAGAGAGCTCAGCGTTAATCCTCGTTCATAACCAAATGCGCAAGCCGCCGTAATTGGCAACGAAAGAAATCCTTGCCCCCAAAGCGTACGATCTTCTTCCTCCTGATTTTCATCAATGCGGATACGGGTATATTATGTCTTCCATTGATGGAGGGCTAACCTTACGGCATCCTCAAAGCCGGTTTGACTGGCTTCAAATATCTGATAGTAAATAGTAATTACCGGCAATGTGACCGCTTCTACATACTCTTTTCGTGCTGTAAAAATTCGTTCCCATACCCATAGTTGATTAAACCCTTCAACCTTGATATACCGCTTATACGTTTCCCAGTCCAGTTGCTCTGAAATAGCCTGGAAAGTAGCCTGTGCCTCGTCGGAGTTGCCTTTACCCTTCGCCAGCATCTGATAAAAAGTCATCATAATCTCAAGAATCAGGTCATCCTGACTGCTTTGTTCCGTAAATGAAACAGGTATATTTGCCAGATAGGCCAGCGCTTTTTCATCCCGCAGGATTAAGGCCGTTTGAATACCTTCTGTCACATCTGATGCACTAATACGGTGGTTTTCAAATTTACCGGTGGTTGATATGATACGGTTAACCAGGTTAAGAGTGACAGGATGGCTATCATTCATTGAATATTGGAACCATGCTAAACGGAGCTGGTTTAGATAATAAATTATACTGTAGGTCACCTCTTTACCATTGTAAAGCCAATACAATCCTAAATAATTTGAAAGCTTGAGATGGTCTAATTTATCGGCACAGTGAACTTGCTTAACTTCGCAAGATCATGCAGCAACTAAGCAGACCTAAAAC
>NZ_JBYFCJ010000034.1:0-75624 GCF_057652235.1 Arsenicibacter sp. R0_47 | reverse complement strand
TTTAGGTCTGCTTAGTTGCTGCATGATCTTGCGAAGTTAAGCAAGTTCACTGTGCCGATAAATTAGACCATCTCACTATTAATATAAGAGGTAACGGTACGATTAGATTCAGCCATCTCTCAAACCCTTCTTACCAAAACGGCTACACAGAACAGGTATTAACAGTTGATGCCAACGGGCAAACTGTCTTAGCCCAACCATCCGATAAAAAAGTAAGCAATCTGGCTGCTGAGGTCGAAGAGTTGAGAACGTATCTAATTCAGTTAAAGCAGGAAAATGAAGTCTTGAAAAAAAGGCTTGAAAAACTGGAAGAGCGTAAAACGGGGATATTGACCCGTCAAACAGAACGGTAGTTATAAATCGTCGTCAGGCAGAGCTTGTATATACTTATGTTATCGGTTTAACTGACCGGTTTACGAAAACGCTGCGGCCTGACCTGAACCGAAAAAAACGATAAGCACTATACCACTATTTTAAGCATGCCAATTGCTGTAAGGCTATTATATATCCTCCTCCTCACCATGCTCCCTGCCTGGCGCCCATCTCCCGATCCCGCGCCGGTGCAGACAATCCGGGCGATGTATGTGGCCGATGTGGTGGCACTCGATTCGGCAACGGCGGTGCTGTATCGGGCGGTCAACGCTGAAAAACCACCGCGGGTGATCCGGCAACGCTTCCGGCAGGCGAGGCTGGCCTATAAACGGATCGAATGGCTGACCGAAGTACTTTATCCCTTTTCGGCCCGCCAGCTGAACGGTCCGCCGGTGCCCGAAGGGGAGCTGGAAGGCGGGCTAGGGCAACAGATTAATCCGGAAGGGTTTCAGGTAGTGGGGGAGGCTTTGTTTCCCTATAACGCTGACGAAAAAGAAGCCGTACTGGCGCAGTTGACCCGCATCCGGCAAACAATCCGGCTGCTGTGGCAGGTGGGGACCTCAGTGTCGCTGACCGATAGTAAGGTGTTCGACGCCCTGCGCCTGCAACTATTCCGCATCATCACACTCGGGATTTCCGGCTTCGACTCACCGGTCGATCAGCGGAGTTTGCTGGAAGCGGCCGTGAGCCTGCAAACGCTGCAACGTGTGCTGGCAGTGTATCCGGTGGCCACTGCTGACCCGGCACTCAGCCATAAACTTGACCGGTTATTTGCTGAAGCCGGTAACAGGCTGCGCCGGTCTTCGTTCAATCGCTTCGACCGGCTGGTGTTTATCCGGGCTGTTGCCAATCCATTGGGGGCAGCACTGGCAGAGGCGCAACAGGCGTTGCATATTCCGGTCGTGACCGGTCGGCGGATGCTGGCGACATCGGCGCGCACACTCAGCGATTCCGGTATTTTTGACCCCTATGTGTTTGCGCCCGTCGGCTCACCAAAACCGACGACCGACCGCATTGCGCTGGGTAAGATGCTGTTTGAAAGCACGCTGCTGTCCGAAAATTCCCGTCCGCTGACGCAGCGTTCGTGTGCAGGATGCCATCAGCCCGAACGGGCATTTACCGATGGACAAACCACGGCGCTGGCACTGGGCTCAGCCCATGACCGGATCAAGCGCAATACGCCGACACTGCTGCATGCCGGATTGCAGGTGTTTCAGTTTATGGATGCCCGCTCGCTGACCATCGAAGAACAGATTAATGATGTGTTGACTAATCCCCGTGAAATGGGGGGCTCCTGGCGCGGCGCCCTCAAGGCGATTCAGGCTGATGCGGCGGTGATGGCGGCGTTCGGCAGGGCGTATGGCTCGCTGCCGGTTTCGCGCGAAACGGTCAGTAATGCCATTGCGCACTATGTCCGGTCGCTGACCGGCTTTAATACGCGTTTTGACCGGTATATGCGCCATGACCCGACCGCTCAGCTAACATCAACTGAACAAGTGGGTTTTAACCTGTTTATGGGGAAAGCTAAATGCGGCACCTGTCATTTTTACCCGATCTTCAACGGCACGGTGCCGCCCGATTATGTTCGTACAGAAAGTGAAGTGATCGGTGTCCCGGCCACGGCCGATAACCGGAGGGTCAGTCCGGATTCGGGGCGGTATGGCGTGACACGGCTGGCGATTCATCTGCGGGCGTTCAAGATTCCGGGCATCCGCGACATGGCCAATACAGCTCCCTACATGCATAATGGTGTTTACCAGACGCTGGAACAGGTTATTGATTTTTATGACAAGGGCGGCGGTAATGGTTTAGGCTTTGGCTTGTCCAATCAAACCTTACCCGATCAGAGGCTTTTGCTGACCCCACGCGAAAAAGAAGCCCTCATTGCCTTCCTGCGTACGCTTTGATTTTCCGGGAAATCCGGACAATGGATAGTGGGGTGAGTTTAAAACGATCAAGGCCATCAACTTTTTGTATCAGTTAAAACCATCCTGTCAATCCTGTAATCCTGTCAGAAAATCCTCCATCCGGTATCATCAAAAAAATATCCGGCATCCCATAATACTGTCGTAACTTACGGGCGGAATTCACCGCACGACTATGAACGTAGAGCAAGCCCATGCCCTGCTGGAACAATCCAACCAGCTGTTTACTTACACCATTGGCCGTCAGGCACAAAACCAGCTGGTGCTGGCCGACGGCAAGGTCAGTGGCCAGCATGCCCGCCTGATCCAGTGTAGCCCCGAAAGCTTTATTCTGGAAGACCTCAACAGCAAAAACGGCACGTTTGTCAACCACCTGCGCATTACCCGGAAGCTCATCGACCATAACGATGTCCTGAGGTTCGGCGATACCACTACGACCGCCCGCGAGCTGATTGCGCTGTACCTGCCGCCAACCCCTGCTGAAGAAGCCATTGCCAAAAAAGAACCGCTTGATTTTACGGCTGAGTTTGCGGCGCTCAAACAGGTTTACGAGCAATACCCCCAGCTCAAACGCGATTGCCGCAACCGTGAGCGCATGATCCGGACGGGCAGTGTCATCCTGTCGTCGGTGGTCAGTGTGGGCGCGGTGCTGGGCTCCGGGGGGACTGTCCTAAGTTTTTTGCCGGTTCTGTCGAGTGCCGGCCTGAGCATGCTGGTCCCAACCCTGTGCTCAACGCTGTTGTCGACCGACGAAAAGCTGGAAGTAATTGATAAAGAGTATCGTGAGCGGTACCGGTGTCCTAATCCGGAGTGCCGCCTGCCGTTTTATAACCAGGAATGGGAGCAGCTTGCCCGGCAGAAAACCTGCCGCCGCTGTAACGCCATCTGGACATCCTGAAATTTTTTTTCAAAAACTGACTTACCTTTTTTAACCTCACCAGATAAAGCATCAGAGAGCTTTATCCGGCTAATTGCTTTCCGGCTATGTCGAAATTGTACGCAAACTCAGAACCGCAAACCGATGAGTTTTCATCACATGTCGCCCCCGCGCAGGCGTCGGCGAACACACCATCGTTAACCAAATCAAAACTGGCGGGTATCACTACGGCGGCTCTGCTGCTGGGTGGCGCTACCTGGACCTTACTGGCGCAGACGCCGGACGACGGTGAACCTAGCCAGGAACCGCAGGCTCCCGTGCCCGGCGATGGGCCGGTGCCGGTGGCCGGTGGTAAGCTGCACCTGGCAGCGGCGACCGTTGCCCGTGAGGTGAACAGCGACCACCCTTTCGGCGAAGCGTTTGCCGTTGCCCGCGATGAAGTCGGGCCGGGCGGCGTGTTCGTCTGGAAAGGCGGACTGTTTAATACATTTACCAAAGAAGAATGGCAGGACCTGTCCCTGCAACAACGACATGAGTTTCTGGCGGATGTCGGGTATGAGCCTGACGGCCAGCTACCGGAACAGCCATCGGGTTCCGACAAAGCACCCGTCGATCCGATCATTATCGAGGGGGTTATGAACGATCAGCGGGTAATGGGCCTCGATTTTGATCACGATGGCGTGGTTGACACGCTGGTGCTCGAAGGGCCCGATGGTTTTACGTACCGTGTGGTTGATGCCACCGGCGATGAAGGGCTGGATGTGGTCTATCAGATTGATACCGCAAGCCACGAGATTCTGCAAAGCATGCGGCTCAGTGAACCGTTTATGCTCTCGAACAGCACCTTGCAACAGGGCCTTGAAGAAGCCATGGCCAGTGAGGTGATGGAGTCCATATTTGATGAGCCAGTAGTAACGCCACTACTAACGGCTGCCGAACACGAAATCAGCGACGACGAGGAGGAGATGCCTTATCAGGACGCTGAACACTATGAGACCGGAGAGGATGGGTATGCCAATGATTCCGGTGGGGATGATGTAGACGAACCGCAGGTGGTTTAATCAGATTTCAGCAGGGTATGCAACTGGCTGACTACTTTCCTGGTCAGTCTGGTAGACTATTGCCTAAAACAACTATGTTATGAAAAACATTAACAGAATTGCTGCCCTGTGGCTGAGTGTGTTAGTGGCCTGAGTGATGGTGGTTGCCTGGCTGCTTATACCGATTCGGAACAAACGATAAATACAATCATCTACACCGTTAAGGCGGGGAACCGGGCTGACCTGGCCGTATGGTCAACGGGGCAATTGCCGTCAGCATTGGATCCGGTTGGTTTACTGCATGCCATAACGGTTCCGGCCGGTACAACGGGTAATCCGGCGAAGCTCACGTATACCCCCAACGGACGTCTGATTTTCGGCGATACGTCGGCTACGATACGGGTTGGTTTTTAGGGAGTTCATTAATACGTATGCGGGTATTAACGGCCGGAAATCAAATTTCCGGCATAGGCCCTGCTATGCCTGTATTTTTCAATAAAAATGTGTGTAAGTATCTGATTAATAAATGAATATAAAAATTAATGATTCACTCAATCGCTAATTCACTCAATCACTCAATAACATGGAGAGCTTACCAACACTGACTTATGCCGAACCGCGTTACGTTGCGGATCTGTCCGACTGCGTATTTTACCATACTATCGACTTACCGGGACTCGGAACTGTTGAGGGCGAATGGGACCTGCGCCGGACGGCGGCTAATTACCTGGGGCATGTGCCGCTGGCGGGCAAGCAGGTACTCGAAATCGGGTCGGCTAACGGGTTTCTGACCTCGTACATGGAATCGCAGGGAGCACGGGTGACCTGCTATGACCTGTCGCCCGACTTCGACTGGGATGTAGTGCCGTTTGCCTGCATCGATACCGACGGGCTGGCGTCCGACCGGAAAGAGCACATCCGCAAACTGAATAATGCCTACTGGCTTACCCACCGGCTCCTGTCGCTGAACGCCCGGTTGATTCACGGCACTGTTAATCGTATGCCGGCGGTTATGGGAGCCGTTGACATTACAACCTTCGGCAGTATTCTGCTGCATACCCGCGACCCCTTGCTGGCCATTCAGCAGGCGGCCCGCGTAACACGTGAGAAAATTATTATTACCGAGATACTGGACAACCGCCGGCAAACCATACTCCATAAAGTTACTGGTGGCTGGTTCGGCCGTCTGTTTAGCCGTATCCGCTACAAAGTAACCGGCCCCAGCATGATTTTACGGCCCAACCGTCGGGCAAAAGGGCCGCTTGAAACATGGTGGCATATTAGTCCAGAGCTACTGATTCAGTACCTTGAGGTCCTTGGCTTTGGTGATGTAAAGATGACCTATCATGACCAGACCTACCGTTCAAACAATAACAAGCAGTTAATGTACACCCTGGTAGCGACGCGGACGGAAAAAATGTAACTTTATTCGTCCGTTCGTTAGCCTATAAATATGACACCGTATAAAAATACGTTAATGAAGTGCCAGTACTGTGGACGCAGTATTATGGTTAAGCCCGCTGATCAGGCCAAAGGTGAGATTGTCTGCTCCCATACCGGATGCGGACAGGTCAATAAGCTGGCTGCCTCGTTTTATTATGATGACGCAATCGTAAAGGGCCTGCCTGATTTTGGCCGGCTCGTCTATACTGGTAATCCGGCGGTATCATACGCGATCCGGTACGGCGCTAACAGTCTGGGCACTTCAGAAACCTGTACGGTGCGGGTAGAGCGCTATGTTCACAATAACCGTTGTTTTATCAGCCGCAGGCATTCTACGCTGACGGTTATGTTTGATAAATGGAGCGGGCAGCTCCGCTATCAATTGCAGGACGGGACGGTTGACCCGGGCGCCTCCACGCCCGGCGTGGCCACGCTTAAACCAAGCCTGAACGGTACCTTTCTGGAACAAATCCGGCTGTTGCCCACCGATGCGATCGATGTACCGGATGGCGGCCTGATTACGCTGGGGGGCATCGATACGTTCCGGCTGGAGCATGCCCGGATTAGTGCCGACATGCTGGCAACCTATAAAATTTCCGTTGCGTTTGATCCCGACCAGACGCAGTAAACACCAACATGAACTATGGAAACACACTTACCGTTATCGTTTACTGAAACCGGCCAGCGGCCCTCCAATCAGGATGCTCTTTATCCGGCAGCAGGCATTGCTAACTACCAGACCCGTGTGTTTGTGGTGTGTGATGGCATTGGCGGGGCCGATAAAGGAGAGGTAGCCAGCCATTTACTTTGCGAGGCTTTTGCGCGGTATGAAGCCGTTGTCTGTCCCTCCGTTTTTACCAGAGAACATATCCGTGAGGTGTTTGAGCAGGCGCTGACGCAGTATGCCCGGTTTATGCGGTCGAACCCGCTCATCAACCGCATCGGATCGACCGTTGCCTTTTTACAGCTGCATGAGCAGGGCGTTACCGTAGCCCACGTCGGTGATAGCCGCGTATTTCAGGTGCGTAACGGCAAGGTTATTTTTCAGACCCGCGACCATAAGCAGGTCAACGACATGGTTGATGCCGGGATTATTACTGCCGAACAGGCCTTGCATCACCCGTGGCGGAACCGGCTGAGCCGCTCGCTTAGTCTGAGTAGTACCGAACTCACCGGCTGGTCGTTTAAGGCACCCGAACCGGATGTGGTTCATCTGCATGATGTCTGCGAGGACGACTATTTTGTACTTTGCTCCGACGGTCTGCTGGAACAGGTGGACGAACAGACGCTGGAAACAGTCCTGAGCGCCCCCGTTGCTGATGAAGACAAGCTTCGTATGCTGCTTCAACGGTGTGAAAATCAGGTAAAAGACAACTATTCCGGTTACCTCGTCCATATCAAATCGGTTGGAAAACCGAAACCGGTAGCCACGGCCAGCCGGCTATTTGCATGGTTTTAGGAAACGATAGCGATAAATGCTGCATTTGGTGGTATAACAAGGTGGTCTGGCGGGGCATACGTTATCCATTTTTTACGGGAAGTTTCCGGATAATGAGGCTTTAACGTATCTTTGAATCAAGAAACGTTGATTTAATGTGCCCGCCATGAACCAACACTTTACATCTTTTCAGGAATTCAGAAAACGATATCCGATGCGTCCCAACGATGATGGGATGTTGTTGGGCAGCGGGTCGTATGGAAAAGTGATTAAGGTAGAGGATCAGGTCGAGACGGAATGGGTCGCCATTAAAATCAGTGAGTTTAAAGGGAACGACCCTAAATCACTGAAGGCCGAAGTTGAACTCGCACAACGGGTGCCGCGACAGGCCAATATTGCCCGCTACGACGCCTGCTACCGACTCGAAACCGATACCGGTGTCAGCGATTTTGCCATCATGAAGTACTACGCCGATGGTAATCTGGCAGACTTGCTTAAACACCGGAAACTTTCTCCCGACGATATTTTTGACCTCACGCGGGGCATTTTACTCGGCCTCCAGCACCTGCACCAACACCGGATTGTCCATCGTGACTTTAAACCGGCTAACATTCTCATTTCCCGCGACAACCAAAACCGGTTTATTCCTAAAATTGCCGATTTCGGGCTCAGTAAACTGGTCAGCGACGACGAGATCGATAGCTCTGATTTTGACCTGAGCGACGGACGGGGTACGCCGTCGTACAAAGCCCCTGAGCAAATAGAAGGCAGCCGTGTTAGTTTCAACCTTGATTTGTGGGCGTTTGGCGTGATCCTGTACGAGATACTGACGGGTGAAAAACCGTTCGCGTCGGATGCACGGCAGGGGAGTGAGCAGCTGATCAAGCGGGAGATCGAAAAGAAAATCGTGACCGTGGCTTTGCCCAAAGGCATTGAGCGGTTGCCGGAGCCTTACCGGACTATGGTAAAACGGTGTCTGGTGAAAGACATCCGCAAGCGCGTCCGGAAAGAAGACGAACTGCTCAGATTGCTCAATCAGCACGTGATCGACGGATTGCTGCAAAAAGCAGAACAGGCGATGAAACAGCGCGACGTTGCCCATGCGCAACTGTGCTATGAGGAGGTATTGTCGCATGAGCCTGACCATGCCGGGGCCTTGCAGGGCATGGAGCGGTGTCAGGACGTATTGCGACCTAAACCGGTGGCGGTTGTAGAGGACGTTACGGATCTACGGCATGGGACAGAAGCCTTCACCGATGTCTACCAGCCCGGCCCCGCCGTTTTACCGTCAGCGACCGATAGTCCGTTAACCGATGTGTTCAGAACCGGCAACCCACCCGCTCCGGCTGCACGGCCGCAATGGGTGTGGGCCGTTCCGGTAGCCGTTGTGTTGCTGGGTGGTGTGTTTTTCTGGAAACGGGCGGGCATCATAGACCTGCCGGCCGGAGCGGCTATCGCCAGATCAGCAGATAGTACCAGTACCGCGCCATCCGGTAATACCCGATCGGCCCCGGTAGCCCAACCGGTGGTAAAACCTCTGGCATCGGTAGAAACGCCGGTTACGAAAGCCGCGTTTACCGCTAAGGCGACACCACAGCCAGCCTTGTCGGCGCCAGCTGGCCCTACTGCGGAAGAGCAGGCAGTGGCTGGGGCGAAAGCCCGCCGTGAGCAAGCGCAGCAAGACTATGAGAAGCTGATCTCGGAAGGAGAAGGCGCAATAAAAAACGGCAATAACAAAAATGCGGCTATCGCTGCCTTCGCCAAAGCCCGCCAGCTGGCAGAGGCGGAAGGGCTGACCACCGGCTTGGCGTCGGAGCTATACAGTACATACTTCACAAAGGCCGACCGGATTTTTCAGCGGGAAGAATATGAGGGCGCTAAATCATGGTATCTGGTTGCACAGGCGCTGATGAACACAGCAGATGTGCGGGCCAAAATCAAGGAATGCGACCGTAATTTATAATCATTAACCACCATAACTACAGACTGCCACAACAACAAGCAAGTATGAAACAACTGTACATCATTGCCGTACTGCTCTTATCGGGTAGTGCGTTACCCGCTTTTACGGCGACTCCTCCAACTATCGCTCCACATACCATACCAGGCCGGACCCTCGACGATGAGTATGACAAGTACAAAAAGAAAGCCGACGATTTTCTGAAGGAAGGCCGCTATGCCGATGCCCGGAAACAGTATCAGAACTGTCTGGAAGTGCCCGGCTTTGAGAAAGATGCTTATGCCACGGCCCGAATTGCCGACATCGACCGTTGCCTGTATCTGCGCGATCAGGCCGCGAAAGCCATCAGCGCCGGACGGGGTGCCGAGGCCGTAAGTCTCTGGCAGCAGGTCCTGACTATTAACCCCGGCGATCTGCTAACCAAAAGCAACCTGACCGATTACTGGACCGATCAGGGAAACATCGCCTATGCCCAAAAGAAATATGGTGAAGCGAAAAAGGCCTACACCGAAGCACTGTCGCAGGCTGTTAAAAAAGACATTCTGCAAATTCAGATTCAGAACAGCGACAACTTCCTGAAAGAAGAACAGGCTGCTCAGTCCGCAAAAGCAGCCGCGCAACAACCGACACCTGTTACGTCGGCAACGACGGCACCGGTAACCACCAAACCAGTGCCATCTACACCCGTTCGAAAACCGGCTGCTTCAGGCGTATCACCGGCCCGCACCGGAATGATTGCGGGCATCGGCGCGGTCGGGCTGGGGGCAAGTCTGTATGCCTACACGCTCAAAAACCAGTTCAACAGTAAGCTGGCCGAACTGAAAAAAGTCGGTAATGCGGTTGATAGCGACAACGATGGTACTATCCTGACACAGGCGGAAAAAGATCAGTGGGATAAAGCCTATAACGATGCTGAGAAAGCCTGGGCCAAAAACGGCCTTTATAAAGCCTGTATCGGAGTAGCGTCTGTGGCGGTAATTGCCGAGGTGTATTTTCTGATTAAAAAGCCAAAGGTAGCCCGCAAGGGGCTTAGCTGGCAACCGGCATCGGCCGGTGTCGGCATCGCCGCCCGCTACACGTTTTAGGGTGTACGGGCCGGCGTCACAAAGCTCAGCACATTGCCGTAGAACGGTGCATTTTCTTTCAGGGGCGTGATGGCATAGGCCCGGTAATAATAAATAGTCGACGGTGCCAGGTCCTTGAGCGAGAACGTATTCGTTGCCCGGAAATCAGCTGGTTTATCGGTGCGGACAACATTGTCGGCCAGCGTCGGATTGGAATTGTTCAGCGAAAAGCAAATGCCGATTTCCTTTAAGGTTAGTTGACTGATGTTGTTGATCTGCATTTGTGCCTGTGCCGAAGTAGATGCCGGAGGCGTGAGCAAGTTGAGGGTATGCACGTCAGGAACGATTTCGGATGTGGTAAACGTCCGGATAATGCCATAAATCGGGACATTCGGATTGGCCAGACTAATGGCAAAGGCGCGATAGCTATACTGCTTGCCTGGGGCCAGATTTTCGATCAGAAACGTGTTGATGGCTTCGTATCCTTTATCAATCCAGACAGTCTGATCAGCTATGGTAGGCGAGCTGTTATTAATCGAATAGCAGATGCCAAACTTCTGTAAGGGCGTTTCGGCTACGTTGAGCGCTTTGGCCTGCACCGATACAGATGAATAACCCGGCTGGCCTGCCAGCGTAAGGGTTTCAACCTGTGGGACTTTGTAAAGCTTTTTGTCAGATATATCGACCGACCACTCCGAGCAGCCTGCCCATAGTATCGCCAGCAGACAAAAAAAGGCCAATCGGGCAGTTGTGTATCGTTTTTGCTTTACCATACGCATAGTAACCGTGTGAATTATCATAAATCAAACACCAAAAGTAACGTGAAAAACCACGTCAGAAAAGTAAAAATCTATTGTGCCCAACGCACAGTCCGTTACACTGTACTGCTGATGCTAAGCCTGATTGCCCTGAGCTGCGCAACCTGGGAGGATCTGCCCGAAAAGAAAAAACTCCGTCAGTGCGATTCCCCGTCGGCTAGTCTTGATGTTAAGGCCGACCGGCTGGTAACCAATATTTCGCTGCGCCAGGCATCGGGAACCATTGATGATATTGCCTGGGATTTCGGCGATGGTGAAACCAAAAACGGCACGGCAACCGCTATCCAGCATACTTACAAAAGCGCCGGCAAGTATGTGGTAAAAGCGACCCTGAGCAATACCTGCAAACAGTCGTTACCGCTCAGTCTGAGCATCGAGGTCAGCGATGCCGTGGTACCAACGGTAACTACGCTTGATCCGTCGGCGATCGGGGCCTCCTCGGCAACACTCCGGATGATGTTGACCGACAACGGGAATGCAACCGTAACGCGCTACGGTATTTGTTATTCCGGTACCAACAGCCTGCCAACAGTCGATGATCAGGTTATTCAACTAACAGGTGCCCCGTCGCTGAACGAAATAAGGTCTTTTGCCGCCAGCCAGCTAGCGGCCAATACTGTATATTACCTGCGGGCCTTCGCCGAAAATAAGGCTGGAAAAGGTTATGGAAACGTCAAATCAATTACAACAAGCTCGCAGGCGGTTGTGTCGGTCAGCGGTACTCCTACCGTAGGCGACAAAACAGCGAGTGTATTTCTGCGTGTCGATAACCCCGGATCACCGGCGGCTACCCGGTTCGGCATTGTCTATTCATCGGCCAACATCAGTCCCGACGTGACCAATTCGCCCTTTGTTGAGGTTACCAACCCGATTGTGGGCAGTAATGTGCCCGTCGCGCTGAACAACCTGACGCCCGGCACAGCCTACACCTACCGTGCCTACGCCCGTACCGATCAGGGTGTGATCTACGGAACGCCGCCAGGCTCGTTTACCACGCAGGCCGAAGCTGTCTCCAACGCGGGGCTGGTGCTGTACCTGCCGTTTACAAACCGGTCGGCGGCCGATGCCAGCGGAACCGGCAACAACGCTCAACTGGTTGGTAAGCCGACCTTTATCACCGACCGCAAAGGCAATCCGGAAGGGGCTATTTTACTGAATGGCATCACCGACTACCTCGCTATTGCCGATAATGCCTCGCTGCGGCCGGACGCGATTTCGATCAGTATGTGGGTACGCCCGACAACGGTCGGAACGGCCATGCAGCTCTTCAACAAGTCCCGGTTTGCGGACAGTAATTTCGAGCAGTATGCGGCCCAGCTGAAACCATCGGAAAACGGTGGTTCGCAGCAAAAGGTGGTGGCTGCCTTCAAGCAAAACGGTGGCTGCCAGGTGGCGAAAGGCTGGCAGGAGGTTGTGCTTTACGGCCTGATTCAGGCCAATCAGTGGTATCACCTGACCTTTACGCTGAGTGGCAACGTGGCTAAACTATACATTGGCGGTCAGCTTTTTGCAACCAATAATACTTTACCGGGCAATGGCTACGACAACTGTCCGGGCGGTGAACTGCGCTTCGGGGCCCAGATCAAGGACTACGAATATTTTTTCAACGGTGCTATGGACGACATCCGCATCTACCAGCGCGTGTTGACGGATACGGAGATCAAAACGCTGACGAATCAGTAGTTGGGCCAGGTTTTAGTGATACCTTCCAGGAAGTTCAGAACTTCCTGGAAGGTATCACTAAAACTTTAACAGCACCTTTGCCGCCAGCCCGTGATACGGATGGCTGTCTAAGCCCGCGATGCGCTGCAACGCCTCGCGGGCTTTGTCCCGTTCGCCGTTTTTCAGGTAGGCCAGCGCCAGAAACCATTCCGATTTTTGATGCAGTGTTTGGGTCGGCGTTTTCAGCGCGGCGGTCAGGTACGGCACCGCTTTAGCCGGTTCTTTTTTTGCCAGATAGCTGAGCCCCAGCATGTAATTCCGGTAATGTATTGTCTGCTGATCAGCGGGAAGCGTTTTCAGCTCCCTGATCACCGCATCGTAGTTCCCGCTCTGGTATTGCCGGTAAATCGACTGGAACCGGGCCTGTTGGCGGGGTTGCATATCAGCGCTGAAGTTCTTGCTCAGATCACCGGACCGATCTGGCTGGTAGGCTTCGTTGAACGCCAGACTGGTGTTACGTTCCGTTTGCTGCGACCGGTACAGCCAGATGCTGAGGCTGATGACCAGCATAACCGAAGCCGCTGCCAGCCAGTACACCCGGTTGACCGACCGGCGCGTTGATTGTGGCATCGGCCGGACAACCGCTTCCGGTTCGCTCTCCTGCGTTGCCTGCCAGCGTGCATGGGCCTGTTGCAGTTTACGTTCCAGGCCGATGGCCCGGAAACTGCTCACAACTTCGCGTTGTAAGGCAACGGCATCCGCCAGGGCCGTATCCAGTGCCATATCCTGTTCGAACGAGGCCTGATCGGAGGGAGAAAGCTCCCCGTTCAGATAGGCCTCAATCAGCTCATATTGTGCTTCGGTCAGTTTCATAGACCTCTTTTGGTGGCGAGTTGTCGATAAATCCCTTTCAGTTTCTCGGTGCAGTCGTATCGTTTCGACTTAACCGAGGTTTCACGCATGTTGAGTTTTTCGGCGATTTCGCGCAGGGGCATTTCGTCAATGTAAAACCAGTCGATAACCCGCCGGCAGTCGTCTTTCAGTTGCAGAAGTGCCTGCTTCATGATCTCCACAACGGCGGCCCGCTGCATTTCCTCGACCACGTCGGCAGTATCTGCCGGATCACTGGCATCGCTCAGGCTGGCGCGGTTCCGGAACCGGTACGAACCGGCTTCGGTAAGCCACGTTTTTTTACAGTAGTCAAATACCACCGTGGTGATCCGGGTCCCTGCCTGATGCTGGTATTTGCCGTTTTCCAGATTGATCAGAAACTTCAGTAAGCCTTTCTGAAACGCATCTTCGGCGTCCATGCCGGTTCCGTTATGCTGAATCACCCAATGCCGGAACGTGTGGGCAAGTTCGGCATAGAGGTAGTCAAACGCACGGTCATCGCGTCGGAGCAGGGCTTCGTATAACTCCCGGTCGTCCTGAAAACGGGGGAAAACATTCGGCATACAGCGGCTGTCTGGTGAAAACAATCAACGGGCATTTACGTACCCGGCATGATGGGTAAACGCATTCTGTCCCGGTGATTTACTGCCTTAATCTGCCGAAGTGCCAAAAGGTAAGTCAGATTCTGAAAAAAAAATGGTGTGTACATCCATTGTCCCGTCAGGGACACAACAGCGCAGCGTCGGTGCTGTCGGCAAATATGTTATCAGCTACCGGATGGATGCATTCAGGTTCAAATGCCCTTTAACGTGCTTTTTTTCTTTATTTCGGAGTGAAGCATTTGTCATAATCGCATGCTCCTGCTGTTTCATAGAAATACGAAACCAGTCGCGGGCAGAAATAAACTGATTAGAGTGAAACTCTAACCGGATAAAAATATCTTCAGAAGGTTCCCGGTGCCCGGACAGGAGTTGGCTGAGCTTCGTTTGATGAATATCAAGTTCAGATGCTATGTCAACCTTTTTTTTATGTTGAAGATCAATGTACAATCTGAGGAAGTATGAAAAATCTTTCCTGGGGTCAAACGTATCTTGCTTAATATAGTCTTCAATATGTATTTTCAATTGCAGCATCCGGCCATATAACCTATCCTGCTCAGATTGTTCTGTCAATCTCTGCTGACGAATAGCGGCTAATTCCTGATCTGCCCGGCGTTTCTGATCAGGAGTCATTCGGGCCGGTATCATAAAACCATCTACTAGTTCTTCGGGAGTAAGTTCGTCAAGGTTCATGATCAATATACATTTCTATAAGCTGATAAAGAGGGCGTCCATCAAGGTACAATTGCTGACCACCACTCAGCATACCATACTTGTCCTGATAATATTTTAGTAAACGTGTCTTGGGTTTCAGTGATATTCCTGCCAAATGGGCATATTCCTTCACTGCCAGCCGGCATGCCCAGCCAATCAGACAACCGGCAATCCGATCATATTGCTTGCCTGATCCGGTGTTATCCCTTCGGCTGGCGATAAGATTAATTTCAATACGGTATTCAAGCGGGTAATACGTGAGTGACATAACACCGAGGATCTCTCTGTTTTCTGTCGTTCGCAATTTCCACAATTCGGTTTCCAGAAAGTCTTTCCATGCAAAATGGAAATCTTTTTTCGTCAGTTTTTTCAGGTCACTAATGGCCACAGGCTCTATGATAGCCTTGACAGGTACAGGTGGATCTGAACCCCTATTGAGCAAATACATCCCCACACAATTTGGTTACGAATTTACAAAAAGCGTAAATTTTTTAAAATAGTGTAAATAGAAGAATTCACCTGCACAGAATCGCGTCCCGTCAGGGACACAACAGCGGAGCGTCGGTAGCAATGTATTTTACAAACACATCCATTGTCCCGTCAGGGACAGAACAGCGGAGCGTCGGTAGCGGTCGGTAGCATTCGGTATATAAATGTTTACATCATTTTTCCGGCAGAATATGCCTTTTCAATGCATCAGCGGCATATTCTTAACTATTTGGAGAATTAATAAAAAATTTCTGGGGGATTTACGGGCTGATCTTGTCTTATCTATGTCATACCCCTGAAGTGTATGTTATCGAAGCTCAACCCTGATCAGCCCTCAGAAAAATGGTCTACCCGTATTGTCCCCATGCATCCTGCCGACGAACTGGCCCAGGCCGACGACGATGGTGAGTTTTTCATCCGGCAAGCCTTCATGCACAACCCGCGGCAGGCGTGTGAGTTGCTCTTCCGGCAATATTACGGGCCGTTGTGCAGCCATGCCGTCCGGTTTGTGCAGAACCGCGAGGTGGCCGAAGACCTGGTAAGCGATGTGTTTTATGCATTCTGGGTCAAAGAAATTTACCTCAACGTAACAACCTCGTTCCGGGCATACCTGTTCTATGCGGTCCGGAACCGGGCTTATAATTACATCCGCTGGGAGCTGAACCGGCAGGAACCGATGCCAGACGATCTGGACCGCCCCGAAGCCGAAGCTGCCCAGCCCGACCGCCTCATGCAGCAGGATGAACTGCAGGTTGCTCTCGACGAGGCCATGCGTCAGCTGACACCCCAACAGCAGCGTATCTTCCTGATGAGCCGCTTTGAAGGTAAAAAATACAAGGAAATTGCCGCCGAACTCAACCTCGCACCCAAAACGGTTGAAAACCATTTGCTGCGGGCGATTGCCACGCTCCGAACAATTCTGACACAGAAAAATGTCCTGTTCCTTGCCTTACTCGCCAACTGGATAGGGGAAAATTAATGAATAATGTAAAATGAATAATGAGCATTCATTACCCCATTACACATCAAACTGACATGGTGACAAAAGAATTAATGCAGGCCTATTTTGCCGGTCAGGTCACACCGCTTCAACGGAAAATGATTGCTGACTGGCTGAAGCAGCAGCCCGCTAACCGCGAGCTGTACTTCCGGTGGCTGGAAGAATGGGAACGGCGTGTGCCGCAATATGCGCCTGACATTGATCAGGCCCTCGGCCGATTTCGCCACCGCATTGACCAGCCGCAAACCGTCGTAACGGAGCCGTATGAAAGCGACCTGTTCCGGCAACCGGTACCGATCGGCCGGCAGTCGCGCCGGACATGGCTATGGGCCGCTGCGGCAAGTGTGTTGCTGGGCGTGCTGGGCTACGCAGGGCAGGATTTGGTCCGGTATAAAGTCTATGCGACGGATTTCGGCCAGACCCGTGTTCTGAAACTGCCTGATAGTTCGGTCGTTACACTAAACGGACATTCAGAACTGTATATCCCCCGGTTTGGCTTCGGTGAGTCGACGCGCCGCGTCCGGCTGGAGGGAGAAGCTGTGTTTGATGTCCGCCATACCGTTACACACCAGCGGTTTCTGGTCGAAACACCACATGGTGTCGAAGTAGAAGTGCTGGGAACTGAGTTTTCGGTTACGGCCCGCCGGCAGGCCACGAAAGTGGCGCTGAACCGTGGCAAAGTGCAGCTTAGTTACCTAAGCCTTAATGCGCAGCGGCAGCAGCTGATGATGAAACCAGGCGATTACGTGACGTTGTCGGAGCAGGGCGAACTGACACAGGGGCGTAAAGCCCCCAATGAACCATTTGCTGCCTGGCGTTCGCACCAGTTTGTGTTCGATAACACGCCGCTGCGCGAGATTGTCGATATGGTCAGGGAAACGTATGGGCTGACCGTTCGGCTGGCCGACACCTCCCTGGCCGACCGTACCCTGAGCGGTACCTATAAGGCGCGTACCTCAAATGACCTGATCCGGGCCATTGCCGAAGTACTTGAGCTACAGGTAAGCCGGTCCGGCAAAACCCTGACGCTCTCTGCCATACCACCCAAACTGTAACCTCTTACAACCCTTTAACTGATTGACAATGAAAAAGCTGTTACCAATAGCCTGGCTTACTGGTACCTTGTTGACTGGTTTTCCGTGTTGGGTGCAAGCCCAGACCTGGGCGTTTGCACAGGGCAAAAAGCGGACCTCAACCGAAGCGTCCCGCCGGGAAAAGCACTCGCTGAAGCAGCAGTTGCTGAACCTGAAAAACCATTATGGAATTGATATCCTGTTTGAAGATAAGGTTGTTGCCGACCGGCAGACGTCGGCGGTAATTGACCCTGCTGCCCAGCTGGAAGTAAACCTGACCGCGTTGCTGAAATCGCAGGGACTTCGCTTTAAAAAGCTGAATCAGAGTGCTTATATTATTATGTCGCGGCGGCAAACCAATGAGGTCATGACGCCCTTTAGTGCCATGACTTACACAACGGCGCTCCCCGTTGGCGGGCAGAATATGGTACCGGTCATGAATCAGCTACAGTCGGTGCAGCCATCGGCTACGACAGTTGACGAGCGCATTAGCGGCAAGGTGACCGATAAAACCGGAAACGGGCTGCCCGGTGTGAGTGTGGTTGTGAAGGGCACCACCCGTGGCACCACCACCGATCAGGATGGGAACTACCTGCTGAACATACCGAACGGCAGCATCACGCTGATTTATTCGTTCATCGGCTACGAAACGCGTGAAGTGGAGGTGAAAAACCAGACACAGATCAATATTTCGCTCGAAAACGACGTAAAATCGCTGGAAGAAGTAGTCGTGGTTGGTTACGGTACGCAAAAGAAAGTAAACCTGACCGGCGCCGTGGCGGCAGTCGATGGGGTTGAAATTGCCAAACGCCCGGTCGGGCAGACGTCTTCGGCCTTGCAGGGACTCATGCCGGGTGTCATCGTGAAAACGAGCTCAGGCAGACCGGGCGGTGACGGGGCAACTATCCGGATCCGCAACAGTCTGGGCGGTATGGGGCAGGCAGCACCCTTGACGCTGATCGACGGGATCGAAGGTTCGATTGATAACATCGATCCTAACCTGATTGAAACGATTTCGGTACTGAAAGACGCCGCGTCCTCGTCGATCTACGGATCGCGGGCCGCCGGCGGGGTAATTCTAGTGACTACCAAACGGGCGAAAAGCAACCGGATTTCGGTAAATTATAACAATTACGTAGGCATGCAGACACCGACCAACCTGCCGAAAATGGCCAATGCGGTTGATCACATGCTGCTGACCAACGAGGCTTATGTAAATGTCGGCCGCGCCCCGCTGTACTCGGATGACCTGATCCAGAAATACCGTACTGAAGGAGCTGCTAACCGCGACCTGTATCCGGATACCGACTGGCAGAAGGCGGTTCTGACCGGTTCCGGTTTACAGCAAAGCCACTTTCTGAGCATTAATGGCGGGAGCGAGCGTATCCGGTTTCTGACATCGATTGGCTTTTTCGATCAGAAAGGGATTATCGAAAGTTCAAGCTTCCGGCGGTATACGATCCGGAACAACGCCGATATTCAGCTCTCGAAGAAATTCAGCGCACGGGTCGATCTGCAGATTGTGGCGCCTACCACAATTGAACCGGGACGGGGTACAGAAGATGTCTTTCACTGGATGAACCGGATTCCGGCTAACCAGATCGGCATTAATTCGAATGGTACCTGGGGCGATGGCTGGAACGGGGATAACCCCATTGCCTTTTCACGCGATGGCGGTACCCGCAAAAATAACAGTCCGTATGTACTGCTGAACAGCGCCCTGACCTACCGGCCAACCAGCTGGCTGACGGCCGAAGTGGCGTTTGCACCAAAGTATGCCATCTCGTTCGACAAAAACTTCAATAAAGCCGTACAGACCTACAAGCCGAACGGCGCGCTCAGCTTCCTGGCACCAGCCAAAAGTACACTGACCGAAGCCAACAGCCGGTCGTTCTACAACACGCTGCGTGGTACGGTAACGGCTGATAAGGTATTCGGTGATCACGGGGTAAAAGTGCTGCTGGGCTTCCAGCGCGAAGACTTCCGGAACGATAACAACTCTGCCTACCGCGAGGGATTTATTCTGCCTGATTATCAGGTGTTGAATGCCGGTGCGTCGGATATTCAGCGGTCATCGGGAAGCGCATCAGAGTGGGCGTTGCAGTCGCTCTTCGGGCGGATAAACTACGACTACAAGCAGAAGTACCTGCTCGAAGCCAATGCCCGCTATGACGGATCATCGCGGTTTGCGGCGGGGCGTCAATATGGTTTCTTCCCGTCGGTATCGGCCGGCTGGCGGATTTCGCAGGAGGATTTTATGCAGCCCCTGTCGCATGTTATCAATGAACTGAAACTGCGCGGTTCGTGGGGACGCTTAGGTAACCAGAATACGACCGGTACATACGGCTTTACGTCTTATCTCAATTTCGGTGCCTATACCTTTGGCAAGCAGATTGTTAACGTAGCTGCCTTGAATACGATGGCCAATGCGGAAACCTCGTGGGAAACCAGCGAGATGACCGATGTCGGCCTTGACGCTACCCTGTTTTCGCATTTTACTGTTACGGCTGACTATTTCTACAAACGGACGTACGACATTCTGCTGACGCTGGATATTCCCGGCATTATCGGCCTGGGTGCGCCAACGCAGAATGCGGGTATTGTCGACAACCGGGGCTGGGAACTGGGTCTGAATTACCGTGGTGCTGTCAAAGACTTTAAGTTCGATGTAGGCTTCAATCTCTCGGACCTGACGAACAAGGTTATTGACATGCGCGGGGTGAATCAGACGGGTTTGACCGTTAACCGGGAAGGTTATCCGTCGGCGTCGATTTACGGGCTGGTGTCCGAAGGCTTGTTCCAGACTGCCGACGAGGTGGCGGGTCACGCCCAGCAGTTCGGGGTAATCAAACCGGGTGATATTAAGTATAAGGACCAGAACAACGACGGCATTATCAATGCCAGCGATGAGGTAGTCCTGGGCAGTCAGCTGCCACGGTTTACATACGGCACTACCCTGAATGCGTCATGGAAAGGCTTCAGTCTGAATGTGTTGGTGCAGGGCGTGGGCAAGGCAAACGGCTTCCTGTATCAGCAGGGTATTATGCCGTTCTACCTTGGCGGCACCGTACAGGAACAGCACAAAAACCACTGGACGCCGGAAAATCCGAACGCAGTGTTCCCGCGCCTGGCATTCAGCGAAGCCAACAACGAAAAGGTGTCGAGCTTCTGGATGAAAAACGCGGCGTATCTGCGCCTGAAAAACGTGCAGGTGAGTTACACGATTCCGTCAGCGGTAGTGCAGCGGGCGGGTATCAAAAACCTGCGGATTTTCGCCAATGGCCAGAACCTGTTCACCATCGACAAATTCTGGAACGGGTATGATGTGGAAACGCCGGTGGGCGTTGGTAATGCTTACCCGCAAGTGAAGCTGTACAGTTTTGGTATCGACGCAAACTTCTGATAAACCGCTGAACTCATCATGTTAAAATACATAAAATACGGAATGCTGGCGGCCGGTCTGATCCTTACCCTGCCCGCCTGCAACGATCATTATCTGGAGCGGTATCCGCTCGAAGGGCCGTCGGCCGAATCGTTTTTCTCCAACGAAAGTGAACTGCTGCTGGCGGTTAACGGGGCATACAAAGCCATGACCTACACGCCGAGCGACGGGATGCCGGTACCGCTGCTGCTCGATGTAGTGACCGATATTTCGTGGGACCGTAATAACAGCGCCTGGCAGCAGATCGGTAAAGGCAGCCACGACAGCAATAACTCGTATGTGGTGTCGGTCTGGAAGGAATCGTACAAAACGATTGCCCGCTGTAATTTCATTCTGGACAATATTGACAAGTTGCAGGGCAAAATGGACGCAGCGCTGTTTGCCCGTTACAAGGCCGAAACGCGGTTTGTCAGAGCCTATACCTATCATTATCTGGTCAGTTTGTACGGGGAGGTGCCGCTGGTGACCCATGTGCTGGCCCTGTCGGAGGCGCAGATACCCAAGAGTCCGAAGGCCGATCTGGTGACGTTTGTCCTGGACGAACTCGATCAGGCAGCGAAGGATCTGCCGGTTAGTTACGATGCCCGGAACAACGGCCGCGCCACAAAAGGAGCCGCGCTGGCGACAAAAGCCCGGTTTGCACTCTACAACGAGAAATGGGATGTGGCGGCAGCGGCGGCCAAGGCCGTTATGGATCTGAACTACCACAAGCTGCATACCAATTTCGGGGAGTTGTTTTCGTATAAGGGGCAGACATCGACCGAGATCATTTTTGCGTTTCAGTACCTGAAAGGCACACAGACGCATGCCACACCGCAGAACCTGCTCTCGCGGAATGCGCAGGGAGCATCCAACAAGGTGCCGGGGCAGTGCATGGTCGATTCCTATGAATGTACCGACGGTCTGTCGATCGACAAGTCGCCGTTGTATAACCCCAAAGATCCGTTTAAGAACCGTGACCCGCGCCTGGATTACACGATGGCCGTGCCCGGCTCGAACTACTTTAATTTCAAGTTTGAGACCCACAAGGACAGCGTAAAGACCTGGAATTATAACACGACACCGGCCACGCGGATTGATAACCAGGATGCTATTCACGCTTTTGCAACCTATACGGGGTATTGCTGGCGGAAATACACGGACATGACCGATAAGGACGACCGCAGTAATTCCGAAATCAATGCGATTCTGATCCGGTATGCGGAGGTGTTGCTGATTTATGCCGAGGCTAAAATTGAAGCCAACCAGATTGATCAGTCGGTGTATGATGCCATCAACGCCGTGCGGCAGCGGCCGGGAGTGAATATGCCGGCCATCAAAACCGGTCAGTCGCAGGCGGCGATGCGGTCGGCGGTCCGGAAAGAACGGAAATACGAGCTGGCGAATGAAGGCTTGCGGCTGTTTGACATCCGCCGCTGGAAAATTGCCGATAAACTGATCGCGGGTAACTTCCTCGGCCGGATTCCGAAAGGCTTGCTGGCAACGGCACCGAAAATTGACGAAAACGGGACACCGGATTACAGTGTGGTACCAAACCGTGTCGATATGCGGGTGGTCGAGGTACGGGTTTTCAATACAAACCGCGATTACCTGTGGCCGATTCCGAACATCGAAACGGTAACCAACAAGGCGCTGACGCAAAATCCAGGTTATTAACTATCAGGCAGATCGGTATAAAACGGTGGGTGGGTGCTTACTTCAGAAACACGTTTTTATATTGATTAAACGGGCGAATATTAATGGGCGGTTATTAACGGGCGACAATTAATGGGCGACCACGTGGGGTCGCCCCTACATTATAACGATATGTACTCAACACGACGCGAATTTATAAAACTGTCAGGGCTGGGTGGGCTGGCGCTGACAACCGGCTTATCTGCACTGTCTATCCATACGTCAGCCGCCCCGGCAGCCGCCGATTATGATCTGATCATCGTCGGCGGTACGCCCGGGGGTATTATGGCGGCAGTGGCAGCGGCCCGATTGGGCAAAAAATCCCTGATTCTGGAACGGACGGCCTACATGGGCGGGTTGCCTGCCAACGGGCTGGGAGCTACTGATATTGCCACCCGTGGGGCGACCGGCGGGCTGTTTCTGGAGTTCGTACAGCGGATCAAAAAACACTATGTAGAGAAGTACGGTGCCGATTCACAGCAGGTTAAGGATTGCTCGGATGGCTATCACTTTGAGCCGTCGGTAGCGGCAAAGGTATTTGACGATCTGCTCCGCGAGCATCCGGCCATCACGGTGCTGACGATGCGCCAGTTTGACTTTGAACCCGAAAACCTGACGATTCAGCAGAACCGGATTCAGGGTATTCGGGTCATTAACCGCAAAACGGGGCAGCCGGAAACGTATCAGGGCAGTATGTTCGTGGATGCTACCTACGAAGGTGACCTGATTGCGGCGGCGGGTGTGCCGTTTATGATTGGCCGTGAAGGAAAATCAGAATACGACGAAGTCGGTGCCGGCCGTGTGTATAAGCACTGGGCAGGGAAAGAAGGACCCGGCTCAACATTTGAGGCCGATAATGCGGTACAGTCCTACAATTACCGGCTGTGTGTGACCAATGACCCGAAAATCCGGACGAAGATTCAGAAGCCGGCCCGCTACAACCGCGAAGAGTATGTGTCGCTGGTGGGTGATGTAACAACCGGTATTCATACGGGCGTTGACGTGCTGAAACTAACCGACGCCCAAAAGGCCGAAAACGAACGCCTGGCAAAAGCCGGTATGCCGCCGGTTGTGCCGGGTATGCCCAAAGGGATTGCCTGGCTGACCAACATGGTGAAGCTGCCGAACGGCAAAAACGACGGCAACAACCAGCACCTGGCCTTTATTTCGACCGATCTGCCGGAAGAAAACTGGCCGTATCCGACTTCTGCCTGGGAATGGCGCGACCGGTATGCGCAACGCCTGCGCGAGTATACTGAAGGCTTATTTTACTTCGCTCAGAACGATCCCGCCCTGCCGGAGTGGTTCCGGAAACAGTGTTCGGAATGGGGCTGGGCTAAGGACGAATATACCGACAACGGCAATTTCCCGCGGCAGCTGTACGTGCGCGAAGGTCGCCGCATGAAAGGCAAATACATTTTTAAGGCCCACGATGCACGGCCAACGCAGCCGGGCGGGCGGCCGCCGGTGCATGCCGACAGCATTACGGCCAGTCACTACGCGCTGGATTCGCACGCGGTCCGGAAGCGGGAAAAAGGCCGGATTCACCTCGATGGTTTCCTGAGCTATCCGTCGGCGGTCTACACAGTGCCGTATGGCGTTATCGTGCCCGACGCACCGATTGAGAACCTGCTGGCACCGGTACCGGCCTCAGCCACGCACATCGGCTTTTCGACCCTGCGGATGGAACCGTGCTGGATGGCATTGGGCCAGGCAGCCGGTACGGCCGGTGCGCTGTGCATTCAGCAGAATAAGACCGTGCACTCGCTGCCGGTAAAAGACCTGCAAAAGGCGCTCCTGCAACAAAAGGCGATCCTGATTTATCCGCCAAAACTCTCGCCCACCGACCCGACCTTCGAAACCGCTCAGTGGGAAGCGCTGAATGGTAAGTGATTGATCTTATTCTTCTGAACTCCCCGAAAGTTCAAAACTTTCGGGGAGTTTGACATACATAGTCAAACCCCTATGCGAATCCTGAAAACCCTTTTCCTGAGCTTGCTGGCGTCGGTAGCCCTGGCGCAGCAGCAAGTCGATATTTGTATCTACGGCGGTACCTCCGGCGGGGTAATTGCGGCCTATACCGCCCGGAAGATGGGCAAAACCGTATTGCTCATTGAACCTGGTCAGCACCTTGGGGGTATGACCTCCGGCGGTCTCGGCCTGACCGATATCGGCAATAAATACGCCATCACCGGCCTTGCCCGGGACTACTACCGGCGTATCGGCCAGCATTACGGCAAGTTTGAACAATGGATCTTTGAACCGCACGTGGCCGAGGACCTTTTTAAGGACTATGTCCGACGCGGGAACGTATCGGTGCTGTACAAACACCGGCTGGCCGGCGTGAAGAAAAAAGACGGCCTGATTCAGGAAATCGTGCTGGAGCAGTCAGATGCCCCTGCGAAGAAGCAGACCATCCGCGCCAAAATGTTCATCGACTGCACCTACGAGGGCGACCTGATGGCCAAAGCGGGGGTTTCGTATTTTGTAGGGCGTGAGGATAATTCGGCTTATAACGAAACACTGAGCGGTGTACAACTGATGAACGGTCACCAGCTGCCCGACGGTTTGGATCCCTACAAGGTACCCGGCAAACCGGAATCGGGTTTGCTGTGGGGTATCAGCACGGCTAAACTGGCTCCCAACGGCACCGGCGATAAATCGGTACAGGCCTATAACTACCGCATCTGCCTGTCGTCGGACCCCGCTAACCAGGTGGCCATTACCCGTCCGGCGGGTTATGACTCCACAAAATACGACCTGCTGGCCCGGCTGATGGCGGCCCAACCGCAGAAAAAAACGCTGAACGATTACTTTATCTGGAGCGGAATGCCGAACAAAAAAACGGACATCAACAACCGGAACGGCTTTTCAACGGACATGATCGGCATGAACTACCGCTATCCGGATGCAGACTATGCCGAACGGGAGCGCATTATCCGTGACCATGAGCTGTATACCAAAGGCTTGCTGTATTTTGTCGGGCATGACCCGCGTGTGCCGGAAGACCTGCGTAAGGAAATGCGGAAGTGGGGCTATCCGAAAGACGAGTATACGGATAGCGGCAACTGGAGCTCGCAGCTGTATGTGCGGGAAGCCCGCCGGATGATCGGGGCGTATGTCATGACGCAGGCCAATTGCCAGGCGAAGGAAGTGGTCACGGATGGCGTCGGGCTGGCGGCTTATACGATGGACTCCCACAACTGTCAGCGGCTGGTGATTGAAAAAGACGGGAAGCTGATCGTTAAAAACGAAGGCAACGTCGAGGTAGGCGGTTTTGGGCCGTATCCGATTTCGTACCGCTCGCTGATTCCGAAGGCAACCGAATGCCGGAACCTGCTGGTGCCGGTCTGCCTGTCGGCCAGCCACATCGCCTACGGGTCGATCCGGATGGAGCCGGTCTTTATGGTACTGGGGCAGTCAACGGCACTGGCGGCTGCGATGGCGATTGATGCCAAAACCGATGTGCACCATGTGGACATTGCCCGCCTGCAACGGGAGCTGAAAATGAACCCGCTGGCCGACGGCTCAACGCCTGAAATTCTGGTGGATAACGAAGACAAGGACGGCATTACGGCCTCGGGTGACTGGAAGACCGACAAGAGCAAGGCAGGCTACGGGGCATCTTATCTGGTGTATGAGGCGCAGAGCGGGACACCATCGGTGCGGTTTACGCCGACAATTACGCGTCCGGGAAAATATCAGGTCTTTACCTATTTTCCACGGCTAGCCAAAAGCGCTACGGAGCTGGGAATCACCGTGTCTGACGGCAGAGGTAGAAAAGAAATTAAGGTAAAACCCGCTGATATTGTGGTAGTTGGCCAGACATCCGGCGAATGGGTAGCCCTGGGTGAGTATGACTTCAGTCAGGGTAAAAACGGCTTTGTGGAGATCGGTGCCAGCCAGCCCGACGGGCCTGTTGTGGCCGATGCCGTCCTGTTTGTTCCGGTACGGAAGTAGAGAAGGTTTTTTTCGGTGTGCTATTTTTCCGAACTTTGAGGAATAGTTCAACGTTGGCCATTGAGAGAGCCACGATTGGCTGCTAAAGCAGATAGTACATTGAAAACAAAAGGATTACGGACCAATAAAGTCAATATCGTTACGCTGGGCTGTTCAAAAAACCTGGTTGATTCCGAAGTTTTATACACGCAGCTCAGAGGAAATGGCTACGATGTGACGCATGAGTCGAAAAAAGACGATGCCAACATCGTGGTCATCAACACCTGCGGGTTTATTGACAACGCCAAAGAAGAATCGGTTAACACCATTTTGCGCTATGCCGACGCCAAGGAGGCGGGCATCGTGGATAAAGTGTATGTGACGGGCTGTTTGTCGCACCGGTACAAGGATGAACTGTCGGTCGAAATACCATCGGTTGACGCATGGTTCGGTACGAATGAACTGCCCCGGCTGCTGAAAACGCTGAAAGCCGACTACAAGCACGAACTGGTAGGGGAGCGGCTGCTGACTACGCCGGCGCACTATGCCTACCTGAAAATCGCGGAGGGCTGCGACCGTCCGTGTTCGTTCTGTGCCATTCCGCTGATGCGTGGCCACCACGTGTCGCGGCCGATTGAGGAGCTGCTGACCGAAGCCCGGTCGCTGGCCCGTCGCGGCACAAAAGAGCTGATTCTGATTGCGCAGGACCTGACCTATTACGGCCTCGATATTTACAAAAAGCGTAATCTGGCCGACCTGATGAACCAATTGGCCGATGTCGAAGGCATTGACTGGATCCGGTTGCAGTACGCCTATCCGTCGGGCTTTCCGATGGACGTGCTCGATGTGATGCGTGAGCGCCCGAATATCTGTAACTACCTCGATATGCCGCTGCAAACGGGTTCAACCGAGCTGCTGAAGCTGATGCGCCGTGGCATTACGCGTGAGAAAACGGAAGAGCTGGTGCACACTATCCGTGAGAAAGTGCCGGGCATTGCCCTGCGGACGACCCTGATTGTGGGGCACCCTGGCGAGACCGAAGCCATGTTCGAGGAAACGTATGATTTCGTGGAGCGCATGCGGTTCGACCGGCTAGGCGTGTTTACGTACTCGCACGAAGAAAATACGCATTCATTCTCGATGCCCGACGACATTCCGGACGACATTAAGCAGGAACGTGCTGATGCCATCATGGAAGTACAGCAGGGCGTTTCCTATGAACTGAACCAGGAGCGCGTCGGGAATACCTATAAAGTGCTGTTCGACCGTAAGGAGGGAGGCTACTTCATCGGCCGGACCGAGTTCGATTCACCGGAAGTGGATAATGAGGTGCTGGTGAAGGCCACGCAGTTTGTGCGTCAGGGCGATTTTGCCGACATCCGCATTACCGAAGCGCACGAGTTTGACCTTTACGGGGAGGTTGTGTAATCCCGTTAACAAAGCATTAACAGCATGACTTGGCGCCAGGGTGAACCTTGGCGCTTTTTCGTGTGTTGTGGTATTTCGTAAACCTTACTCCTTCATGGACTGTCAGTACCTGCCACTTGACGCTACAGGTCAGTTTTCGACTTTTTTTGTAGATTACATTACCCAGAATCCGGCGCTGACGCCGTTCTACAACCGGTTCCCGTCAATTGACGCCTTCGGGCCGCAAATTCAGCAGAAAAAGACGTTTTCCGCCGCACACCGGCAAACGCTGGTTACGGTACTGGAACGGCAGTATGCCGGTATTCAGCAAAAACCAGACTTCTCAGTGCTGAACGACCCCAACACGTTTACGGTTACGTCCGGGCATCAGCTCAATATCTTTACGGGGCCGTTGTACGTGGTTTATAAGCTGGTGACGATTATTAATCTGGCGAAAAAACTGAAGGAGACCTATCCGGATTACAACTTCGTGCCGGTTTACTGGATGGCCACCGAGGATCATGATTTTGACGAAATCAACCACTTCAGCCTTTTTGGCCGTAAACATACCTGGCAGACTACCCAAAAGGGAGCGGTCGGCCGGATGAATCCGGCGGAGCTGGCAGCGTTGTTCAAAACCATTCCCGAAAAGCTGTTCCTGTTTGAGGAGGCGTACCTGAAGCATGATACGCTGGCCGATGCTGCCCGTTACTACATGAACGAGCTGTTCGGCAGCGAAGGGCTGATTTGTCTGGACGCCGACGATGCCGACCTGAAAAAACTTTTTACGCCGGTACTGCACGAAGAATTGTTTCAGCAGGCCTCGGCCGGACTGGTGCAGCATACCACGCAGGAACTCGAAACACTGGGTTACCACTCCGTTATTTCACCCCGCGACATCAACCTGTTTTATCTCGACGATCAGCTGCGGGAACGCATTGAGCGCAAGGAAAACGGCTCGTTCAGTGTCGTGAATACAAAACTGACGTTCACGGCAGAGGAAATGGACACGCTGGTGGCTGAGCATCCGGAAAAGCTGAGCCCGAACGTGGTTTTGCGACCGGTCTATCAGGAAACCATTCTGCCGAATCTGGCCTATATCGGTGGTCCGTCGGAAGTCCCGTACTGGATGCAGCTGAAAACGGTATTTGATCATTACGACCTGCCGTTTCCGATCCTGATGCCGCGGAACTTTGCGCTGTATGTACCGCGTGTGAGTGCTAAGCGCATCGCCCGGCTGGGTATCACACCCGAAGATCTGTTCCGGAATACCTTTGAACTCAAACGTGATTTTGTGGAGCAACATGCCCATAACGCCCTGAAGTTCGGTAAAGAAAGTAAGCTGGTGAATCAGGCGCTGGAGATGATGCTGCAAAAGGCCATGCTGGTAGACCCGACACTGGAAAAAGCGGTGCTGGCCGAAACCAAACGGTTTGCCAATGCCGTGACCAACCTCGAAAAGAAAATGCGCCGCGCCGAAGAACGGAATCAGGCCGTGGGCGTAAGCCAGTTGCTGGCCGTGAAAAACGAACTCTTTCCCGGCGACGGCCTGCAGGAGCGCAGCGAAAACTACCTGACATTCTATCTGAACGACAAGGACTTCCTGAAAAAACTACTGCAACACTTCGACCCGTTTGATTTCCGGATGCAGATTTGCCTGGAAAGTTAACACCTGATGCACAACTCCGGAACCGATAAGGCAACGCTGCGGAAAACGTATCTGGCGCAACGCAAGGCACTGAGCCGCGACACGGTAGTTGCCTGGAGCATGCAGATTGCCGGGACGGTCAAGGCGCGGTTTCCGGTATGGCAGCAGACGTTTGCAGAGCCGGTGCGGGTGCATTGTTTCCTGCCTATTGCCCGGCAGAACGAGGTCGATACGTGGCCGGTCATTCGCTGGCTCTGGCAACAGCCGGGAGCAGAAGTCATCGTACCGGTGACCGATTTTGCCGGCGGCGGTCTGGCCCATGTCCGCTTATACCCGGATACACCCCTGATCACAAATCCGTACGGCATTCAGGAGCCTGACCTGACGCAGCATACGCTGGTTTCACCCGATGCCCTGGATGTGGTGCTGGTACCCTTGCTGGTAGCCGATCAGCAGGGGCAGCGGGTGGGTTACGGCGGTGGCTTCTACGACCGGTTTCTGGCGCAGTGCCGCCCCGATTGCCTTAAAACCGGCCTTTCCTTCTTCGATCCCGTGGAGCAGATAGCGGATACCTTTGCCGGGGATGTCCCGCTGGACTGTTGTATTATCCGTGACTATATCAGGTACTTTTAGGCTATGTCCTGTTAACCGGCAACTAGAAAAAAGCACTATAAAGTTGTCCGGAAACGGTATATTTGGTTGGTATAACAACGCCCCATATGGTAAGTGCTGACAGGCTCGTCATCGAGAAGCTGAACCGGTTAATTGATGATAATCTGAACAATCCGGCTTTTTCGGTTGATGTAATCTGTCAGATGCTTGGCGTAAGCCGGTCACAGCTACACCGGATTGTCAAGGAACAAAAGCAGCTGTCTACATCCCTCTATATCCGGCGGTACCGCCTCGAAAAGGCTGGTAATTTATTGCTGGACACTGATCTGCGCATCTCCGAAATCAGCGACCTGGTTGGCATTCAGAATCCTCAGAATTTCAGTACCTACTTTATTGAAGAATACAAGGTAAGCCCTACGGAGTACCGGAAACAGTACCAGAAAGCCCCGCAACCTGCCGGATCTCCCTCGTCACAACCTGCCGCCAACCCCGCTATTGGCGCTGAGGCCGTTCTGCCGCCAATACCGGTTAGCACAAAAAAGAAACAGTGGCGTCCGGTTATGATGGCGGTATTGCTGTTTCTTCTAATCGGTTTTAGCCTGTACCGTTGGTTTTTCAGGCCGTCGGTCAAGACACCGGATACCTCAGAACGATCAATCGCGATGCTGCCTTTTACCCGTTTGGGAATGGCAAATGATGACCCGACCAGCGAAGCGATCATGAACGAAATTCATACATCGCTGCTGGGGTTCAGAAACCTGAAGGTGATTTCGCGTTCGTCGTCGGAAAAGTACCTGGATACACAGAAAAGTATCTGGCAGATCGGTGATGAACTCCGGGTAGCAACCGTATTGCGGGGCAGTGTCCTGAAAACAGCTGATCAGCTACAGGTTAAAGTAGAAATTATGGATACCCGGGAAGATATCCGGTTATGGGCACACACGTATCAGTCGGCCTATAAAGACCTGTTTACGCTGACGGAGCAGATCGTCCGTGATGTAATCCGTGAATTGAACCTGACCAATAGCCCGTCGGCCTCCGAGAAGCTGGCCCATATCCGGACTCATAACCTCAGCGCCTACAATCTGTTTGTACAGGGAAAACAGCTGCTGGTAAGCCGGCTGGAACCGGATCTGATGGAGGCGCGGAACCGGTTTGATCAGGCGCTTCGCCTTGACTCCACGTTTGCCGAAGCCTATGCCCAGAAGGCGATTGCCTGTCACCTGCTGATCGGGTCTGCGAAAATTGATAACCCGACGCTGAACCGGCTGACGGAAGAAAATGCGCTTAAGGCCATTCAGTTCGACCCCGGCAACAGCTCGGCCTATGCTGTGCTGGGTAGCCTGTATTATTCAACGTACCAGTGGCAGGCCTCTGCCAATGCCTACCGGATTGCTCTGCAATATAATCCGAACGATGCCCAGACCTGTCATTGGTTCAGTCTGCTGATGCGCACCACCGGTCAACTCGATGAGGCTGTCCGGTACAGTACCCGGGCTATTGCGCTTGACCCGCTCCACCCGGTCATGATGAGTGCGTATATTTCGAACTGTGCCCTGTCGGGACGGTTCGGTTCCGCCCGTACCGGCATTGAGGCGGGGCGCGGGTTGTTTGATAAGTCGTTCGCCTTTCAGCTGGGTATCGCGTATTATTGGCTGGCCCGCGAAGAGTACACCAGAGCCGCAGCCTGTTTCCGGCAGATGATGGTCCTGAATCCGGACGACCGCGGGCAAATCCCGCTATTGCTCTATTGCGAGGCCCGGCGCGGTGACCGGCAGAAGGCCATTCAGTTTCTCCGCGGACTGTCAACCGCTACCCCCCGGGCCGATTATGAACGGGCCGTTGTCTATGCCGGGCTGAACCAGGCCGACAGCAGCCTGTATTACCTTACCAAAGCGGCCGGTGGCGGGTATTTCTACCGTGATACCAAGGTCATGCCTCCTTTCAGACAGTACCACAACAATCCCGTGTTTAAGGCAGTTCTGCGCCGGTTTAACCTGCCGGAAAACTAATGGCCTCCTCCTGCAACAATAGACGAAGTTTTTCGGCCTTCTGCAACAATAGACGAAGTTTCTGACACAATAGCAGAGCCCTTTTTACCGGTTTCCCCTCACCTTGTAGCCGCAACATAATCCTTGCTGCTACCATGAACTGTGCCTGTCTGTCACGTACGCCTGCCCGCGTCAGATTCCTTTTTTCCGGTTACATGCTGTTGGTGCTGGCTGCCTGTCAGTCCGGTGAGTCCCCAGGGCTGGAACAGCAGCAGACGGCCAATATGCTGTTGACGAAAACGCTGCATAAACACCTGAATAATCAGAACTGGCAGGCGGCCGGTACATTATGTGCCGATCGGGTACGCTATCGGGACCGCACTATGCTGCTTGCCGACGTAGAAGAGTCCAGAGCCTGGTTGCTGGACCACTACCGGTACCTGCACTATGCCGGCGAGCGCCGTGCACTGGAAATCCGGCAGCTTTATCCGGCCGGTAAATACCATGTGATTGTCGAAGGCCTTACCCGGGGCGACCCGCCCGACACCACACGACCCGTCTGTCTCATTTACACCATCGAACATAACCGGATTACCCGGCTCTATGCCTATTGATTACTTCTGTTTCATCTGTTAGTTAGCAAAAATTATATGAAAAAAAGACCTGTACAATCTATGGCAGCCCTGTGTTTGCTGCTGGCGGTATGTTTGTTACCGCTGACTACCCTGATGGCCCAGACCACAAACTGGACGGGCGGTTCCGGCAATGCCTGGAACAATGCCGGTAACTGGGACAACGGCGTTCCCACGGCAACGCTGAATGCGGTGATTCCGGCGGCACCGGTCAGCCAGCCTGTCATTAGTACAACGGCAGAGGCCAAATCGGTACATGTGCAAACGGCGGCTTCGCTGAGCCTTAGCAGCGCCGGTAGCCTTACTATCAATAGCTTTACGACCATGGGCGGCTACCCTAATGCGCTCTACAATGAGGGAACAATCATCAACGACGGTACACTGCTAATGGGCAACCTGGCACCGATTGGCCAGATTGGTATCCGTAACAGCGGTACATTTACGAATAGGGGTACCCTCACGATCGATCAGGCTACGAATGAGGCACTCATTAATGGAAGTACGTTCACTAATACCGGGACCATTACCATCGGATCGGTAGCCATCGTGGGAGGTAATGCGCTGTGGAATCAGGCATCGTTTAGTAATTCAGCAGGAGGACGTATTGCTATTGACCGGGCCGGCGGCTCAGCCTTGCTGAATACGGGCGGTAGTTTCGTCAACTCGGCTACGATCACGATCGGTGCATCGGCATCGGTTACCGGTACCGGAATTACAAATGCAGCGTCGTCCACGATTACCAATAGTATTGGTGCGCTGATTCAGATTGATAATACCGGCCGCACAGCGATACTTACGGCCGGTGTTTTTGCGAATAGCGCCGGCATCCGGATCGGCAGTCTGAGTACGGTTGCCGGACAGGGAATTTCCAACAGCGGATCATTCACAAATGCTTCGGGGGGCAACATCAGCATCAACCGGACCGGTACGGGTGTTGGCGGTGACGGGGTGTTCAATGGTGGTTCCGCAACATTTGTCAACGCATCGGCCCTGACGATCGGCGACGTTGCTTTTGTGGGGCAGGATGATATCTACAATGCGGGTAGTTTCACCAATACTACAAGCGGTATCATCCGGCTGGATCGGGCTTTTGGTAATGGCGTCTGGAACCAGTCGAACAGCCGGTTCCGCAACGATGGCAAGCTGATAATCGGCTCCGTTACCAATATGGGGGTGGGTATGCTTTGCACCGGTACGCTGTTCATGAACAGTGCAGGTGCTGAAATTCATATTGACCGGGTAACGCGGGGAATGACCAATGTAGAAGTCTTTACCAACGCCGGTCTGATGCGTATCGGGGCCGTTGTCCCTCCGTCTGAGCTGGCTATTCTGAATGTTAAAACGCAATCCGGTCATCAAGCCCTGTTTACGAATCAGGCCTGCGGGATTATTGAGGCGTTTGCGCCGGTTTCGCATCAGGATGGTTCGTTTACCAACGACGGTCTGCTGACGGTAAGCAGTTCACAGATCAGTCAGGAACTGCCTGTATCGGCTACAATAATCAACAACGGAACCATCAGTTATCCGCAGGGCAATCCGATTGCCAATGTGGATAACAATGACCTGATAATTCCGCAGGTTACCTCCTGTAGTGCAGTATATGCCAATGCGCTTCAGATCGGCGGAAGCAATAGCTTCAGTGTCGGTACGACCTGGTACCGTGATGCCGCCCTGACGCAACCGGCGGGTACCTATAATTCCGCAACGAATACGTTCACGGCTAACAACCTGCCTGCGGGGGTAACGATCCTGTACGCTTCGGTAACCGACAATGTCAATACGTGTACCCGGACAGTGGCCGTCGGCGTGAACCAGCAGCAGCCAGGTTCAGCGTCGATCCAGAGTTTGCTGGCGGCTACTTCGGCGTGTCCCTACCGCATCCAGGCTACGGCTACCGGTTCCTCTTTCGTGTTTACGGGGCCATCAGGCGTAGCCACGCCTGCTAGTACTTCGGGCGGATATGTGTTCAGTACTGTCTATCGGAACCCCGGAACGTATGCTGTGGCAGGGCCGGACGTCAAAGTGCCCGGCACCTACACCCTGACCGTGACGTCGGCCAACAGCTGCGGTATTGGTACCGCCAGTCAAAGCGTAACCATTTCGGCGAGCCGATGCCCTTAGAAGGCATTAATTAATGCTGCCGGTAATGTACCGGCCGTTGAGTAACCGATCAGGATGGCAACGGCCGGTACGTTTGAAAAACCAGCGCAAAAATCATTGCAGCAGACGGGGTTCCCTGGTATTTTTAGGTGCAAACCACCTGAAATATGCTGACTACTGAGAAACCTGCCCATAAAAAACGCAGTCATACGATCCGGCACCGGCTCTACCGGGCCCTTGAGACATCGTATGGCAAGCGTCGTGGCGTCAATCTGTACTTTAACCTGATTCTGGTCACGGTCATTTCCCTGAATGCCCTGGCCATTGTGCTGCACACCGTACCGGCTTACAACCTGAAATACGAGCAGCTTTTTTACGACTTTGAGCTGTTCTCGGTTACTTTTTTTACCATTGAATACCTGCTCCGTATCTGGGTATGTGTGGAAAACGAAAAGTACCAGCACCCTGTTAAAGGCCGGATCCGGTACATTTTTTCGACTTCGGCTATCATCGATTTTCTGGCAATTTTTCCTTTCTTCTTCACCTTGTTTGCCGCTGATCTGGCCATTATCCGGATTCTGCGGCTGTTCCGTATTTTCCGGTTATTCCGCGTATCACGTTATTCGCATGCCTTCCGGATAATTCAGCATGCGGTGGCCGACCGCAAAGAAGAATTGGTATTGAGTGCCGTATTGATTGTATTTATGCTGATTATTGTGTCGAGTCTGATGTACTATGTTGAACACAATGTGCAGCCAAAACTGTTTTCCAGCATTCCGGCTACGATGTGGTGGGGCGTCACGGCCATGACCACCGTCGGGTACGGCGATATTTACCCCATTACGCCGCTGGGCAAGTTACTGGGTGGTCTTGCAGCCATTATGGGGGTTGGCCTGTTTGCCTTGCCGACCGGTATTCTGGTATCCGGCTTTCTGGATCATATCCGGACTACTAAGTCAGCTTCCCAAAAACGGTTTTGCCCGCACTGTGGCAAAGAGTTGTAATTTATTCCTCGGCTAGATTTGTCTCCTGCATGGCTTTCAGGCACGTTACGCACAGACAGTCTGCAAACTGCGCACGGATATAGGCCCGCTGACGCTCCGTCAGAACAATTCCGGAGCAGGGGCAACTGCCGATGGCTCCAACCCCGCAGCTGAAGGGCTCGCCGCAGCGCGGGCAGGTAGTTGGTCGTGGTTGCATGAGGTTAATTGGGAAACTGTCGTGATGGCGCGACGACGAGGCTTTTTTTCGTAGTCGCGCCATCACAGTGATTAACTTCGTATTCCCATCAGATTCAGGATAAAGGCAAAATCCAGCGCAATGTCTTTCAGCGCCTGAAAACGTCCCGATGCGCCCCCGTGACCTGCCTCCATATTGGTGTGCAGCAACAGCTGGTTCGTGTCGGTTTTCAGCGTCCGGAGTTTGGCGACCCACTTGGCCGGTTCCCAATACTGCACCTGCGAATCGTGCAGGCCGGTGGTAACGAGCAGGTTCGGGTATGCCTTGGCCTCAACATTGTCGTAGGGCGAGTAGGACAGCATGTAGTCGTAATAAACCTGCTGCTTGGGGTTTCCCCATTCCTCAAATTCGCCGGTCGTAAGCGGAATGCTTTCATCAAGCATGGTCGTAACCACATCGACAAACGGCACCGCCGCCACAACCCCTTTGTACAGATCGGGGCGCAGGTTGATAACGGCACCCATCAGTAAGCCACCCGCACTGCCGCCCATCGCAAAAAGGCGGTCCGTCTGCGTATACCCGGCCTTGAGCAGATGCTCCGAGCAATCGACAAAATCGGTAAAGGTGTTCTGCTTTTTCAGCATTTTGCCATCCTCATACCACCGGCGGCCCATTTCCTGACCACCCCGGATGTGGGCGATGGCATAGATAAAGCCGCGGTCGAGCAGACTCAGGCGCGTCGAACTAAACGTCGGGTCGATGGAGTAGCCGTAGGAACCATAGGCATACTGAAGCAGCGGGGCCGAACCGTCGATAGGCGTATCGTTCCGGTAAACGATTGAGATAGGTACCTGAACACCGTCGCGGGCAGTGGCATAAATCCGCTCCGACACATAGTTGGTCCGGTCAAAACTGCCCAGCACTTCCTGTTGCTTCAGAAGCGTTTTTTCGCGGGTATCCATGTTGTAGTCAAACGTGGAGCCCGGCGTGGTCAACGACGAATAGCCGAACCGGAGCACATTGGTATTGAAATCGGCATTCACTGAAATACCGGCGTCGTAGGCCGGTTCGCCGAAATCAAGGTAATGCTCTTCCTGCGTTTGCTGATTAACCACCCGCAGCTGCACCAGTCCCTCGCGGCGTTCACCCAGCACCAGGTGGTTGGCAAATACTTCCATCTGCTCCAGATACACATCCGGCCGGTGTGCAATCACTTCCTGCCAGTTTGCCTTATCGGCCTGCAACCCTTCCTTAACGGCCATGAGCCGGAAGTTTTCGGCTTCGTCGTTGGTCCGGACATAGAACGTATCCCGGAAGTGCTCCAGACTGTATTCATGGCCCCGTTCACGCGGGTAGAATGTGGCAAAGGCCGCAGTCGGCTGGCTGGCGTCAAGCAGCTGGTATTCCGTCGAAACGCCGTTATGGTCCGACACAACGGCAATGTATTTTTTCGACTTCATCCTGTACAGGCCCATGTAAAACTGGTTGTCCTGTTCTTCGTATACCAGCACATCCTGCGCCGGATCGGTACCGAGTTCATGGCGGTAGACCTGGTAGCCCAGCAGCGTTTGCTGATCGCGGCGGATATAGAACAGGTGTTTGTTATCGGCTGCCCACGCATAGCTGCCGCCTTCCGTATCGGCAATGCTTTCGGGGTAAATGTCGCCCGTTTTCAGGTTCTTAATCCGGAGGGTATAGTTACGGCGGCTGACCGTATCTTCGCCGAAAGCGGCCAGCTCGTCGTTATCCGAAATTTCGTAGCCGCCCAGGTTGTAGTAGTCGTGGCCTGCTGCCAGCGCGTTACAATCAAAGAGTATTTCTTCTTCTGCGGCCAGCGAACCTTTTTTGCGGCATAGAACCGGATATTCGCCGCCGGTTTCAAAGCGCGAGTAGTAAAAATAGTCCCCGTCTTTGTAGGGCACCGACTCGTCCTGCTCCTTAATCCGGTTTTTCATCTCCGTAAACAAGGCTTCGCGGAACTCCTTTACGGGCGCCAGTACCTGTTCCAGATAGTCGTTTTCTGCGTTGAGGTAGTCGATTACTTCCGGATTTTCGCGGTCGTTGAGGTAATAATATGGGTCAATACGGGTATGCCCGTGGGTAGTCAGTTCAGTTGGTTTTGGGGCCGCCACGGGCGGAGTCAGCGTATTTGTCATGGTAAAAGGTACTGATGTATGTGTTTAACACCGCTTTGAGCCGGAAAGGTTGCCGCTGCTGCCCGGCTCCGGTCATCTCGCCCGTAAAAAACGGAAAATAGCTGGTAAAATGCGGAGAAAATCCTACTTTTCAGCAGGTAAAATGATGGTATGATTGTTTTCTATATACTGGCGCTCCTTGCCGAAATTGTCGGCACCGTCGGCGGCTTCGGCTCATCGCTGTTTTTTGTGCCGCTGGCGATTCACTTCTTTGGATTCCACCGTGCGCTGGGCATTACGGCCATGCTGCACCTGTTCAGTAATGTGTCAAAAATCGCGCTTTTCAGGGAGGGCATTGACTGGATGCTGTTTATAAAAATCGGCGTGCCGAGTATCCTGTTGGTAATAGCCGGTGCCTGGCTGTCACGTTACATTCCGGGCGAAACAGCCACGTACGTACTGGGCATATTTATGTGTCTGTTTGCCGGATTTCTGCTGCTGCGGCCGGACTTTACCATTCAGCCGACGAATACCAACGCGGCTGTGGGGGGAGGGCTTGCGGGCTTTATGGCGGGTCTGGTCGGCACAGGCGGGGCAATCCGCGGTCTGACACTATCCGCGTTCCGGGTGGATAAGGCGGTCTTTCTGGCGACTTCGGCGCTGATTGATCTGGGCGTCGATGCTACCCGTTTCGGTGTCTATGTCGTACAGGATTATCTGGCGTCGGACGACCTGATGCTGGCAATACCGCTGTTACTGGTATCGGGCGCCGGTTCGTATATCGGCAAAATCATCCTTGACCGGCTGACGTACGAGCGTTTCCGGTTTATTTCACTGCTCCTGATTTTATTAGTAGGGTTGTATACGCTGCTGAACCCGTAAGGATTATTTCAGCTGTAGCATTTCAAAGGCCTTTTCCGCCGCCGACTGCTCGGCTTTCTTCTTCGAATAGCCGCTGCCGGTGGTGTAAGGCTCATCATCAACCAGTACCTGCGCGATAAACTCGCGGTAGTGGCTGTTGCCTTTTTCCGAAATAATTTCAAACCGGATTTCCTTGCCTTCGCGTTGCGCCCATTCGATCAGACGGCTCTTGAAGTTTGCGTTGTTGTTGACAACGGCGTCAAGGTCATAATGCGTCAGCAGTTCTTTCAGGATAAACCGGCGGGTAAAGCGGAAGCCTTTGTCGAGGTAAACCGCACCGACAAGGGCTTCGAGCGCATCGCCGTACATGGATGTACGGGCGGGGAGATTCCGGGTCCGGCTTCCGTCATATTCAATAAGCCGGTCGAGCCCGATCTTCCGTGAAATGCCGTTAAGCACTTCCCGGTTGACGATGCGGGAGCGGATTTCAGTCAGGAAGCCTTCGTCCTTGTAGGGGTATTTCTTAAAGAGAAACTCGGCGATGACCATGCCAAGCACGGCATCGCCCAGATACTCAAGACGTTCATTTGACTCGCGGAAACCCTGAATAACTGTCTCTTTCGAGGCAGACGAGTGGCGCAGCGCCATTTGGTACAACCCTATATTAGAAGGCCGTTCGCCGATAATGTGCGTAATAGACTTCTTCAGCTTTTGTTTTGACTCAAGGTCAGCAAGCCGGAGAAAACTCAGTATGGGGTGAAAAACGCTGCGCGACAAGGCCAACTGCACTATTCAGAAAGTTTTCGGAAAATAACGGAAGCATTATGCCCACCGAAGCCAAACCCGTTGCTCATCACCGTTGTCATTTTACGGGGCTGGGCATGATTCAGCGTCAGGTTAAAACGCGGATCAATTTCAGGATCGGCCGTAAAGTGGTTAATGGTTGGCGGAACGATCTGGCGTTCTAACGCAAACAAACACGCAATGGCTTCAACCGCACCGGCGGCACCCAGTAAGTGGCCGATCTGCGATTTGGTTGAGCTGATGTTCATGTTGAACGCATGCTCACCAAAGATTTTCTCAATCGCCTTCAGCTCCTGCGGGTCACCAATCGGGGTTGATGTACCGTGTGTGTTAATGTAATCAATGTCTTCAGGCTTGATGCCGGCATCCTCCATCGCATCCTGCATACCCAGGTAGGCGCCTAAGCCATCAGGGTGCGGGGCTGTGATGTGATACGCATCGGATGACATACCGCCACCGATCAGCTCGGCGTAGATTTTGGCACCACGCGCTTTGGCATGTTCGTATTCTTCCAGAATCAGGGCACCGGCCCCTTCTCCCAGCACGAATCCGTCACGGTCTTTGTCGTACGGACGCGATGCTGTTTCCGGCGAATCGTTACGCTCCGACAAGGCACGGTTGGCATTAAAACCACCGACACCGGCACGGGTTACTGCTGCCTCTGAACCACCGGTCACACAGATGTTGATCCGGCCGAGACGGATGTAGTTAAACGCATCGATCATCGCGTTCAGACTCGACGCACAGGCCGAAACCGTTACGTAGTTTGGTCCGCGGAAACCGTAGCGCATCGAAATCTGACCCGGCGCGCTATCGGCAATCATCCGCACGATGAAGAACGGATTCAGTCGTGGCGTACCGTCGCCCTGGGCATAGTTGATGACCTCTTCTTCGAATGATTTAAGGCCGCCAATGCCGGAACCCCAGATTACACCGACTTTATTTTTGTTGATGGTATCCAGATTTAACCCTGAATCACGTACTGCCTGATCGGCAGCGATCAGCGCATAGTGCGTGAAGGGATCCATCTTGCGGGCATCCTGACGAGGAATGTACTGTGTCACATCCAGTCCTTTCAATTCACAGGCAAACTGTGTTTTGAATTTGCTGGCGTCAAATTTGGTGATGGGGCCAGCACCACTGGTACCGGCAGCTAAATTATCCCAGTAAGTAGGAACGTCGTTGCCAATCGGTGTTAAAGCACCGAGGCCCGTCACGACAACTCGTCTAAGCGTCATACAGATGGACTGTAGGGGAAAAGTCAAAAGAGCTCATTCTGAACTCTGTAAAGTAACAGGAAAAAGTTTTATAGTTGTAGAGTGAGACCAGCCTACAGAGTTGTTTTAGCGAACGCTGAACCGTAACAACTCTACAACTGTAAAACATAATTACTTACCGGCGTTTTCTTCCAGGTAAGAAACTGCCTGACCAACTGTACCGATGTTTTCGGCCTGATCGTCAGGAATAGAAATGTTAAATTCTTTCTCGAATTCCATGATCAACTCAACTGTATCCAGTGAATCAGCACCCAGGTCATTAGTGAAGCTTGCCTCAGGGGTAACTTCAGACTCTTCTACACCCAGTTTTTCAACGATAATCGCTTTAACTTTAGTTGCAATTTCCGACATTTTAGTAGTCCATTGGGGTTAAAAAACGACGCAAAGAAAACCATTTATCTCCTTATTGTCAAACAATTTTTTGGATGGTGAAACGTTAATTTCTTTTGTTAGTTAGTGGTTTATCTTATTTATAGTCAGTAGCTTATAGAGCTAAAAAAGGTAAATTGACCGGCATGCTCCAACCAGGCATTCCTATGGAATTATCCACTTTTCCAGTATAAAACCTGTTCTTGTCAAGCAGGAGTGACCAAAGAATCATTGGCTTTTTGCAAACTTTGCATTTCCAGGAAAATCCGTAAAACATGCAGTTAACAAAGTTAAAACATACCGATTCGTCCGGCTTTTTTCTGATGGCGGGACCCTGTGCCATCGAGGGGCGTGATATGGCATTACGTATTGCTGAACAGATTGTAACAATCACCGATAAGCTCCGTATACCCTACATTTTCAAGGGATCTTACCGCAAGGCCAACCGGACAAAAGCAAACTCATTCACCGGTATCGGCGATGAACTGGCCCTGTCAGTGCTGGCTGAAGTAGGCCGCACGTTTGACATTCCGACGGTGACTGACATCCACGAATCTGACGAAGCCGCCATGGCAGCCGAAGCGGTGGATGTACTCCAGATTCCGGCCTTTTTGTGCCGCCAAACGGAATTGCTGGAGGCAGCGGCCAAAACCGGAAAGGCCGTTAACATCAAAAAGGGCCAGTTTCTGTCAGGTGAAAGCATGGGCTTTGCCGTTGAAAAGGTAAAATCGGTAAATCCTGAGGCCACCGTGATCCTGACCGACCGCGGTAACTCATTCGGCTATGGCGATCTGGTTGTTGATTACCGGAACATACCGGCGATGCAGCAGTTTGGCGTACCGGTGGTGATGGATTGTACGCACTCGCTGCAGCAGCCTAATCAGGCATCGGGCGTAACGGGCGGTAAACCGGCGCTGATCGCCACGATTTCCAAAGCCGCTATCGCTGTCGGTGCCGACGGCCTGTTTATTGAAACGCACCCTGTCCCGGCCAAAGCCAAATCAGACGGGGCTAATATGTTGCCGCTTGATCAGCTACAGGGACTGCTCGAACGGCTGGTGCGGGTCCGTGAAAGCATTCTTTAAGGCTTTACCCGTATATCGACCTGCGTAGTATCGTCTTCTCCGTTGTCGGTGCCGTTATTGGGCGTAGAGTCGGGGTCGGCGGGCGAAGCAGCCGTGATCTGAAGGTTCACCAGACTTTGCCCGCTGCCCGTTACCTGTGTCCGGAAAATCAGCTGCGCCGTGCTGTTTGCGGCCAGGCTGCCAATGGTTGCCGTCAGCGTATTGCCATTCTGACTGAATGAGTTACCCGGCACAAACTGCTGACCCGCCGGTAGATAGGCCGCCAGGTTAATGTTACCGGCGGTTGCTCCTCCTGCATTACTCACAAAAACGGTATAAGTAAGTATGTCATTCAGGTTAGGCGCCCGGTTGCTGACGACGAGGCGGACCGATAAATCAGCCAGATTTGGGTCCGGAGCCGGCTGATTTGACTGGACAGCGGGGACCGGAAACTGGTTCGGGTTTGGTGAGGCATAAACGGCCGAATCGCTGACCGGCGTTGTCCGGATGTCGGTAATGGCGGCATCGTCTTCCCCGTCGGCGGTGCCGGAGCCCGGGCGGCTGTCGGGATCGGTGTTGTCAACCTGCATGATTTCGGCGGCATTCCGGTAAACGCCCGAAGCCGTGATCCGCACCCGGAAACTGGCCGATACCGTCGAACCGGCCGGAATCTGCGTAAAAGTAGCCGACACCACCCCATTCTGATGAACAATACCCGAACCGGCATCAAACACCATATTGGCCGGTAACCGATCCTGCACCACCACATTTGTAGCCGTTGCCGGTCCCTGGTTCAGCACACGCAGCGTAATTGTTGCTGTATCGTTAATCGGTACGGTCCGCCGGCTGGCCGTCTGCGTCAGCTGAAGGTCGGTGGGCGTGGGTGGTGTACCAATCTGAAAGATATTGGACGGTACGCCGGGCACGACGGGATTGGTAGCCACTACGCGGATCCGGTAGCTGCCGGATGTAATCGAGCCCAGCAGATTTACGGTAATCGGGCTGCTGCTGCCGCCCCCCAGCAACGTTACGAAACGCCCCTGCGCATCAAGCAACTGCACCTGCCATTGATTATCGTTATTGAAGGTTCCGGTTGTGACAAAGGCAACCGTCACGCTGCTGCCTGCCTGCATCACTTTGGCGACCGGGCCGGTAACCGCCAGCTGATCGGGCAGCACCGGTGTAGCAGACTGGAAAAATGAATTGTCGAGACTTGTGTTCCAGTTACGGGCAAAGCGCGAAAGCCCCATATCGGCCGGAATACTGTTAGGATTCAGGTAATAGTACGGAAACGGCGTTACCCGCTGGCTGTTGCGGAAGTGAACGTCCACCGAACCGGCATTCCGGTTAATGATCGTGTCGTTAAATGGACCCAGAAACGCATTAAGTCCGCCGGTATTGACAACCTCAATCTGTTTGGTGATCAGATCCGGTTTGTTGACCGAACCGTCAAACGAGGCGCGGGCAATCATCCACGGGACGTTCCGGTTGTTAAAATCCTGACGGCTGCGCTGGATCAGCTGCCGGAGGCGGTCGGCATAGAACGGTACACTGCCGCTGCCGTTATCGCCGTATTCGGCTTCACCCTGATGCCAGAGAACGGCCCGTACGCCGCCCGTTGACCCGTAATACTGCAACAGGTTTTTGAGGTTGGTATACGGCTGTAGGTTAGGCCAGTCGCCGTTACACCAGTAGCGGTTACAGGCCGGAATGCCATTAGCGGTATTAATCCAGTTTTCGATCGTCGATGAATCCCAGCCGGCGTCGTAGAACGCAACCGGCACATTGTAGCGGTTGACAATATAATCACCCAACTCGCCCCAGCCCCACGAACTTTCGCCCATCGGGAAAACACGCCGCGTGGCCGATAAGGCCTTATAGGTCGGATAGGGCATCGGATCGCCGGACGAAAAAAGCGGCGAGTTGCCGGGCGGATAATAATGGTTGATCGTATCGATGGTACTGACGCGGTCGCTGATGGCGCCGAGGTCGTTGTCGCCGATCCCCAGGCCACGAGAGTTCGACTGCCCGGCGGTGATAAAGACCTCACCGATACCGACCGGTTGCAGCGTAGTCTGGTTAACCAGGGCACCGTTGAGGGTGGCCCGCACGGTCAGTATGTACCAGCCGCCGGATCCGGTGATGACGCCGTAAAACAGGTTTTTCTGCGGATCGCGCTGAAGCGCCTGCCAGCCTGTTGCTACTCCCTGACCGGCCGAGACGGGGGTGAGTTGTGCCTCAATCTGATCGGCTGCCACGCCGTTGATCAGGCCGCTGACCAACAGCTTACCGGTACCGTCGCTGCCGCGCTGGACAACCAGGCGGGCTACCGGAGCGGTGAGCTGCAATTGTGCAAAAACAGGTGTAGTTATCAGTAAAAACAGCCAGATCAGACGTCGCATTTATGTAAATGAGTGAAAGAATGAATGGGTGGAAACAGTACCGGAACGTCCACCAGCTATGCAGCCTGCTGACCGCACATTATCAATTACCTGCCTGCAAAGATGCAGTCTAATTTGGCAAAAAACGATTGAATTGAGTGTATGGTTTAGACAGCGTGACTGATTGAAAACCGCGCAGATGAATAATTTTTCGGGTTAATTATATCGCAGGGCTTGGCTTAACCGTTGTTTAATGGAATTTTTGCCTGTCCGTTTTCGACAAAAATTACCGAATGAGAAAAATTCCGGTTCGCGGGCTTGCCCTGCTATTACTGACTTCGACGGTTGCCTGCCACCGTCCGTACGCCTTACTCCAGCGCACGCCAACTGAACATTTTACGACAAAGCAGCCTGTAGCGCCGGTGCATCCGGCCGATATGCCTGCCGATACAGCCCGGCCTGAAATCGCTTTCGAGGCACTGCCTGCCGAAACAATAACGCCTGATGTTGTGGCAAGTGCTGATCAGCAGGTGGCGGCCACGTCGGCCGGCAAGCAGGTACAGCGCCGGTTGCAGCATATTCAGCGGTTGCTGGGTGCATCGGCCAGTGCGCCTGTTACTGAACCGCAGCAGCCCCGCCCGAAACCGAAAACGCAGCGAAAGGGTATGACGCTGCGGGAGTTTCTGGGGCTGCCTGAGAAAAAGCCGAAAACGGCCTGGGAGCGGATCAACTGGAATATTAAAGCGGGGGTGGTGCTTATCCTGCTGGCCGTCGTCTTTGCCTTGCTGAAAATCAATCTGCTGGCCATTCTGTTTGGTATTTTCGCCATTCTGATTCTCCTGCGCGGTATGCGGAAGACGTGGAAAGGCGGCGGTTTCCTCGGGCTATAAATCCTGCACATCCGGTACTGAATCCTGTACAACCGGCAGGATGAACCGGCCGTATCTTTGCCCTGTTATCAAAAGAGCACAGCCATCTGTGCTTTCCTGACATGGCAACAACAACCAAAGACCCCGTCCGCGGCGGTCAGCAACATAGACGCAAAACGCTGCCCGTACTCGAAATGAGTTGTGCGGCCTGTGCCGTCAGCGTAGAAAGTACCTTGAAATATACGCCCGGGGTGTTCGATGCCTCGGTCAATTTTGCTACACAGACCGTAGCCGTCGAGTATGATCCGGCGGCTACGGATCTGCCTTCCCTCCAACAGGCCGTTCAGCAGGCTGGCTATGACCTCGTGATTGAAGACGATGAGGAAGAAAGCCGTCAGCAGGCCGAAGCTGCCCGTCAGCAGCAGTATCAGTCGCTTACCCGCCGCCTCATGGGCGCAGCCATACTGTCGGTGCCGGTTGTCATTCTGGGCATGTTTCTGATGAACGTACCGTATGCCAACTACATGATGCTGGTACTCAGCACGCCCGTGGTATTCGGCTTTGGCTGGCCGTTTTTTGTGAATGCCTGGAAACAGGCCCGTCACGGCAAAGCCAATATGGACACGCTGGTGGCGTTATCGACCGGTATTGCCTATCTCTACAGCGCCTTCAATACGATTTTTCCGGACGTCTGGCACCGGATTGGGCAGGCTGAGCATCCGCATGTTTATTTTGAGTCGGCAACGGTCGTGATTGCCTTTATCCTGCTGGGCAAATGGCTGGAAGAACGGGCAAAGGCGAATACGACGGCATCCCTGAAAAAGCTGATGGGGCTTCAGCCGAAAACAGTGCGGATTATTGCCGGCGGTCAGGAACAGACCATTCCGCTGGCGCAGGTGCAGGCTGGTATGGTGGTACAAGTACGGCCCGGCGAGCAGATTGCGGTCGATGGCCGTGTACAGTCCGGTCAGTCGTTTGTTGATGAAAGCCTGATTTCCGGTGAGCCGGTACCGGTTGGAAAAACGGCCGGTAGTCCGGTGTTTGCCGGTACGCTGAACCAGAAAGGCAGCTTTCTGTTTGTGGCTGAGCAGGTCGGCGGCAAAACCATTCTGGCGCAGATCATCCGGCGGGTGCAGGAAGCGCAGGGCAGTAAAGCCCCTGTGCAGCAGCTGGTCGATAAAATTGCCGGTATCTTTGTTCCGGTAGTCATGGGCATTGCATTGCTGACGTTCATTGCCTGGCTGGTGTTCGGCGGCGAACAGGCACTGCCGCAGGCCCTGATGTCGATGGTGACGGTGCTGGTCATTGCCTGTCCCTGTGCGCTCGGGCTGGCAACGCCGACAGCGGTTATGGTCGGAATCGGGAAAGGGGCTGACCTGAATATCCTGATCAAAGATGCCGAAAGCCTGGAGCTCGGGCACAAGGTGGATACGGTCGTGCTCGATAAAACGGGTACTATTACGGTTGGCAAACCTACGGTCACCGACTGGTATTGGGCCGATGGCGTGGATGTACCGACGGCTTCCGCTGTACTCCGTGCCCTGGAAAGCCGGTCGGAACACCCGCTGGCGACGGCGGTTGTGGAGGCACTGAACGTACCGGATGCGGTGTTATCGGGTTTTGAGAGCCTGACCGGCCGGGGCGCAAAGGGGATTTCCGGCGATAAAACCTACTGGATCGGCAATCAGCGGCTGATGGACGAACAGCATATTTTGCTGCCGGATCAATTGCTGCAACAGACTGCGTCGTTACGGCAGTCGGCGAAGACGGTTGTCTTTTTTGCGGATGCTACGCAGGTGCTGGCGGTGCTGGGCATTACCGATCCGGTAAAACCAACCGCAAAGGCGGCTATTGACCAATTGAAGCAACAAGGCATTCAGGTCTGGATGTTGACCGGTGATAATGAAGAGACGGCTAAGGCGGTGGCCGGTCAGGTGGGCATAACACAGGTCCGTGCCGCTGTGTTGCCCGACGATAAGGAGCAGCTGGTGTTGCAACTGCAACGCGACGGCAGGGTAGTGGCCATGGTCGGCGACGGTATCAACGATTCACAGGCACTGGCGCGGGCAAACGTGAGTATGGCCATGGGTAAAGGCTCAGACATTGCGATGGACGTGGCCCACATGACCCTGATCAGCTCCGATCTGCTGCTGGTAGCGAAGGCGCTGCAGTTATCCCGACGGACAGTGCGGACCATCCGGCAAAATTTATTCTGGGCCTTTATTTACAACCTGATTGGTATTCCGATTGCGGCAGGGGCGTTGTATCCGGCGTTCGGCTTCCTGCTAAGCCCGATGATTGCGGGTGCGGCGATGGCCCTCAGCTCGGTATCGGTCGTGACCAACAGCTTACGATTACGGTTTATTAAACTATAAAATAATGGAAACACTAACGTTCAAAACCAATATCAAATGTGGCGCCTGCGTCGCGAAAGTAACCCCGGGACTGGATGCGCTCGAAGGCGTTACAAAATGGTCGGTCGATTTAACCAGCCCGCAGCGGGTGCTTACCGTTGACGCCGACGGTGCTACGCCCGAAGCCGTACAGGAGGCCCTTGCCGGAGCCGGTTATAAGGGCGAAAAAATCTGATGTAAACCGGAATGATAGTCCGGCTACGTGCATATAACAGTGGCACGACTGAAACAGATCACTGTCTGACAGCTGATTCAGTCGGGCCACTATTTTTTAACGGGGAGTATCCTTCCGCGCTACATTAGCTGATAAACCGTATAGAAAGCGGGTATCGGTAATACTCGCCGTTATTGGCCCGGATACCGGCAACAACCGTCAGTACCAGCGCGACCAATCCTACAATCCAGATCAGGAAAAAACCGACCAGAATAAATACCAGGATAAAGCAACCAACTAAGGCAAGAGCGATTGTAATGTGAAAGTTCAAGGACTCCTTTGCGTGATAGGTAACGTAGGCTGACCTGTCTTTGTAGACCTGCCAAACCACAAGCGGGGCAATGATGCTGCCAAAAGGAATCATAAGGCCGGTCAGGGCCAGCAGGTGGGCCAGCATGGCCCAGGTACGTTCGTCCTGCGGATTGAGTGGCTGAACAGGTGGCGGTGGCGGCAGTTGTTGATTTTCCATGAGGGTTCCGGTTTGGTTTACAGTATAATAGTCACTTATTTTCAGCGAAATGACAATAATTTATGAGGCTGTAAAACAAAAAAGGGACAGCCGGTCCGGCTGCCCCTCAGAAGGTATAAAATCGTGACTTGTATTTTAATAATGCGCAACCATTTCTGCTGTCAGACAAGTTCTACTACCCAGTCATCCTGCTCGACAACGACGCCTTCGCGGAGAATAACCTGCTTGACGGTGCCTTCGCGCGGGGCGGCCACGATGCTTTCCATTTTCATGGCTTCGATCACAAACAGCGGCTGGTTTTTCTTCACCACATCGCCGGCTTTCACCATAATTTTCGACAGACGACCCTGTAGCGGTGTCCCGACGTCGCCGTCCTTGCTGACTTTCTGGTTTTGGGGACGGTCAACCTTCTGCGACTTATCACGGACTTTTACCTGACGGCTTTGACCGTTCAGTTCGAACGTGATCGTCCGCATACCCTGATCGTCAGATTCCGACATGAAGAGCAGCCGAACCAGAATGTTCTTGCCTTCGTCGATCGGGATCATGATCTCTTCGTTCTCTTTCAGGCCGTACAGGAACGCCGGCGTCGGAATAATACTTACCTCGCCGTACTGTTCGCGGGCTTTGTAATATTCGTCGTAGACTTTCGGGTACATCTGGAACGACAGGTAGTCGAGGAAACCTTCGTTATGCGGATATTTCGCCTGGAATTTCGCGAAATCTTCGTCAAAGTTGATTGGGGCGAGGTGCTCGTTCGGCCGGCCGGTCAGTGGTTCGTCGCCTTTCAGCACCACATCCTGCACCTCTTTCGGGAAGCCGCCGTAAGGCTGCCCCAAAATGCCTTTCATCAGTTCTTTCACCGACTCAGGGAACGACAGCGACTCGCCGCGGCTGAGGACATCCTGCGCCGTCAGGTTATTCGAGGTCATGAACAGGGCCATGTCGCCGACTACTTTCGACGATGGCGTAACCTTCACGATGTCGCCGAACAGCTGGTTGGCCACCGAGTAGTTCTTCTTCAGCGTCTCGAACTTGTCGCCCAGACCAAGGGCAATGGCCTGCGGTTTCAGGTTCGAATACTGGCCGCCCGGAATCTCGTTTTCGTAGACTTCGGCGCTGCTGGCTTTCATACCCGACTCAAACGGATAGTACCATTCGCGGACATCTTCCCAGTAGTTTGAGTAGGCATTGAGCGAGTGCTGGTCAACGAGGCATTCGCGCTCATGTCCTTTCATCATCGCTACAACCGAGTTAAAGTTCGGCTGAGATGTCAGACCCGATAAGGCACCCAGCGCACAGTCAACGATGTCGACACCGGCGTCGATGGCTTTCAGATAGGTAGCGGCCTGAATACCCGCCGTATCGTGGGTATGCAGGTGAATCGGGATGTTTACGGCTTTCTTCAGCTCCGTAACCAGCTTTTCGGCGGCCAGCGGCTTGAGCAGACCGGCCATGTCCTTGATTGCCAGCATGTGCGCGCCTTCGTCTTCGAGCTGACGCGCCATGTCAAGATAATACTGAAGCGTGTATTTATGCTGATTCGGGTCGAGGATGTCGCCGGTGTAACAGATGGCGGCTTCGGCAATACCGGTCGTCCGCTCGCGTACGGCACGGATACTGACTTTCATCGCTTCTACCCAGTTCAGGGAGTCGAAAATCCGGAAGACGTCGATGCCGTTCTCCCATGATTTTTCCACAAATTCTTCAATCAGGTTGTCGGGGTAGGCCGAGTAACCAACCGCATTCGAGCCACGGAACAGCATCTGCAACAACATGTTCGGCATGGCCTCACGGAAGGCTTGCAGGCGTTTCCACGGGTTTTCGTGCAGGAAGCGCATCGTTACATCGAATGTAGCGCCGCCCCAGACTTCCATCGAAAACAGTTCCGGATGGCTTTTCGCAAACCCTTCGGCTACTGCCAGCATGTCCTTCGTCCGGACACGGGTGGCGAGCAGCGACTGGTGGCCGTCGCGGAAGGTGGTATCGGTATAAAGTACCTGCTTCTGATCACGGACCCACTGCGTAAACTTCTCCGGCCCCAGGTCGCGGAGCATGTCCTTACTCCCTTTCGGATATGCCGCATACGGGTCGAAGGCAGGTACCACCGGCTGGCGGAAAACCTTTGTCGGGTCCTTAAATTTCACTTCCGGATTGCCGTTAACAATCACCTCGGCCAGGTAGCGCAGGGCGCGTGTTGACCGGTCATTGGTTTTCCGGAGATTGAACAGTTCAGGGTGGTTTTCAATGAACGATACCCGTGCTTCACCGCGCTGGAAAATCGGGTGGCTGATAACGTTCAGCAGGAACGAAATGTTGGTTTTTACACCACGTATCCGGAACTCGATCAGGGCGCGGGTCAGTCGCTGGGTCGCGCCTTTCAGCGTCCGTCCGCGGGCGGAAACCTTCACGATCATGGAGTCGAAGTACGGCGAAATCCGCATACCGGCGTAGCTGCTGCCTTCGTCGAGACGGATGCCGAAGCCGGCCGCGTTCCGGTAAGCTGTGATCGTGCCGAAATCCGGTTTGAAACCGTTGCCCGGGTCTTCGGTAGTAATCCGGCACTGGATGGCGTAACCGTTGAGCGGTACTTCGTCCTGGTGATTGATGTAAATACCGTTGTCAGACAGTTTATACCCCATCGCCACCAGAATCTGCGTCCGCACCAGATCGATACCCGTTACTTCTTCCGTGATCGTGTGCTCAACCTGAATCCGTGGGTTTACTTCGATGAAGTAGATATTTTCCTGCCGGTCGACCAGGAACTCAACGGTACCGGCGTTGTAGTAGCCGGCCTGCCGCCCGATCTTCAGGGCATATTCATACAGTTTGTTTTTGGTGTCCTGCCGGAGACCAAACGACGGCGCCACTTCGACCACTTTCTGGAAGCGGCGCTGCACTGAACAGTCGCGCTCGTAGAGGTGAATCAGGTTGCCGTGCTGGTCACCGAGGAGCTGAACCTCAATGTGTTTCGGGTCTTCGATGAACTTTTCGAGGAAAATTGTATCGTCGCCGAACGCGTTTTTTGCTTCGTTACGGGCCTCGTTGTACGACCGCTCGAAATCGTCCGGATTCCGGACCACCCGCATACCACGGCCACCGCCACCGGCTGCCGCTTTAATCATCACCGGAAAGCCGATCCGCTCCACCTCTGACTGGGCCAGGCTAAAGTCCGACAGATCGAGCCGGGAATCCGGAATCATCGGCACATTCGCTTTGGTCGCCAGGTTTTTCGCCCGTACCTTATCGCCCAGCGCATCCATCGCCTCAGGAGACGGACCCACGAAAATAATGCCCTCTTCGCGGCACCGGCGGGCCAGCGTTACGTTCTCAGACAAGAAGCCATAACCAGGGTGAATGGCGTCAATCCGTTTATGTTTGGCCAGCGCAATAATGCTTTCAATGTCGAGGTAAGGCTTGAGCGTTTCATCATCGCGGCCGATCTGGTAGGCTTCATCGGCTTTATAGCGGTGAAGCGAATAGCGGTCTTCGTACGTGTAAACGGCAACAGTTGTAATGCCTAATTCTGTCGCGGCCCGCATGATGCGGATCGCGATTTCGCCCCGGTTGGCAACCAGCAAACGATTAATCGGACGGATGTATTCTTTCATGTTGGGTTCATGACCGGCTATCCGGCAAACGAAAGAGTGAATGACCACATAAACAACTTGTACCCGAAGGATGAAAATTGTTTACAATTACTACATAATTTTCAATTAAGGCGGATGCTGATCGAAGTGTTTGCTAATGGTTGAGCAATTTCATTGAAAATTTTGGAAAAACCTTAATTTGCCGAAGGATATAAGGTAAAGTCAAGTTTTTATAAGAATATTGCAGTCATAGTATGAGGATAGTCATGCATGAAGAATAATTGTGGTCTCCGGCAGTCTTGCCGGCAACAGGGTGGCTAATGTCCGGAGTCCATATTGCTCACACCGCTCATGGCCGGTAGCGAAAACGGCCGGAGACCGGTGGGTTTTCATCGCAGCCGGGCGGTACTGACCGGTGATGTACAGATCAACGCCACGGCTGACAGCTTCGTCCAGTAACGCCTCATTCATCGCACCGACAACAGCTACGCGTTGAATATTTCCGGTCAACTGCCCTGCCGATATCTCGAAGCCATTAAAGATGCTTTTCAGTTGATGCTCCCACTGTTGCTGCGTAGCAGGGGCTACACTGCTGATCATGCCGATGGGGCGGTGCAGGCCGTTTACCGCTTGCTTATACCCGAATTCCTCAAGGCCGGTCATCTGTAAACAGCTGGCCAGCTGGACATTATAGCCCATCGTAAGCTGTTCGTCAAACGGGAGATGATGGTAGAGAACCGGAACGGGTAAGGCGTTGGGAGAGAGCTTCCAGGGACGATGCAGCCAGACCGCATCCAGTTGCTGTTGTTTAACCCAGGCAGTCAGTCCCGGCCACGGCTCAAGGGCCAGCCCGAGGCGGGTAACCGGATGGCCGGATGCTTTCCCGGCGTAAAGGCCGCCACGTTCGTCGGTGTCGTAGCGGTCGGTGTGCATCAGCTCGTCCAGATGCTGAAGGATGCGGTTAATGGTTGGTGCAGACATAATCTATCTGCGGAGCCGCCATAGCAGACGGTCCGCAGATAGGAATAACATCGGAGAAAAGGTATTGTTACACTTTTACTAGTTTCCACTTCCCTTGCCGGAAAATGATGACGGCGATTACGGCCAGCAACGACTCGCTGATGGCGACCGACCAGAATACGCCCGACGGGCCGAAATTAAGGACTTCGGCCAGGGCATAGGCCAGCGGAATTTCGATCAGCCAGAAGCAGATAATGTTAATAATCGTCGGCGTTTTGGTATCACCTGCCCCGTTGAACGACTGACTGATGACCATGCCATAGGCCCAGAATACGTATCCAAGGCAGAAAATCCGCAGGCACTGTACTGCAATATCGACCACGGCCGTCGTGTCATTGAACACCCGCACAATCGGTTCGGCGCCGAGGTAAAAGCCAATACCGACCAGCAGCAGAAACACAAAGTTGCAGAAAGCCGCCCGCCATGCCGAGGCTTCGGCCCGGTCGGGCTGATTGGCGCCCAGATTCTGGCCTACTAGCGTAGCGGCCGCATTGGCCATACCCCACGATGGCAGAATGGTAAAGATGATGATCCGGATCGCAATGGTATAACCGGCTACCACATCGCTGCCGAACGTCGATAAAATACGGGTCAGAAACACCCAGCTGGCGGAGCTGATCAGGAATTGCCCCGTACCACCGGCGGCCAGCCCCAGCAGTTGCCGGATCATATCAGCGTTCGGACGCAGGTCTTTGCCAAAGACGGTAATGGTCTTTTTATTACCGAGAAACGCGCTCAGCTGGTAGATCATCCCGACCGACCGGCCGGCCGTTGTGGCGATGGCCGACCCCATGACGCCCATCGCCGGGATAGGGCCCCAACCAAAGATCATGATTGGACACAGGACAATGTTGATACCGTTGGCAATCCAGAGCGACCGCATGGCTACGGAGGCTTCGCCGGCCCCACGCAAGGCGCCGCTGAGCGTATATAGCAGCATAATGGCTGGTGAACTGGCAAAAATCATGCGGGTGAAGCCGGAGCCGTTGGCAATCAGGCGTTCATCGCCGCCCATGAGCCGCAGGATTTCGTCACCCCAAAGCAATCCAGGAATACCGAGCAGGAGTGAGGCCGCCAGCGAGACCAGAATGACCTGACCCACGGCCATGCCTGCCGACCGGTGATCGCCCTCGCCTACGCGGCGGGAGACAAGCGCGGTCGCGGCAGTACTGAGGCCAATGGCAATGGAATACACCAGCGTCAGGACCGACTCGGTCAGTCCGACGGTGGCTACCGCTTCGGTACCGATTTTGGCAACAAAAAACACGTCAACGACGGCGAACAGCGACTCCATGACCATCTCCAGAATCATCGGGACGGACAGCAGGAAAATCGCTTTGTTGATACTGACGGTTGTATAATTTTTTTCTGAGCCGCTCAACGCAGCCAGTAATAGTTTTAAAAACTTTTTCATGAGGCAAAGGCACTTTGCGGCCTATGATCGTGGCTTGGTGTGCCGCAGACCGATACAGCGGTTGCCGCGCAAACCAGGAGCAGACCAACGCGACACGGTAAATGCCGGATTGACAGATAGATGAATGATAAAAAAGAAAACAGGAAATTATGCATCACGGCAGGGAGCGCGTGACGGCGGTAACAGGAAGTGGTCGCCCGTGCGGGAGGCTTTGCACCCGGACGGGACTTAGCAGGTGATCAGTACCATGAACGTTTGTCGTTGAGCCGCAAAGGTAGTGATAAGTTTGAAAAGTCTGCTATTTGTAATCCATAGTTAGACAAAAGCAGTTATTTAGCGGTATCACAACAGGTTATACCCATGGACGGCTTTTTTAGTTACGGGCCAGCTCATTTGTCAATACGTTATGAATGGTTTCTACAACGTCAGGTGTCCATCCGCTGATTGTATGGACAACCCTGCCGGTCCGGTCGATGACGAAGAGAGCAGGGGAGCTTGTGACATTATATTGCTTTACGATGGAATTACCTTTGTAAACAGATTGCATCGTAACGTTTCGCAGTTTCAGGAATGCAGCAAGTTTATCCCTGACCGGGTCGTCAATTGTGTTTATGCCTACAAAAACAACATCATTCGGAGGGAAAGTATCGTGTAGTTTCTGTAATGCAATCATTTGCTTCTGACAGGGTGCACAGGCTTTATACCAAAAGTCCATCACAACGATTTTACCCTTAAGATCGGATAGTTTCAGCGAATCGCTGCCAATTACGGGGAGTTGCCAGGCCGGGGCAGCCGTACCTGCCGGTAGCAGTTCACCAGCAGTAGCATCGTCCTGTGGGTTGTATTCTTTTTCGCGGGTATACTCACCCAGTCGTTCTTTGGTAAAATCGCTTTCCGGAACCGGTCCGGCCTGAATGGCTGAGACAGAATAGTCAAAAATCAAGATCTCTTCCGCTTTTCCAATGGTTGAGCGAAGGGTAGTTAACTCGCGGACGGGCAGAAAAGAGCGGACGGATACATAACAGAACATTTCTGTCCGGTTTTTCCGGGACAACTCGCTGTCAAGGCTGAGTTTATAGCAGAGCTGACCTTGAAAAACCTCCGTACCTACCAGTTTAATGGTACGCCCTTCTACATTGTTGTGAAGATTCAGTGACCAGAGTGCTTTCTGGAAAAAGGGGTACTGGTATGCAAAGGACTTAATTTGTTTCGGATAGGTTTTTGCCGGTGTTACTTCCAGTGTCTTATCCCACGGCAGCAAGCTGAAAAGATTAACGCCATTATAGATTTGTGTATATCCGTCAGTCCGGAAAGCGGCGATCTTAAACCCTAGTAAGGTGTCTGCCGTATTTTGCCTGAAACGTACCTTAGTCGTGTGGGTAGTACGTGTCGTATCCTCGCCAACCGCAATCTTTATAACCAGGTCTTTGTATGTATACCGGCCTTCTCTCAAGTCTTTAACTGCCTTATTTATGTTACTCAATAGCGATTTTGTATCAAGTGATTGGGCGTTAAGTACAGATGTCAGGCATGTACAAAGACAAAGCAGTAGTATCTTTTTCATAGGGTCAGTAAATAGGAGTGGATATCGATTCTGGTTTGCTGTCAGCAGTTGCTGATAGTTACAGTACCTGTTTAGCGTGAGGATAAGTCATGCCTTACAAGTGACAACATCAAGCTTTTATTTGCCGGATGGACGCTGTCGGTACTGTTTTGGCTTTTGCCTTATAATTCCGGATAAACAGGCTGATCTGTTGCCGCTCTTCATTACTCGGATACCGGTTGACAACTTCAACGTCTTGCTCTTCGGTTGCTTTTAGCTTTTTCGGTTTCATACGTATAATTTAATTAAATGTGCGGCTGCTTGTGTATCGATAAACATCCTCGCTGAACTTCCTATGCGCTGTGCACCCAATAAATCGTGGTAGTAACTGATCAATCTTGTTTTTGATTCAAAGACAACAAAGCCATCATAGCCTTTTGAAAAAGATTCCTGACAGACGACAGCAAATAAGTTGCCCGCTACTCCCTGATACAAGCGCTCCTGTCCCCGGTTAAATATAGCAGATTCAACAAGGTTTACAAAAAGATGATCACCTGAATCAGACCAGCTGATGAGCCCCTGAATAACATCAGGGTTTTCCTGGGTTGTTAACTTATAAACAGTACGGTCAGCTGATTTAATTTCCTTTTTCCAGTCAAATACCCATAATTTTTTAGTTAACCGCCCGGCATCTTTACCAGTTAGTTTAACGCACGATGTTTTAAACTGCTCCCGACTTATTCTGTTGACAATCAATGTATTTATTAAAGGTTTTAGCAAAGATAGATCACCATTACAAGTGTTTATAAGGCGCCTTAACGTTTGATTGCTGCCTGATCACACCTTAATAATAATCCCTTTCCGGTACATAACCCACAGAATACCCAGCCAGATCAGGACGAAGGTGAGAGCACCGGCAAGGGAGGCATTGATAGGCTCGGCGAAGTAGGGGACAAAAAAGGTCTGGTACATCCACTCTTTGGCCCCGAGCTCTTTTCCGTCGGGTGTGGTGACGTGGATCATGTTCAGGATGCGGGGAATCAGGCCGGAAAGAAAGAAAACGGTGATGGCATTGACACCGTAGGCCACGAACGGCTTCGACCATGTGCGATAGCCCAGTACATCAATCAGGTAGTAGCAGGTAGCCAGCCCGATCATGGCCAGTCCACCCGCCAGCAGTACAAACGAGCTGGTCCACAAGGATTTATTAATCGGGAAAATGCCGTCGAAGCAAAGGCCGCCGATAGTGAGTAGCACCCCGGCGGTAAAGAGACCCGCCAGCCGTTCAGTGACAGGCTTGTCCTGCCGCCGCAGCCACGTGCCGGTCAACATCCCCAGCAAGCCGGTACCAATAGCCGGCATAGTGCTCAGCAGCCCTTCGGGATCCCATACTTTCGAACTCTTCCAGAGGTGGTTGCCCAACAGGCTCCGGTCGAACCACGCGCCGAGATTGGTTTCCGGATCCAGATTGGCATAGCCGACGCCAGGCACCGGCACCAGCGTCATCAATAGCCAGTAGCCGATCAGCAGAATGGCGGCAAGCTGTATCTGCTGACGGATGTTTGTGCGGAGGTAAATAAGGGAGCAGATGGTATACACCAGCCCAATGCGTTGCAAAACGCCCGGTATCCGGAAACTGCTGAAGTCAAAACGCGGGAAAAGATTCAGAAATGCGCCCAACCCAAACAGGATCAGCCCCCGCTTCACAATCTTCCACTGCGCACCCCGCATACCGTCTATGCCATTTACGGCCTGTCCGCTACTGCCCAGGGCAAACGTAATCGATACGCCGACGATGAACAGGAAAAACGGGAAAATGAGGTCGGTAGGTGTCCAGCCGTTCCAGGGGGCATGTTCCAGCGGCGGGTAGATGTGGCCCCAATCGCCGGGGTTGTTCACCAGAATCATGGCGGCAACGGTAATGCCCCGGAATGCATCAAGGGATAACAGGCGTTGGCGGGCCGTGCCGGCAGGTGCGGGTGTTGAGACTGGCGTTGAGGTTGCTTGCATGTGCGCGAAACGTAATGTCAGAAAAGAAAACGGGATTACCGGGATCTGTGATACTAAGTTCAGCAAAATCCCCGTAATCCCGTAATACTGTTCTAAAATTAGTACTGCCAGCGCACAAATGCCTCCATGGCTTCGTATTCGGCGAGGCCTAAGCGGTTGTATAGTTCAGCGGTGCCGCGGTTGCGTTCCTCGGCCCGTTGCCAGAACTCGCGCGAATCGGCGCCCTGATACACCACGCCATCTTTCTGCGACTGGTGTTTAAAGATACCGAACCGCTTCTTCATCACCTGATCCGGCGACATTGGTACGGCCATTTCAATCTCGTGAATGTCCCACTCAGCCCACGCACCGCGGTACAGCCACACCCAGCAGTCTTTCATGAAGTCCTTGCCTTTCAACCGGCGAACGGCTTCCATGATGGCGTCCAGACACACCTTGTGCGTGCCATGCGGATCGGCAAGGTCACCGGCGGCGTAGATCTGATGCGGCTTCACTTCTTCGATCAGCTTCATCACAACCAGAATGTCTTCTTCGCCCAGCGGCTTCTTCTCAACCTTACCGGTTTCGTAGAACGGCATGTTCATGAAGTGCGCGTTTTCGACCGGAATCCCTACGAAGCGGCAGGTTGATTTGGCTTCCCCTTTACGGATCAGGCCTTTCACATAACGCACTTCGTCGGTATCCATTTCACTGTCCTTTTTCGCACGCAGGAACGCAGCGGCATCCTGGAAAATGCGCGTGGCTTCCGGGCTGTCGATGCCGAATTTCTCGTTGAAATCAACGACGTAATCCGCAAAACGCAGCGCTTCGTCGTCGGCAACGGCAATGTTTCCTGATGTCTGATAGCCGATGTGTACTTCGTGGCCCTGATCGTGCAGGCGCTGGAAAGTACCGCCCATCGAGATAATATCGTCGTCAGGATGCGGGCTGAAAATCAGACAGCGTTTGCTGGCAGGCTGCGCGCGCTCCGGCCGGAACGTATCATCGGCGTTTGGCTTACCGCCCGGCCATCCGGTGATGGTGCGCTGCAACTGGTTGAAAACGTCGATATTAATATCATAGGCCTGACCGTACTGCGCCAGCAGATCGCTCATACCATTATCGTTATAATCGCGGTCAGTCAGTTTGAGAATAGGCTTGCCCAGTGTCAGCGACAGGTGGGTAACCGCCTTTTTCTTCATGTTGTTGTCCCAGGTAACCGAGTCAACCAGCCACGGCGCTTTCATCCGGGTCAGCCCCGAAGCAGCGGCTCCGTCAATGACAAACAGGGTATTCGGATGCGTTTGCAGGTACGATGCCGGATTGTGTTCCGTAACCGTGCCTTCAACCGCACTGCTGATTACCGGAGCCTTGCGCTCACCCCAGGCCAGCAGCACTACCCGTTTGGCGCTCAGGATGCTGGCAACCCCCATGGTAATGGCTTTACGCGGTGTCCGTGGCAGTCCGCCGAAGTCCATCGATGCCGCCGCCCGTGTCGAGTGGTCAAGCATCATCAGACGGGTGCGGGAATTGCTCAGTGAACCCGGTTCGTTAAAGCCGATATGGCCGTTACCCCCGATACCCAGCAACTGGAAATCAAGGCCGCCGGCCGCTTCAATCATATCTTCGTAATGGCGGCAGAATTCAGCTACCTTGTCATACGACACGGTGCCGTCCGGAATATGGTAGTTGCCTGCCGGAATATCTACATGGTCAAATAACTGCTCCTTCATGAAACGCCAGTAGCTCTGCAGCGAGTCGGGCTCCATCGGATAATATTCGTCCAGGTTGTAAGAAACCACGTTTTGAAAGCTAAGCCCTTCTTCGCGGTGCATCCGAACGAGTTCGGCATAAACCGTTTTTGGTGAAGAACCGGTGGCAAGGCCCAGGATACATGGCAAACCTTCACTTTGTTTCTGCCGGATCAGAGCGGCAATCTCACGCGCTACAGCCCGTGAAGCAGCCTTAGCGTCTGAGTAAATGTGCGTCGGGATTTTTTCGTACGTGATCGCCGACTGAACGGGGCCGCCCGTTGGCGTCTCAAGTACTGATGATTCGGTAATCATATCGTTGACTTTGACGATGATTGAAAGTGAATTGCAAAGTTCAGGAAAAACAATGTATTAGCGAATGTTCTCCCGGTAAATTTTTAAAATTTTTTAAAAACTAATTGATAAGGCAATCTACATCTGTAAAATGTAGATAATCAGTAGTATATGGTTTTTCGTTTGTCGTTTCCGTAAAACAGACCCGTCGCGGGCTGAATTTATCCGTAAAAACCGCACTCATTTTGACGTTTATCAAAATGGCTTACCTTTTTGTGTATTTAAGTATACCGGTGCATTGATTTAACGAATTTGTTTTATCATATTTCTACTTCAAATCATCTCACCAATTGTATGCTTACAACAATACGAAAAAAAATAGTAGCAGGGCTACTATCCACAAGTTTGGTAATAGGATTGACGACCCTCACGACGTCTGCTCAGACAGTTATTGAGCAATTAAAGCAACGTTCTGCCGATGCCAGGCTATCGGTATCGCTGTTACCGCCTGATAAAGCATTTATTGAGCCGGGGAACAGTGACCTCAGATCCACTACAGGACTCTGGAGTAAAAATGGTCTGGTTGCCATTAACGTATACGCGAGTGACGATAATGGCATTGAATTACTGCGTGCTTTACAGACAGCCGGGCTACAGGAGGCTAAACGGAATGGCCGGTCTATATTCGGCTTTTTCCCGCCGGCAAAACTGGGGGATTTAAAGAATCTGCCGGGGCTGGCGTTTGTTTCACAGGTGTACAAACCGAAACTACAGGCCGGCTCCGTGAACTCACAGGGTGATAAAGCCATGCGGGCCGATATTGCACGGGCTCAGGCCGGGGTAAACGGCAGAGGGGTAAAAGTCGGGGTACTGTCAGATTCGTATGATGCGCTGGGAGGTGCTGCCGACGGCGTTACTTCCGGTGATTTGCCTCCTAATGTACAGGTACTGGACGATTACTTGTTTGAGGATGCTATTGACGAAGGACGCGCCATGGCCGAAATCGTTCATGACGTAGCGCCGGGTGCAGATATTGCCTTTCATACAGCCTTTAACGGGGAGGAAGGCTTTGCTGAAGGCATTATTAAACTGGCCGAAGCGGGTTGTAAAGTTATTGTTGATGACATTATTTACTTCGCCGAGCCTATGTTTCAGGACGGTATTGTGGCACAGGCCGTTGATTATGTCGTGAAAAACTTCGGTGTGTCTTATTTCTCATCGGCGGGTAACAATGCCCGCAATTCCTACGAAGCTCCCTTTAAAAGCTCGGGCAGAGTACTGTCTGATCCTTTTCTGGGGACGTTAGGTGTAGCGCATGACTTTGGTACAAATGCGATTACACAACGGATTATTATTCCGGCACGAGGCTCATTTGAGGCAATTCTGCAATGGACAGACTCCTTTTATGGGCTGAACGGGAATACGTCAAAAACAGATCTGGATGTATTGGTTTATTACAACAATGTATTACGTCCTGATCTGTCCAGCCTTAACGGAAATACGTTTTCTGGTCCCGTTGAGCGCGTATCTGTCAGCAATGTTACATCCACAACCGTTGCTATTGATCTGGTTGTTGTGCGGTATAGCGGCCCGAATCCGGCCCGTGTAAAGTGGGTGAACTTTGGATCAAATGTAAGTGTGGCGTTCGATACAAAAAGCGCCACCAGCTATGGACACGCAAACGCTGAAAATGCAATTGCGGTCGGTGCCGCACGCTATACGCTGACACCGGCTTTTAATACCACTTTAGCGGCGCCGGTTATTGAAACGTTTTCGTCGGCCGGTGGGGTACCCATCCTTTTTGATGGCAGTGACGCCGCGATCAGTGCCGTTTATCGGCAGAAGCCGGAAATTGTGGCACCTGACGGTGGGAATACTACGTTTTTTTACGCAGCAAGCACCGATCTTGAGAAGGATGGAATACCCAACTTTTTCGGTACATCGGCGGCGGCACCACATGCGGCGGCTGTCGGGGCGTTGCTGATGGAAAAGGCAGGCGGTTATCTGTCGCCGCAACTGATGAAAAGCTACCTGCAGCAGTCTGCAATTGATATGGACGACCCGTTAACGCCGGGCTTTGATTCTGGTTTCGATTACCTGACCGGCTATGGGTTGATTCAGGCCGATAAGGCTATGACATTTATTCAGCAGCTGGCTCTGGTACAACCGCAGTTTGATTGCCAGACCGGTATGCTGACATTCCAGACAACCGGGGGTGATGGGTCTCCGGTTGAGTATATGGCCGTCGGAGTGACAGGCTGGACAACCAGGGCGGTTCATACGATTGATCCGGCAATTCTCGGCGATCCGAATACAAAAATCCTCAACCTGATGGCCCGGCAAAACGGACAGGTGGTGTCTTATCTGTTTAACTTCCGGAACTACTGTCAGGGCAGTGGGGCTAACCAGCCACCGGTGCTGGTCATGCCGCTGGCCAACCAGGTCGTGCAGCAGGGGGCGGCGTTCAGCTTTCAGGTTCCGGTAAATACGTTTGCTGACCCCAACAGCGATGTACTGACCTATGCTGCGGCAGGCTTACCAGGCGGGCTGAGTTTTAATGCAGCCACCCGTACGATCTCCGGCACAGTGACCGCGCAGGGCAGCTACCCGGTTATTATTACGGCAACTGATCCGGGCGGGCTGTCGGCTCAGGCGTTGTTCAGCATTATTGTATCTCCGACCGGCGGTATGCAGCCACTGGCGCTGATCGCACCCCTCTATGATTGCGCAACCGGAGCGATCACGTTCCGGACAACGGGCGGCGACGGTAGCCTGATCAATTACATTGCCATCGGCGTACAGCGGGCCTCGCTCAGCAACCCGACCGGAATCGTTGAGCCGGGCTTACGGGCCGACCCGAAACCGCTCATGATTTATGCAACTCAAAATGGGGTAACGGTAAACTACACGTTTAACTTCGCAGCCTTTTGTTCCGGTGCCGCGCGGATGTCAGCTGGTGAGCCGGCTGGTAACCTGACACTGACTGTACTCGAAAACCCGACCAGCCGGGAGCAGGTAGCGGTTGAGGTGCAGGGAGCAGCCGGTATGGAACTGACCCTCCGCATGATAAACGCACAGGGCGAACTGCTCCACGATCAGGTGATTAAGGCCGCATCGGCACGTGAGCGGCAACTGATTCCGCTCCGGCAGGCGGCGGGAGTTTATTTCGTGCAGGCGATCAGTGGTAGCCGCCGGCAGGTAGTTAAGGTAGTTAAACAATAACCGGTTTTATACAGGCAATAAAAAAAGCTGTCCGGGTTGCCGGACAGCTTTTTTAGTATCTGATCAGGAGTACTTAAACAGGCACGGCGTAGTAGTACATCCGTGAGCTGTTCGGATACATACCGATCAGCATCAGGCCTTCACCTTCTTTCACGTTAGACAGGATGGCTTGCAGATCTTTTACTGATTTTACATTTTTGCCATTTGCCTTCACAATGATGAAGCCTTCTTCGATATCCGTTTCCGCCAGTTTACCGTCGGTGATCTGTTTGATGCGTACCCCGCCGCTAACACCCAGCTGCTTGGCATCATTCTGAGTGAGGTCTTCAAACTGAGCACCCAGTACACCTAATGAGGTAGCAGCTACTTCTTCGCGTTTGATGACTTCGTTACCACCGTTCCGGTTCCGCAATACCACTTTGACATCGCGCTCAGAACCATTCCGGTTGATGGTTACCGTAATCGGATCGCCAGGACGACGACGGCCGATGATTTCACGCATCTGGGCATCTGAGTCAATGTTCTGGCCTTCCATTTTCACGATAACGTCACCTTTCTGGAGACCGGCAGCCTTGGCTGCACCGTTATCTGTTACATCGTTCACGTAGATACCGCGGCCAACTTTCGAACCCAGTTCCTGGGCTTTTTTGCTGTCCAGTTCTACCGGGATGACACCCAGATAACCCCGTTGTACGTTACCGAATTTCACAATATCGGCCGTTACTTTTTTCACCAGCGATACTGGTACGGCAAAACCGTAACCACTGTAATAACCGGTTGCAGAGGCAATGGCGGAGTTAATACCGACCAGTTCACCACGCAGGTTTACCAGTGCACCACCTGAGTTACCAGGGTTGATGGCAGCATCGGTCTGAATAAAGGCCTCTACCGGCGTGTCAACTGCCTTTTGCTGGCCGGAACCCTGACCCTGACGTTGCTGACGCTGGGCAAAATCCTGCTCCAGAATACCAATCCGGCGTCCTTTCGCACTGACAATACCGGCCGTTACCGTTGATTCCAGGTCAAGCGGATAACCAACCGCCAGTACCCATTCGCCTAATTTCAGGCCGTCCGAATCACCTAACGTAATGGCAGGCAGGTTGGCGGCTTCAATTTTCACGACGGCCAGGTCAGTCAGCGGGTCAGTACCAATCACTTTCGCTTTATAGCTGCGTTTGTCGGTTAAGACAACCTCAACCTGGTCAGCATCCTGAACCACGTGATTGTTTGTTACAATGTATCCATCCTTGCTGATGATTACGCCCGAGCCGGAAGCCTGGCCCTGCTGGCGCTGCTGACGGGGTGCCCCGCCAAAGTCATCACCGAAGAAATCGCGGAAAATATCAGGCATCTGTTGCTGACGAACGGTACGGGTCATGGTTGTACGAATGTGTACAACGGTAGGCGACGCCAGTTCGGCAGCGAATGAGAAATCACCGGGCGCACCGGCTGTAGTAGCACCGCCGGGCATAGAAACTAAGCGACTAATGGGGTTGCTGCCTGAATCACTGAAAACAACGTCCTTATTATTGAAACCCAGGAAGTTGTAGGCAGCCAGTGTTAAACCGCTTGATAGCAGCGAAATTAACGTTAATGCTTTCCAGTTACTTTTCATGGTCTATTTACTAGGGTGTATTTTACTGTTCCTTTTGTGTTATGTTCTGAAGAAATCCTTCGCCAATATAACGGAAACAGGTGCTTGAAAAATTTCAGGTATTTAGGTACTTAACAAATTTTAACAACAGCTTGTTAAAGCTACTTAATTAATCGCAATCTGGCGGGCCGCTTTGGGTTTTGCCTCTTCCCGTTTCGGTAAGTCAACCGACAGAATACCGTCTTTGTAACTCGCCTGTATGTTGTCGCTGTCTATGGTATCCGGCAGCGTAAAACTACGTTTGAACGACGAATAACTAAACTCACGGCGGGTATAATTCTCACCGTCAGTTGTCTCTTTTTTGTCTTCCTGAACGGCTGAGATAGTTAGTGTATGCTGATCAAGATTGAGCGCAAAGGCCTCTTTCGGTAAGCCCGGCGCGGCAACATCAATCCTGAAGCCGTTCTCGTGTTCAACTACATTAACTGACGGGGTCGCTGTTCCGTTGGTCCAGGCGCTGCTTACTTCGCGGCCGAAAGGAAAATTGCTGAAAAAAGACGGGGCATGATTATGGAAGCGTGCTATTGAGTTCATGGTTTTGTTCTTATGTGTTGTTGTTTAAAGACAACCATACTGTAACAAACCGTATACCAAATCAATTTTTATGACAATATGTCCTGAATCGGGGTTGTTTTAGGATTGACTTTTGCCAATGTGTCCGGATTTTAGACTTGTGACAGTATGATCTGATTCGTGTCCGGTAATCACGGCTTTCCGAAATGCTTGTCCGCAAACCGGATGTATTGTTGCCAGTCGTAGGGCGTAATGTCATGGCCGCCGGTCCGGATATGGTAACCGATGGTATGCCCGACCGGCTGATCGACCGCCGGCATAGTCGATACACCAAGTCCTTTTTTGCCAAACAGCGTCCAGACCGGTTCGGCTTCTTTTGCCCCCAGGAACTCGCCCTTCGGGTCAGCCCAATGGTCGTCTTGCGCGCTGGCTACATAAAGGGGGCGGGGGGCAACCAGGGCCAGCAGCATATGCTGGTCAGTCGGCATGGCATTTTCGTTTTGATTATAGCTTTTGAACTTGCCGACAAACCAGTAAGGAAACGAGGTGTTGATCCGTTCGACGGTTTCGCCGAACATACGGCGCGCAATCGCAGCCCCGCCCTCGCCCGAGTCGTTGGAAATGACCATGGCAAACCGCGCGTCATTGGCACCGGCCCAGAGCGCGGCTTTTCCCAGCCGTGAGTGCCCGTGCAGCATCACCCGTTTTGCATCAACGGCCGGATCGGTTTCCAGATAATCCATCAGGCGGCTGAGCCCCCATGCCCAGGCGCCGATGGCCGACCAGGCTTCGGGAGCGATATGTAGTTCATCCTTGAGTGTGGTCCGGATACCGGTCTGCCAGCCGGTTGCATGGTCGGGTTCCAGGTCACCGTAATAAACCGTCGCCGTTCCGTAGCCATGTGCAATCAGTTCCTCAACTTCCCAGCGGCTGGCCTGCATACCGCGTGCTTTTTCCGTAGCCCGGTTAGTTACCACTTGCTCATTGCGGTTTGGTAACCACCGCGTTGACAGCAGGATACCCGGGTCGTTGCTGATACAGTGATTTCCGAAAAAATTGAGGCCGGCAAAAACAGGAGCGGGTTTGGTGGTTTTGGGCAGATACAGTAATATCTCCATGTTCGGGGCATCGTCGCCGTTGCCAAAAAACAGGGTCAGCTGCTTCCGGATAGCCTTTCCGCCCAGTGCCTGCTCGTCTACTGACCGCACCACGGAGCGGATCACACGGGGTTTACCGGGCATTTGGCCATATACATGCTCTTTAAAAAGTTGCAGGATCGCCGGCCGCTGAACGGTGCTCCATTGCTTTGCCGAGGTCACCGGCTGTCCGCCCGGCAGCTGCAATACATTGGGCAGCGTGTAGGTCGGCACCTTATTCTCATCGTAATTCGGTTTAAATGCAGGTTGCGCCATGGCACAGGTGGCTAGGGTGATCAGGATAGCTGAAAGCCGTATTTTCACAGGAATAACGTTTCGTTTATATGCAGAAAAGGCTGAAAACCTGTTTATTTACCGCTGTTTTCACGGTATAAACTGACAAGCCATGACGATTACCTTCCGCAACGACCGCCTGGATGATTTTATCAATGTATTACGTGAGGTCGGACAGTGGCTGATCGACAACGGGCAGGTCATGTGGGATATACAGGACCTGTCGGTAGAAACGCTGGTCGATGACTTTACGCGGGATAACTGCCATGTAATGTATGTCGACGGGATACCGGCCGCTACGTTTATTCTCCAGTGGAAAGATCCGCTTTATTATGATAATGTCCCTGACGGCACGGCCGGTTTTGTGCATAAAGTTGCTATTCGCCGCACCTTTGCCGGGCAGAATCTCTTTCAGTGGATGCTTGATTTCTGTCTTGCGGAGGGACGAAAAAAGGGCGTTCGCGAAATCCAGCTTGAAACGGATGCGACACGCCCTAAATTAATGGCTCAGGATGAACGCTACGGATTTGAGCCTACCTATCGCCGGTCTATTGAAGAGTTTGGTAAGGTATATTACTGTCAGTATTACCGAATGGCCTGCTTACCGGAGCAGTGACAGGTTAAAGCTGAAATCAGGCAGAATAGCCTCACCGGATAAATGATTGTCGAACCCCTGAACGACGCTGACCGAACCATCCTTACGGTAAATGTAAGCCGTTTCTGTTTTCGGATAGATAAGCCAGCCAAGCAGACAGCCATTATCCATGTATTCCAGCATCTTTTTACGGCCCTCTGTGAGTGAGTCTGACTCCGAAAGCAATTCTACCAGGAAGTCCGGGCACAAGGGCGGGAATTTTTTACGTTCTTCTGCTGTCAGGGCATTCCGGCGGTCAGCTGAGACCCATGCAATATCCGGCGACCGTGTGGCACAGTTCGGTAACCGGAAACCGGTTGACGAATCATAGACAAAGCCTGTCCGGTCTTTGCGGTTCCACAATACCAGTTCTGCATTTAACTCGCTGTTGCGTTCGCCGGTTTCACCGCCTGTTTGTCCCATAATGTCAATGTTACCCAACGCATCCCGCTCAAACTTGTAGTCAGGATTGTCCTGACAGAAGTAGTAAAACTCATCATCCGTCATTTGTCGGATTTCCTCGGCCAGACGATGGTGATCGCCTGGCTCAAGCTGAATCGGTAGTTGTAACTGAATCGTAGGCATGAGCGGATGCAGGTTAGCTGGTCAAATATAAGCATTTATCCCTTCATAAACCGGACGAGGGCGATCTCAAACAGCAGGAAACCGAGTGCTGCCAGCAGGAAATATTTCCAGAGGCTTTTGCCCAGATTTTCCTGTTCCAGTACCTGGACAAAATCATTGTCGGTAATACTGTCGAATACTTCTACATTCGGTTGCCCGCTGAAAGCCTGCCGCAGCTCATCGGCAGAATAGAAACTCATTGCCGACTCTTCGTTGCCGTGGTTCAGAGCCAGCAAACGCTCTGTTTTACCATTGTTATCCTGAAGTTCGTAGTAGCCGGCTTCTACGTCCTGACCGGCAGCCAGCTGATTACTTTTCGGCATTTCGAGCACCAACTGATTGCCGATAACCCGCTGCACCGGAATAATCTCCAGTTTATCTTTCTTCAGTTTGTAAACCGCCTTTTCCGATGGGTTGGCGACCGGAATTGTCACTACGTTTTCATCGAACGAATAAGCGCTCCGCTGTGCCTGTACGCTCAGTGCGGCGATTTTGTACATAATCGGCACAAACAGCGCGTGCTCAGCCAGATTACCGTACTGGTTGCCTAGCGGATTGGCAAAGACATATACCTTGCCCTGCCGGCCGTTTGTATTGCCAACGGTTGTCTGCGTCAGGAACGGGTTGCCGTCGCGGATGGCCAGCAGGCGCTGACCGGCATTCCAGCGCCACACCGGTAAGGCGCCCGGTAAATTGAGCGGCTCCGATTGAAAACTTTGTTGGAACACATCCGCAAAGAACGGGTTGCGCCGGTCGGGGTCGTTGAGGGGCAGGGTAGGCGCATTGGCCGCCGGTGGTGTCACCTGCAGGCCGCTGATGCCCAGACCGGCCAGGAATGGCCCGTAGCTGTTTACATCCGGTGTCGGCGGCGGAATAACGGCTAAACTGCCGCCCTGGCGGACAAAGCGGTCCAGCTCGGTACGAAGTGTACCGGCAATCTGGCTGACGCCTTCCAGCACAACCAGATCCGTTTCTTTTAACTGACCGACATCAAAGTTCTGTGCAGAAAAACTCCGGCGGACAAACAGACTGTCGTTTGAGTATACGGTCGATACATAATCGACACCGTTGCCGCCCGCCCGTTCGCCATACAGGTGCAGCACCCGGATTGAGGGCGAGGCTTCAATGACAAAGTAATATTCGTTGTCGAACGTGATCGGGTAATCTTCGAACACAATCCGGCCGCGGTGGTAGCCTTTCGACGTTACGTTGAAGTTCAGGGCGATGGTCGCGCTACCTTCGCTGTCGAGGTTGGCCGTACCGGTCGAGGTTTGTGTATTGTCAATATAAAGCCGGACCGGCAGGTTTTTGACCGTTTCGCGGCCACCGTTGCTGAGTTTAATGTTGAGGCTGTTGTTCTGCATTTCCCGGATAAACGGCGTACCCAGCCAGACAGAATCTACATAGACGTTTTTGGTCTGTTTGGCATTCATCGGCACCAGAAAAACACGGTCGGAGGTATCCGTCTTGAGCCGCGAGAGCTCACCGGCTGTGCTTTTCTGAAAATCCGAAAACCAGAACAGCTGATTTTTGCCGCCCGGGTTCAGGGTGGCCATCAGGTTGCGCTGCCGCCGGTAAACCGATTCGAGGCTACGGGGCGTATGGGCAAACCGCACCGAAGTGACCCGGTCGCGGATGGCTTCGGCACTGCCCGGCCGCTGTTCGTCGGCCGAAAAGTCGTTCGTAATCAACTGGAGAGAGGTAGCGTTCCGGAACAGCGTCAGCAGCTCATCGAGCTTGCCGGTGGCCATATCCAGATAGCGTTTTTCATTCTGCTCGTTCTGCATACTGTACGAATTATCAACGTACAGGCTGGTAACGCCCTGACGGGACAAGCCAAGCTTACTCTTGCTGGGAATAAACGGCTGGGCAAATGCCAGTGCCAGACACGCCAGAAACAGGCAGCGCGCCAGCAGGATCAGCAAATGCTTCAGCCGACGGAACGACTTGGTTTCTGTCTGAACATTCTTCAGTAACGCAACATTCGTAAACAGAACCCGGCGTGTCCGGCGAAAGTTGAACAGGTGAATGGCAATGGGTACAGAAACGGCCAGCAGGCCAAAAAGAAACTGAGGATATAAAAAGTTCATCAGGTTGCCTTGAACGAATACAGCTTACAAATGCAGTCAGTAAGTGACTAAAAACGTAATATAAATGAGAAACCCAAAAATAGCTAACGATTTCCGGACCTAAATTAGTGATGTAGTGGCAATAATCATGCAGAATATCCCTGGTTTAACGTCCCAGCAGCCCGGAAACTGTATTTATGGTCAATGCAACAATTAATGCGTTAAATACAAATGACAGTAAGCCATGTAACAAAGCCAGCCGGCGCATGGGTTTCGACGAAATCTGTACATCCGAAACCTGACTGGTCATGCCGATCACAAAGGAGAAATAGGCAAAGTCCAGATAGTCCGGTGCCTCGTCATCCGGAAAGTCCAGTCCGCCGGATTTGCCCTTCTGCGTACTGTCATAATAGACATGGGCGTAATGAATAGTGAAAAGCGTATGCACCAGAAACCATGAACACGAAATAGAACACAGCGACAGAATAATATGCACGACAATCTTGTCCTGTGGTTCGTTCTGGACAGAGCTGATGAGGTACATCACGGCAAACAGACTAACCATGGCCGCTACTACAACCAATGTATAGATCAGTGACCGGTTTGAATCCTGTACTTGTACGCGCCTGCGGATATCTGCCGGATGCGCCTGAAAAATGGTAGTCCAGGTCAGCGACAGGGCTGTTCCTGCATAGCAAATCCAGGCAATGACCGCCTGCGCAATCCACGGTAAGCTTCCGTGAATTACCAGCAGGGATAAACCTGCAACGGCCAGGCCGATCAGCAGACGCTGGTGCGCGTCGAGGTGAATGATGGTATGCCGGAGCCTGTTGGTCATATACATATTATACCCGTGGTTTCCAGGCGACCTCTTCGCTGCCTAGTTCCTGTGTCATTTTACGGCTGAGAACAAACAGGTAATCTGACAGCCGGTTCATGTACTGAATCACCAGCTCATCCACCGGACTCTGTTCGCTGAGGTGAATCACGAGCCGTTCGGCACGGCGGCAAACCGTACGGGCCAGGTGGCAATATGATACCGAGGCATGACCGCCCGGCAACACAAAGGCGCGGAGTGGCGGCAGGCTGGCATCCATGTCGTCCATTGCCTGTTCAAGCAGCGTAATGTCGTCCTGAATAATATCAGGAATCGCTTTTTTGACGGCTTTTTCGGGGTCAGTAGCCAGCGAGGCCCCAACCGTAAAGAGCCGGTCCTGGATTTCCTTCAGCAGTTCTTTCCGTGATTCATTAACAGGCTGATCCCGAAGGAGACCAATCCACGAATTCAGCTCGTCGACGGTCCCGTAAGCGTCAATCCGCAGATCGGCCTTGCTGACCCGCCGGCCGCCAATGAGTGAGGTCTGTCCCTTATCTCCCGTTTTCGTGTAAATCTTCATCAGTCAATTATAATCCTTAATCCGGCCGTAAATATGCGGTTAAATACAGACAAACTCAGGCTATCTATAAATATCTGTGTAAATCCGGTTAATCTGTGGCTAACTTTGCACCTCAATTAACAGAACTGATTCCTGTGCGTCAGGCCGGAGCGGAGCCAACACCGTATACTGCTACGCTTTTGCCGGATGTCACATTACTAATGTATTATGAAAGTAGGAACGTTTTTTGTCCGCGTATGGCGTTTCGGCTCTATTCTTGGCGTAGCTATTTCACTAATCAGTTGTTACATAGCTTACCCGGCCGAAGTGGCTGTATTGTTCAACGAAATAGGTCAGGCAACGAAGTACATCGATCGTGAAACGATTTTTTATGCCAGTGTTGCCCTGTTCCTGATCAATAACACGCTGATTAACTCAATCGCGCGTCTGTTTCCGAAACTGCCGGACGACCGGCTGCCGTTTGCTCCGGTCTGGATTGCTCATCGCGACCAGTTAAATGAAGTAATGCTGAACTGGTTTTATGCCCTCATGGCGGCCATCAATACGATTCTGGCCCTCGCGTTGTTTGTATTGTCGATGCTGAACCGGTCGGATATTCAGAACGACAGCCTGAACTACAGCTGGCTGCTGCCGTTGAGTACCGCCATTATTGCCATTGTCTTTATTTCGCTACCCGTGCGGATTCTGCTGATGAAGCCGGATGCGGAAGAAGTCCTCAGTTAAGCGGGTAAGTATATAAGGATATGGAGGAGTTGAGTAATAAACAGTTTCTGTATGACCTGCCCGATGAGCGGATTGCCCGTTTTCCGCTGGCAGGGCGGGATCAGTCGAAACTGTTGGTGTATCAGGGAGGGCAGATCAGCCATGCGCATTTTTATGAGCTGGCCGATTGGGTGCCCCCGCAAAGCTATCTGGTTTTTAATAATACGAAAGTAATACCGGCCCGGCTGTTGTTCACACGGGCAACGGGGGCAGTAATTGAACTGTTTCTGCTGAATCCGGATCCTGCCGACCGCTCTATGAGTGAAGCCATGCAGGATACGGCAACGACAGTCTGGCAATGCATGATCGGTAACCGGAAACGCTGGAAAGACGATGAAGTATTGCAGGTACAGATCCCGGCCGGAGACCGGAGCATTATCTTGTCAGCAGTGCTGGAAGATAAGGAGAAGTCGCTCGTCCGGTTCAGCTGGCAACCTGTAGCGGAGTCCTTCGCACAGGTCATTCAGCTGGCCGGTCAGATGCCGTTGCCGCCGTATCTGAAGCGCGATGCAACCCGGGCCGACGAAGACACCTATCAGACAGTTTATTCAAGGGAAGAGGGAGCCGTTGCCGCGCCGACTGCCGGCCTGCATTTTACGGACCGGGTATTTACCACACTGGCTGCGAACGGAATCAGTCATGATTTTCTGACGCTGCACGTGGGCGCCGGAACGTTTCAGCCGATTAAAACGGATAATGTACGGGAGCACCGGATGCATGTTGAGCAGGTAGTATACACCCGCCTGAACGTACAGAACCTGATTGCGCATGCCGGGCATCTGTTGCCGGTTGGTACCACCTCGATGCGTTCGCTGGAAAGTTTATACTGGATGGGCGTAAAGCTGATCCGGCAGGAGGCCGACCCGTTCCGTCTGGATCAGCACTATGCCTATACCGTTCCAGAGCCGGAGCGACCGGCAGTGGCTGATGCCCTGAAGGCTGTATTAATGTATATGGATGATACACACAAAGAGCAGGTAATTGCACATACGGGTATTTACATCATGCCGGGTTACCGCTTTATGATGTGCCGGGGTATCATAACCAACTTCCATCAGCCAAACTCAACGCTGATTCTGCTGGTTGCTGCGCTGCTGGGTGACGACTGGCGTAAGGTCTATGAAGCAGCCCTTGCCAATGACTACCGGTTTCTGAGCTACGGTGATTCCTCCCTGCTGTTACCATAAACTACTATTTTATGAATTTCATTGAAGAACTACGCTGGCGGGGCATGTTACACGACATGACTCCCGGCACTGAAGAGCAACTTGTAAAGGAAATGACCGCCGGCTATATCGGCTTTGATCCGACGGCTTCGTCACTGCATATCGGTAACCTGGCAACAATCATGCTGCTCGTACACTTGCAGCGGGCCGGTCATAAACCATTCGCACTGGTAGGCGGTGCTACCGGAATGATCGGTGACCCGTCCGGTAAAGCGGCTGAACGGGAGTTTTTGTCAGAAGAAACACTCCGCAGAAACCAGGACGGTATTAAGGCCCAGCTGGAGAAGTTTCTGGATTTCGACTGTGGCGCCAACTCGGCCGAAATGGTTAATAACTACGATTGGTTTAAGGATATCTCCTTCCTGGGCTTTTTACGGGAGGCCGGCAAGCACATTACCGTCAATTATATGATGGCAAAGGATTCGGTGAGAAAACGGCTGGAAACCGGGATTTCCTTTACTGAATTCTCCTACCAGATGTTACAGGGGTACGATTTTCACTGGTTATATAAGCATAAAGGTGTACGCCTCCAGATGGGGGGCTCAGACCAATGGGGAAATATCACGACAGGAACCGAACTGATCCGCCGGATTGATAATGCAACCGGCGGACACCAGGAAGAAAGTAAAGCATTTGCCCTGACTACGCCGCTGGTGACGAAATCAGACGGAACAAAATTCGGCAAGAGTGAAAGCGGCAACCTGTGGCTGGATGCAGGCATGACGACGCCTTACCAGTTTTACCAGTTCTGGATTAATGCAGCCGACGAAGATTGTGGCCGGTTAATCCGTGTGTATACCTTATTACAGAAAGACGAGATCGAAGAACTGGAGCGTCAGCATGCCGAAGCCCCGCACTTACGGATTCTGCAAAAAGCGATTGCCAAAGACGTAACGACCCGTATTCATTCGGAGGCAGGTTATGAACTGGCAGTAAAAGCGTCTGAAGTACTGTTCGGAAAAGCAACCCTGGAAACACTGCGGTCTATTAAAGCCGATGAATTTGACGTAATCTTTGACGGGGTCCCGCAAACGGAGGTCACAGAAGCGGAACTGGCCGGAGCGCAGAATATAACGGACCTGTTATCTGTAGCGTCGAAAGGCGAAGTTTACGCGTCGAAAGGCGAAGCACGTCGGGCAATTACACAAAATGCAGTCAGTCTGAACAAAATAAAGGTATCAGATCCGAATGCATTGCCTGATTTGGAGTGGTTGCAGGGTAAATATCTACTTATATCGAAGGGCAAAAAGAACCACCTTTTGAAAAAAGTATAAAATAATACGCCGGCCAATCTGCTATAAACCAGTAGATTGGCCGGATTGTTTTCAATTCTGAAAACTTTTTTCAGAAAAAGGCTTGACAAAAGGGTGAAAAATGCCCTACCTTTGCAGTCCCAAATGAGGGAAACGGTTGAGAAAACAAAGCAAATGCGCTGAATATCAACCAATTGTTGACAAGTTGTTCTTCGAAAGATTCGAAAAAAATATTTTGAAAAACACTTGACAATGAATTTGAAAAGTACTACTTTTGCACTCCCAAATGAGGGAACGCAGCCGACACGAAAGAGTCATCCTGATACGGCGTTTGACAAGCTGAATTTCGAAATAAAAGTTAAAAAAAATATTTTGAAAAACACTTGACAACGA
>NZ_JBYFCJ010000033.1:0-78007 GCF_057652235.1 Arsenicibacter sp. R0_47 | reverse complement strand
CGATCAGTTTGCGGATGATTTTAACTCACTAATCGAATTTATGACCATGCATAGGGTTTTATGAGAAAGCCCTGCATCATCAAATGGTGCTAATGTGTAGGCGCCCAATATTGCACTTACAGGAGCGGGGGCATCAAACACAACACCATTGAAAGCAATACCTCGTATTGTTGGACCCGAAGAACCTGGCCCTGCTCCAAAACTTACAGGAGAGTTCAGTTTTACAGGCGTTACAGGTATGTAAATGGTTTTTGTTACAGACGAAACATACGAAGGCAGACACTCTACACAGTAGTTTTTATACTGAACACCAACATTTGGATTGGCAGCAGCCTGACAGTCTGCAAGGGTTAATGTTTTGGTTATCACCCCGGTTGCGGCATTATACATTTGCCAGGTTGTGTTCTTGTAAAAGGTCGCTAAATTTTTAATAAAGGCACCATCTACATCATAAACATTCCCATTTTCTATCCAAATGCCACCTTTTGAGGCATCATCAGAAATATTTGTAGGACACCAGGGGCCTTGCGTATGGTCTGTTGGAGTACTTTTAGTAACAATTTTGTAGCAAAGAGCAGACGTGCCATTTGATAGCGTTCTTGTTTCGGTTGTGATAGTTACATTTCCGGATGATGTCAGGAACTTGGTTGCATCTACATTAATTACAGTACCATTATTGGCAGGCGTTGTCGTATCATCAACTTTACTGCAGGAAGTCAACGCACATAGTAGTGCTACGAATAAATGATTTTTGTAAGTCATATATTTTTAATTAAAAATTGGCCTTACATCATTAGACGTTGTTTTTTGTTTTTTCCTTCGGTTAGGTTGATTTTTTTTAGTGTACGAACGAACGGATAAACAAACGTAAACTCTGCACCCCTGAGCGAAAAGTACGTAATCGCCGGAATGAACCGGGAGTAGAATCCCCATCCAAAAAATCATTCCGAATAATGGACCGGAAACCGGATGCGGATGGTAGTACCGCGAGCAGGCGAGGCTTCGACTTCCATGTTGGCATTCAGGAGCTCGCAAAGCCGCTTGACGATGTGTAGGCCGATTCCCTCGCCACGAGGTTGGGTCGATTGGGGCAATCCGGCGGTTTTCTCTGGCTCGTTGCTTTTAACGTTTATAGTGGAGCGTGGCCCTTTGATACTCACTTTTTCGAGCGAAGGCTCAAGGGTAAGCGCTGTCGCTGATTTTTCGGTAAGGCCAGGGCCGGTATCACTTACCGTCAACAGCCAGCGAAGGGGACCCTCGGTCGACCAGACAAGCGATACGCCACCCTGATAGGTGTATTTTAGCGCGTTTAGAAGCAGATTTTGTACAATGCGCTGAACCTTAATTGAATCGCCTTTTACCGGCAGGGCCACAGGGCCATTTGTTTGCAGGTACAGGTTCCGTTCAGCTGCGTATGGTTTGAGGGTGTCGGTTACGCGAAGCAACAGGTCAGACGCGTCAAACGATTCGATATAAAGCGTTTCCTGGCCGGCTTCAAGCCGGGCAAGGTCCATAAGCTGCGTCAGCATAGAGGTGACTTTCGAAAAATTCCGCTGTAGCATCTGTAGCATTTCAGTGCGTTCTTCTTCGGTATTGCCGGGCTGATCCAGAATATAGGCAGCTCCCCGCATTACGCCGAAACTCCCGCGCAGGTCATGAGAGGCCATCCGCAGGACATCAGAGCGCCGCCGGATCAGATCGTTCAGTTCATCCAGTGTATGCTGTAAATTGGCCGCCCGTTCAGCTGCGCCAATCTTCTGCAAATCATTATATTGAGTTACGCTGCCTGAGATGGCTTCATGAATCAGATCATTTACTGCCTGGTGAATGGCCTGTAAATCGGCCGGGGTACGTGACGGATGATCGTGCACATACGACCCTATTTCGTCAATAAGGCCACTGTGCAGATGGGCAAATTCGCGGAGCAGTTCCTCCAGCGCGTACCCGAGCCGCCAGCGATGTAACCCATGTTCCCTGGCAATCTGCGCCGGACTGAACGGAGGTTTTTCGTTTGTCAGCCGCTTGGTAAAGGCAAGTAGTAAATCAGGGACACGGTCGTTGAACTGCTCCTGACTCAGGCTATTGACCGTAGGCAGCGACGGATCGGCCTCGCATCGGTGACGCCAGGTTATCAGCAGCTCCCGCTGTCGGCGGCCCAGCCAGTCAGCTAAGCCTTTCATCCATATATGTAGCAAAGTTACGTCAGACATTAATCGGGAATGGTTTTATACAAAGGTTGTAGTCACATAAGATTGACTTATTGACTAAAACCGGATTAGCTCACCAACAATTTTCGCCTGGACAAGTTAATGTATTTAAGGTTAAGTTAACACTATACGGATAATGAATGCAATTAGGTTTTTATACCTATATTTGTAATATATGAATTTTTATTGTCTGGCAAAACCCCGATAAAGCCCATGACTTCACCAGTCATATCAGAATCTAAACGCACCGAAAAGCATTCAAGTGTACTAATTGTGGAGGACAACCGCGACCAGCAGGTGCTGATCCGGTATGCACTTCAGCAAAGCTTTAATAAGGTTAAGCCTGTTTGTGTTGACAATGCAGAAGAGGCGCTGGCTTACCTTGATTCATGCGTTGAAAACCAGGAGGAGTTGCCGAAGTTAGTACTGCTGGATTTGTATTTGCCTGAAGCAGAGCAAGGCTGGCAATTGTTACGTCAGATAAAAGAATATCCGGTTGGCCGGAATATGCCTGTCGTTGTACTGAGTGTATCCAATGCCGATGAAGACATTCAGCGGTCGTATCAGCTCGGTGCCAACTCATACATCGCCAAACCACTCGAGTACGAACAGTGGTTAACCTATTTTGAGACCATGCGGTTGTACTGGTGGGAGACCGTTACATTACCCCGCCAGCCGTATAAACCATAAAGAGCTGCCAGGATCGCCTGGCAGCTCTTTATTTTTACCGGTAAAACGTCTGTTATTTAGTAACCGTTTGCCGTACCCCTTGTTTCTGGTATTGATACCAGTACTCGATGAGGTCAGCAATCAGGCCCGTCCAGCCCGTTTGGTGGCTCGCACCCAGTCCGCTGCCGTTATCTCCGTGGAAATATTCGTAGAATAAATACAGCCCGTCGAAATTCGGGTCGTTCTGCTGTTTTGCTTCCTGACCAAAGGCCGGAATCTGCCCGGTGTCCGGATCTCGCCTGAAGATATTGATCAGCCGCCCGATTACGCGCACAATCGCTTCCTTGATGCTCATGATTTCGCCGGAGTTGGTCGGGTATTCCAGCTCAAAATCATCACCGTAGTATTGATAGAACTTCAGCAGGGAGTCAATCAGCAGGAAGTTTACCGGGAACCAGACCGGGCCGCGCCAGTTGGAATTGCCGCCGAAAAGGCTTGTTTCCGATTCGGCCGGTACGTACTTCACCCGGAATACTTCGCCGTTCAGGGCAAACTCATATGGGTGCTCTTCGTGGAACTTCGACAGTGCCCGGATACCGTAATCCGACAGAAACTCCGTTTCGTCGAACATCCGTTTCAGCAACATCTTCATCCGGTGACCGCGCAGGAGCGATAGCAGGTGGGTTGCCCCCTTACCCGGCTCGTGCCAGCGCGAAATCAGCGAGGCAAGGTCGGGCCGGTTAGTCAGTACCCACTCAATCCGGCGTTTGAAGTCCGGCAGCTTCGACAGCAGTTCTTCGTCCAGAATCTCGACGGCAAACAGTGGAATCAAGCCGACCATCGACCGGATTTTCAGCAGCCGTGCGTTGTTGTCCGGCGTGTGCAGTACATCGTAATAGAACTGGTCTTCCTCGTCCCACAGGCTGATTTGCTGCTTACCGAGGTTGTTCATCGCCGACGCAATGTGCAGGAAGTGTTCGAAGAACTTACTGGCCATATCCTGATACGCCGGCCGGGTCAGGGCAATCTCGCAGGAAATCCGGAGCATGTTCAGCGTATACATGGCCATCCAGCCGGTTCCGTCGGCCTGTTCGATACGGCCGCCCATCGGCAGGGGCTGGCTGCGGTCGAAAACCCCGATATTATCGAGGCCCAGGAAGCCGCCGCCAAAGATGTTATTGCCTTCCACGTCCTTGCGGTTAACCCACCACGTGAAGTTGAGCAGCAGCTTATGGAAAACCCGTTCCAGAAAGCCAATGTCGCCTTTACCATTGAGGTCGCGGTCGATTTCATACACCCGCCAGGTGGCCCAGGCGTGTACCGGCGGGTTCACGTCGGAGAAGTTCCATTCGTAGGCCGGAATCTGACCGTTCGGGTGCATGTAGTACTCGCGGAGAATAACCGCCAGCTGCCGTTTGGCAAAATGCGGGTCGAGCCGGGCGAGGGTCAGGGTATGGAATGCCAGATCCCAGGCTGCAAACCACGGGTATTCCCACTTGTCGGGCATCGACAGGATGTTGGCCGTGTACATATGCCGCCAGCTCTCGTTGCGGGCATACACCCGTCCCTGAAAGGGAATCGGCATTTTCGGATCACCCTTCAGCCATTCGTTGACATTATAGTAATAGAACTGTTTGTTCCACAACATACCGGCATAGGCCTGCCGCTGAATGGCCCGCAGTTCGGGATCCGTTACGTTTTGCTGGAGTTCGCCGTAAAAAGCATCGGCTTCGGCCAGCCGTTTCTCAAAAATCTCATCGAATGAGCCGAACGGACTGCCCTGATGGGTTGTATCGCTGAACCGGAGCCGGATCGTTGTGCTTCCTTTAGGCGGCACCACCCGTTCATAACGGGCCGAGGCCTTGGTGCCGATCTGGTTGGGGTTGACAAACTCCTTCCGGCCGGTGATGATGTAATTATTGATGCTGTCTTTCGGATAGGCTGTCGTATTCTGCCGTCCGTAAAGCCGTTCGGTATTCGTTTCGTTTTCGCAGAACAGCAGTTCGTTGGCGCCTTCGCAATAGAGTTTGTATTTACCCAGTTGCTTGTGATTGACCTCAATCTGGCTGGTTGCAATGCCATTCAGGATAGGGCGGGCATTGAACTGCTCGTATCCCCACGACCACACATTCCGGAACCAGATGGTTGGCAGGAGCGTAATCGGAGCAGGTTTATCGGAGCGGTTGGTGGCCGTTACCTTCACCAGCCAGTCGTTCTGGTCGGCTTTGGCATATTCGATAACGATATCGAAGTATTCGTCCTGATCGAAAATACCGGTATCCGTAATTTCAAATTCAGGATCTACCCGTGACCGCCGCATGGTTTCGATAACCAGCCGGTTATAGGGAAACTCCTGCTGAGGATACTTATACTGCATCTTCATGTAGGAGTGGGTAGGCGTACTGTCGAGGTAGTAGTAAAGTTCCTTAACGTCTTCGCCGTGATTGCCTTCCGGGCCGGCCAGCCCAAAAAGCCGTTCCTTAATGATGCTGTCCCGGTGATTCCAGAATGCAAGGGCAAAGCAGATAAAGCCTTTGTTATCCGAAACGCCGCCGATCCCCTCTTCGCCCCACCGGTATGCGCGGGAACGGGCCATATCGTGTGTCACATAGTTCCAGGCATCACCATACGGACTATAATCCTCCCGGACAGTGCCCCACGAACGTTCTGATAAATAAGGCCCCCATTTTTTCCAGCCTTTATTGTCGGGCCGGTCATAGATGCGTAGTTTCTCAGCAGCAGCCATGAATTTGCTAGTTACGAATGTAGGTAAAAAGGCAGCATCCTCTCAGCGTCCCGCAAGCCGCTAATTGATATACCCATTAACGGCCAAATATACAACCCTTGACTGATACTTTATTGACTATTTACAGGGTATTTAGTTGCAATGAGGTGTTATTGCAGGCCTGGTTGCCTTTTTGAGGGTTTTAGGGGGCTGCCTGTCATACAGTATGTCTCCTGAGGAAGGCCGGTAAGGAAAAACTGATTTTATGAACCGGAACAGAAGTGCGTAAAGTTACAGATTAGCAGCCTGTTGTTTTAAAAAAACGGCCGATTGAAAAGATTATGTACTAATTTGTACGTTTTAGGTTTTGAAAAAGCCATTTTTATTGACTAAGGACTTGACATTAAAAACATTTAGCCATTATTTTAAGCACTTAATCAGCGTTCCATACCAGTCCACTTCATGAAAATACGTGCTACCCATCCGTTAAAAGGAGCTTTTTACCTGCCAGCTTTCTATACATTCCGGAAAATCAACATTTTTTTCAGCCTTAACAAATCCGGATTCCATCGTCTATCGTATACTTGTTGCCATGATTATATGAATATAATGTATACGAATATTTATAATAAGTATACATTATATTCGCCTTTACCGTAACGTAAGAATATAAACCATAAATCAACTACGACCATGGTACGTAGCAGGTTGATTAATTGGCGTATAGGAGGGAGAGGGGAATTCCGGGGCAATTATGCAAAGGCCGACCTGCAGTCGGGCCTGGCAATGATTTTTTTTGGCTTTTTCTTCGTGCTGTTTAGTGCCGAAACGGCCGCACAAACCTATACTAAAAATAACCTTTCCCAGTTTGCAAACCCCGCAGGGCAGTATACCATTACCGTTAACGGCTGTAGCTTATTGTGCGGTTATAGCGTATCCAATGGGTCAGCAGTTGCCTCAACTACGTTAACTGACTTTGCCAGTATCGATATTTCAGGAATTAGCCTGCTGACCGGTATAACGTCATCGGTCCGGGTAAAACTGCAATCATCCACTGTATCTAAGGCAGGGGATTATGCCGGGATTGTCATCGGCACTGGCTCTACACTTAATGTGAACCTGTTCAACGCCATGAGTATGAAAACCTACAAGGCAGGCATTGAGCAGGAATCCAAAACCAGTTCATCCTTACTAAGCCTTGATGCCCTGGGATTACTGGGCAATGTCCAGCGCGAGATCGCGTTTAAAACCACCAAAGACTTTGACGAAGTTGAACTGATTATTACGGGTAGTAGCCTGATTGGACTCAGTTTATTTAACAGCGTTGAATATTATTACGCCTTCGGCGGACAAACCCTTGGCACCTTTGCGTTCAACTGCGGTTCTGCCACTACATCGGGGCTTTTTGTTGCCGGAACCCCTTCATCGGGGACGTTAACGGTGCCGGTAACAGGCTCAACCTCCGGTCTTGTCTCCTTGTCGGTAACCGGAACCAGCTTCAGCAGCAATCCGCTGCCGTACACCACCACCATTACGAACGGGCAGACCACGATTCCGGTACCGATTACCTTTACAGGAGCGGGCACTGCCGGCTCGCGCGTGCTGACTGTCACATCTTCGTACACATCCGCGTCGGGGCCGGGGAGCTGTACCGCAGCGGCAACCGTTTATGCTCCGGCAACAATCACTATTGTTTCCCCCACGGCCGGTACCCAAACCTATCTGACGCCTGCCATAAGCGGAACGGCCAACATCGGCGCCAGTGTAACCGTGCTGGCACCCGGAAATCCGGCCTGTGTCGTGACAGCCGGTGGCACCGGGAGCTGGACCTGTACGTCACTCTCGCTTTCGCCGGGACCTGTCACCGTCACCGCCGTCGTTACGACCATTGCCGGAACGGCTTCGGCCACGGTCAGCTTTACGGCGTTGAATCCGCCCTGTACGACGCCCTCGGCGCTGACCATCAGCCCTGTATCAGCCTCCTTGACTATTGGCAGCATAACCGCCTTCACGGCCTCCGGCGGATCGCCGGGTGCCATCAGCTGGAGCCTGAATCCGGTGACCGGTGTGAGTCCGGTCCTGAGTGGTACCGGCACAACAACAGGTGCACTCATCTTTGCCTCGGCCGGCTCCTTTACACTCACCTTTGTCGCCAGCAATAGTTCCAGTCCGGCCAGCTGCACAACGGCACAGAGTGTAACGGCAACGGCCACGATTGTTGTCACCGATCCCTATGCGATTGTCAGTGTGAAGGTGTTTCTTGGTGGCGCCTACGACGCGGTAACCGGCCTCATGCGCGATGACCTGCGGAGTCAGAACATGATTCCGATGATTGAGCCGTATTCATCGTCTGCCTTGACCGGTACCGGTTTTAGCCATACGGGCGGGGGCGGCGGCGAAATGGCAACCAGCAGTGTATTCAGTACAACCGGCAACGACGCCATCGTCGACTGGGTCTTTCTGGAACTGCGGTCCCCTGGCAGCAGTTCGACCGTGATTGCCACACAATCCGCGTTTGTACAGCGGGATGGCGATGTTGTTGCGCGCGACGGTGTCTCGGCGGTTCCGTTTGCGGTCGGGGCCGGCAATTATTATGTCGCGGTCCGGCACCGGAACCACCTCGGAGTGATGACGGCCACGGCGCTGGCGCTGAGCAGCACGGCCGTAACCGTTGATTTTACGTCCCCGTCTGCCAATACCTATGGCAGTCAGGCACAGCGGCTGGTCAGCCTGACCGCCAAACGGGTATTGTGGGCGGGGAATGCCGGTCCGAACCGGTCGGTAATCTATCAGGGCCCGAACAATGATACTGGCCTGCTGTTGGCGCAGGTACAGCTCGATGGCGGGAATGTAGACGGTGTGCTGACCTACATCGTATCTAAATATTTGCCGGGAGATCTGAATATGGACGGGCGAATTATCAGTCAGGGGCCGAATAATGATCTGCAGACCCTGTTTCTGAATGTATTACTGCATCCGGATAATACAGCCAGTTCATTGTCGCACATTATTCAGGAGCAGCTGCCATAAACAGCATGCTTTCCGATATTTAATTGAGTTTGAGTAAAGTAACTATATCGTTTATGAAGCAATTAATTGATCGTTTATGGAACAAAGACGTTTACTACATCCCGAAACAGGCAAACGGTTACTGTGGGCACTGGCTCTGTTGATTCTTTGCCTCAGCAGCAGCTATGCACAAGGTATCCGGTATTCGGTAAAACTACTCTCCGACGGGATCACGTATCAGGTGTCCCTGTCCAGTACCGTAAGCCTGAGCGGATCCGACCAGCAGACCAACAGCGGGCAGATTACGATTGTGGCACCGGCCGGTAGCTTAACCATTGCTAATCTAACGAATGTCGGGAGCAGCACCTGGGCAAATAACACGACGGTCAGGGCTCCTTCCCAGAATCCCTCAAAAGACTATTTTATTTTTGGTCTGACCAGCTTCGGCGCGTCTATACCCTACGCCGCCGGTGTCGAAATTCCGTTATTTACGTTCCGGAATACCGGCAGCTGCGCGGGCGCCATTGAGGTGTGGGCTTCCAGTGACCCCTTTCAGCCAAATCCACCGAGTCAGCCAATCAACGTCGGCAACGACCTGACAGCCCTGGGCTTTCTCCGGCTGGGTGTTTCGAATGCGTGGCTCGGCAACTATGGGGTTGGCACCGCCAACTGTTCGCTATTGCCGGTGGTTGCCTTCAGCATCCCAACGCCTAACAGCTTAACCAGTCTGACCCCGACGGTGACCGGTACGGTAACGGCCGGTTCGTCGGTAACAGTGCTGGCCACCGGCGGACAATCCTGTATTGCCACAGTAACCGGAACCGGCTGGACGTGCAGCGGCCTGACTTTACCGGCGGGGCTAAATACGTTAACGGCGTTGTCGGCCAACAGCATCGGGCCGGGTAATACAGCAACGGTGAGTTTTACAGCGGTTGCGCTGCCGGCCATTGCCATTACCAGTCCGGCGGCCAGCGCCCAGACCAGCCAGACGCCAACCGTGACCGGGACGGCAACACCGAATACCAGTATTACGGTCACGGCACCGGGGGGCAGTTCCTGTGTGGTGGTGTCGGATGGCAGCGGAAACTGGTCGTGTAGCTCCCTGACCTTACCCGTCGGGCCGGTAACTATCACGGCGACGGCCGGAAATATCAGTGGCCGTACATCGGCGACGGTGGCCATCACCACCATTGCGCCGCCAACGATCAGCATCGTTACGCCGGCTGCTAATGCAACGATTTCAAACAGTCCGACTGTCAGCGGTCTGGCAACAGCAGGGGCCAGCGTGACGCTCCTCGGGCCAAACAGCCAGTCCTGCACTACTACGGCAGATGGTGGCGGGAACTGGTCGTGCAGCTCGTTCAGCCTGCCTGCGGGGCCTGTTACATTAACGGCCATTGCCAACAATACAGGCGGAACAACTTCCACGACGGCCAGCTATACCGTACTGACAACCATATCGGCTTGTGGCCAGTCACTGAATCTGTTAAGTTCATTCACGGCGACGGCATTGCGGACCGTTGATCCGACATCCGTACAGGTGGTAACGCAACCGGCAAGCGGCCACGTTTATGTGAACAGCGACGGTACGGTACGGTATCAGCCGGCAAGTTCGGCGGCGGGGTCGGCATCGTTTACGTTGCGGGCCGCCCAGTTGTCGTCGGGCGAAAAACGGACCAACTCCGGTTTATCGGTTTCGCAGAACGGCTTGTGTCTGCTTTGTTCCGTTAGTAGTCCGAATAACATCACGACCACATCAACTACTGATTTTGCCACTATTGATCAGACACTCTCAGTAGGGGGTACAACGACGATCCGGGCAAAACTGAGCGGAACGGCTCCGAAGGGCGACCGTGCGGGATTTGTTATTGCTAACCCGGCGTTATTGAGCGCTGCTATATTGCCGACGATCACAGTCCGGACGTATCTGGCCGGTACGCTTAAGGAAACGTACACCCTTCCGGCAATCGCCAGTATCCAGATTTTATCAGACGCTAAATTAGAGGTAAGCTTCGTGACGCAGCTGTCTGATTTTGATGAGGTAGATATAAGTTACCGGACAACGGTGGGCGCACTGGCTTCGCTGGATGTGTACTATGGTTTTGGCCGTCCGGAGCCGATCTATCAGACCATCAGCTTCAACATCGCCTACAATGCGAACCTGTGTACCGATGTGCTCTCGCAGACAACCTGCCCGCAGGCCTTTTCCGTGCTGACCAACGATATTGTAAGCGGATCGGGTATTGTTGATCCGACATCGGTCAGCATTGTGTCGCAGCCAACAAACGGCAGTGCTATTGCCAATGCTGATGGTACGGTAAACTTCCGGCCAACTGATCCGGCGGCGGGCTCCGGCTCGTTTGTGTATCAGGTCTGTACGAAAGTTGACCCCGCAGCAACTGCCAATAACTCCACAAACGGCGTTACAGCCAGTGGTATCAGCAGTGCGGTCTGCGTCGGGTGTTCGGTAACGAGTGCGACGGCGGTGGGCGATGCCAGTCTGAGCAACTTTGCCACCATATCCATTCCGGTAGGTGCCGGTGGCTATGCGTTTATCCGGACAAAGCTGGCCCGCATGGCGCCGGCCGGCGATATGGCAGGTTTCCTGGTCGAAAATACCTCACTGGTATCGGCCGAACTGTTAAGTTCGGTAACGATTAACACCTATAAAGGAGGTTTCCTGCAGGAAACGGCGATCTCTTCCGGCTTATTAAGCCTGTCTATCCTTGGCGGTGGTCAATACGAACTGAAGTTTCAGACAACAAAAGAATTTGACGAAATCGAAATCCGGACGGCGCCGGTGGTCGGAGTATTGTCCACGACCAAAGTCTATTACGGCTTTGCAAAATTCGGCCGTACCTGTACGCAATACAATGCCACGGTCAGCTTCCCTGCCGGTATGGCATACCAATGTCCGGGGGATTTTACCTTTGGTAACTGCGCTACTGCTACTACCAGCGGTACCTTTGTAGTAGGGTATCCGTCGTCGGGTACCCTGACCCTGCCGCTGACGGTGAATCTGCTGGGAACTGTTACCGTAAACGTGTCAGGCAGCGGCGTAACCGGCAGCAGTACGCAGACAATTGTAAGCGGACAGACATCGTATACGCTCCCGTTTGCCTACGACGGTAGTGCGCCCCGCTTTACACGTACCATAAGTGTAACGTCGGCGCAAGCGACAGGCTCATGTTCAACGACCATCAATGTGTATGTGATGCCGACTGTGGCCATCAACAGCCCGGCCGCAAACGCACAGACTAACCTGACGCCGACAGTCAGCGGAACGGTTACAACCCTTGCCAGCCTGACTATTTACGGTCCCGGCGGGCAGACCTGTACGCCAACGGTGAACGGATCAGGCGGGTGGAGCTGTAATTCGTTTGCGTTCACCGCAGGACCGGTCACGCTGACCGCCGTTACGGTGAATGAAGTGGGGAGTCAGACCGTGACTGCAACCTTCACGGCTGTTGCACCGCCAACCATTGCGATACTGGTTCCGGCTCCGAATAGCCTGACCAGTCTGACCCCGGTCGTGAGCGGGACTACCACCATCGGCGCTGCCGTGACCCTGCTGGCACCCGGCGGGCAGGTCTGCAACCCTACGGTGGATGGGGGCGGTAACTGGAGCTGTAGCTCCCTGACCCTGAGCGGCCAGGTAACCCTGACGGCCATCGCGCAGAACGTGGGCGGAACGGCGACAACTACCACAACCTTTACGGCCATTGCCGCCCCTACACTGGCGATTACAACGCCGGGGCCGAACAGCCTGACCAGTACCACGCCGCTGGTGAGTGGCACTGTAACGGCCGGCTCTACGGTAACCGTCCTGGCTACGGGCGGGCAAACCTGCGTGGCGACGGTTACCGGAACAACATGGTCGTGTAACGGGATCACCATTCCGGCAGGACCTAATACGCTGACAGTGGTGGCAGCGAATGCCGGTGGCAGTACGACAGCAACAACCAGCTTTACCGCTGTGGCAGTACCATCGATTGCCATTGATGTGCCGGCGCCCAACACAACGACATACCTCACACAGGTGGTTAGCGGAACCGCTACGCCGAATACGAGTGTGACCGTTCTGGCCGCCGCTAACGCTGCCTGTGTGGTCACCGTAAGCGGGGCCGGTAACTGGACCTGTACATCGCTGACGCTCACACCGGGACCGCAGACGGTTACGGCCATTGTAACCAACGTGGGCGGAACGGCATCGGCTACCGTCAGCTTTACCGCGCTGAATCCGCCGTGCTCGACCCCGGCAGCCTTATCGCTGACTCCGTCGTCGGTAACGCTGAATATCGGCGATGCCACCGTAATTACGGCTATGGGTGGTTCGCCGGGTGTGCTGGCCTGGAACATTAGTCCGGTTGCCGGTATTACACCGGCAACCAGCGGTGCGGGCACCTCGACCGGTTCGCTTACGTTTGCCACCGCCGGGGTTTACACCCTGACGTATACCGCAACCAACAGCACATTGCCGCCAAGCTGTACGACTGCTCAAAGTGTATCAGCCACGGTCAGTATTGTCGTAACAGATCCGCAGGCCGTACTGAGTCCGAAGGTGATTCTGGGAGGAGCATACAGTGCGGTGGCAGGGCTGATGCGCGACAATCTACGCAGTGCCAGCCTCTTGCCGCTGGTAGAACCGTATTCCTCATCGGCGCTGGCCGGCACGGGCTTCACACACGTTGGCGGAGGCGGTGAAACGACTACCAGTACGGTACTGAGCGTAACGGGTAATAACGCGATTGTTGACTGGGTATTCGTTGAACTGCGGTCGCCGTCGAGCAACACAACGGTGATTGCTACCAAATCGGCTTTAGTACAGCGCGACGGTGATGTAGTTGATGTTGATGGCGTATCGCCGCTGCGGTTTAATGTCGGGGCGGGGAGTTACTATGTCGTGATCCGGCACCGGAACCACCTCGGTGTGATGACGGCTGCGACGGTACCGCTGACCAGTACGGCTACTACGGTCGATTTCACCGATCCGCTTACATCGGTATACGGTACAAATGCCCGGCAGAGTGTTGGCGGTGTCAGAGCCTTGTGGCCGGGTAATACCAATGGCGTTGATAATGTGTCAGGAACACCGAAGCGGCAGATTATCTATCAGGGTAGCGATAATGATCTGGGCGTTGTATTTGGTCAGGTGTTCCTCGATTCCGGAAACCAGACATTTGTGCCAACCTACATTGTTCAGAAGTACCTGACCAGTGATGTTAATCTGGATGGGTTGCTGAAATACCAGGGAGCCGATAATGATTTACAGATCATTTTTGCTACGGTTTTGCTGTATCCGGCAAACGGAGGTTTTCTGGCAACATACATCGTAGAAGAGCAGGTTCCTTAATCAATTAATACCGGACCGGCCCGCAGGCTGGTCCGGTTACTATGTTTAGCGAAGAGAGGATATGACTGAGACATATAACAGAACGATACGAAAAGTCACGGTCGGCGTAACCGGCTGTCTGCTTTTCCTGATAACGGGGCTATTCCCTGCCTTCGGGCAACAGGGTATCCGCTATGCCGTCCGGTTGTTGCCGGATAAAATTACCTATCAGGTTTCGTTATCCAGTACCGTAACGCTGACCGGCGCTGAGCAGATCACCAATAGCGGGCAGGTAACCATTGTCGGGCTGGCTGGCCGGCTTAGCATTACTAATGTGCAGAGCGTAAACGGCCAATGGTCAAATAATACCACGGTTCGTGCGCCGTCGCAGAATCCGGGGTATGATTACTTTATTTTCGGGATGACGCCGAATACGCCCATGATTCCCTACAGCAGTACGCAGGAAACGGTCCTGTTTACTTTCCAGAGTTCGGGCGCCTGCCCCGGTGCGGTCGAAATCTGGACGAGTACGGACCCGTTCCGGCCGAATCCGCCCACACAGACCATCAACGTCGGTAATGACCTGACGGCCCTGGGCTTCCGCAACGGATCGACGCTCTACAACGCCTGGCTTGGTAACTACAACGTTGGACAGGCAAACTGCGAAACGCCGTCGACGGTGACGTTGCGGGTGAAAGCCCTGTTGCAGGGTGCCCTGGCCGGTACGACCGACGGACTCATGCGCGATGACCTGCGCACGGGTGGTGCATTGCCGCTGGCGACGCCGTACTCGTCAACCGTCAGTACGCGGTTCAGTCAGACGGGTGGGGGCGGCAACGAAACGGCTCCGGCAGCGGTAACCACCGTAACAGGAGCCAATGCAATTGTTGACTGGGTGCTGGTGGAGCTGCGTAACCCGGCAAACACGTCGGCAGTGGTTGCGACGCGGTCTGGTTTGCTGCAGCGGGATGGTGATATTGTTTCACCGGCCGATGGTACATCGCCGCTGAGTTTTACGGGCTTATCCGGATCGAATTTTTATGTCAGTGTCAAACACCGGAATCACCTTGGGGTGATGACAGCCACGCCGCAGACTTTGTCGGCCACGATCAGTGCGGTTGACTTTACGACACTGGCAGCGGCGAGCGTCTGGAGCACAACGGCGAACGGCTACGACTATAACGGCTACGAAATGGTATCGGTAGGCGGGAAAAACGCCCTCTGGGCAGGTGACGCCAATCATGACGGCAAGGTTGTGTATACGGGTCTGAGTACGGACCTGAACACAATTTTTACCGAAGTGCTGACTGCGCCGGGTAATACCGTAAACCAGCTGTATAACTACAACAGTGCGGTCGGGTACTATTACGGGGATGTCAATATGAATGGTAAGGTCAGTTATCAGGCAGTCGGTAATGACAGTCAGACGATCTTTACAAACTTGTTGACCAATTACCTGTTAAACAGTGCGAAACTGTACAATTTTACCTTTTTTGTTGAGCAGATCCCAAATTAGTGCGGCTGTCGATACCGCATAAACGATATATTATGGCTATTACACGACTGCTGATAATTTGTTGTCTGATCATGAGTGGATTGGGCGTCAGGGCACAGAATCAGATCGATCTGACACTGAAATACAACACAACCCTGTCCCGCTACGAAGTGTATGCCCGGCCAACCACCGGGTTTACGCAGGCCGGATTTCCGTGGGGCAGTGCACAGATCACCGTTGTCGCCCCCGCCTCCCTGAGCAATGTGGCGCTGACCGTAACGGCGGTGGCGGCCGGTAACTGGGCTGATAACTCGCGCCTGTATGCACCCGCAGCGGCCCCTGCGCTGGATTTTCACGGAATCGGCTCGACCGGTGCTGCCATTGACCTGACGGCCGGTGCGGAGGTACTGCTGTTTACGTTTACCATTCCGGGCGGCGGCTGTCTGGCCGGAATCCGGCTGTTCATCAACGGTGTTGACCCTGATCCGTCTGCCCAGACCTCGGGCGGTGATTTCCGGAACTACACCTACGACGGCAACGACTTGCTGGGCCAGAACAATTACTATGGGACTAACTATGGCCCGGCGTCGCCGACCTGTTCGAATGCCTGTGCGCTGGAAGCACCGGTTTTGCAATGGAACCGGTAGCGCCGGCGTTGAAGCGGCGGGCATACCGGCAGGGAGATGCTCCATCGCTTTTATAAGTGATTCAGTATGACGTTTATGACAACTATGATTTCAGAAAAACATCGTGAAAGCGGGTTTATTTTTCTCTTCACTGGCTGTGCTCGCTGCCTATACAGCCACCGCAGCGCGACCGGAAGCGCCGGCGTCTGCTATCGTTCGTAAAGTACCGGGTACAGCACGGCCGCACGTATCGGTGCCCGCCGGTTATTTCCAGATTGGTCAGCCCATTGTCTTTCAGGTTGTGGGCGGTAGTAGCGGTAGTGGTGTGTTAACCCGCTACGCACTGACTGATCCGGCCGGTAAAATTATCCGGCTTGCCGATTCGCCCCTATTTCCGTCGGGGGATCTGCCGGCCGGGGAGTATAGTATTTACGCGGTTACCTATACCGATGATAACACCATTCAGCATCTTACGGCCAACGATGTGAATCGGATTACCGATGTGACAGCCGGTTGTCTGGTTGTATCGGCCCCGTTGAGTGTGCACGTCATGGCTTGTGCGCCGGCTTGTGTTCCGGCGGTAATAGCTCATAAGATTAGATAATCAAAACCGGAAGGATATGAAGAAATTTCTCATTGGAATCATTGCCTGCATGTGCAGTCTGGCTGGTGTTGCCCAGCCTCAGATCGTATTGCGGATGGCCTTTAATGCGGAGCAGAACCGGTATGAGGTATTTGCCCGCCCCAACTTTTCGGCAAATCAGTTTGCCTGGGGGCCGTCGCAGGTATCGGTGGTGCTGCCGGCCGAGGTGGCTGATCAGTCAGTTTCGGCACGAAGCACCAACATTGGCGTTTGGTCAGACAATTCTCGGATTTTTGCACCGGAGACCGCGCTTGCGTCCGATTTTCACGGGTTTACAACCCAGGGTGGTAAAGTCGATCTGACGGCGGGCGAGGAGTTTTTACTGTTTGATTTTGCCTTGCCGCAGGGCTTTCTGGAAGGCGTCCGGTTATTCGATATGCAGAAAGATCCTGCTGCCTCGAAACCCGGCATGAAAGGGGGGGATTTTTCAGGATATATGGCCGATGATAGGGGTAGAAACATGCTGAAAACAGACCTGACCACGCCTGTATTAACCGTAAAGGATGAGGCAAAGCTGGTTGGTTTGGCGGGAACAACTTCCGAACCATCGCTGCGGGTGGTGGCCTACCCGAATCCAAGTCCGTCGGGGGCATTCCGGCTGTTTCTGCAAGGGTTCGACCGCTCCGAACGATTGACGGTGCAGATTGCGACTTTGACCGGTAAGGTGATCCACTCTTTTTCAGAGCGCGCCGATGCGCTGGCCGGAAAAGCAATTGCCCTGGGAAGTCCGGCCGATTCCTTTCTGATTTTATCGGTTACACGCCCGGATAAACAACAGACATTCGCGCAGAAAATCTGGTTGCGGGATTAATGTAAGCAGTAAACCTCTTGTCGAATCTTTTTATTAATGGGTAAAGCAGTTTTTAATGAAGGAGAAAATATAGGCTATTCAGGTATGTTTTCCATGTACAAAAAATAGGTGTTTGCCTACAAAAAAGGGGCTTTAATGGACTTTATATGTAGTTTGTAGCTTATGGTAACAGGTTGATTTATTTTTATGCCATTATATGACGCAAACGGGTATTTTATAATCTATCCAAACGCTCTGTAAGTCATTCTTCAGTCAACCTTTTACTATACCTATGTTTAAAAATTGTACTATTGCCAGAACTGTAGTAGCTTCTATGGTTCTTCTATGCCTAATGACACATACGCTGGTTGCGCAGCAAACAACCAGCGGAACCGGATGGCAAGGCCTGTTTGAGAAACTGAAAAAAGGGCAGCCTTCTGCTGATAAAGGGCTAAACCAAACAAAAAGCGGCCTTTCTGCGATTAAAACAAGCAATACAATTACCAAAAAATGTTACACGGTAAAAACACCATGTAGTGGTTTTGACGGTACATATACGACTGCTATAGTCTGGGGAGAGGGATCTCCTCTTTACATAGGCGGTGGTGAACAGCAGGCAATGATCACCTACTCTCCGTATGGTACGCCGGGTTGGTATTTCATTAAGCAGAACGGTGACCTTTTTTTTAATGATGCTTCACCGGAAGCATTACCATTGGATGGTTGGGTGTATGCTGAGGACGGTTGCGGGACTGAAGGTGAACCGGCAAGTCTTACGTTTACTGAAACAACATGTGAAACGCTTGCCCTGTGCCGCGAAGTGAAAACGGATTGTGGCATGTTTGGCGGACAATACAAACAAGGTGGTACTTTTTATGGAAAACCTTTCTTCTCGAAGGACGATTTAAGCCACATTATTCTTTTTCAAGGTGATAACGAAGGTGGAGGTTGGATGATTTTCTCCGGATTTGTTGGTCCGCCTTCCGCTATAGCCGAATCGAATGATGATTTACCCCCGGCTACAGGATGGATGGTACTGGACTTAGCCTGTGAGGAAGATGCGCAGATTACTGTGAAGAGCTGTGGCTGTACGCCGGAACCTGTCAATGCATTAAACTCACTTGTTTTTAATACACTGAGTGCTTCAAACTGTCCGATCAATCTCCGTTTTCCTGCATACGGTAGCATGGCGGTCATTACAGGACCGAATAACTATGTCTATTCCAGTGTCTACCGCAAACCCGGACCTTATTTGATGAACATCAATGGTATTAAAAAGCCGGGTACCTATACCGTTACTGTTAGCGCGGCAAATGAGTGCGGAGAAATTACCTCGAAAGTTGTTACGTTTGTTGTAAACGGCCAGGGCTGTAACTAATACAAACGCATATAAACAGGTTTACCAGGCGCCCGCTGTGTCAGACGACACAGCGGGCGTTTCTTTTTACTAAATTTGAGGATTGGTTTGACTCAATATCTTCATGCAACACAACACCCGATTGATACGGATCGCCTTATTGCTGCTGATTCCTATCGCTTCCTTTGCCCAGACAAAACAACGGTATACCTCCCTACAGCAGGCCCTGACGTCGGGCGGTCAGCTGTCCGGTGCCAGCGGTCCGCGCAGTGTAAACTGGATCGATGGCGGTAACCGCTTTTCCTACATTGAAGGTCAGAATGTGATCAAGTCGTTTTCGCCGAAAGACCAGCAGGAAAATGTCGTGTTCGACGGGAGCCAGCTGACGTTCCCCGGCACTACCGAGCGCTTCCGCTACGTGTCGTTTGAGTGGTCGAAAGATTCAAAGAATCTGGTCTTCCAGAGCAACTTCCGGCCGGTCTGGCGGCGGTCGGGCATTTCGGATTACTACGTGTATTCGGTGGCCGACAAGAGCCTGAAACTGGTTGCCAAAGATGCCCAAACGGCCGAATTATCGCCGGATGGCACCAAAGTTGGCTACGAGCGGGGCGGCGATCTGTTCGTATTCGATTTTGCGACGCAGAAAGAAACGCGCCTGACTACCGATGCTAAGCCTGCGTTTTACAACGGCCGGTTTGGCTGGGCCTACGAGGAAGAATTTGGTCTGGCCCAGGCCTGGGAATGGTCGCCCGACAGCAAGTTTATTGCTTTCTGGCAATCAGATGAGCGGCAGGTACCGATGTACCGCATGACCGACTACAAAGGCTTTGACGAAAAATATGACTCGCTGCCTTATCCGCGCGTGGGCGATCAGAATCCGTTGGTACGCATTGGCGTTATCGAAATTGCCAACGGCACGAAGCAGTGGATGAAGGTTGATCTCGGCGATGGCTATATTCCCCGCATTTACTGGACCTCGCAGGAGGGGCAGCTCGCGCTCGTTCACCTGAACCGCAAGCAGAATCACCTGAAACTGTTCATGGCCAACGGCCGCACAGGCGAGGCCCGGCAGATTATGGAGGAAACCTCGAAAGCGTGGGTCGATGTGTTTGATTTCTTTGCCGGCATTCTGCACTACTTCTACTTCCCGGCGGGTGTGCAGGAGTTTTACTGGGTCTCGGAACGCGATGGCTATGCCCACCTGTACCGTTACGACTACACCGGCAAGCTGCTGAATCAGGTAACAAAGGGCAATTGGGAGGTGACGTATGTGCATCACATTGACCCGAAAGCAAAGAAAGTGTACTATACCTCAACGGAGGTGTCACCGCTGGAACGGCAGTTGTATGTCGTTGATGCCGACGGTAAAAACCGCCGCCGCCTGACCAATACGGCCGGTAAACATGCGGTCAATTTCTCACCGAACGGGCAGTATTACATCGACCGGTACTCCAACGTGTCGACTCCGACGCAGGTGGAGCTTTGGGATACAAAAGGCACTAAAATCAAGGCGCTGGAAACCAACAGCCGCGTGACCGAGTATCTGGGTACGCACACGTACGCACCGAAGGAGCTGGCAAGCTTCACCACGTCGGATGGCCAGAAAATTGACATTTCGATTGTGAAGCCGGTTGACTTTGATGCGTCGAAAAAGTATCCGGTTCTGGTGGATATTTACGGTGGTCCCGGCGCGCAGTCGGTTTACAATGAGTTCAATACCGGCGGCTGGCATCAGTGGCTGGCCCAGCAGGGGTATGTGATTGTAAGTGTCAACAACCGGGGCAGCGGGGGCTACGGCCGTGATTTCGAGAAGATTGTCTATGAGCAGCTTGGTAAATATGAAAGCCTTGATTTTGCCGAAACCGCAAAATATCTGGCCACGTTACCGTGGATCGACGGTACCCGCATCGGTATCCGCGGACACAGCTATGGCGGCTACATGAGCAGCTACACCATGCTGACGCATCCGGGTGTGTTTAAGGTGTCGCTGGTCGGCGCACCGGTGACCGACTGGCGGCTTTACGACAGCATCTATACCGAGCGCTACATGGGCCTGATGCCTGAAAATGAGGAAAAATACAAAGCGAGTGCCTCCACGACTTACGCCAAAAATCTGGCCGGTAAGATGTTCATTGCCCACTCGACCATGGACGAAAATGTGCACGTACGCAATACATTCCAGCTGATGAATGCCCTGGAAGATGCCGGTAAAGACGCCGATCTACGGATTTATCCGCCGGGTGCCCATGGTGTTGCCTACAGCGGCACCACATCGCTGTTGCTCTACACGCAATACACCGATTACCTGTCGCGGAATTTATAAGCGGTTTGTACGGGCGACCCCACGTGGTCGCCCTTTTTATTTGCTTGCCCACGTGGGTGCCCTTTTTATTTGCCACATGGGGCGGGGCTTTTAAAAGGGCGACCACGTGGGTGCAAAAGGGCGACCACGTGGGGTCGCCCCTACGGGAGATCAATACAATAGAGGGAGATCATACAATAGACAGACCATCAATAAAATATATCTGATATGCACTTAACTGCCGGCCCGATTACCTTGCTATACGACAATGGATTCCCCCGCTATTTTAAGCTGGGTGACGATGAAGTACTGCGCCGCATCTACTTTGCCCTGCGCAATCAGGATTGGGATACGGCCCGCCTGACTTTCAGTGACGAATCCATTACCAAAAATCCGGAATCGTTCCGCGTCGATTATAACTGGGCGGCCGATGATCTGGGCATGCAGATGAACGGCCACGTCACGATCGAAGGCGCAACCGACGGGACTGTCACCATGAGCTGGTATGGCAAAGCGCTGAATACGTTCTGGCGCAACCGTGTCGGCTTCTGCGTGCTGCACCCGATTGACGGCGTGGCCGGGCAGCCTTGCCACATTCAGCATCCGGAAGGGCATGAATCGGTCGGGGACTTCCCAAGGCTGATTAAGCCTGATCAGCCGTTTCTGAACGTACAGGGCATGCGCTGGCAGACAACTGCCGGCCATGAACTGCAGCTGTCGTTTACGGGCGATGTCTTTGAGACCGAAGACCAGCGCAACTGGTCGGATACATCCTACAAAACCTACTGCACCCCGCAGGACCGCCCTAAACCGGCACAGGTTGAGGCGGGGACGGAACTGTTTCAGCAAATCGTTTTCCGGCCGATTGCCGCAGGCGAAGGTATCACAGCCGCCTCATTTGAATACGCCGTTGAACCACCTGCCAAACCACTGCGGATTGGCTTAGGGCATAACCCGTACGACGGGCCGCTGACCGCTAAAGAAATTGACCGGCTTCGGGCCGTGGGCTTTTCACACCTGCGGACCGATGTGTTTCTGACAAATCCGGCGTGGAAACCGGCATTTGACCGGGCGGTTGCTGATGCCGTAGCGCTTGCTCTGCCGCTGGAAGTTATGCTGTTTTTCGGTGACGATCCGGCGACGGAACTTGCCGGTTGGCTGGCCGAAGTAGCGGCGCAACAAGTTGTGCTGTATACTGTGGCGGTGTTTTGGGAAAAGAACCGGCTGACCGATGATACACTACTGACGGAGGTTGCACCTGCCTTACGGGAGGCCCTTCCCGGTATCTGGATTGGCGGCGGGACAGACGCTAACTTCGTAGATGTCAACCGCAACCCGTTCGACTACGCACAGATTGATTTCGTGACGTACTCAATCAACCCGCAATCGCACGCCACCGACGACCTGACGGTTATGGAAAACATCGGCGCTCAGGCCGATACGGTCCGCTCGGCGCGGGTGCTGTCGGGCGGTAAACCGGTGCACGTGTCGGCGGTGACGCTGAAGGGGCGTTTTAATCCGGACGCGGCCCTGTCGTCAGCACCGGTTGCGCCGCCTGCCGACCACCGGCAGCCGACAGACTTCGCTGCCGGTTGGCTGGCCCAAAGCCTGCAAACGCTCGAAAAGGCCGGCGCCGGTTCGGTGACGTATTTTGAAACACACGGCCCGCGCGGACTGATGGATGCCGACGGAGCCTTTCCGGTTTATGAGGTTCTGGCGGCTTATCACGGCGTAGAATAGGACACAAAAAAGACGTTCCTGGAGCTGACCCGGACGGGCAGAAAAATACCGGGCACGGTCATAGTCTGCTATGATTGTTCCGGTAAATTCCCTGCGATAACAGGCCGTATTTCGCGTTTTTAAACCACAAAGGCGTGAAGCACCGAAGCAGCACAAAGTGAAAAAGAAGAAACTTCGTGCCCCTTATCGTCTTCGCGTCTTGGTGGTAAATGTTTAAACCACAAAGGCGTTAAGCATCGAAGCAGCACAAAGTGAAAAGTAAAAACTTCGTGCCCCTTATCGTCTTCGCGTCTTGGTGGTAAATGTTTAAACCACAAAGGCGTGAAGCACCTAAGCAGCACAAAGTGAAAAAGAAAAAACTTCGTGCCCCTTATCGTCTTCGCGTCTTGGTGGTAAATGTTTACACCACAAAGGCGTGAAGCACCTAAGCAGCACAAAGTGAAAAAGAAGAAACTTCGTGCCCCTTATCGTCTTCGCGTCTTGGTGGTAAAAATAAAATCAACATCCATATGCCAGTTCATTTGCCGATTGTAAGCCCCGAAGAAGCGGTTGCCTGTATCCAGTCCGGAAACCGCGTATTTATTCATAGTGTTGCCCAAACCCCGCACCGGCTCATTGCCGCTATGGTTGCGCAATCCGACCGGCTGCGCGATGTGGAAGTATGCCACATTCATACCGAAGGGCCGCTGCCGTATCTGGAGCCTCAATACGAAGGGATTTTTTACCCGAATTCGTTTTTTATCGGGGCCAATATGCGGAAACAGCTTAATCAGGGGCATGGCGATTATGTGCCGATTTTCCTGAGTGAAATCCCGCTGCTGTTTACCCGCAAAATACTGCCGGTCGATGTGGCGCTGATTCAGGTCTCGCCGCCGGATGCACACGGGTACTGCTCCCTCGGCCCCTCGGTCGATGTGTCGCTCTCGGCTATCGTATCGGCGAAGTACGTGATTGCGCAGATTAACCCGAACGTGCCGCGTACGCACGGAGATGGCATGATTCCGGTCTCGACCATTCACGCGGCCATTGAGGTAGATGATCCGATTTATGAAGTACCGGCAGGAGCCATTTCGCCAATCGAGCAGCAGATCGGGAAAAATGTAGCCAGTCTGGTGGAAGACGGCGCAACCCTGCAAATGGGAATCGGCGGGATTCCGAACGCCACGCTTGCCGAGCTGGTGCACCACCGCAAACTGGGCGTTCATACCGAAATGTTCTCCGATGGGGTCATTGACCTGATTGAACGCGGTGTGATCACGAACGAATGCAAAAAGGTAATTCCGTACAAAACCGTAACTGGATTTGTGATGGGGAGCCGTCGGGTGTATGACTTTATCGACGACAACCCGGGTGTGGCCATGAAGTCGACGGCCTACACCAACGATACGGCCATTATCCGGCGCAATCCGAAAGTAACGGCCATCAACAGCGCCATCGAAGTGGACCTGACCGGGCAGGTGTGCGCCGATACCATCGGCACGTTTCAGTATTCCGGTGTCGGTGGCCAGATGGATTTTGTGCGGGGCGCATCGTTGTCGGAAGGTGGCAAGCCGATCATTGCCCTGCCCTCGGCAACAAAGTACGGGGAGTCGAAAATTGTGCCGTTTCTGAAAGAAGGAGCGGGGGTAACAACGACCCGTGCCCACGTGCATTACATTGTAACGGAGTATGGCATTGCGAACCTGTACGGGAAAAACCTCCGGCAACGCGCCCGTCTCCTGATCGACATTGCACACCCCGATCACCGCGAAGAACTCGAACGCCAGGCTTTCGCCCGCTTCGGCAGAATATAAAGGGATGTACGAATTACGATGTAGTTGAGAGAAGATGTGGATACATACGGCCGAAAGCCATGAAACGTCTACTGGCTTCGCTCTTTCGCTCTTTGTCCGCGCAGCGGCCACTCTTTCACTCTTTAAAAAGAAATGTCCGATATCACAACACGCGCCGATCTTGAGCAACTGATCGGGCAATTTTACGGGAAAGCCATGCAGGATGCAGTTATCGGGTTTCTGTTTACCGATGTGGCCAAACTGGATCTGGCGAGCCATGCGCCGGTTATCGTCGATTTCTGGGAGATGGTATTGTTGGGCGGGACGGCCTACCGGCAGAATCCAATTCCGGTCCATCTGTCCTTGAACCGGCAATCGCCGCTGACGGCGGCGCATTTTGACCGTTGGCTGGCACTCTGGCAGGAAACCGTCGATGAGCTGTTTGCCGGTAACACCGCCGAACAGGCCAAAATCCGGGCCTTGTCCATCGCAACGGTGATGCAGACGAAGATTTATAATGACAAATAAAGCACAGATGTAGCGGCAAGGCATACCCTTGCCGCTACGTTTTTTACGTTACAACGTCTTCTCCACGACGCCACCTTTGCGGCTGTCGACTTCGACGGTATATTTACCGGCGTTGCCTTTTACGACCCAGCGCACTTTGACGAAGCCCATGCCTGGAATGGTCGGTACTTCGATGGTGCCCGGCGTATAACGCTGCTCACGGGTGATGCCCATGTCTTCGTTATCGACGATCATACCAGCCAGCACATTGGCGCCTTTCAGCGTAATATAGTCCGGCCGCTCGATTTTGAACTTCACATCGTGGGTTGAGTGCGTCGGAATAACCCGCTGGTTTACAACGGTCGCCGTAACCTCCGTCAATCCGTTACCCAGTGATTTCGACGTAATGCTTTGCACGTCGAGTTTTGGCGTCTGGAAGGCGTGGAACAGCGTAAAGGCCATGTTCCGGTGCGCATCCTCTTCGAGCATAAAGCCGGGGTGGTTGCGGATGTAGTTTTTCTTAGGCCCACCGATTTCAATGTCTCCGTACTGCGGGTGCTTAAACGGTTTCCAAGGCACATACGCATCATCCATCAGCAGGTACTTGCTGAACTGGTTGAATTCGTCGTTCTGGAACCGGTCATCGTCCGATTTGCGGTTAAACAGTTTGTACGACGTCATCAGCTCGTTGGAGAACGTGAAAATACCGCGTCCCAGCGCAAACCAGTCGATCTCGCCGCCGTATACGGTATACAAATCCTTGTAAATAACGAAGTAGCGATAGCCTGGCAGCATTTTTTCGCCGGCTTTCCCCATGACATCATACACGGCAATGTCGGCCGGTGAGTAGTAAGGCACGTCCTCTTCGGAGCCCGGACCGCGCAGCATCATCCCGCCATAGTTGTGGTAGCTCTGGGCACCGGCAATATTCGGGTGCGCAAAGAAAAACTTCTTAACCGCCTGGGTCTCCGGCAGTGTGCCCGGATAAAACAGCGCCCCCCGCTGGATATAATCCGGTTGCCAGCCCCAGCCCCAGTCGCGGTTCGGGTCGTAAGAACCAACCAGATCTTCGTTGACCAGGCCGTCGCCGTCGTTGTCGAGGCCTTCGTAGCCCAGCATTTCATACTCACCCGGCTCGTCGGGTTTGGCCGGAATCATACGGGTCGGATCGCTCGGGTCCTGTTTCATGCGACCCAGCGGTGATTTGCGGCGCATCATGACAATGTTGCCGTCGCCGTCCAGATCGTCGTATTTGTCCTCGTCGACCTGCCCGTCACCGTCGTCGTCCATCGGCATCATACCCGAGCGTGGTGAGTTCGGGTTGTTCGGGTTGCGGATAAAATCCTCGCGGGCATCGGGGTTGATGGTTGGTGCGATGTAAAATACCTTATCCTGCAACAGCTCCTTGATGTGCGGCTGATCGGCGGCCGTTTCAACCAGATACCAGGCCGTGTACATCGCAATTTCGGAACCCTGCAACTCATTGGAGTGAATGTTTCCGTCGATGTAAAAACCAGGCTTGCGGTCGGCCTTGCCGGTTTTGGCATCCGTGATGACCAGTACCCACATATCCCGCCCCTGAAACGATTTACCCATCGATTCAAGCTTGACGTATTCCGGATAGGCCTTAGCCAGATCCTGACAGAATTTCGTGATCATGCCGTAATCATTGTAGTGATTCCAGCGCATGGGCACTTTCGGGTTTGCCGGTGAACCAACGGCGCGGGTGCCGTCGGACAAGGTGGCAGGCTTATTCTGCTGCGCAAAGGCAGGTATTGATAAGAGGCTGATGGCCAGTAAAAATATCTTTTTCACAGCGGATTATTTAAGCGTTAGTTCGGTTGATTTGATTCCGGTCATAGCATTGCCGGCTTCGAGTGTAACCTTGCCGGCCCCGTTGACCAGGAAATTAACGTCCATTGTTTCGCCCGCGGCCATCGCCCCGCGCAAAATCATCCGGCGACCGGAAAGGATCGTCTGGCCGTTCGCCAGCTTAAGTTCAACCTTCATTTTAGGCACGTACCGGACCCGGTCGCCCATCTCAGAGCCGGTCGGCAGCAGGCCACGGTTCACGACCTGCGCCGATACCCGCGTCAGTCCGTTGCCGAGTGCTTCCGTTTTTACGTTTACAATGTCGATGGCAGGCATCTGGGTAGCAAACGCCGTCAGGAATTTCAGGTGACGGCCGGCGTTGTCGTTCAGGAACTGTACCGGCGGATTGTTTTTGGCAAACGGTGCAATACCGCCAACTTCTGCTTTGCGGCCCGGAAAATCGGGATGCTCAACAGCGGTCCAGTTTGTGAAGGCAGCAGCGACCTTATTGGCATCGGCCCACTTCAGAAAGCGGACATCGTCGTTATCGCCGGTTGCCGGAGCCGGTCCGCGCCCTGTCTGCGCGCGTCCGCGGGCGGTATCGGCAGGGGCAGCGGTTTTCGGCGCCCACCAGCCCGGTGTCGAGAAGCTCAGACGACCGTAATGGTAGTAGGCAGTCTGGGCAAAATTACCGCGTGTGGGCGGCAGAACCGGAGCGTCTTTCAGGCTCGTCTGCCCGTTGTAGAGCTTTGACACCTGATCGCCTACAGTAGCGTCTTTCTCCAGAATACCGGTAATGATGCGGCGGGCGGTTTTGCTGCGGTCGAATTTCGGTGCCTCGCTCAGGTTGTTGTACGGTCCGAAGGTAAATACAGCATACACGTTCGGGGCTTTGTACAGGAAGTCAAGCAACGCACGGTTTTCCGGTTCAGAAACCGGCATTTCGCCCGCGCCCGGTGTAAAAAACGGGTAGTCGAACGTAAAGTTTTTGTCGATGGCTACACCACCGGGGCCGTCTTCGTTGAATTTGCCGTCCTTATCGTTGTCGATGCCTTCGGTAATAAGGATGTACCGGCCGGTTTCGCCTTTTGCCGGATCGGCTTTTACCAGCACACGCGGATCGTCCTTACCCTGAATATACTGACCTGTCGGGTCTTCAATCCGGATCTGGGAGATAATGCCGTCGCGGTTGAGGTCTTCGGCCGGGTCTTCGTTAACGCGGCCGTCGCGGTCATCGTCGGTCTCCTGATCATTGCCGCTCCGCTCAAATTTGAGGGAGGCAAACGCCTGACTTTGAGCGTCAGGGTTGACGAGCGGGAAAATGTACAGGGTTTTGGTATCCAGCAGGCGCTTAACGCTGTCGCTCTGGGAGGTCAGGAGCTTTTCGGCGAGCTGAATGGCCAGTTCGGTACCGGCCAGGTGACTGCCGTCAACGCCGGCTACGATGGCAAGGGCCGGTTTCTGAGCCGCCGCCCCGCGACCGAGTGTCAGGAGCCAGATGTCTTTGCCGCCAACCGATTTACCAACCGATTGTAGGTTAGCTGCGCCATTGGCCCGGGGGCTTAGCGAACGGAGCCGGTTGGTGAGTTGATTGTAATCGGCATACCCTCCGCTACTGTTCGGCGCGGGTTGGGCCATAGCCAACGCACTTGCCAATAAGGCAGGGGCAAGTCCGGTAATGAAGTGTTTCATGTAATCGGGGAAGATTATTTTGAAGGGTACAAGTTTACACAGAATATATATAACCTGTTTCTTTTCGGAGTAAAGAGTAAAAAAAGCAGCGGTCCGGCCGTTCTGCTGAGCAAACGACCGGACCGCTTTTTATATAGCTGTTGAGCAGGTGACTACTCTACTTTAAAGTCTGACTCCTTCAGGCCTTCATTGAAACGAACTTTGTCAATCGACGTTTCGCGGGCACCCTGCGGGGTTTCCTGGATCTGGATCGTCGGGTATTTCAGGCCCTTAAAGTCTTTGTATTTGCTGTACTTAACGGTTTGCAGCATCGGGCCGCCGCCACCTTGACGACCACCGCCCATTCCGCCGCCTTGTCCGCCACCCTGGCCTTGTCCGCCGCCGGGAGCACCGCCCTGACCCTGACCGCCGCCCTGGCCACCTTGTCCGCCGCCACGGCCACCCATACCACGACCGCCCATGCCGCCTTTGGATACGGTTTGTACTTTCAGTCCGCTGGCAACGTCATAAAATTCAGTCCAGCTTACCGAGCCGTCGGCATTGGCGAATGTCACTTTATACGCATCCTGACCATCCACTTTTTCCGTACCGTCGACAGTAGCTTTCAGTCCGAGTTCGGCGTAGTGGGCTTCCGGGAAAAGTGAATTTTGTAAAATATAGCTTTGAGCTGCCGGGCCTTCCATAGCCTGAGTACCGCGCATGCCGCCGGAAGCCGCTTTGGTGCCGTCGGATGTCATTTTCATAACCTCCATGCCGTTCATGTTAATCGTCATAGACGATTTGCTCGGGGCTTTGGCTTTGCGGGTAATCAGAGCCGTGTTGCCGTTGAAATCGGCCGACATTTCGATGCGCAGATCAGTAATGCCTTTGACGAAATCCTTGCCGCCGATGGCTGCAAGGTACTTATCCAGCACTTCGTCGGCAGACGGTGTTTGGGCCATGGCTGTGAAGAGTGCAGCCGGCGTAAGTAAAAGGGTTAAGATGAGCTTTTTCATGTGTTTTAACACTAAAACAAATAAGGGAATACGATTTTGCCAAAGGTAAAAATTCAAGTAAAAACCTGGCAATATTTTGATTATTTATTCCGGTTTAAGTTTAATCGTTTCAGTGAAAAAGCGCAAACTGGGCGAGGTAGATGCCGGCGCCGACTACATAGCCGATCAGGGCCAGCCAGCTGATTTTGCGGAGGTACCAGACAAAGTCTAAATGCTCCATGCCCATAACGGCAACGCCCGCCGCCGAACCGATCACCAGAATACTGCCACCGGTACCCGCGCAGTAGGCCAGAAACTCCCAGATCTTAGCGTCCGGCGGGAACGTCTGTATGTCGTACATGCCCATGGCTGCGGCCACAATCGGGACGTTATCGACTACCGCCGAAACGATACCGATCAGCAGTACAATCAGGTCGAGGTTGCCGACGGCTTTATCAAGCGATTGGGCCAGCGTGGTCAGTACGCCGGTTACTTCAAGCGTTCCTACGGCCAGCAGGATGCCCAGAAAGAACAGAATACTCGGTACGTCGATACGGCTCAGGGCGTAGGCAGCGGTAAACTTTTTCCGCTCAGCCTCATCTTTATCTTTGTGAATGAGCTCCGAAGCCACCCAGATGCAGCCCAGCACCAGCATCATGCCCATGTACGGCGGCAGGTGGGTAACCATCTTAAAGATCGGTACAAACAGCATACCGCCCAGACCAATTGACAGCATCAGTTTCCGGTTGCGGCGGGCTTCTGCCGTTACGTATGGCCGGCTGATCCCTTTCGTTGCAGAGGCTGTAGCAACCTGTGTTTCGGCCGGATAACTGAACGTAAGAATCGTCAGCGGTACCAGGAGCGCGGCCAGACTCGGCACAAACAAGGTCGTGATGATATTGCCGGTGGTTACCTGCCCGCCGATCCAGAGCATGGTCGTTGTTACGTCGCCGATGGGCGACCACGCACCGCCGGCATTGGCCGCAATGATGATCATGCCCGCGATGATTTTCCGCTGCTCCGCATTTTTGACCAGCTTACGGGCCACCGACACCATGACAATCGAGGTCGTCAGGTTGTCGAGCAGGGCCGACAGGAAGAAAGAAAGGAAACAGATAATCCAGAGCAGGGTGCGCGTATTGCGGCTGGCAATACGGTCGGTGATCAGCGTAAAGCCATCGTGGGCATCGATGAGCTCAACAACCGTCATAGCGCCCATCAGGAAGAACAGAATTTCGGAAACGCTGCCGAGGTGTTCGGTCAGTTGTTCTACAACCACGTGGCTGTCGCTTGTCATTAAGGCGTAGGTCGCCCAGCATAACACGCCCGTTATCAGCGCCGTTGCGGTTTTGTTGATCTGAATCGGGTGTTCTAAGGTAATCAGTAAATAACCAAGCAGAAAGATTGTGATGAGGGAGATGATCATGTCAGAAGCCGAAGCATACCCCGGCGTACAAATCTGTACCCCGCGGGTGAATGCCGTTGTTACCATTCCCAATAAGGCCAAAAATATTGTCAGATCCAAGCCAGAAAGGACCGACACGGGCCGAAAGACCAATTAAAATGGACTGGTTCAGATACGTAACAGGGGCTGCCAGGGTTATCAGTTTGGTATCATAGCGCGGTACTACCGATATCAGCGTTGGCTGGCGAACCGCCGCCGCCTGACTGCTCAGTACGTTCTGCCGCCAGACAAAACCTATTCCGAACTTATCGGTGGCCTGTAGGTCGGCGGTCAGGTTGAGGGCTGTCGGCAGGGTCATTCTGAAACGCCCGAGGCTGGTAGCCGGCGACAGATTCAGTTTTTCGCGGACGACATTGGCTACCTGTTCAGGGCTGGTAATGTTGACGTTGTTAAAGTCGCCCGGGGTGAATTTGACATTCTGCTCGTTAACGTCATACGACTCACCGTTATAAAAAATCGTACCGACGTCGGTCAGGCTCAGGCTTAGCTGCCAGACCGGCTGATCGTCTTCGACCTGATTCATGATCGCAATACCAAAATCGGCGCCCACACCTTTGCCGGGCACATTACCCGAAAAAAAGGTACTCATCGTCAGCCGTTTGTTTTGCAAATAGTTTGTAAATGCCATACGGGCATTAATCTGACTGACTTGAAGGTAGGGGTTATTGGGCGGGGTTGGCTCCGATTGCAGGGAATAATTCAGCTGGTCGTTGACCAGATAACCGGCGGTAAATCCGCGCAGGTATTTCAGGGTTGCACCGGCCAATACGCGGACTGCATCCGTTTCCGCAATGGGTTTGGCATAGGTCAGGGCATATTCCGAATACACGTTGGCCCCTATGTTAAACCGGTTATTCTGGTTTGGAATGCTGTACAGCGCATTATCGGCAAGGCTGGCACGGATCGCCGACAGTAAGTCTTCCGACGCACCCAGTACCTGAGCGGTACCCCGCAGGCGGGTACTCAGGGTCAGACTGGCATCGCCGCCAACGGGTAAACGCAGGGCAGGACCCCGTAATTCGCCCCAGACCGTTACGTTTTTAGGCTGGCCGTCGAGAATTTCCTTCGTGTAGGACGGTTTAAAGTCAAGGGATCCGTCAGAACGTTTGTACTGATCGGGAACATTGTTTGTCAGCAAGGTCAGGATCGAGTACGGCGCCTGATACCGGACAAAGTTGTTATTAACATGAATATTAGCCGCGGCTATATTCAGATCAAACTTATGCGGAGAGTCGGCGGATAAGGCCGGATTGATATAGGTGCGATGTGTGCCGCTACGCGGATTAGTCGACAGTCCCAGAAAATTTTGAGCCGGGCTTGCTGTTGCGAGAAACAACAGGCCCGGCCCCAACAAAAGCCTTACATTCATGCCTCAGGCGTTTTTTTGCCCCAAAATAAGTAAATCAGTAGCAGTTGGCAGCAGCTTCAGGGAATATTTTGTCATATTTACTGATGCTACTGCCGGAACCACTGCCACTGTACCACACCACTATTATACACCTTCAGCTTCTACTTGTTTGACTTCGGGCACCAGACGGGTCATCAGATTTTCGATACCTGCCTTGAGAGTCAGTGTCGACGATGGACAGCCGCTGCACGCGCCCTGAAGTAATACCTTCACAATGCCGGATTCCGGTTCGAAGGAATAAAAATTAATGGCTCCTCCATCTGATTCAACTGCCGGACGAATATATTGTTCGAGCACCGCCTTGATTTTTTGAACGGTTTCTGAGTCTGCATCAACCCGTACCGAGTTAGCATCAACCGTACGCTGGGCAAAAACCGGCTGCTTCTCATCGAAGTATTGCTTCAGAAACTGCTTTACCTCAAACATAATGTCATCCCACTCGGTCACATCATCCTTGGTAATGGTAATAAAATTGCCGGCAACAAATACCCGCCGCACAAAGTCAAAGCCAAACAAGGCAACCACAAGAGGAGAGGCTTTACCGTCGAGCAGGGCGTCACCTGGCTCGGCATAGTCGAATGAAAGTCCGTCGGGCACGAGTTCGACGTTCAGCACAAACTTCATTGAATTGGGATTCGGGTTTTGCTGCGCGTAAATCGATATAGGACGCTGGAGAAGATCGTTCATTGTCGGGGAATTGTAAAATCGCTTCGTATTTTCCGGTTCGGCTTACCTGACCTCAGGTTGAAACCGGCAGGACAGGAAGTTGTCTCAGTCAGAAACACACGCCCGGGCAATTTAGTTGCCATGTTCTATACGAAAAATCCCGCATGGGATACCATGCGGGATTTTTCAGTACCGTATGTCGGGTCGTGGCTGCTTATTCAGCAGGTACGATGTGAACATACGAGCGGTTGCTGCGGCCAGCCTGGAATTTAACCACGCCGTCAACCAGAGCAAACAGGGTATGGTCGCGGCCGATGCCTACGCCTTCACCCGCGTGATGTTTTGTACCGCGCTGACGCACGATGATGTTACCGGCGATAGCTTTCTGACCACCGAACAATTTAACGCCAAGGCGCTTGCTTATCGAGTCGCGGCCGTTCTTGGAACTACCTACACCTTTCTTGTGTGCCATTTTGTTTTGTGTTTAAGGCTTAACGTGTGTTAAGGCCAAACGTTACAGAGTTATATCTTCGATTAACACCTTCGTCAGGTACTGACGGTGGCCGTTTTTCTTTTTGTAGCCTTTCCGGCGTTTCTTTTTGAAGACGATTACTTTTTCGCCTTTCAGGTGTTCAACGATTTTCGCCGTGATAGAAGCACCTTCAACTACTGGAGCACCTACAGAGATGCTGCCTTCGTTATCAACAAGGAGAACTTTCACCTTGTCGGATGCAAGCACAGCGTCAGCATCACCCTCTAAACGGTGTGTATAGATAGAGCGACCTTTCTGAACTTTGAACTGCTGTCCTGCGATCTCTACGATTGCGTACATGATTCGTGTATAATTTTGGAAATGAGGGTGCAAATATAGGGAAATCTATTGATTAAGGCCAGTGTAAAGGCAGAAAAAAACTATTATAGGCGCGGTACGTGTAATATAATGCTCCGCACCAACAGTACGGACCCGTTAAACGCTAATTAGCAGCCTGTAACGGTCCTTTTGCATAGGTTCCTGCCTGTAGCCGGCGCTTTACAAAAACCTGCCGGCGGCGGGCCACTTCGACCTCATCGCCGTTGCTCAGCAACAGCCGCAGCCGCCGTGGCTGACTGGGTGTCGACAGTACAGCACGGATGTGCTGCGGGTTGACAATAGCATCTTTCCGGACCCGTATAAAATCAACCAGTTGTTCCTGATACCATTTGAGTGTGTAGGCGCTCATGCGCGTCGGTTTTCCCTGTTGATAAATGCGGGTGTAGTTCCAGTCGCCTTCCAGCCAGATAATGGACTGGGCGGCGATAGCTTGTTTGTCGAAGCGGATGTAGCTGGCAGAGGTTGTCGTGGTGTTTATCATATGCTTTAGGGGATTGTGTTTCAGGAAAAAGAGGCCGTATTTATGGACGTAGTATGCCGGAGCTACCGGACATGTATAGTGAGGGGGCAACGGATCGTGTACTCATGGGCCGGTTCAGTAAGTGAAATGCGTTAAAACCAGATGGCTGGCGCTTGCAGGAGAAGCGCTTACACGATGTAAAGTTTGGACAAGATCAGACGGGATGCTATCCCCCAATCGGGGGATTTATTCGGCTTTTTGACGAAAAGGGCCGGCCAGAGTGCGCCGATACGCTTTGGGCACTATTCGTGTATGCTGTGGAGCGGCAGGTACTCGTTTGCAAAGGCAATCAGTTCGGAAAGATGGGTAATCTCCAGCTTGCGGTAAATATTTTTCCGATGCGAACGCACCGTTTCATAACCAATGTGTAATTGGGCAGCCACTTGCAGGCTGGACAGCCCCTGCCGGATCAGGGTGATAATTTTCAGCTCGGTCGGGGTAAGTTTAAATTGCCGGATAAAAAAATCCTCTTCATGCGAGCTGATCAATTCTCCTTGCGGGAAACTGGTTTTTCCGTCATATACATCATGAATTGTTCGTATAATAAGGTCAATCCGCTCGTGCTTAAGGAGATAGCCTGCTACACCGATCTGGCGACATTGATCAATAAATTTGCGGTAGCCATACATTGTCAGCATAATGATGCGGATGGCGGGATAGGCGTCAAGTAACTGACGGGCGCAGCTAAGCCCGGTTTGCTGCGGGAGATTTATGTCCAGTAGCACCACATCCGGCTGTGTGCGGTGTACCGCCGGTAAAACATCATTTCCACGGAATACCTGCCCGACAACCTCAACAAGTGTGCCGGCATCAGAAAGCTGGAGGACTAAGCCGTCATTGAATAATATGTGGTCATCAACGATCAGAACGCGTATACGGGTTGTGTATTTCATCCGGCTGTGTGGGATAGGGTATATCAACAAAAACCGTGGTGCCTTCAGGGCTGGTGTCTACTGACAGTTTACCCCCCACCCATTTTGCCCTTAAAGATACATTTTTAAGTCCGATTCCGGACTTTGTATGAGCATGCACGTTGTCAAATCCTTTACCATTGTCTTCAACGGTAATATTGAGGTGTGTATGATGGTAGACAAGCTGCACAAAAGCTACGGTTGCCTGACTGTGTCGGACGACATTATGCATCAGTTCCTGAATGAGCCGGTAGATGATGAGTTCATGGGCGGGCGGGAGCGACACTCTGGTGCCGGACATTAGAAAGCAGAAACGAATACCGGATGTAGCGCCAAGGCGTCGTGCTACTTCTTCGAGCGCATCGGTTAATCCGAGATCGTGGAATTCGACCGGCATGAGGTTGTGGGAGATTGTTCGTATATCGTTAATCACTTTGTCCAGAATAGTTTGTGCTGCGGAGTTTGTGTTTAGGTATCCCCGCAGACTGGCTAATGTAGCCCCGACATCATCATGCAGGTCGGCTGCCAGCCGTTGTCTTTCTGTTTCCTGAGCGCTGATAATCTGTATATTCCGCAGGCTGCGTTCATTGTTTAATTGCCAGTCAGCTATTAAAGCTTTCTTTTTTTGCTGGTTCGCATAGAGTAACAAACCCAACAGCAGGAAGGCCAGCACCAGTGTGATCATCAGGAAAAGCAGTGTACGTTCATGAGCAGCGTTTTCAGTTTGGAGCTGTTTATTGTAAAGCGTCCGGATTCTGAGGTCTTTTTCCTGTACGCGTAGTTTCGTTTCAATTTCAGTAAACTTCTGACTCAGGTTATCGCGGCTGAGCGAGTCTTTTAACTGCTGATACTGCCGGCTGTGAACAAGTGCCTGCTGATAATTGCCCAGACCTTCATAAATCCGTGACATGGTTTCGTGGTGGGCAACCACATCGAACAGAGGGCGGTGAGGAAGTATGCGGCTATAGAGTGTCTGGTAATGCAATGCTTTTGGAAAGTCTTTTTTGTTACGGAGGAAGTACTGCCCCGATTCGTAAAGGACAACATGCAACAGATACCGCGCATAAGTACCCTGATCCGGATGAGTACGTTTCAGAAATGCCTCAAAATAAGCACGGGCTTCGTTGTCATGGCCCAGATGCAGGTTACAGATACCCAGATAGGCAAGATTAGTCCGGCGTCCTTCCATGTAGCGCAGATGTGGGCCGTCGGCATACTGCTTATAGAGAGCGGCCTGTTTCCGGTAATAGAACAGCGCTTTGCCGTATTGACCTTTGTGAATATGAAAATCACCCAGGTAATTGTATACCTGGTGTATTAATTCCGGATCATGTGTTTGCTCCCCGATCGCCAGCGCTGTTTGCATATCCTGCATGGCCTTATTCCACTCGTTCCTGGTGTTGGCCTGAACGTAAACCAGATCGACAGCCAATTCAATCAAGGCCAGCCCGAGCCGGTGCTGCATGTGTAATTGCCGGAACTGCTGAACGGCCTTCATCCGGAGGGGATAAGCGTCATCCGGTCTATGGTGGATATTAAGGGCGACTGATGCCTGCCAGTTCAGCGAAATGGCCATTCCCTCTTTCCAGCTATGGCGCCGGGCCAACCGGGTCAGTGAATCGGTAGTGAGTATAGCAAGACGCGCTTCTGCTGCGGGCGCTAACCCACGCTGTACTTTTTGATAATACAATGTCTCAAGCGTAAAGAAAATGGCTGTGTCGCGCGGGAACGAAACGGGTTGCCTGGATAGGGTATTGAGTTTAGTTGTTAGCCGGTTGATGAAAATCTCCCGCTCGGGTGGTTTCAGAAAGATAGGTTCTCCGGAAACCGAAAGAGCGAACAACCATGGTAAAAGTCCGCTAAGACAGAAGGCTTTCGTGTGCATATGATTTCTTGTGTGGGAATTCAGGACAGGTTCTGTGTGAGTGACAGTAAAGTACAAAAAAATACTAACCCTTCTGTTCGTTAGCGGGTGAACTAAGCAAAACAGAAGGGTTAGCGGATCATTGTCTGACGGCAAAACAGATTTACCGTGCGATCCAGATCACGCGTTGGGCGACCGGTGTTGTAACTTTCAGATAAAACGAACCATGTTGCGGGCCAAAACGCAGGGTATGCTGTTCGCTGGCACCTGCCTGCTCAGTGGTAAATTCATCCACGAGTTTATTTTCCGGATTGTACGCCTGTAACTGGAGACGTTGACCGGCCGCTCCCTCAACGGTAACGGATACCAGCTCGCCGGATGTCGGGTTACTGCTTAACCGGACCTTCAGGGCAGTGCCCGCTGATATGCCGGCTTTGTTTTTTGGAGCAATCAATCCTCTGGTACATTCCGACGAGACGCCGGTAGCGAATACCCCTGTAGGTAGCCCCTGATTATACACGGTCAGCGTGTAATTTCCCGGCTCAGTGATGCCGGTGGCCTGCACGTTGTACGTGCCGGGCGTCCGGAATACGTTGCTGTATACATAACCTGACGGTCCGCTGAAGGTAAACTCATTGCCCGTAGCAACCGCCGATAAGCCGGCCGTCGACTGTGGCTGGCCGGTTTCAGGACAAGACAGCATGTCGGACGGCACAAATGTATCCGGCACAAGCGGCGCATCAGACGGGTAAACACCTGCGAGCGCTGTTACATAACAGCCGCCGATATTCCGGGTGGCAATGGTATATAAGCCGACCTGATCAACCACAAAAATACCATTTGCGCTGACGGCACTGTACCCGCTCTGGCTGGTGAGGGTGTAGGCCGACGGATTCGCCAGCGATGCAACAATGGTTGCCGACGTACTGCTGCCGCCGATCTGACCCGAGACGGATACCTGCATAAACGTGTTGGTAAAGCTATCCTCGGCGCTGACAATGACCGCCGTAGCAGACTTACAGCCATTGGCTGCCGTAACAGTGACGGCATACATTCCCGGGTTGCCGACAATGGCCGTACCCGAATTACTGATCTGTGTAAAGCCCGGTCCGCTGAAGGCATACTGTACGCCCCCCGCCGCAACCAGCGTTACGGTAGGTACACTACAGGTTAAGGTCGCGTTGACCGGAGCCAGGCTGATGGCCGGCAGTACGTCATTCTGAATAACCGTTGCACTGGCCCCTGCCGTACATCCGTTAGCTCCCGTTACCACAACCGAATACGTACCCGCCTGATTGACTAAGATACTGCTGGTCCGGTCGTTTGTACTGAAGAGATAACCAGTGCCGCCGGATGCCTGCAATGTAACGGTCGGATTGGTACAGGTGATCGTTGCCGATGTTGGGGTTAGTCGTGCGGTTGGTGCCGTTTTGTTTTCGGTAACGGTCGTACTGGCGACAGAATTACAACCGGCCGTATTGGTTAACGTAACGGAATAAACACCGGTGGCGCTGACAGAAATGGCCGCAGATGTTACTCCGGTCGACCACCGTACATTGCCCTCTCCGGTAGCTGTCAGACTGGTTACCGGTGTGGTACAGTTCAGGCTCGTACCGCCTGCAATCAACACACCGGAGCTGGCTGTGTTGCTGCTGATCGTGATTGCCGTGGCAGCCGTACAGCCGTTGAGGGCAGTGGCTGTCAGCGAATACATTCCCGGCGTATTCACAACCAGTGTGTTGCCGGTAGAACCTGTTGACCAACGGAAACCGGTTGCTGACGACAGTGCTGTCAGGGTAATGCTGCGGACTGAACATGTCAATGTACTGCCACTTGCACCGATACTGACAGCCGGAATATCGCTGCTTTGGTAAACCGTTGCGCTGGCGGCAGCAGTACAGCCATTGCTGCCTGTGAGTACAACCGAATACGCCCCGGGCTGACTCACGATAATGCTTTGGCTGGTTGAGCCGGTGCTGAAGCGATAGGTGCCGGTGCCAACTGCCGAAAGCGTTACGCTCGGTACGGCGCAGGTCAGCGTTGCCGAAGAAGGCGCAAGGAGTACCGATGGCGCTGACTGATTGGCCGAAATACTGACAACCGTACTGGACAGACAGCCATTATTGCCCTGTCCGGTAACGGTGAAGTTGCCAGCCTGGCTAACGGTAACCGGATTGCCGGTGCTGGTACCGATGCCTGGTCCGGTAATGGTATAACTGGCTGCGCCGGTAGCTCCTATGGTCAGGGCTGGATTGCTACAGGTTAACACATTGCCATTGGCAGTTACGATACTCAGTGACGGTGATATAGTATTTCCGCTGACAGTGACACTCGTCGTTGAATAGCAGCCTGTGGCCAGATTCAAGGCAGTGACTGAGTATACACCGGCCTGCCCGATCACCGCCGTTGCACTGTTGCCGTTGAACCCGCTGATCGTAAGCGACGGTCCTGCAAAGGTAAACGTATGTGCCGACGGGCTGGTGGTGCCAACAGACAGGCGTACGGTAGGAGAAGCACAGGAAATAAGCCCCGCATTACTAACCTGGAATATATCGAAAGCTGGTAAGCTATTGCTGCCAATGACAGTCAGTGACGACTGACCAGCACAACCGCTGGGGCTCTGCGCTACTACGGTATAGCTCCCGGGCTGTACGGCTGTAAATACACCATTGATACTGCTGACCGAACCGGAAGCGCTAATCAGTAAATACCGGCTGACCGGTGAACCGCTGCTGGTGATGGTTACGGATTGATTGGCGCATGTAACTGTTGCACTTGTGGTATTGATGACAGGAGACGCCAGTACTGTGAAGCTGGTGGCGGCCGTAACCGGACTGCAGCCTCCGCCCACGGTGCAGGTGGCTGATACAAATACAGATCCCGCTGTGGTGGTCGAAACCGGTAATACCGTACCCGTCTGTCCGGTTGACCACGTAATGGCACCGTTGCAGCCGGTGGCAGTCAGGGTAACAGGCGTACTCTGGCAAATCAGCGGCGCGGGGCCGTTGATGGAAAGGGAGGCCGGCGGCGTTATGGTAACAGTGACGACCATTGTTGAAGAGCACAAGCCGGTTGAGCAACCCACCGGAACGTAGCTTGTTCCGGTGGCAGATGTAGACAGGGTAAGGGTGTTGGCTGAAACCGAAGCCTGATTACCGGGGGTATACAACGTGCCGGATGCGCAGAACGCTGTTACCGACAACGGACTGTATTGACAAACAGTGAAGCTGTTCCCGCCGATAAGGGTCGGGGCGGTGGGTTGCGTTACCACTGCCAGGTTTAAAAAGGCCGGAGAACTAAACTGTGCGCCGGTACTACATACAAGCGTGTAGCTATAAGTGCCGGCGTCAGCGTTGGCAGGGATCAGAATCGAATAGGTATTAGTGATACTGGTTGCCATCGGGAAACCATACATAACTGCATTGGTAGAATAAACCAGCGATGCGTTTATCCCGCAACTAACCGTTGCCGTTAACGAATTTCCCTGACAAACCGCTGACTGACTTAGCGCAATAACCGGAGCGGCAACAGACTGAACAACGGAGACCGGGAAAACAAAGCTCATGGAGCAGGTGGTGCCACTGGCCGGGCAGGAAGCTGTGTATGTAGTTGTGCTGGTAGGGGCAACAATGATCGAGGTACCCGACTGACCGGTTGACCATACAGGCGTAGACGCGCAGGTAGCGGCTGATAGGGTAAGCGACTGTCCGGCGGTAATGCTTGTCGAAGGCGTAACTGAGAGCGTACCTGCTGCAATGGTTACCGACACAATTACCGGACTGCTCGAACAGTAATTCCCGTTAGTATTCCGGACGCAGACAAGCGGCTGGTAATAGGGTCCGGTGTTATTCGTTGATAGTTGAACCACATTACCTGATACGTTTAAGGTTGAACAGCAGGGACTGGCAACTGTCGTGTTGACCGGACAGACGGCGGTTACCGAAAACGCTGTATTCTGACAGCGCACATAACTGTTCCCGCCAATAAGGGTCGGGGAGGTGGGTGGTGTCAGTACCGTGAGCGAGACCGTGGTGCCGGTTATTGAGTTCGGGCAGCTGAACTGGTAATTGTTAATACCTATAGACGTAGCGGTCATGCTTTGGACAGTGGTACCTGTCGGGCAGGTAACGGTTGCACTGACAATGCTGTTCAGGCAGACCTCATACTGACTGAGCGTAACGGTCGGGGAGGCCGGAGCTGTGGCGGTTGCTGAGTTGACTGTTCCGCTTACAAAAACGGGAGCTGTTCCGTTTAGTGTAGACCCGTTAAATTGTATTACACTGCCGCTGAACGTACCGGTTGTCGTGCCAGTCATACGCACAAACACCACATTCTGAGTCAGGTTTGGTGCTAAAGTTATAACGCTGGTGCTATACGGGCCAGTGACGTTGTCGCTTATTTCGAAACCGGAAGACGCCAATACATCAATGCCCAGAGGGCCGGCATTTGAAAAAATGGTATAGGCCTGCGGCGCAGATGGGGTGCCCTGGGTAGTTGTGAACGGACTGAGTGCCGATGTGGATACGGACATCGTTGGCCCGGTATTGATGTAGTTAACGTTGACAAAGGTCGTGAGTGTTCCGCTCGTTATCGTTAGCTGTGCTACCCGGCTACTGGCAATGGTGGGGTCCATATCCGGATTGGTAACATAGGTAACTGTAATATCCTGTGCTGTAGTAGACGAGGGAAGTGTAATCGGCGACTGACTGTATTGATTATCCTCTGTACCTGTTCGTTTTATAGTGATTCCCGGAAAGCCTGAGGGCGTTTGTACGATAATGGAATTGTTTAACCCATTGCCATACACCGTAAAAATTTTAGAGGATAGTGTTGCCCATTTCGTTTTAAAGCCCTGACCGATAGTGGTTAAACTGGTTGGCGAGGCCGTGAGTGTACCTGTGGTGGGCACGCTTGTTGTGATCGGGACATTGATACCCGCAGCACCTCCGCCAAACAGACGGAGATTAGCAGGCAAGGATCCTGTTCCATCGCCTCTTAAAAATATAGTTTGTGAATAACCGGAAAACGTAAAAGTTGAAAATAAAGGGTAAAAATTTGTTCCGTTTGTTGAAACAGAAAAACCAGTTGGCGGAGATAAAGTGATCAAACCGTTGGCTGTACCGCCAAGGCTAAATGTACTGGTAAAGGGCGCGGTTGAGCCCGTAAGTGAACCTGGTGTAGCTATAATTTGTGGTACGGCATTTTGTACACTGCTTACGGTTCCGAAAAGAGCGATAGTTTGTGATTGTCCATTAGACGTTGTAACTACCGCACTGCCGGTATAAGTACCCGCCGGTAAGCCGGCTTTCAGGCGAAGCGTAACCCCAACGCCGGATTGTGGGTTTACATTTGACGAAGTGAAGGGATTGGTAAACGATCCGCTTGTACCATCGCCAATGGTTATGTCAAAAGCATTGCCGCTGACATTGGTTGTTAGTGACCACGGACTGGATGCTCCATTCAAAAAAATAACTAAATTATAGGTCGCCGGCCCGCCCCCAGTCACATAACCCATGCTGACAAATGTGGTCGAAGGACTAACAGTAAGCGTCTGTGCGTGGCTTTTTAGTGGAATCGTTATAACCGCAAAAAACAGAGAACAGAAAATCAGAAATTGGTATAAAGGTAGTTTCATGAAACTTGTGGTGTCTTTTTGTGAACGGATAAGTTTAGGGCCGGCTGCCAGGGCTGCGGCGTATCTCGCCAGCGCCGGAGGTGCACGTAGTCGTACGTTGTTAATGAGGAATAACGGGTAAACAGTTTCTGATAACAGCATGATTAATAGCCGGAAAGGTCAATCGTCAGGCAAAAGTCAGTAGCTGTTCTTTGGCGCGCTATCCCCCAATTGGGGGATTTTTTTAAGCGGATACATCGCGTAGTTTTGGGAAAACCGTAGTGATGAAAACCAGCCTTAGATACCTGCATATCTGGCTTTTATGCCTGCTTGTGTATACATGCCCGGCGCAATACCCGCCTTTGCCCGATATCCGGCATGACCGGCGGGTTGAACTAAATTATCTGGATAGCCTTGCCCGGCTGGGTAAAGAGCGGTACCGTCTATTGACTAAGCTACCTGGGTCGGCACTAACGGACAGCTTGCGCTTCAGGACGCTTTTTTTTCTGAGCCGCGTCTATAAGAACTGGTACGGACGCCGCGATAGCGTGATGTACTACAGTGAGCAGATGATCCGTGAGGCCCGAAAAGGTAAGAATCTGTTTTTTGTTGTGAACGGATTGCTGTTGCAGGAAGAGTTTTATCGTGCTGCCGAAAAAGACCCGCCAAGAGCCTTGCGGCTTAATCTGGATATTCTGAAGATGATTCCTTCTCAGCCTGTTTACCGGCAGATCCGCTTTCAGACCAATGTTCGGTTAGGAAGCTTGTATGGTCTGATGAAAGCCTATCCGCTGGCAATTAGCCACATGGAGACCGCACGAGTAGTCGTCTGCCCTGATACACTTACCAGTCCGCGCATTACCTATAGCCTGCTGATTGATCTTGAGCAGCAAATGGGGGCAGTCTATCAGCAGCAAAATAACTTCATAGAGGCCGAAAAGCACTATCGCTCAGCTGAACGGATGTTGTTATACAGTAAATCAATAATTGAACATGGCTATGTATATGATGACCTGGCAGCGCTGTATCTAACATATAATCAGTTTGAGCGCGCCTTGCACTATGCTAAAAAGGCAGAAGCTATATGGAAAAAAGTAAGAACAGCCAATGAATCGCAGGGGTGGGGGACACTGGCTGTCGTGTATGCTGGATTAAAAAACGATAGCCTGGCTACGGTATATGCAATGAAGGTGCTGGCGCTGCCGAAACCGTCCCGCTTTATTCTGGAAGATGCTTACAAAACGCTGTATGAAGTTGCCGAACGAAGGCATAACTGGAAAGATGCATTTCGTTTTTATCAGAAATACAAAGATGTCCGCGATACAATTGATCTCAATAAACGTTCGTCTGAGCTGGCACTCATGCATAAGCAGGAAGAGTATAATAAGCTTGTTATCAGAACACAACAGGGATGGCAGTTGCAGGCGGAGCGATTAAGGAACATAAACAGGCAAACCGAACTGGTACGTTTGCGGGCAGATGCGCAGGCAAAAACCGCCAGACAGGAACGTTTACTGGCGCAGCAACGGACACAACTGCTGGTAATCAGACAGCAAGCCGAGCAAAAAATGCAGCAACAGACATTTCGGGAGCAGGCCTTGCAAAGTGAAAATAACCGGCAGAAGACAGTTGCTGTGTTTGGTGTGGTGTCGGGTTTGCTGGTCACCGGAATATTGATACTTGCGTTGATCGGAGCACAGCTTGCACGGGCAAACGCGCTTACCGAACTGAAACTGGCAGAGACGAAAAACAATGCCAATGTTCAGATACTGAATGCGCAGGAAACTGAACGCCGGAGGATTGCACAAGACCTTCACGACGGTATCGGGGTTTCGCTGATTACCTTACGCGGGAAGCTTCCGGAACAAGATAAGGACACTCAACTGCTGCTTAACCGGCTGATTGACGATGTACGTACGGTTTCGCATAATCTGATGCCGGATGAACTCAATACGCTGGGGCTGATCGGTGCACTGACCGAAACTACCCGACGGCTTGAGCAGGCAACCGACATTGCCTTTGTCTTTCTCTATGCCGGTGATATTGTCACGTTCTCTCCCTCTACTGAGCTTGCGGTTTACAGGGCTGTCCTGGAATTAATGAATAATGTCGTTCGGCATAGTCAGGCAACCGAAGCGATTGTTCAGCTTGTGTATCATACTAACCTGCTCAATATCACCATCGAAGATAACGGGAATGGATTTGTTAATAAAACTGAGGGAAAAGTAACCGGAATTGGCCTGAAAAATGTAGCTTCGCGGGCTGAATGGTTAGGTGGGCAGATGGCTATTGATACGTCAGTACACGGAACGACCATCAGGCTTGATATTCCATATTCATGAGTATTACGCCTACTGAAATGATCCGCATCTTGCTGGCCGATGATCACGCTTTATTTTGTGATGGCCTGACTCTGCAGCTTACGCAGGCAGACCCCTCCCTGAAAGTTGTAGGCCAGGTACTGCGTGGTATTGATGTATTACCGGCCGTACAGCAGTTGGCACCTCACGTTGTGCTCTTAGATATCAATTTGCCTGCTCCTAATGGTATAGAATGCGTCCGGCAACTGGTAGCCGGATTTCAGGAAGTCAAGGCTGTTATTCTGACAATGTATGATTATCAGCGGTTTATTCAGGAAAGCCGTGAGGCGGGTGCTGCCGGGTATCTACTGAAACATACCCATATCGCTGAAATTATCAGTACGATTTACCGCATACAGTCGGGTGAGCGGGTTTTTCCTGAAAAAGCCTTACCAGATTCCGCAAAAGCGGACTCCTCCTTTGTAACAGAGTTCAAACTGACGCCTACCGAAATTAATGTTATCCGGTTAATACGGCAGGGCTTCAGTAGTACACAAATCGGAGAACAGCTGTTTGTCGGGTATGAAACGGTGAAATCACATCGAAAAAATATTTATCGGAAACTTAATATCAAACACCTTTCCGAGTTGCTGGAGTTTGCCCGCGCCCATAATCTTTAGTGTTCCTAAAACGGCATCTTCACCGAGGTCTGAATCAGGTTCGTGGCCGCTTTGGCAATGATTTTACCGTCGGCAGACCGGATGACGCTTTCGGCGTGAATGATGTTTTTGCCGGTCCGGACGGCTTGTGCGGTGGCGGTGATGACCTCACCCAGCCGGGCGGCGTGCAGAAAATCAACGTTCAGGTTTACCGATGTATAGGCGTATTCCCGCCCGAGGGTAAAGACCATAGCCCCGGCAATGTCGTCCAGAATGGCTGCCGCCGCCCCGCCGTGTAACACACCCGCCGGATTCGTCAGCTCTTCGCGGACAATGTAGTCAACCACCAGTTTACCAAATTCGGCCTCCCGTAAAGTACCGTTCAGCCAGCGGCCAACCGGCGACGGACTGTTCGTCATTGACTGGCCGAGCATTGATTGAAAAAAAGTCAGACGGGCATTTGTTTCCATGATAATTCCTCAATTTTAACGGCACAAGTTTAGTTCATGGCTGCTTAACGGCGAAATTTGTACACAAATATATTCCCGTCGAGTCGATATAGTAGTTGGATTTAACCAGGCCAAATGGCGTTCGCTTGCTTATTTTTCTGTACTTTCCTGTGAGGTTTTCGGGAGTTGTGTTACTTTTGGGCGTTTTTTTTAAAAGATCTTCCCCTATACGAGCGGATGAACTATACACTGACGCAAATACCCGAGCGTACCGTGAAACCCCGTCAAAGCGGGTTGACAATGGTCATGGACAAGGGCTTGAGCATACGGCAGGTCGAAGACTTGTTAGCAACATCAGCCAGCTATATTGATATTGTGAAATTGGGGTGGGCAACCTCATTTGTTACCCCGAACCTGACCGAAAAACTGGCGGTCTATCGGGATGCCGGCATTCCCGTTTACTTTGGCGGGACGCTGTTCGAAGCCTTCGTGGTCCGGAATCAATTCGAAGATTATCAGCGCCTTCTGGACCGGTATGGCCTAAAGTACGCTGAGGTGTCTGACGGATCAATTGAGATGCCCCAGGATGTAAAATGTGAATACATCAGCAAACTGGCAAAGCAGGTAACAGTCCTCTCGGAAGTTGGCTCGAAAGACGAAGCAAAGATCATTCCGCCTTACAAATGGATTCAGCTGATGCAGGCCGAACTGCAGGCCGGTGCCTGGAAAGTAATCGGCGAAGCCCGCGAAGGCGGTAACGTCGGTCTGTTCCGGTCGAGCGGTGAGGTTCGTCAGGGGCTTGTGGAGGAGATTCTGACGCAGGTGCCGTTTGAAAGCATCATCTGGGAAGCGCCTCAGAAATCGCAGCAGGTCTGGTTTGTGAAACTGCTGGGTACGAACGTGAATCTGGGCAACATCGCTCCGCACGAAGTGATTCCGCTCGAAACCATCCGTCTTGGCTTACGCGGCGATACATTCTCTCATTTTCTGGATAGCGCAAAGCTGTAATCCACCAATTCACCCGCTGATCGCTACGGCATCGCGCAAACCAATGCAAACCAATGGAGCTGATTAAATCACTGATCGATTTTTTACTACACCTCGACCGCTACCTCGATGCATGGGCCAATGATTACGGCTTGTTACTGTATGCTATCCTGTTCCTGATCGTCTTTACGGAAACCGGTCTGATTGTGATGCCCTTGCTGCCCGGCGACTCGCTGCTGTTTGCTGCCGGTGCCCTTGCTGCCCGCGATACCAACGACCTGAGTGTCGGCGTCATTATTCCGTTGCTGATCGTGGCGGCCCTGATGGGGGATAACGTAAATTATTTTGTCGGGAAGAAACTGGGTGCCCAGATCAAAATGCGGGAGAGGATCCTGTTTTTTAAACGGGAATACATCACGGAGACTGAACAGTTTTACCAGAAATACGGCGGACGGACGGTAATTATCGCCCGGTTCATTCCGATTGTCCGGACCATTGCACCGTTTGTGGCCGGAGCCGGCAGCATGAACTACGGCACGTATATCCGGTTCTGTATCTTTGGTGCTGTTCTTTGGGTGGTGCTTATCACACTGCTGGGCTTTTTCTTCGGTAACATTGAAATTGTTCAGAAGAACTTTGAACTGGTCGTGTTCGGAATCATTGGCTTATCGGTGCTGCCAATGGTCTATGAAGTGGTTAAACGCAAAATGCGTCGTGCCGAAGCTTAGTCAGATTATTTCTGCAAAACCGTAGACTCATGAAAAAAGTATATTTAAGCGATTCCGGCCCGAAAGTAACCGAAGCGATCTATGGCTTCTGGCGCTGGGAAGATAAAGGTGCTGAAACGGTCGGCACCATGGAACGAGTCGTTAACCTGTGCCTCGAACTGGGTATCAATACCTTCGACCATGCCGATAACTACGGAAATGGTGCCATAGAAGGTTATTTCGGCCAGGTCATTAAGCAGAAGTCAATCCGTCGGGAAGACCTTGTGCTCTTCAGTAAGTGCGGTGTCCGGACGTCGGCAGCGGGTTTTACGTATTACGACAATACCCGCGAATACATCACCAAAAGCGTTGAAAATTCACTGCGTAACCTGCAGACGGATTACCTGGATATATTTCTGCTGAATCATCTGGATATGCTGAGCAATCCGGAAGAAACGGCGCATGTGCTGACGGAGATGGTGAATGCCGGAAAAATCCGTCATTTGGGGGTAAGCAACTTTTCGGTATTTCAGCACCAGCTGCTGGAGTCGAGTCTGCTGCAACCGATTGTGACTAACCACATTGAGCTGAATCTGGTAAATACATCGGCCCTCGAAGACGGCCGGATTGACTTCATCAAGCAGCGTTTCAGCAAACCACTCGCATGGGCTCCGCTGGCCGGTGGCCGTATTCTGAGCGGTAACGACCATAAAGCGGTACTGCTGCGGACAAAGCTGGAAGAAATCGGTCAGAAGCACAATGCGAACGTCGAGCAGATTGCGGTGGCCTGGCTGTATCAGCTTGGTACCTTGCCGATCATTGGTTCTTTGTCGGAGCAGCGTATCCGCAACGCCGTAAACGCGGCTGATATTAAGCTGTCGCACGAAGACTGGTACATGCTCTACGATCTGACCATGCTGAAATAATAACGTCTCATACAGAGTATTCAATGGCCTGTTTGTCTGCTTATGCACGACGGACAGGCCGTTTTGTTATAAAAGAAGAGCTGTAAATGGATTTAAAAATGCTTACCACATAGACACATAGAGCACATAAGAGAAACTATGTTTTCTATGTGCCTATGTGGTTAAAAGAGGTAGATCAGGTTTGGAGAAACGCCACAAGTTGAACGCTCATGTGTAAAATCAGCCATGATTATCCACCATCATTTTTCGTGAAACGAATTGGATGTGTTAGGGTAAAAGATTCACTGTTCTCCTTGTTAATACTGGCAAAAGCAGATAATCTTGCCGGAAATTTAACCGGTACACACGCGTATGACACGTTTCGGCCTGATTGGTTTTCCGCTGACCCATTCGTTTTCCCAAAAATATTTTACCGAAAAATTCGCCCGCGAAGGCATCACCGGCTGCCGCTACGACCTGTTCGAAATGCCGGACGTGGCAACAGCGCTGCCCGAACTGCTGGACTTGCCCAACCTGCGTGGTCTCAACGTAACCATCCCGCATAAACAAGCCGTGTTGCCATTTCTGACCCGGCTCGATGCATCAGCCGAAAAAGTAGGCGCGGTGAACGTCATCCGGCTTGAGGACGACGGCTCCCGAACCGGCTTTAATTCGGACTATTACGGTTTCCGCCAATCGCTGGAAGCGTGGATGGGCTTGGAGCATAGGGCGGAGAGCATAGGGCAGGGGGTGGCACACGCTAAGCCCTATGCTCTCCGCTCTCCGCTTCAAGCTCTGGTTCTTGGCACGGGTGGTGCGTCGAAGGCGGTCGTGGCGGCACTGACGGATTTGGGCATCAGCCACAAAATGGTGTCGCGTACCAAAACGGCTGATAACCTGACGTATAGTGAATTGCCGGCAGTCATTGCGCAGTATCAACTGATTGTCAACTGCTCGCCGGTAGGAACTTATCCGAACGTTGATGCCGCGCCGGAATTACCGTATGAGCAGCTGACGGACCGGCACTGGTTGTATGATCTGGTATATAATCCGGCCGAAACGCTTTTTATGAAGAAGGGCCTTGCGCAGGGAGCACACGTCATGAACGGACTGGAAATGCTGATTCTGCAAGCCGAGAAAGCCTGGGAAATCTGGCAAACTAACTAATACGATGATTTTTACGAATACCACGGTTTTTACCGGGAATGATTTAGTATCTAATGTCTTCGTCCGCGTAGCCGATGGCCGGATTACCGAAGTGGCTCCCATACCGGTCGACGGACTAGTTGTTGAGGAGGGTGAAGACGTGGTTGATCTACAGGGTGATTACCTCGTGCCGGGCTTTGTTGACCTTCAGCTCTACGGCGGGGCGGAGACTTTCCTGAACGAATCGCCGACGGCAGACACCGTACGGCATATCCTGGATACACACCGTTCGGCGGGTACTACATCGGTGGTACCCACGCTTTACTCAACGTCGCATGATGTCATTCTGCGGGCGATTGAGGCAGTGCGGGAAGTGCAGGCCGAAGAGCCGTTCGGCGTGTTGGGGCTGCATGTTGAAGGCCCGTACATCAACCCCGTTAAACGCGGTGCCCACAGCGCAAATTACGTGCGGCAACCCGATGAAGACGAGCTGGACGAACTGTTTGATAAGGGTGAGGGGGTTATCAAAATCATCACCATTGCAACAGAAGTTTTTGACGAAATGCAGTTGCTGCATATTCAGACCTACAAGCCTGAAGGATGTCTGCTGTCCCTGGGTCACAGCAATGCAACGTACGAAGAAGCAACGAGTGCCTTTACGGCCGGTATCCCGCTGGCTACGCACTTGTTCAACGCCATGCGTGGGTTTGAGAGCCGTGAGCCAGGCGTTGTCGGGGCTGTTTTCGACCATCCGACGGTTCGTGCGAGCCTCATTGCCGATAGTTTTCACTGTGATCCGGTAGCGATCCGGGTGGCGCACAAACAACTGGGCGACCGTCTGTTCCTGATTTCTGACGCGACTTTTGCCAGTCCGGGCAATCCGGCAGGCCCCCGCGCCAGTCTGGATTTTGAAGATTTTATCATCCGGTACGAGCAGGTAGAGCCTGGCCTCGGACGATATACCAACCAGGAGGGTAAACTGGCCGGTTCGTCGATTACGCTCTTGGATGCGGTAAAGGTCTGTGTCGAAAAGGCACGGCTACCGTTAATGGATGTTTTACGCATGGCCTCGACCACGCCGGCCGAAATCATTGGGATGGGCCATCAGCTGGGCAAAATTGCACCGGGCTACATGGCCAACCTCGTGCAGATCGACGCGAATCTGGGAATAAAAGGCGTCTGGGCCGTGTAACGATTGCTGGTTATTGGTGGCACGACCGAGTGTCAAAGTCGTGTCACCAATATTCGTCTACAAGGGCTTAACCAGCGTCCACAACTCATCGTCGCCGACCGGTTCGCGGCTGAGCAGCGTACCTTGTATAGTCGGGGCCTTAATGCCGCCGCCCAGCAGGTTCGGCGACCGGAAAACCCGCATCTCATCCCACAGACCGGCATAGAGCAACGAATTCAGCAGCGTGGTGCCGCCTTCAACCAATACCGATTGAACCTTCCGTTTGTATAGGTCAGCCAGTAGCTGCGGCAGAAATTCCTGATCCGGATTGAGTACAATAACCTCGCCCTGCCGGATATCCTGTGGTTGTGTCAATGCGTAGATCAGTGTCGGCTGCGAACCATCAAACAGGTGCAGTGTTGCCGGCAACGTGCCGTTTTTATCGATTACAATCCGGACAGGCTGTTGTTCGGGTTGGGCAGGCCACAGGCGTACGTTGAGCCGTGGGTTATCGTGCCGTGCCGTATTCGTGCCAACCATAATGGCATCTTCTTCCGTACGCCAGCGATGCACAAACCGCTGCGCCATCGGCCCCGAAATCTGCACTTGCCGGAAGTCAGGGCCAGCTAGATAACCATCGGCAGTCTCGGCCCATTTGAGCAGAATAAAGGGTCTTTGCTGCTCCATCACCGTAAAGAAACGGGCATTTAACCGGCGCCCCTGTTCGGCCAGCACGCCGGTCATCACCTCAATACCGGCATCGCGGAGTTTCTGAAAGCCTTTACCGGCCACCAGCGGGTTCGGGTCGTCGTTGCAGCAGATAACGCGCTTAACCCGCTTGCTGATCAGCAGATCGGCGCAGGGCGGTGTTTTGCCGAAATGAGAGCAGGGCTCAAGCGTTACGTATACCGTCGATTCGGGCAGCAGTGCTTCGTCTGCCGACGCCACCGACCGGACCGCGTTTACCTCAGCATGCCAGCTGCCGTATTGCCGGTGCCAGCCTTCGCCGATAATCCGTGGCTCCTGTCCCGGCGCTTCGTAAACGATAACACAGCCCACCATCGGGTTGGGGCTAACAAAACCGCGCCCGAGAGCGGCTAACTCAAGGGCGCGGAGCATAAACTGTTCGTGTATTGTCATCCGGCAATTGCCAATGGCCGATTATCAGTACTTATCATCATCATCGTCGTCATCGTCCTGGCCGAAGGCGCTGTCGGGGTTAAACATCGACCCCAGCAAATCCTTAAACTGAAGGCCGGTATCGAGTGCCTTTTTACCAATAAGCGAGTGCTCGGCAATGCCGTGCAGGGCAAACTCCATCATGAAGAGCTTTTCGGTTTTGGTCAGGCGCGGCATCAGGTCATCGACCAGATCGTCAAGGCCGTCGATGGTACGCAGACGGGCTTCATAATCGCGGTTCGGCAGATCACTCAGGATATCCATGGTGTTGCCGTCGCTGAACCAGTCCGTGATTTTCTTGTACGGGTTGCCGCGTTTGTCCTTTTTGGCTTTCTCCGGATTCGGGAAGTACTGCAGAAACTGGTTCCGGATGGCTTTTCCGATCAGGCTTTGTGCCACAATGACCGGCCCCTCTACTTCGCCTTCATAAACCAGCTCGACCTTACCGCAAATCGCCGGTACCACACCATAGAGATCCGATACGCGGACATAGGTTTCCTTTTCACCGTTGATCAGTGCACGCCGTTCGGCAGCCGACACCAGGTTTTCAAAAGCCGAAATGGTCATACGGGCCGATACGCCGCTTTTGGCATCAACGTATTCACTCTCACGGGCTTCAATCGCCACCTGTTCGATCAGATCAGCCACGAGGTCATTGGTTTTCACCATGCCTTTCTGCTCGGTCTTGATGATGGCTTCCTGCTGCGTAATTTTCCGCCCGATCTCAATCGACTTCGGATAGTGCGTCACAATCTGGCTGTCGATCCGGTCTTTCAGCGGCGTTACAATACTGCCACGATTGGTATAGTCTTCCGGGTTGGCCGTAAAGACAAACTGAATATCCAGCGGTAACCGGAGCTTAAACCCGCGAATCTGAATATCGCCTTCCTGAAGGATATTAAACAGCGACACCTGAATACGGGCCTGTAAGTCAGGTAACTCGTTGATAACGAACAGGCAACGGTGCGAGCGCGGAATCAGGCCGAAGTGGATGGTCCGTTCGTCTGAATAAGGCAGCTTCAGAGTCGCGGCTTTAATCGGGTCAACGTCACCGATAAGGTCAGCCACCGATACGTCAGGAGTTGCCAGTTTTTCGGTGTACCGGTCGTTCCGGTGCATCCACGAAACAGGCGTCTCATCGCCTTTTTCGGCAATCAGATCGTGTGCAAAACGCGAGAGCGGCTGCAGCGGATCATCGTTTAACTCAGAACCGTCGACCACGGGAATGTATTCATCGAGCAGGTTAATCATCAGCCGGGCAATCCGCGTTTTGGCTTGCCCGCGCAGACCCAGCAGGTTGATGTGGTGCATCGACAAAATGGCGCGTTCTACATCCGGAATAACGGTCTCTTCGTATCCCCAGATGCCCGGGAAGACAGCTTCCTTACGCTTTATTTTTTCGATCAGGTTGTCTCTGAGTTCCTGTTTAATCGAGCGAGGCTGATAGCCTGCTGCTTTCAATTCACCAAGGGTGTTGATTTTGAGAAGTTCTTTTGCTTTCAGGCTTCGGTAGCTCATGCGTTTAAAGATAGTCAACTACCTAACAGTGATTTTCCGGAAATGGTTTTCTGTACGCCCGGGGCGCTGAAATATGTACTTTATCGGCGTATACGGCCATCTGTTGATACATTGCAACCGTTTGTGGAAAATGGTGACGCCGGTCTTCCTGAACCGCTTTCTTTGTAAGGGCATAGACCAACACCCGCTCTGTACCGGTTGTTTTTTGCCTGGATACGTCAGAAGAACGATAGTTTTTATAAATTGCTCAAACACAGATACTAAACCCGATACGAACATGAAAAGGACCGCTTTATCCGTATGCCTGCTACTGGCCGGTTTTTCAGTAATGGCGCAAAGCTGGAAGTCAAGTCAGCACATTTCCGGTATCAACGGCTTGCAGGTAAGCCACGGTATTGACGTGTATTTGAGTCAGGGAAACCGCGAAAGCCTGAGTATTGAAGCTAAAGGATTTGATAAGGACGAAGTAAAAGTAGAGACTCGGAACGGCGTGCTGCGTCTGTCGACTGACCGGTCGTGGGGCTTCAACTGGGGCCGCGACCGGTATGTAAAAGTGTATCTGACGTTTAAACAGCTAAACAATATCCGCACCTCGGGCGGGGCCGACCTGTTTTCAGAAGGTACGTTGTCGTTCGATAATCTGTCGATTGACGCATCCGGCGGTTCAGACGTAAAACTTGATCTGAAGGCTGACCGGCTTGTCGTCGATATTTCGGGCGGTGCCGATGCTAAACTGCGCGGCTCAGCCAAAGTACTTACGGCCGAAAGCTCCGGTGGTGCTGATCTGGATGCGCGGCAGCTGACCTCCGAAATCTGTATGGTAAGCGCCAGCGGCGGCTCCGATGCCTATGTTCAGGCCACGAAGGAAATTAAAATGCGGGCTTCCGGCGGCAGTGATATTTACTACTATGGTTCACCAAAGGTAATTTCAAAAAGCGAATCGGGTGGGGGAGACATCACCCGGCGTGACTAAGGTTGAAAAACATCCGCAGTATGGGCATCCGATAATTGAACAAGACAACCGACCGGCTGTGAACCGGTTTCAAAAGCAGGCCATTAAAGCCGTGCCTAACTGGCGCGGCTTTTACATTTCCGCGGAATGTTGCTAACTTTTTAAGCCAAAAGCCTTCTTCTGTGGTTAGGGACAATGAAGTGTACCATCATTCCTGAACAATACGATTATGCCTTACGTTGACGTCGCACTGGCACTGTATGCCGGTTTTGTGATCTTCGGGTCTTTTGCGCACCTGATCCGGCTGGATTATTGGTGGATCCGTATCTGGGACTTTCCACATCTGCAGCTGGCCATTATGGGACTTATCGGCCTTGCCGCTTATTTGGCAGAGGGCTATGCCGGACAGTGGGGCGGGCTCTGGATACCGGTTGGGCTGGTTGCCGGACTGGGCTACCAGAGCTGGCTGATCTATCCGTATACCCCGCTGAAACCGGTACAGGTGCCGCGTTTTAAACGTATAAAGCAGGAAAAAGAGCGTGTAGAAGCCAACAGTATCCGGATTCTGACGGCCAATGTGTACATGTATAACACGCACATGCCGGAAGTTAAATCGCTGGTAAAGCGCTACGAACCGGATATACTGATGGTACTGGAGGCAAATAATGCATGGAAGCAGGCGCTTGATTCTATCGAAGAGCAGTATCCCTACCGCATCCTGATGCCGCTGGAAAACACGTATGGTATGCTGTTTTATTCAAAGCTACCCATCCGGAACGATGAGCTTCGTTTTCTGATTCAGGAAGATATTCCGTCAATTTATACGCAGGTACAGTTGCCGTCGGGTGTGTGGGTGAATTTTTACGGGGTACACCCGATGCCGCCCAGCCCGACCGAACACTACCGGTCAACGGAGCGCGATGCCGAGCTGGTACTGGTAGGGCGGGAGGCCCGGAAAAAGGCAGGCGCCGTTATTGTGGCCGGTGATCTGAATGATGTGGCCTGGTCACATACTACCCGACTGTTCCAGCGGCTCAGCGGCCTGTTCGATCCGCGCATCGGGCGGGGACTCTACAGTACGTTTCACGCCCGCTATTTTTTCATCCGGTGGCCGCTCGACCATATTTTCGTGTCGCACCATTTCCAGCTATTATCTCTGAAAAAGCTGCCTAACTGTGGGTCGGACCATTTCCCGATTCTGGCTACATTTATGTATGCACCTGATCCGGCCCGTGCGGCAGACCGGCCTGAACCCGAGGGAGATGATCTGGAAGAAGCGCAGGAGAAAGTTGAAAAGGCCCGTGAAGCTGAAGACTAATCTATACCCGTCAGGTACTGTAGCCGGTACCTGGCGGGTATAAACAAAAATCCCCGGGCTCAATGATGGCCCGGGGATTTTGTACCCACCGTAACTTGTACTTAACCTAAAATGAAACCACCTAAAATTGTTTGTACCACTAAAAAAGGTACCGCTATCTTGTTGATTGCCAAGGCAATCTATAGCATTAAGTTCTTTTTCAAACCCCTCGCCCGCGGATTAACCGAAGTAGCACCACGACAATCGCAATCACCAGCAGCACATGTATTAGATTTCCTAATCCAAACCCGCCAAAGCCAAAATACCCCAGCAGCCAAATGATGATCAGTATCACAGCGATTGTATACAAGAGGTTTCCCATAACGTTAACGTTGTTGAGTAAATCAGACTGACGTTGAGTAAATCAGTTTTGGGGTAAGTTCTACCACTCTGTCTCGCTTACAAAGACACATGTAGAAAAAGTTATGCCAACAATAGCCAATAGAGAAGAATTATAGGATATAGAGGGCTAAATACCTTGTAAATCAAACAAAAAGGGCCAAAAAAAATAAATAGTAACCAAATCATACAGCGGGTTTACCCGGCAAGAGTGTAGAAAAAAATCCACATGTGTAGAAACTAAAGTGTGGAGAATCGACGCGGTTGGGGTTTGTTTAATAAAACTTAAACAAGCATAAAGAATATAAAATTATGGCTAACTAGCTAGTATATTGGCATTTAGAAGCGATCAGGTGCTTTTTTTATGTGTACTTACATATTTAGGCACATTATTTAATAACACTATAACGAAGTACCGTAAAATATATGGCTTGTGGAGAGGACAATGGGAATAGGCGCGGGACAGCAATTTAGACCAGCCGTTGTAAGTAATATGAACACCGTAAAACGCGTCCTGATCGTCGATGATGAGGCTGATATTTGTTTATTATTATCAGGCTTACTCCGTCGGATGGGGTATCAGGCAACTTGTGCACATTTTTTAGAAGAAGGGCGTCGCTGCCTTCGGACACAGGATTTTGATGCTGTGTTTCTGGATCTTAACCTGCCCGACGGGCTTGGCTTTGATCTGCTGCCCAACATAAAAGGAACGCATAATGAAACAAAAGTCATTATGATCAGCGCTTTTGACGGGCTTGCAGAAAGAAGACGGGCATCCGAGCAGGGGGCCGACTTTTTTATCGGTAAACCTTTCACACGTAAAACTGTGGAAACTGCTTTACAATCCCTCCAGGTTTAAGTATTTTTGTTTGGCATGTTTAGCGTGAAAAACAGAATCAGGCGAGCCCGTAACGACGCTGATCAATGGCATCATTGGTCCGGTAATGTTATTACGATCCCACGGTACGTACCCTTTCCCCTCATCTGAAGTCCTGCCGGGCAACTGAACGTGGTAAGCGAACGAATCGGAGGTGTGATCGCCGAATGATTTTCAGGAAAAACGTCTTCCACTTCATACCCATCATCACCCATAACATGGAGCGTATTTTAATTATAGACGATAATAGCGACATCTGCTTATTACTTGAGCGGTTTCTGAGCAAGCAGGGTTACAAGACGGCTTCTGCTCTTAAAGGCGAAGACGGCCTTACTTTGCTGCGTAAAGACACATACGGGCTCGTTATCTGCGATTTTAAACTACCCGATATTGATGGCCTTGAAATGCTCCGGCGTATCAAGGTACTGAATCCGGCAACCGCCGTCATTATCATTACCGGCTATTCCGATGTCAGAATTGCGGTACAGGCCGTAAAATACGGTGCTTTCGATTATGTTACGAAACCACTGTATCCCGACGAAATTCTGTATACGATAAAAGGTGCTTTTGAGCGCCGTGCCCAGATGCTGGCACAACCTGCTGCACCGGCAGCTGCGCCGGCGTCCTCTTCGTCTGCGCCAGCGGGAAAATCGGTTGGCCGGCCCGCTAAAACAGCCTCGCTTGCGCCGAATGGCAAACGCTTCATTTTCGGTAAAAGCAAAGCCGCTGAACAGCTCCAGAAACATATTGAGTTGATTGCGCCGACAAATATGTCGGTCATTATCACCGGCGAAACCGGTACGGGTAAGGAATTTGTTGCTAATGCCATTCACCTCCGGAGTAAACGCGGCGACAAACCGTTTGTGGCAATTGACTGCGGTGCTTTGTCTAAAGAGCTGGCAGGTAGTGAGTTATTCGGCCATACGAAAGGCGCTTTTACCGGTGCCCTGAATGATAAAGCCGGTAGCTTTGAGTTTGCCAATGGCGGTACGCTGTTCCTCGACGAGATCGGTAACCTTTCTTACGATAACCAGATCAAGCTGCTGCGTGTCCTTCATGAGCGGAAAATCCGCCGGATAGGTAGTAATCAGGATATTTCGGTCGATGTCCGTATTATCTGTGCAACCAATGAAGACCTGCGCGACGCTGTTCGTCAGGGCCGGTTCCGGGAAGATATTTTTCACCGGCTGGATGAATTCCGTATTGAGCTGACACCTTTACGGGAACGCCGGAGTGACATCATGATTTTTGCTGATCACTTCCTTGAGCTCGCAAACAACCAGCTCGAAAAGGATGTCAAAGGGTTTGAAGATGAAGCCCGTGAAAAGCTGAAAGAGTATTATTGGCATGGTAACCTGCGTGAACTCCAGAACGTTATCAAACGTGCAGTGCTGCTGACTCAGGGTGATTATGTACTGGTAGAGGCCTTGCCGCACGAAATAGTGCATCCGACCTATCTGGTACCTGAGGAGCCTGTTATGCAGATGCCCCAACTGGTTGATACACTGCGTCCGGGAACATCTGTTATTACTCAGCCGGCCAGTAACCTGAAATCTGTTTCTGAAAATGCTGAACGGGCCGCAATTCTGAAAGTTCTTGAGAAAACAGGGTACAATAAAACAAAGGCTGCCGAAGTACTGAATATTGACCGCAAAACCCTCTATAATAAGTTGAAGGCATACGATATACATCTTTAGAATGAATAATTGACAATGAATAATGTATAATGAGAGTTTGCAGTGAATAGACTGACAAGCAGTATTATACATTATTCATTGACGCATTATCCGTTCCCTAATTCAGGCTTACCCCGAGAGAGATCATGCCGACGCCGTTCTTTGCGTTGCCCAGAATAGCGCGTGAGGCGTCTGAATTAGCAATCCGCTGAAGACCCTGGCCGTAACGTACGCCCAGAAATGCTTTTCCGAAATAAATATTCAGGCCGCCCGCTACTCCATAATCGAATTTGTTGAAAGCATCGCGGTTCAGCGTAGCAGTTCCGCTTCCGAAATCGCCGTTAGTGCTGACGTCCGAGTTAACCAGATAAGACGCGTAAGGACCTGCCTGTAACTCTACCGTGTTGCCGAGTTTAAATGTTGCCAGTACCGGCAGCTCGGCATAATTCATCCGGAACGTGTTACGGCCTGTGAAGCCTAAAACATTATAATTGGCCGAAGCACCTTTTGTGGTATACAACAGTTCGGGTTGAATGGCAAAGAATTCGCCGGCCGGAATCTGCGCAAATACACCGGCATGGAAGCCATAGCGTTCTTTCCGGTCATTTGCATTTGCGTTATCGTAGTACAGCGTACTGGCGTTAAAACCGCCTTTAATACCCGCACGGACTTTAGTTGTTGATTGTGCCTGCGTTTCCTGCACGGCCTGTGTGCCGGCAAAAACAACGGCACTCATTAGTAAGGCTTTACTCCAGTTTGTAGCCATTTTGGTGAGAAGTTTTATAGTTTTGAACTAATTCGCTGTCAGCCTTCCCTGTTGCAAATTCGTGCCAGAAACACATGCAGATGCCGGGTAGTTTACCGGAAGGTTTGATAGTCAGGGTTTTACTGATTTTGAAGTACCACTGATCTTTTAACAGACCGGACTGGGGCGGAATCTTTGGCGAGGAGCAGGTTCTACAGTTTGGGGAAGAACACTATCATTAGTGAATGAGTACGATAATGGTTTCCGAACAACAGGGCCTGCCGCTGGCACAGATGTTAGATTTATTACCGGACAGTGTGGTATACTACCAGGCTATCCGTTCTTCTGATAAGGAGCTTGTTGATTTTCAGCTGGTTTATTTTAATCAGCAACTGGCCGCTATGGCTGCAGGGCGCTACGAGGTATCCTTAGGCCTGCGGTTACTGGGCGACAATAAAATACATGAAGCCGAAATAAGGCCGCTTTTTGAACAATATAACGCCGTAATGGCCGGTGGTAAGCTTCTGGAGTACGACTATTTCGACCCTAACCTGCAGGGCTATTTTTCGCTGCGGATTAACAAGCTTAATGACGGCGTACTGGTAAGCAGCCGGTTGATCGACAAGACAGCCTCATTACAGATTGAGCAGCAGGCTACATTGCTCCGGAATGTACTGAACGGCTCAATTAACGGTATCATGGCCTACCGGAGTATCCGGAACGAAGCGGGTAAAATCGTTGATTTCGAATTACAGTCGGCCAACAAGGCCGCAGAAGAGATGCTTGGTCAGCAGGCGGGCGATATTGTCGGCAGAACATTACGCGAACTCTACCCCGAAGAAATTGAGATGGGGCTGTTTGACTGGTATTGTCAGGTGGTAGAGAGCGGTGAGCTAAAACGTACGCAGGCCCGCTATCATGAACCATTCGGCGTCCGCTGGCTTGATTTGTCAGCCAATCCGCTAGACGACGGTGTTGTAGTAACTTTTCTTGACATAACCAGTAGCCGCGGGGCTCAGGAGCAGATTGATAACCAAGCGAATCTGTTCCGGACAATGTCGCAGAGTGTTCCTGATCTGGGGGTCCTGGTCTGTGACCGCGATTACCGTATTCTGTTTGCTAACGGAGATCTGCCGGACATCTTTCTGCCGGAAATCGGGCACTTGATCGGGCATACGCTGGAAGAAACGCTGCCGGCCGAAATGGCGGGTTATGTCCGGCAGAACTTTTCGGATGCCCTGGCTGGCCGCAGCCGTTACATGAACGAAGAAATCGCGGACCAGTATTATGAGGTATTTGTCGGGCCGGTCAACGATTCGGAAGACCGGACGGTAATGGCTGTTGCGACCCTGCGGAATATCACAGCCGTAAAGCGGGCTCATCAGCAGCTGGAAGCATCGGTAAATGAGCTGAAGCGATCAAACCAGAATCTGGAACAGTTTGCCTATGTGGCTTCGCATGATTTACAGGAGCCGCTGCGGAAAATCCAGTCATTCGGCGACGTATTGCGCGACCGGTACGAAGAAGCACTGGGTGATCAGGGAGCGGATCTGATCCGGCGGATGCAGAGTGCTGCCGGCCGGATGTCCGTGCTGATTCGTGACTTGCTGATGTATTCCCGGATTGCTTCGTATAAGGAAGCGTTCGGGCAAATTGATTTGAATCAGGTACTAACCGAAGTGAAAGATGATCTCGAGGCAATAATTACTGACAAAAAAGCAGTTATAAAGGCTGATCCCTTGCCAATAATACAGGGTTCAGCCTTGCAGTTACGGCAATTGTTTCAGAACTTGCTGTCAAATTCCTTGAAATTCAATAGAGCTAATGTACCGCCGGTGATTGAGATCAGAACACAAATCCGGAGTGGTTCCGGGCTTGTTTCCCTACCCGATTCTGATAAGAAAGCAAGTGCATATGCCGCGATAACGGTCTCAGACAACGGCATTGGCTTTGATCCGGCTCAGGCAGAACGAATCTTTCATGTTTTTCAACGATTACATGGTCGCAGTGAGTACAATGGAACGGGTATCGGCCTGGCGATTGTTCAGAAAGTAATCGAAAACCACCATGGTAGTATACAGGCTACGGCGGTGCCGGGCGAAGGCGCTACGTTTACTGTTGTCTTACCATGCCGGTAGCAGAGAATAGGGAGTACTAACGGATTAACTTGCTTTACAACAGTTATTTAAAGAAAACGCCATCACAATATGTTAATATTAATTGCTGACGACGATGCGGATGATCGTATGTTCCTGGAACAGGCACTCCGACAGAGTGGCTATACGCATGACATTCGCACAGTCGAAGATGGCGAAGATTTGCTGGAGTATCTCCGGCAGCACGGAAAATACCAGGGGCAGGAAACGCCCTGGCCAACCCTGCTGATTCTGGATCTGAATATGCCCCGGAAAAACGGTTTTCAGGCCCTCTCCGAAATTAAGGATGATCAGCGGCTGCGTCGTTTACCGGTGGTCGTCATGACAACATCGGCCGCCGATGAGGATGTGATTAAAACCTATAACCTCGGCGTTAATTCATTTATCACCAAACCGTTTAATTTTAACAGGCTTGTCGAAATTATCAGCGCACTGAAAGTTTACTGGCTCGAAACCGTAAAGCTGCCGAAATAGACGCGCACAATCTGAAGAACTCAACGTTACTGTATCGCCGCCACCGGGCTGCCGGACCATAAGTGATATGGTACATAGCTTACATACTATGAATCAACTGGAGTTAACACTGGACATGACGACCAAAAAAGACAAAATTAATGTCTTACTGGTCGAAGATGATGAGGATGATTATGTCTTGACCCGTACACTGGTGTCGTCGCGGGAAAATGCCAATATCCGCCTTGACTGGGTGGATAGCTATGCGGATGCACTGAAAGCTGTTTGTAACAACAAATACGACGTTTACCTTGTCGATTACCGGCTGGGTGAGTATACCGGTATTGACCTGATTCAGGAAGCGTTCCGCCACGGTTGCCATGCGCCGATGATTCTGCTGACAGGGCAGGATGATTTCAGCGTTGATCAGTCGGCGCTGGAGCTTGGTGCTGCCGATTATCTGGTGAAAGGCCGGATTGATGCGCAGGTACTTGGCCGCAGCATTCGTTATGCACTTAAGCAGGCGGAAACGCTGGCAGAGCTGTCGAAAAATGAGAATAAATACCGGACACTGTTCGAACGGTCGATGGATGCCATCTTTGTGATGGATAATAAAATGCAGTTCCGTGATGCGAACCCATCGGTGGAGCAGTTACTGGGCTATTCCAGAGAAGAGTTACAGCAGCTGAACCCGGCGCGGTTGTTTGTCGGTCTTGATTTTCTGCGGCAGTTACGCGTAACGGTCCGGGAATTCGGACAGATCAAGGATTTTGAAACAACGCTGATTAGTAAAAACGGGCGCCGGCGCGTCTGTCTGATTTCGGTATGGTCGGTTGAGGATGTATTGGGGCAAACGGACTGGTATCAGGGCATCGTCCGCGATATTACGGAGCAGAAACGGGCGCAACAGGAACTGATTATTGCCGAAAAGCTGAGTATGACCGGTAAAATTGCCCGCAGTATTGCCCACGAAGTACGCAATCCGCTGACCAACCTCAGTCTGGCGCTGGAGCAACTGAAAGAAGAACTGCCGTCGGACGATGAGTACCTGACGATGTATACCGACATCATCAACCGGAACGTTAACCGGATCGGTCAGCTCATTACGGAAATGCTCAATTCATCGAAACCGCGCGAACTCGACCGTAAAGCCCAGAGCCTGAACGATGTCGTACGGGATACAATTGAGCTCGTAGCAGACCGGCTTAAACTGAAGTCGATGCAGTTAATTACGGACTTTACCGAAGAAAACTGTACCGTAATGATTGACCGCGAACAGGTGAAAGTTGCGTTACTGAACGTGTTTATCAACGCTGTGGAGGCCATGGAGCAGAACAAAGGTGTTCTGACCATCCGGACGCGTTGCAGCGACGATGATGAGCTGGTTTGTGTTATGGTATCAGACAACGGAAGTGGCATTACTGAAGAAAACCGTAAGCGTCTGTTTGATCCGTTCTTCACCGGTAAATCGAGTGGTATGGGCCTCGGCCTGACCACTACGCAGAACATCGTAAACAGCCACCGCGGTACTATTGACGTTGAAAGTCAGCTTGGCGAAGGCACGACGTTTAAATTGTGTTTCCCGAAATAAACAATCCCAGACAGGATTGATAATGGTCCGGTTTGTCTGAAAGCAGACAGCCGGACCATTATTTTTTATATCCGGATTTATTGTGTCCGTTAATAATATATAGTGACACTATAGGTTTTATTTACTGAACGTAGAAAGAGTGTGTAATTATCTCCCCAACGCTCCCCGTGAATTCCACAGCCAGAATAAATAATTAAAACAATTCTACAGTATCTGGCACGGATAAAATAAATAATAAGTGCCTTTTAGTCAGGAGGTTATTTATTTTTTGTTACTTCCTGAGGTTATCTCCGTCTACAATGGCACTAAATAAGCTATAGAGTTAATCAAAGAACAATACAGAGAAAGCTATGTGGAGCAATACTCATTTTCCGGCAGCCATGCGATCGCTAAATCCAAGCACACGTGAGAAAGCGATTGAGATAGCAAACTTCCTGATCACAAACGGAGAAGTTGATAAAGCGCAGGCCGTTGTCATCAGCATTGCTGAGGCACGCCGGCTGGCCCGTCAGGCACGGGTGGTTAATGAGCCCGCACCGGCTTACTCCTATACACGCCGGCTGTAACAGACAGTCAACAGCATTATCGTTCACCCGTTACCAACATCGAAAAATAACTTAACTTATGAACTGGAAGAAAAGTATCTACGACACCTTGACAAGCTGTGCCACATTATGTGATGAATCAGCAACGGCCTGTTCAAGAAAAACCGATATCGAAAACTGGTACCGCTATATCTTCCTTAACCTTGACTGTGCAGACGTTTGCCGTCAGGTAGCCATGTTATACGTACGGGGATCAGAAAATACCCGGTTACTGGCAAAAACCTGCATCGAAATCTGTGAAAAGTGTGCAGACGAGGCCGCTAAGTTCTCTACTGAAGAAAGTGCACAGGTGTTTGCCATGTGTCACCAAACTATCCGGAGCTGCGTTTCTATTCTTGAAATGGCTCATCAGGAAAGCATTGAAACCACTAATCCGGCAACAACACCTTCATCTTTGTTTTACGGAATCGACCTCCGCGAAACATTATATAACTAATCGACTGTAAACAGTTCGGGCCGGTTAAGCCGGTTAGGTCTGACATCGATAAAAATATCCGGAAGCAAGGGGTCATGGCAGGTAAGCAGATGTGGAGTGAGATCGTAGTTGCTGCCTGAATGCTGAAGCTGTAGAGGTAAGAATCAATAGCGGACAAAATCCTGCTATGATCCAACCCTTCCGGGTTTTATTACTCAACAGTAAATTACCGGCCTGACGGTCCGTGATTTACGTCTCTCAACGTTATGAATACGCAACAACAAAACAGTGAACACCTTAAAAAAGTCCGTGAACTGATCGACGATATCAAAATCGGTATGATGACGACAGTCGGCAGTGACGGCAAACTACTGAGCCGCCCAATGGCTACCATGCAAGTGGATCAGGATGGGTATCTGTGGTTCTTTACGAAGAAAAACTCTCCGAAAACAGAACAGATCGACAATCATCAACAACTGGTAAACGTCAGCTATGCTGATGTCAGCGATGCGTCGTATGTCTCGGTTTCCGGCCATGCCGAAGAGACAGATGACCGGGCGAAAATTGATGAGCTCTGGTCACCTGTTGCCAAGCCATGGTTTCCGGAGGGAAAAGAAGATCCGGAGCTTACCCTGTTGAAAGTAGAAATGGACACAGTAGAGTACTGGGACTCTACTTCCAGCCGAATGGTTCGTTTGTTTGAAATGGCCCGCGCCATTCTGACCGGCGACACCTACAAGGAAGGAGAAAACGAAAAAGTAGTATTACATTAATTATGGTTCCGAAGGTGAATGTTTACCAGAGCGTTTCACCACATAGCTTCCTCTTTTTAACGAAGCCACTCTGTAAAGGGTGGCTTTTTTTACGGAGCAGCAATTACTGACATGATTGTTAAACAGATTGATATAGGCTGGCAGATCATTCATCAGCAGGCACACGGGCTGCTGGCCTTTCAGCTTGCGCTGTGCTGGAAAAAGCGGCTCAGACCATCGCATTGGGTGGAAACGCTGATTGCCCTGACCGAGCACGACGACGGGCAGGATGTGTGGGCGAAGCGCAATCACCTGACTACTGCCGGTGCTCCGCTCGATTTTAAAATACTGGAATATTCTGTGGAACAATGCCGGAATATGATCCGGATCGGACTGGAAAAAAGCCGGTGGAACGCGCTGATGCTGTCCATGCATACCACATTCCTGTATACCGCTAAACGTGGGCAGGATAAGGCGCTTGATGCCTTTCTGGATGAGCAGGTAAAGAACCAGAAAACGTGGCGTGAAGCCTGTCTGGCGTCTCAGCAGGAAGCGGATTATGCCTATGCGTTCCTGCAATGGTGTGATGCGCTTTCCCTGATTTTGTGTCAGGATCTGCTGCCACCGGATGGCCGTCGCCTCGAAATAAGTAAAGGGCCGGACGGCAAACCCTGTTTTATTTTTCAGCAGCCACAAGGGCAACTTAGTGTAGACCCGTGGCCGTTCGAGCAGGATGCTTTTACCGTGCATGTCGAAGCGTATCAGGTCCCTCAGTTAAGTTTTGCCTCAGATGAAGAATTATACAATGCGATTCACGATTGCGAAGTAGTCCAACTGATGTGGGAGTTCGCAAAAGGGGGATAAAAAAACAGCCCGGGCGTTTAAACGCCCGGGCTGTTTTTCAGGACCTTCCAGGAAGTTATCAACTTCCTGGAAGGTCCTGAAAAAGATACTGCTATTACGACAGACAATGCAGCAACACCGATGATCGGGCCGGTAGGGTAAAGCCTTCGCCGCCACGAACTACTTTCTCTTTCGGATGCACCTGTCCTTTTGCCGTGTCGGCCAGAATATGCCAGCCCCCGCGGCTACCTTTCGGAATGTGGAAGGTCAGGTCTTCCCAGTACGCATTCATGAGCCAGAGCAGCATTTCTTTTTTGCCTTCCTTTTCGCCAATCTGCGTACCATCTTCATTCTGTTCGTCAACGGCTGATCCGTCAATCAGCAGACCAAGACAGCGTGTCTGACCGTTTTCGTAATCAGCTCCTTCCATTGGCTGACCATCGCAGCGCAGCCATGTAATCTGTTCTGTTGTATAGAACCGGCGGCGGCTCAAGAGCGGTGTTTCCTGCCGCAGCGCCGTTAATTGCGCTGTGAAGTCAAATAAAGCCTGTTGCTTGTCGTCCCACTGCCAGTTCATCCAGCTGATTTCGTTATCCTGACAATAGGCGTTATTGTTGCCGTGTTGTGTGCGACCACATTCGTCGCCCATTACCAGCATTGGCGTACCCTGACTAAAGAAAAGGGTCGTCAGGAAATTGCGTTTCTGGCGTTCACGCAGTTCATTGATCGCCTCATCGTCGGTCGGGCCTTCGGCACCGTGATTCCAGCTGAGGTTATCGTTGTGGCCATCGCGGTTGTCTTCGCCGTTGGCGTCGTTATGTTTATCGTTGTAGCTGACCAGGTCATTCAGCGTAAAGCCGTCGTGCGCCGTAATCAGGTTCACGCTATGGGCCGGTGAGCGGCCATCATTGGCATACATATCCGGGCTACCCAGCACGCGGCAGGTCATTTCATGGGCCTTGCCTTCGTCGCTTTTCCAGAAAGCCCGTACAGAATCACGGTAGCGACCGTTCCATTCAGCCCAGCGTACTGGGAAATTACCAACCTGATACGACTGGATATCCCATGGTTCGGCAATGAGTTTTACCGATGCCAGAATCGGGTCCTGGGCCACCGCATCAAGGAACGAGGACACGCGGCCGGTTTCTTCTTCGTCGCGGGTAAGGGCAGGGGCAAGGTCGAAGCGGAAGCCGTCGACGTGCATGTCAGTAACCCAGTACCGCAGGCTATCCATCACCAGCTGCAGCACCCGCGGATGAGTAAGATCCAGCGTGTTGCCCGTACCGGTATAATCCATATAAAACTCCGGCTGTGACTCAACAACGCGGTAATACGACCGGTTGTCAATGCCTTTAAACATCAGCGTCGGACCATACTGGTTACCTTCGCAGGTATGGTTGTAAACCACATCCAGAATGACCTCAATGCCTTCTTTGTGCAGGGCCTTCACCATTTCCTTAAACTCGGTTACCTGACCACCCATCATACCTGATGAGGTGTAGCCGTTGTGCGGCGCAAAGAAGCCGATTGAGTTATAGCCCCAGTAGCTGTCGTTGGCAAACTGATGTACCGGCAATAGCTCAACGGCTGTTACGCCCAGTTTTTTCAGATAACCGATACTTTCCGGCGTGCCCAGCGCTGCATACGAACCACGGATGTTCTCGCTGATGGTTGGATGCTGGTGCGTAAAGCCCTTCACGTGCATCTCGTAAATAACCGACTTATGCAGCGGAATGGCTGGTGGCGTGTCGTCGCCCCAGTCAAATGCCGGGTCCACTACCACACTTTTCGGAGCCGTCGGCCCGCTGTCTGAATCATTGAATACGCGGTGCCGGTTTTCATCCTGACTCATGAAATCATAGCCAAGCAAGGTATCATCCTGCGTGACCGGGGCATTGATAGCCCGCGCATATGGATCAAGCAGCAGCTTATTCGGATTGAAATAGTGACCGTTTTCCGGCTCATAAGGGCCTTCAACGCGGTAGCCGTATAATTGTCCTGGCTTTACATCATCGAGGTAAATGTGCCAGACCAGTTCCGTACGTTCAGTAAGGGGAATGCGGACTTTTTCCTGATCAGGTTTGTCGGCATCGTAGAGGCAAAGCCAGACGGCGGTTGCATTTTCACTAAAAAGAGCAAAGTTGGTGCCCTGACCATCAAAATTGGCACCACGGGGGTACGGCTTGCCCGGTTTCGACTGAATCGATTCCTGCGAAGCGTCTGCAGTTTCTGTATTTTTCATAACGTGTAGCGTTCCAGCCAAACTTATGTTGAGTGTTTGGTAAGAAAACTACACGTTCAGGCAGAATGTTTTATCGTAAGCCGTGTTTATACCGGTTATATTCCCGGAATAATGATTTAATAAACAGGCTTACAATAAAGGTTAATTAGCTTGTCAATTTTGCCGGTCTGTTCGTAAAGATAAGTTGGCAGATAAGCTTTATGATCAGCTGTCAGACCGTAATCAGAAAGTAGAAACAGGCTATACAGTTCGCTCATGTGTGACGGTATCCGTTTCATTTTCTTTCGTTTATCCCTTTGCGCCATATCGGGATCCTGCCAGATTTTATCATTGAAACTGAGTGCCTCTTCCATTTTCTGCTTACTCCATTTGGGTTCAATCAGAAACCGGAAACCAGCGTTTCGGGCGGCCATTAGTTTTTTCCGGCCTTCCCTGAATTCATACCTTGTCTGATTTCGCTGGTTTGTATCAGCAGGATAAATCATGTCGAGCGGAAACCAGATGGTTTCCGGATGCCGGATAGTGACTTCTTTTCCGTTGATTTCCATTTCCCACTCCATCGGTAACCGCTTTTGAATCTCAGCAAGCAGTTTGTCATCCGGTTGGACTGTCGATGGCGTTTGAGCCTGGAGCCGGGTGACAGAGAAACCGGCTGCGAGAAAAAATACACAGACAGCGCGTAGTATCCTGAAATCCATTACCGTGCAATCAATTGATACGTGATGTAAGGAGGTGGGTGTTTTCATAAAATGATTTGAAGGGTGCAAGGGAATAACGCTATGTATCGGGTAATTGATATGCATCAATATGAAATAAAAAAACGCTGAAGAAACCTGTGTTTCTTCAGCGTTTTTCGGGTATAACCAGCAGGTTTACAGCGCTGCCAGTGCCGCCGCTACTGTTTCGGCCAGTGGCGTTGTCGGGTGGCCGATCAGGCTGGATAGCTGATGGCCGCCGTCAAATAAATCGCCTTTGGACGCCGAAACATCCCAGCCGGCAATGGCATGGGTAAATCCTTCCGGAATGCCGAATGAAGCCAGAATCGCTGCGTACTCGCCTTCCGGCAGGTTTTTGTACGGAATGTCCTTTCCGGTCTGTTTCGAAATTTCAGCAGCCAGTTCTGTCAAGGTATAGGCCTGATCGCCGGCGAGTTCGTAGGTTTTGCCTTGATGGCCCTCTGTGGTCAGGACCACTGCGGCTGCTTCGGCAAAATCTTTACGGGCTGCCGACGAAATTTTGCCGTCGCCCGCGCTGCCTAAATATGCGCCCCCGGCCACTGCACCGGCTACCGAACCAGTGTAATTTTCGGTATACCAGCCATTGCGCAGCAATGTGTAGGGGATACCTGATTCAGCCAACAGCGCTTCCGTGGCAAGGTGTTCGCCGGCCAGACTGATGGTTGATGTATCGGCATGCAGCAGACTCGTATAGACAATCCAGGTAACACCCGTTTGTTTGGCAGCTTCAATAACGTTTTTGTGCTGAGCAGCCCGCTTACCGATTTCATTGCCGGAAATCAGAAGAAGTGTATCGACACTGGTCAGGGCAGTCACCAGTGTTTCAGGTTGTTCATAATCGGCTTCGCGTACCTCAACGCCAAGGTCGCCGGCTTTGGCGGCAGAACGTACGAGGGCAACAATGTTTTCGGAAGCTGTTTTCTCTGTTAAATAAGATAATACAAGACGGCCCAGCTGGCCGGTGGCTCCTGTCAATGCTATTTTCATGTGTTTAATTCGTTTAGCGTACTACTGATTTCGATGGCAAATTTCAGCATCAAACGGGGAGTAATAAAGGTAAAAAGCGGTTAAATGATGGTACTTTTGCTCCGTTAGCGGATAAGGTAGCTTCCTCTGAAGTCCGCGGGCGTTTTACCGCTATGTTTCCGGAAATACTTTCCGAAATAGGCAGGATCATCAAAACCAAGTTTATAGCCGATTTCCTTCACTGAAAAGCCGGTATGTACCAGCAGCCGTTTGGCTTCCAGCATAACACGTTCATCAATCAATGCCTTTGGCGATTTACCCAGCGTGCGGAGTGTAGCCGACGTGAGTTTTTTTTCGGAAATATTAAGCCCGCCGGCATAGCTGTTTACTGATTTTTGCACGGCAAACTGACGCTCCAGTAAATCCTTAAACTGAATTGTATAGGCGAGGTGCTGATCCTTTGCTATTTCAGTATAACCTGACCGTTTACGTTCGCGCTCGGCGCTTGTCAGCAGTGCGCTGAGCAGGCTGTGGACAATTTCATATTGATACGCATCATTCTCGTGGGTCAGCTCCGTTTCAATTTCATTAAAAATGGTCTGGAGTGAAGGGATATGTCCTACAGGCAGAGCCGTTGTTTCGAGCAGATCATTAAAAAGAATTGAACTGTGCAGTGAGGCGATATCATCTTCGGTCCTGGCAAAGAAATCGTCGGTAAACAGCAGTATTTTGCCGTCATGCGGGGTGTCGCTGGTAAGGGCTTTTACGCGGTCTTTGTTAATGAATAAGAATGCGTTTTCCTGAATCGTAACCGGCTCGAAATCAATCAGAAATGTGGCTGTGCCTTGCTGTACCCAAACAATATGGTAGAAGGTTGCCCGGTGGGGGCGGGTAATCGATTTATGGTTATGAAGGGTTTTACGGATCGGAATCACCTCAATTTCCATAGGGAGTCCGCCCTTAAAATTAACCTCGGTAATTTTTGACATGAGACCTTGCGCAAACGTATTACAATGAACCGTGAAAAACCTAATATAAGCGGTTGCTGCCAATTCCGGCGGGTGCCGAAAACAAAAAAGCCTGCACCCAAAGGGCGCAGGCTTTCCAATCCCACCATTCACTACACTACCAAGGCTAGACGAGACATCGACGTATGTGCTGATTCGATGCTCTCTTTCTGACGCAGCAGCAACTCACGGGTGCTGGCAGCCAGATCAGTTTCCTGTAAAACAGCCGTATAATCGTTCAGCGCTTCCTGATCGCCGCGCTTACATTCTTCAACTGTTGCTTTATCATCATCGCTCGCAAAAGCGGATTTAATGTTAATCCATGCACGGTGTAAGTTTGATAACACGCTCGTGCTGTTGTCCGGATCGCCGCCTAACGCGCGGACTTCGCGGTCTAATTCCATTGCATACTCTGCACGCTGACGCGACTGAGCCAGAAACAGGCTTTTCAGTTCAGCATCTTTAGCGTTTTCGGCTGCTTCCTGGTATCCTTTTTCGGCGTCGTGGCTACGGGTAAGCAGTTTGTTCAGTGCGTCGAGGATTTCACCCCGTGTTTCTTTAACAGTCATGATTTCGTTGAGTTAATTGTAATTGTTTTGAAGCTTGATAGACTTTATCTACAATTACAACGTAAAAGTTGGATAAATGTCTTGTAATGGCAACTAAAACCTATTATTTGGCCGGGTTATGCCCCCAGTTTTTGAGCGAATAGGCCCAGTTGCTTTCTTCCGGATGCGCCGGTTTCTGCGCAGAGTGTCGCTTGATGTAACTGACTACTGTTTGCATATGCTCGTAGTCGGCAGCATCAAGTTCACTCACCTTCTTTTTCAGAATGTGGATTATTTTTTTACCGGACTTATGGCCGATTGATTCGGTGCTGTCGCCCTTTTTCTGGCCCACAGCCTTTGACTCATCGGTTTTAAGCCAAGATTCAATCTGTTTTGGTGTCATGTTGACCAATTGGTCAAATTTGGCGCGGATGTCCTTTTTTTCTTTGTCGTCTACTGTATTCGTTGCCATACCTACTGTTTTTTGACTTCGCTGGCTGACTTTACTACCTCATTACCATTCTCCTGTCTGATTACCAGCGCAGGTTCGTCGGCTGAGCCTTTTCGCTTTATCTTTTTGCCCTTGATGGTTTTTGTTACATCATGTTCCGACACGTTGGTTACTTTGCCACTGGCAGTACCAGTGGCAAAGTTCCAGGTAACCTCATCTCCTTTCTTCAGAGCTGGCATAACATTACTGATTATAATTAATCAAGTTCACCGTTTTTAGCGGCCTTCTTCATCTTGTCATTGGCGAAGACGGCAATGTCAACCCGGCGGTTTTTAGCCCGTCCTGATTCTGTATCGTTGTCTGCTACCGGCTGGCTTTCACCGTATCCTTTTTCATCAATCCGTGCGTTTTTTACACTTCGTGACTTCAGATACCCTGCTACGGCGTCGGCGCGTCGGCGTGACAGTTTCAGGTTGTAATCGTCGGCTCCGGTTGCATCAGCGTGGCCTTCGATAACGATATCTGTGTCGGGATATTTGTTGAGCGTTTCGGCGAAATCATCCAGCTGCCGTTTTGTGGTGGACTTCAGGTCATATTTGTCCACATCAAACAGAATATCGGAACCGAATGTAATTTTTATGCCTTCACCGACCCGCTCGACGGTTGCGTTAGGTAACTCGCGCTGCATCTCCTCTGCCTGCTTATCCATGCGCCGTCCGATTACTGCCCCTGCTGCGCCACCAACGGTTGCACCCAGGATGGCACCAATGGCCGTATTACCTGATCTCCGTCCAATAACACCACCAATTACTGCCCCTGAGCCCGCTCCGATAGCGGCTCCGCGCTGTGTTTTGTTTGTGTTATTCTTTATGTTTTTGCAGCTCATCAATACATCTCCGGTGACTAAACTAACGGCCAGTGCAACGATGGCTACTTTCTTGCTGTGCTTCTTTGTGATCGTGTCCATAGTGGGGTAATGATTTGTTGATTTACCTGACCAAAGGCCAAATGCTGTACCAAATTTTACCGGATCACGATGTAAAAAAAGCCGATAAAAGAGTAACGTTCTGATCTATAGCGATTTGTGTTTTTGCTGAATGCTCTGAAAGTACGGGAACGGGAATGTGTGCCAAACTGATCCGGATGCATAGCTGAACAGACTTTCCTCATTCTTGTGGAATCAATTCTACAAAAAAAGTAGAGTATTTTAGGGGCTTCGGGAGGACTAATAAGAGGTAACTGCTTATGGGGTGGACTGAAAAAGCTTACCAGATTAACTGCACAACGCCATCATAAAGCCGGAATTTTTCATCGGCAGAGATCACGGGCCAGTTTTCGGCCAGGGCAGTGGCGAGAATTAGCCGGTCGAAGGGGTCGCGGTGCTGTTCGAAGAGAGGAATAAGTTGGTAACTTAAGATATGCGTATCTGTGACAGGATAAATATGGATACGTTCACTATTTAAATCATCAATGAATCCTTTAATACCTCTCCTTATTTTTAGCTTTCCGATTTTTATTTTTATGGCAATCTCAAATAACGAAATTCTGCTAAGAACAATCGTATTATCATTATCCTGAATACAGCGTTTAGCTGTCGAAGAAAGTGCAGAGCTACTTTCAATAAACCAGATTGCTGCTTGCGTATCAAGTAAATATGTCATGTTACATATAATCTTTCAGATCTTCGAGAGGGTCATTGAAATCGTCAGCTATCCATATTTGCCCCTTCATGGATCCTCCTTTTCTACGTTTTCCGGCTTGTGCCGGTTGTTCTGACTCTTCCAGAAAGGTCACAATTACTTTGGCGCGCTTTGTTGCAGGAGGTGTCTCTTCCCAGATGATTTTACCGTCTTCATAAATGGCTTCAATGGTCGTCAACATAGATTTGTTCGTTAGTTCGTCTCCAAATATAACAAAAAAGCAGGACACGTGTCCTGCTTAAAAGTCAATGTCGGTGAACTCGAAATCGCGTTTGAGGGTGATGATACCATCCTGCATGCCGGGGTGGTAAATGATCTCTTCCGGCTGTTCGAGACGCTGAATATTTCCCGTATCCCGCCGTCGGTTGCCGTTGGTATCGATAATAAGCCGGAGCCGGTAACGGCCGGGCTTGAGCTTTGGAAACGAGTAATTCTGTGTATTGTAGGCCGTTCGGATGACCTTGTAGTTTTCGTCGGTAAGCTCAATGATAAAGTTTTTTTCCGGCCGGTTGATGCGCCCCGCAATTAATCCGTAATCATCGGCTTCCAGTACCCTGTATACATATTTCTGCCGTGCCAGTGTGTCATCCTGTATGCTGAAAAACGCACCTTTCTGGATCAGTAAAGTCATTGTGTCGCGCAGGGTGGTGGTACGGGTAATACGTAACCGCGATGAGCGGTTACTCCACGTCAGATTTTCGGCCGTCAATGGCTGGGTTTTGGTGCTGTCGGTGCGGTAGAGCCGGATTTTTGATACATCCGTCCTGGTGACCGGCTTATTAAAAGTGATATTAATCTCTACGGCTTTATCTACGCTTTCGCCCGATTTAGGCGTAACATCGGCGTTCAATTTTACCTTGTCCTTTGCGCGTGATTTCAGTGTCGAGAAATAAAGCCGTTCCTTAAACTGGTTGCGGTTGCCGGTCGAGTCTTCCGTCGTAATCAGTACATGGACGGTATCTGTCGCCGCTTTGGCGGGCTGTTTGTAAAGCCGGATGAGGGTAGGGCGTTCCAGAAATGACACCAGCGTATCCGACGGACTGGCCAGTACAGTGGTGTCGCTGATCGATTTCAGGTACCGGACCGAGTAGCTTGCCATACCACTGCTGAATTCCAGCCCGACGGTTTCGTCGGTTCGTTCGCGGCGGCTGATGCGTGGCTTTACGTAACTCTTAAAGGCCTTAAGGTTAATATTGCTCAGGTTTTTGTTCAGGTCGATCACCGAATCGCGGAAGGCAATGCGCTCGCCCGGCTGGTTATTAACCAGATTCAGGTCCTTGTCTTCGAACGCATAAATCTGATACAGGTCCGATTTGACGTTTTCGAGCAGGTAATTACCGCTGCTGTCGGTGCGCGCAAAATACTGCGGCCGTTTCCGCTGGATCGGCAACGTATCTTTCGGACTGAATAAACCAACGACCATGCCCAGAATCGGCTTGCGGGTTTCGGCATCTTCGACCGTCCCGCTGATTTGCAGGGAGTCAATGGAATTTCCGGTGCTGAACACGATTTTCGGGTTTTTAGCAATATTCCGTTCCGTAATGTCGCGGATGGCATCGGCAAAGCTGATGGTATAGGTCGTATTGGGCTGGAACGGTTTATTAAAGGTCAGGCGGATACCCTCCGGCATAATTTTGGGCACAAAGGTGTTGCTGTCCTGTGGGGTAATCAGCACTTTCTGCACCAGATTTTCCGCGTTGATGTATTCGTTGAATGTCAGTTCAATAGTTTTGCCCCGGTAATTAAGCTCGCGGTTAGCCGGAATACTTTGCAGTAATACGGGGGCCAGCGAATCTTTTTTGCCACCCGGAGGCTGGGCCACCTGCGCGCACCGGCTCAGCAGGACGGGTAGCGAAAACAGAAAAAGTATAACAAGCAGTCTGTAGTTCATAAATAGCAATCGACTTCGTAGCTGCACCGCGATTAAGCGTTGGCCGGGCAACATCCGGAGTAATCCGGCTACAAAGGTAAACGCTAACCCGACTATTTTTGATGTTAATACTTCTTAAACAAAAAAGCCGCCGGAGAAAACGTACCGGCGGCTTTTTAAATTGAGGTTAGTTTTAACTAGAACGTCGACACGTTGAGGCGGCCGCCGGTAACGGTTTTGCCGGCCAGTGAAGGTGTTGGCGTAGCTGCGTTCAGGATAGCGGCTTTAATCTGGGCCGCTGTAGCTGACGGATTAATGGATTTATACAAGGCCGCGGCACCGGTCACGTGCGGCGTGGCCATCGACGTACCGCTGTAAGAACCATAGGTCGATTTGCTACCGGCTGCCGGAAGCGTTGAATAGATAGCTGAACCCGGAGCACCGATGTCTACCTGCGTAGCGCCGTAGTTTGAGAAGCTTGACAACGCACCGGCACTGGTGATAGAGGCTACCGCAATTACATTACTGTTCGGGTAGTTAGACGGATAATTGGCTACTGCGTCGTTATTGTCACCAATTCCGTCGGTACCACCGTTTCCGGCAGCTGCGATGAATAACACACCTGCCTGATTGGCACGTTCGATTGCGTCCTGAAGTGCCTGCGAGAAACCGCCGCCGCCCCATGAATTATTGGTGGCTACGATGTTCAGACCTTTTTTCTTCAGGTTTGTGAAGTAGTCGATTGCTTTAATTGCGTTGGCGGTTGTTCCGCCGTTTGCGCCCAGAAACTTACCGGAAAGCAGTTTAACGGTCCAGTTTACACCGGCCACGCCCTTGGCATTGCCACCGACTGCACCGATTGTACCGGCTACGTGGGTACCGTGGTCATCGGCCGTTCCGTCAAAAACCGTATTATTATTACCGGCGAAATCCCAGCCATACACGTCGTCAATGTAACCGTTAGCATCGTCGTCTTTCTTGTTGCCGGCAATTTCAAACGGGTTGGTACCGGCATTGGCGGCCAGATCTTCATGGGTATACATATACCCTTCGTCGATAATGCCGACGTAGACCGTATTTGAACCGGTCTTATTATTTGCCCAGGCTGTGATGGCCTGGCTGCCATATACGTTACCGCCGGCTGACATACCCCATAAGTTAGACAGGTACGTATCATTGGAGGTGGCGTTGTGCTGGTAGATGTAATTGGGCTCGGCAAACTCCACTTCCGGAAGTCCCTGAAGTGCATCAATCGCTTCCAGAACATCAAGCGACGTGCTTACCAGCGCGATACCTTCCGTATCACCGCTCTGCTCCATCAGTTTTGTCAGGATCTTCTCGGCAACCTGCCCTTTTACTTTGGTCAATGCGTTCAGACGGCCTGCTAATCCTGCTGTTTTTGAGAACTTTACGATCAGTTCGCCTGGCACATAATTTGCTCCTGCGGCCACGCGTGCGGCGCCTGCCGGGTCTTTGGGGAGCTGAAGCTCAATAGATGATTCGCAGCTATACAGAAAAGCGCTGGTTGCCAGACCGATAGCTATAAGGCCGGCACGTTTAGTAAACATTTTGTGAAGCATAAGATAAGTTTAGGTTTTAATTGCTTTTGCCAAGATAAACAAAAACTTGTTTTGTCAATAGTGACACTAAGAATAGTGAGGTGGTCCGGTTTAGCGGCACACTGAACTTGCAAGTTTAGTATAATACTCCTGCTCAAACTGTTCAGGGCTTTT